>JBBTWP010000001.1:0-17340 GCA_038062675.1 Patescibacteria group bacterium
TTAGAACACAGATACTTACTTACAGGTAGATGCACTTTTAGCTTTGGTCTGACAGAAATTTGTCATTTTTACAAAATGTGGTATGTTTTTTGATAGACACAGAAAGAGGGTACATATATGAGCAACATAAGTCTACCGATCTTAAGCGATGAAGACTGCAAAATGCTTAAGCATGAAATTCATGAACGCATGCAAAAGTTTACGCCGCTCCATGGAAACCTCTGTCATGACTGCAGAGGTGCAGTTGTAAAAGACGTCGTCGGTTGGGCTCATGGAAAATTTCAGTATTCTCTGCCAGCGTGCAACAACTGCAATCGCCCATACTATTACGCTAAAAATGTTAACACTACCGGCGAGGTAGAATTTCTCGAGCTCGTCAACAAGCCGTTTACAATTTAGAAGTTCAAAAAACCACCTCATAATTTCGGTGGTTTTTCTTTTTACTCTGCAAATTTTACAACCGCATTGTTCCTTGAGCGCGAATATTCGTAGAGGGCGCTCCGTTGTTTTTACTGGCGCGAAGGAGTCCCGCGATACCGATCATGAGACCGTTGTCGGTGGAGAGGGCGTGGTCGGGGATGAAGAGGGTGGTGTCGGGAAATTTTTCCGTGATTGCTTCACGAAATGCAGCGCGGATTTTTTTGTTGGCGCTCACACCACCACCCAAAATAATTTCACGCACACCGTACTCCTCTGTTGCGGCGAGAGTCTTTGTAAGAAGGACTTCTGTCGCTGAGTCTTCAAATTCTTTAGCAATAGATGCTTTGACCGAGTTTGTAAGTTCGTGCGGAGAAATTTTTTTCACCGTATAAAGCACGGCGGTTTTGAGACCCGAAAATGAAAAGTCGTAATCTTTTGAATGGAGCATGGGGCGGGGAAGTGGGTAGGGAGGTTTTTCGGCGTGCGGTGCAGTCTCTGCGAGCTTTGATATTTCGGGTCCACCGGGGTAACCTAAACCCAAAATGCGCGCAACCTTGTCGAATGCCTCACCAACAGCATCGTCGCGTGTTTGCCCGAGGATTTGGTACGTGTCGGGACTTGGCATAAGCACAAGCTCAGTGTGTCCACCAGAAATCAAGAGTGCAAGTGCAGGGTAGCGAGGAACAGAAAGCGTAAATACTTTTTTTCCATCCTGCTCCTTTTGAGTAACAAGGAGCGACGCCATAATGTGCCCCTCCATGTGGTTCACCGGAATCACGGGCACATTCCACAAGAAACCAAGCGCTTGGGCGGTGTTGATGCCAACCCAGAGTGCAGGCTCGAGCCCTGGACCCGATGTAACAGCAATGGCGTCGATGGCGGGAGTCCTCAGGGAAAGAATCGTCGCGAAAAACTCAAGAAGAAGATCGGGCTCTTTGGCAAGAATTTCAGAAAGTTTTTGAGTCTCTTCTGTGGTTGTGACACGCGGTTGTTGGAGTACGTCATGAAGTCCTGCTGACTTGAGTGCAGCTACAATGATGGGGAGAATATTTTTTGCATGCTCGCGGCGCGCAAGGGCAGGGAAGACTCCCCCGAATTCTGCATGCAGTTGCGCCTGTGAAAGAATGATGTCCGCAAGCACTTTTATCTCCGCAGTACCGTCCTGCGCATCAAAAACCCCCTTTGTCTCAAGAATGGCAATACCGGTTTCGTCACAGCTGGTTTCGATGGCTAGGATGCGCATAATATTATTTTCCTAAACGTAGTTTTTCATATCGATCAAGAGGGAGATCAATATCCCTCAAAATTTGCCTTAGAATTCCTATACCCAAAACTTCGTTTCGATGCACGGGAATTGTCGTTGATTTTTTTGAGATTGGATGTACAAAAAAGTGGTGGCTTCCTCTGATGCGCACTTCTTCGAAATCAAGTTTCATTAATACCTTGATGAGCTTTTGTGCGGTAATGGGCGTGATTTTTGGCATACAGCCTTAGCGTGAAAATTCTAGATTTTGAATCCCTACAAACTGGTTTTGCTTTACCGTTTGCTTAAAAAGCTTTTGTTCAACCTCAAGTGAGAGGGACACCACCTCTTGGAGACGTGCGTAGAGTTCAGGTAAAGTCTTTGCTTGTGTGTAGCAACTGCGAAGAGAGGGGACTGTTCCCACAAAATACCCCGACTCATCTTTTTCTATAATGACTGAGAGATTTAATGTTTTTGCTGGCGCTTTTTTCATACATGTACTATAGCACACATTTGGTGACGTAGGCAATCCTGGATTGTAGTCACATGTAACTACTTAAACGGATTCTCCCCGCGAATGATGCGTACGAGGACCATCACGATAGCCACAATGAGCAAGATATGGATAAGAAAACCAGCAATATGGAATACGAAAAAACTCAAAACCCAGAGTACGAAAAATAAAAGTGTAAGTGATGCAAGTGTGGACATAGTTGTGGGTTAAATTAAATCTGATATGTTTTGTGAAGAGTGATCGGAAGACCTGCTTCTTTGGCTTTCCTGATAGTATCTCCCGTTCCGGAACTGTTGTTAACTTGGAATGCGTGGACTTCGTCTGAGAATGTGACTTCTTCGTTGTGGCGCAGGTCATACTCAGCTTGAGTAATATCCCCACTTTCTTTTCGCACTTCAAAGACTGCGCTTGGATTACGCTCTTTGATGAGCTTCAGGAGGTATTCAAGACTATCAATGTCCGCCTCGTTGAGTGGGGCATGTTTCCAATTTTTATGGTAATCAGCAATAAAATGGTGGAGTCGTGCAGGGATAAAAATTCGTATGCGAGTACATTCGGGATTTAGCTTTATGAATTCGTCCATAGCAAAATAGTCGACACCAGTCGCGCCACCCGTTACTAATCCATCGCCGTTTTCAAATATACGGCGCGCTGCTTTGCGAACATCATTCTCAACTTCTTTGTTGGTGAGACGCCATGTACCTGTGAAAATAATCCATTTCATTAGGCGGTATCATATCATAAAATAATGGTAAAGTCTAGGGTACGTGCTTCTTGGTGGGCAATGGGGGACTCGAACCTCCGACCTCCACAATGTCAATGTGGCGCTCTAACCAGCTGAGCTAATTGCCCGTTATTCTATTTTAACAAACTTTTGTACATATTTTAATGCCAAGTGACTCGACTAACCAAAACAGCTAATTGTCCGTAATTTTTAAAAAATAAATTTTAATGTTTTCCTTGCGGAGATGAGAGGATTCGAACCTCTGATGCAGTTACCCACATGCCGGTTTTCGAAACCGGTGCCTTCAACCACTCAGCCACATCTCCAATATATTTCAAATTGTCGCTCTTCGTTACACTCAGAGACTGTGGGCTGAGCGGTTGCCACTTCGTGCTCCGTACTCAGATGGAATATGGAGCAGTCCATATTCCATCCACTCAGCCACATCTCCAATATGTTCCAAATTTTCGCCCCTCGCAAGGAGGGATAAGAACGATTACAATCCTATCATTTTTTTGCATTTTTGACAAAAATTGGTATACTAGGCACATTCTTTTGGGGAAACCTGGAAGTAATGAGGCCTCATCGTCTAGCGGCTAGGACGTATCCCTTTCACGGATAAAACCCGGGTTCGATTCCCGGTGAGGTCACACGAGCGCAAAGCACGCAAACTGCTTTGCGTGCGGGCGAGTGTGAAGGCGGAGTGATGTTTTGCGACCACGCAAAACCACGAGCCGGGGTCGGCAAGTACTTACGTTTATGAGAGTGTAATCACTCGAATAAACTTAGTAACTTGTGATCACACAGGTTCGAGGCGTAGCGAGAAGCTGTGACCTCAAGCAAGCAAATGGCTTTGCTTGCGTCCGGGAATCGAACGCCGGAGCGTTGGCGAGTAACCTTGCGAGACCGCGAGGCGGTGCCCAGACAAACTTTTGCGACGGCAAAAGTTTAGTCGCGGGAGATTCCCGGTGAGGTCACCATAAGCGAATTAAATGATTTTGAAGAAGACAAGGAGTGGGATTACTTTCGTGCTACAATACAATTATGATTGACCCAAAGAAAATTGATTTTAACCAACTGCCGAAGAAGTTTTGCGATGGTGCGGTGGGGGCGTATGGAAAGGAGATTTTTTCGTTTGCACTGACATCGGGAAATAGTATTGACTCGTTTGCGACGACACCGCAGGTTATGAAAAGCATTGCCTTGTGGGCGCAGGGGCAGGTGCAAAACTACGAGAAACAATTTGGAGAGATTGACATGACGCCACCGGAAATTCAAAGTCCACTTCAGGTTGCGGATTTGAAATAGTGATATCTCTCATGCGATTTTCACGTAAAAAAGTTGCTGATTGGGAATCCGATGAATACAAACGCGCGCGCTTTCACTATTTACTCCAAATACTGTATGGGGAGTCGTGTGCCATTGACTATTGTTCAACCATGAGTACTTTTGCTCCGAGTGCAGAGGCGCGAGATTTTTTGTTGCAACAGCAAAAAGAAGAAAACACACATCTCGAGCTTCTTACGGACGTGGTTTCAAAGATGGAGCGTCCTGTTCAGCATATTTCTCCACAAATGGACAGGCTTCACAAGCTCGCAGAGCCCGCACTCAAAGAAAAGGATTGGGCGGTGTGCATTTTGATACATAATTTTATTATAGAAGGGCTTGCGATTACCCTCTGTCGTCAACAGGGTGAATACGGAGACAATCTTATTCACAGTACCTTTGCCACAATACTCAAGGACGAAGTGCGCCATGTGGCGTTTGGGGTGCGTGAGCTCAAGAAAGTTCTCGAGAGTGACACTGACGGCACGATACGAAAAAGAATCATTCGTGTTCAGCGGAAGGCGCTCTATCACTCGATTATGTTGTTTAAAGATCTTGCGCCGGATGCGGGTGCTCTCGGTATGCAGTGGGACGATCTTGCGGAAAAAGTGCTTCGGGAACACATGGAGCGAATCAAAGAGGCGGGACTTCATTTGCCTTTTTTTGATCGCGTATTTTTGAAAGGCGCTATCGCTTTCTTTGTGGTGATATAATGTAGCGAAATGAAAAAGGAAAAACAATATTGGCTCATGAAGACTGAGCCCATGAGCTACTCTATCGACGACCTCAAGCGCGATAGGAAAACGGCGTGGTCGGGCGTGCGTAACTATCAAGCGCGCAATTTCATGCGTGATGATATGCAGGTGGGGGACGGTGTACTTTTTTATCATTCGAGTTGCAAAGAGCCGGGTGTGTATGGGCTTGCACGCGTGAACTCAAAGTCGTATCCGGATCCGACACAGTTTGAGAAAGGAGGAATGTACTATGAACCGCGAGCGACCAAAGAAAAGCCAATGTGGTTTTTGGTTGACGTTGCGTTTGAAAAAAAATTTAAAGAAGGGGTTTCCATTCGCGCACTGCGTGAACATAAAGATTTGCGAGGACTGCGCATGCTCGAGCTCGGCAGTCGGCTCTCTATCACGCCCGTGACACAAAAAGAATTCGAGACAGTCGCTCTGCTTGCGGTATAATGTGTGTTGTATGCTGCGGACTGCCATCAGAAAATTTCTCGGACTCATCCCTTCTGGATATCGCGTCGTGCGTGTGCGGAGACGCCGTGTGGGGGCTCTGGGAGGCCCTAAAAAGGCCTACCAAGCACACAAAGAGGTTGCGCGAGTGATTGTGCATCAAAAGCTCGCAAAGTTCAACGCTCACTACCGGTTTGCTTACCAAAGGGTCGCTATTAGAAATCAGCGCTCACGATGGGGGAGCTGTTCAAAGCAGGGGAATCTCAATTTCAATTATCGTATTGCGCTTCTCCCTGAGCATCTTCAAGATTATATTATTGTACATGAGCTTTGTCATTTGGGTGCGTTTGATCATTCGAAAAAGTTTTGGGCGCTGGTTGCGGAAACTATTCCAAATCACGACGAGTGTCGTAAGGCACTCGTCGCCTATGCGCGAAAACAAAAAGTGGTAATGAGTGTACCTCGCGAATCAGAAACAATCATTGAATTGAGATAGTCTCGTCACACTTACTAGAAAAGATGCAGGGTGTGCGCGATGAAGAATGCTGTCATTGCGAAAGCCGAGAGAGCAGAGATCCAAACCGCAGCGTAGATCTTGCGGGGAAGTTTTGTCATGTCCGCGTGCATGTTTGATCGAATCAGAAAAATAACTGCAAAGAAAATGATCGAAAGCGCGCTTTTCCCCAGCCAGTGATGGGTAAAAATACTTTTGAGGGTGTTTTTGAGGGGAGCCCATAGTTCTCCAACGATAGTAAGGACGGCGAGCACTACTGCGACCACAATAATTCCTTCTGCCGCGGCCTGTATCTTTTGAATTTTTTTGTCGTTGTTGGTATCCATAAATATATAATTAACGTACTGCGCCGGAGATCAAGATACCGGAGAGGGCAATAAATGCACCAAGCGATAATGTGATGAAGGCGACGAACATTGCGGCTTTTTTCAGCTTCTCATCTTGCTCTTTGGCAAGAAGGCGAATCATTAACCATAATGCGAGGGTTAAAAAGGGAAGAAGGACGAAAACGTGTTCTTTTGCCTCCATGAATACTTGGTGCGCCCACGGATATGCACCCCCCATAATTTTTGGCTTGACTGCTTTGCCATAGTAAGTAACGTAGTAAAATGCAGAAGTTGCCCATGACACTAAAAAGAGAATTACCGACCAGCCGGAAAGTGCTTGGAGATATTTCCACGAAGGGGCTTTTTTAAGAAAATGCATGAACACCAAATGTACGAGGCCAATAGCCAATATGCCGGTCATCACATGGGTGATAAGTGTGTAGACGAGAAGTGGTGTCATGATGTTTTTTGGTTAGTTGTGTGTGGAGGACAAAACTTCTTGTGAACGGCGCGAACGATAAAGAACATAACTACGACAGAAATGACATACACGAGAAGTGTGGCGAAATAGGGATAGTCCATTTTGCGGAGGACGCCCAAAATGAGTGCTGCGTACCACGAGGTGAGGGAAATAGCGCTTCCCCAAAGAATATTGATTTTTCGAGTTTGGAGCAATATTGCGTTTACAGAAAGGGCTCCAATGATGGTTAATTTTGCCCAGAATTCAGGCGAGTAGAGAAATTCCGTTTTATCCATAAGGCGGAAATAGAGCAAGAAGGCAAACCCTGAGAGAACCAATAAAAAGAAGCCAAGGCGTAAAACAGCATAGGCTCCTTTCATGAGCTCACTTTCGTCGGGAGAAATTTCCCCGTCACGGAGAGCGCGCACAAGATTTATCTCAGCAAATGTCGCACCACCAGCGCCAAGGACAGCTCCGACAATGTGAACGAGGACGAGTGCGGGGAGCCATTCCATACCATTAATTATATACCTTTAGTTTATGGCGTACAAGAAGAATAATTTGTTGCGAGTGCGTTATCTTGTATGGAGCGTAACGTAAATGTCTTCGAGCGCACGGATAGCATCGCCAACGGCAATGTTGTTTTGGTGGTAGAAGATGTCGGTGCAGTCTCCGGCAGCCCAGATGCCCGGGAGTGAAGTTTTTTGCGTGCGTGGGTCGATGACAATTTGTTTGTATTTTGACAGCTCAACAAGGTTTCCAAGAAACTCTGTGTTGGGAAGTTGTCCGATTTCCACAAAAATTCCACCGGTCGCAACCTCTTTTGTTTCTTTTGTCTCATTATCGCGATACACCAGACCGTTTACAAATTTGTCACCTTTAATTTCTAAAATTTCTGCGTTTTTAATCGTGTGCATGTTGGGGTGCGAAAGCACTTTTTCCACGGTCAATGAATCTGCGCGATAGAAGTCGGGCCCACGGTTGATGAGGGTAACACTTTTTGCATAAGCGAGGAGCTGTGCCGCTGTCTCAAATGCTGCGTTGCCACCACCAAGAACCACAAGGTCTTGCCCTGAAAACAGTGGGCCGTCGCACGATGCGCAATAGGTGAGCCCCTTGTGTTCAAATTTGTCCGCGCCAATAGCTTCAATTTTGCGTCGGCGACTTCCGGCAGCAATGAGCACCGCGCGTGATTCGTACGAACCTTTGTCGGTTATTGTTAAAAATTTACCGTTGTTGCCTTGAACTTGATTGACACGCTCTTCTTTTAACACGAGTGTTTCATCCGCGTATGCTTCCATGTGCTTTTTAAGTGCTGAAGCAAGCTCCTCTCCGGAAATTGAAACGGTGCCAATCCAATTCTGAATATCAGTAGAAACAACTGATTGTCCACCAAATGACTCTGCAAGAATGAGCGTCTTGAGGCGTTTACGTGCTGCATAAATGGCAGCTGAAGCTCCGGCTGGTCCACCACCAATGATGACAAGGTCGTAAGAATTTTGCATGCGAAGTAAGATATTTATAAATTAACCAAATTGATAATTACATTTTTTTCGGACGGCGAAGGAAAGCGGGAACAGCACTCCAATCTTCTTCGATTTCGTTGTCGAGATCGATGATGGCGACAGGTTCTTTTTCTGCTGTTTGTGTTGCAGGTTTTTGAGCCGGAGTTGCCGGAATGTTTTGCTCGCGCGGAGTTTCAACTTTTTTCGGATTGCGCTCTATCATGCTGTTGTGGATTTCATGCTTCTCGCGAGGTTCGTTGTGCACGGGAGTTTGCTTTGAAGTGTTTGAAGCCAAAAGATTGCGACGGTCGACAGTCTCAGGAAATCCGGAGGCGATGACCGTGATTTTGATTTCGTTCTTTTTGAGTTTCTCGTCGCGGATGGCACCAAAGATTACGCGGGCGTCGGGGTCGATGGCCTCAGTGATAATCTTTGCAGCCTCGTTGATCTCGTGCATTTTAAGGTCGTCGCCTCCGGCAATAGCAAAGAGAACGCCTTTTGCGCCGGAGATGGAGAGGTCGAGAAGGGGAGAATTGATGGCTGCAAGTGCTGCTTCTTGAGCACGGTTTTCAGAGCTTGAAGAACCAATACCGAGGAGTGCAGAACCAGCGTCTGCGAGTACGGCACGAATATCAGCAAAGTCGACATTGATGATGCCGGGCATGGTGATGAGGTCGGAGATGCCTTCAACTGCCTGTCGAAGAACTTCATCGCTCATAGTAAACGCGGATTTGAATGTCGTCTCTTTGTCTGCGACGGAAAGAATGCGGTCGTTGGGGACAACAATAAGCGCGTCAACTTGTTTGCGGAGTTCCTCGAGACCTGCTTCTGCGACGCGTCCACGATGGGAACCTTCAAAGGTGAAGGGACGTGTCACGACGCCGATGGTGAGCGCACCCTGTTCCTTCGCAATACCAGCAACGACAGGTGCGGCTCCTGTGCCAGTACCGCCACCCATACCACCCGCAATGAAAACCATATCGGCGCCTTTGAGGACACCCTGAATTTCTTCTTTGGTTTCTTCTGCGGCACGGCGTCCTATTTCAGGATTCATGCCGGTGCCAAGTCCGCGCGTAAGATTTTTCCCAATGTGAATTTTTTTCCCAGCAAGTGAGTGATGCAAGTCTTGCGCGTCGGTATTCATGACAATAAACTCGACACCTTTGATTTTCGAGCTCACCATGTGATTCACGGCATTTTTGCCGGAACCCCCTACGCCAATAACTTTGATTCGTGCGAATGCTGCTACTTCTGGTTCTACTTTTACCATACGGGATAGTCTTATTTAATACTGTTAATTTTCGGGAAGAGTACCTCTAGAATACCAGAAGTAAGGGGGGAAGACAAATAGGGTTATAGTACACAAAACAAGAGCTGAGGGTAGTCAATTTTTTGAAAAAACTTATGTCCAAAAGGAGGGCACAGGGTTGAAGTATTGCAGTTACCTACAAATATATTTAATCCAAAACTTAAGGCAAAAATGGTTTTACCCAGCTTTTTATGGTTTCCCAGATTTGGAATTCTTCGGACTGTTCCGGTTTTTCAAATGCATGGAGTGCGAGACCGTATGCTACGAGCCATGAGGCGTCTTTGATGGGGTGCTTGCTTCCGGTCGCCCCAAGAGGACGGGCGGTGGTGGAAGGAAGTTTGAGGATTGCTTTTGCAAGGTCTTCGATGGTTGCAACACCCGCACCACCACCCGTGAGGATGATGCCCGCAGGGAGAAGCCCGTTACGATTTATTTTTTTCAAATGTGCTTCGATGAGTTCAAACATGTCGCAGAGGCGTGCTTCGATAATCTCGTCAAGTTTTTTCTTTGAGTGTGTGCCACCAAAACCTGAAAGCTTTACCTTCTCGGCTTCTTCGAGTGGAATTTTAAGGCCAAGGGCGATATCGTTGGTAATGTCGGTTGAGCCAATGGGAAAGACTTGAAGGGAGATGGGAATCTCATTTTCAAAAACAGCAACAGAGACGGTCTCGGCGCCAATGTTTGCAAGAATGCATCCTACTGAGGACTGTTTTTTGTTGAGTGCCACTTTGCTTGCGGCGATGGGTGAGGGGATGACATCGTCGACTTCTATGCCGAGCTCCTCAATAACCTGAATCATTTCATCTAAGTGTTGCTCGAGTGAAGTTGCAAAGAGAAACTTCACTTCAAGTTTTGTGCCAATCATTCCACGAGGATCGCCAAGCACTTCTTTGCCATCGAGCTTGTAGCGCAGGGGTACGCGGTAGACAATGCGCTTATTGGCAAGATGGGAGAGGTTGTCTTCCGCATCGGTCGCTACTTTTTTAATATCTTGATCGGTGACTTCGCCGGATGCGCGCGAAATGATAGTACTTCCATGGGAAATGAATGATTCGAGACTGACGCCTCCAATCGAGAGAAGAGCGTTTTTTATTTTAAACCCCGCCATTTTTTCAGCGTTAGCAATTGCAACTCCGATGCTTTTCATGGCATCAGCTTTGTTGACAATGTATCCATGGCGGAGTCCGCGTGTTTCCGAAACACCCGTTCCTACAATGCGGGGAGTTTCCCCTCGTGTGTGCATAGCAACCACCACGCGCGTGGCATGGGTGCCGACATCGATACCGGTTGCAATACGTTTAACAGGGCTACGCATGGATTATATATTGAAAAGGGCGCGAATTTTCCGCTCTTGTCTCTCCATTGTACTACCATGTTCGAAACCTTTCAAATGGCATAATGCATGAATGAACAAAAAGCCAATGAAATTCGAATAGTTACGCTCAAAAAGAGGCGCTTCTTTGCGCGCTTTTGCGAGGTCAAGAAAAATTTCTCCTTCTTTTGTATCAAGAGGAAATGAAAGAATATTTGTCGAAGAATCTTTTCCACGATAGGTGCGGTTGAGCTCTCGTGATTTTTTTGGACTCACGATGACAAAAGAAAGTTCATAGTCCCGACCGAGTGTGGCCTCTGTCATGCGAGCAAAAGGCAAGCGTGGAAGCTTGCCTTTTGTTGTGTTGCGAATCGTCAACATTTTTTATTTTGTAGGAAGCTTGCCAAGTTTCTTCAAGCGCTCGTATTCTTTGCGCATAGCAAGAACAACGAGTGCGCTTTTCTTCATTTTGAAGTGTGAAGGCTTGCGCTGACTCCAACGAATAGAACGAACACGAGGAAGGACGCCTGAGCTCTGCACGCGCTTGGTGAAGCGGCGGATGAGGCTAATAGCGTTCTCATTGTTGTTCTTTTTTACTTCTGCATTTACCGTAGTCATAGGAGGAACTTTAGCATAAAAACTTTTCCTTTGCAATGGGCGGACTTTCCTCTATTTTGATGTGGTTGCATGCAAGTAAAAACCCCAGTAATATCTCGGGGTTTTTACTTGAGCACTTTTGGTAAAACACTATTTTAACTCCTCTTTGATGTGCTTCACAAAGTCAGCAAGCGCGGCAATCTTGACTGTTTCTTGAGAACGAGTTTGCATATTGCGAACAATGACGGTGCCGTCAATCGCTTCCTTTTGTCCGAATATGATTGCGTACGGCGCACCACTGCGTTCTGCTACGGCAAGCTGTTGCCCGAGGCTGTCTTTTGAAAGAGACTGCGCAAGAGGAACATGAAGTTTGCGGAGGATTTCAATAATCGCCAAACTTTTAAGTTTTGCTTCGAATCCAAGTTGGATAAAATATACTTTTGGCTTTTTAATAATGCGCGGGTCGAGCGTTTTGTGGGAAGGAGACATGAGTACGCGGTCGACGCCAATACCACCACCTACACCGAATACTTCTTTTTTGCTACCGAGTGCTTTTGCGAGGTAGTCGTAGCGCCCACCAGATGCGATTGAGAGAGGTGCTTCACCGGTAGGTTCTGCACCGGGGTTACCGAGGTCGATGATTTCAAAAACGGTACGTGTGTAGTAGTCGAGTCCACGAACAAGATTATTGTTGATGCGGTAGGGGATTTTTACTGCCTCCAAACACTCAATAACTTCTTTGAAATGTTTGCGACATTCGTTGCAAAGTGAATCGATGGGAGTTGGTGCACCGGCTTTGATGTCTTGGCACTGTGCATCTTTGCAGTCGAGCAAGCGAAGTGGGTTTGTCTTGATGCGCTCTTTGCAGTTGGTACAAAGTTCGGCAAGATGTTTTTTGTAGTAGTTGGTCAACTCGCGAATGTATCCGCCACGGCATTCTTTGTCACCAATAGAATTAATTTCGACTGAAAGATTTTTGAAACCGGCTTCTTCGAGAATGAGGGTGATAGTGCGAATAACAAGTACGTCAGCGATGCTCTTTTGGGTGCCGAGGAGTTCGAGCCCAAACTGACGGAATTCGCGTAAACGTCCGCGCTGTGGGTTTTCGTGGCGGAAGTAAGGACCGTAATAGTAAAGTGCTACGGGTTGTGGAAGTGCTTGCATTCCGTTTTGAATATAGGCGCGCATCACCGCAGCTGTGCCTTCAGGGCGCATTGCAAGCACATCGCCACCCTTGGTGCGGAGTGTGTACATTTCTTTGTCGCGAATGTCGGTGCCAACACCGAGGCTTGAAGTGAAAACAGTGTCGCGTTCAAGGATGGGAGTTTCTATTGGACGGAAGCCGTAATAGATAGCAACCTCGGAAGCCTTTTCAAAAAAACCTTGGTACGCGTAATACTCTTTGTCGATAATATCACGCATTCCTTTGGGGCTTGCGATATCTTCAGACTTGGTCTTTTTTGGTTTTTCTTGGGTCATAATTATTGTGTTTGTTTAAACTGACCGGGAAGTAATTCTGCGGTTGAAAAGGGGAAGAGGCGAACGAGCGCTTTTCCCACGATGAGGTCGCGTTCGAGCGGTCCCCAGAGTCGTGAGTCAAAACTTCCAGCACGATTGTCGCCCATGACAAAATATTCATTTGCGCCAAGCGTACGTTCTATGTTGTCAGACTTAGGGAATGCAACATAGGGTTCATTGAGTGTTGTGGTGATCTTTGCGTCTTTACTTTTTATGGTGACTTGCCCCGCACCTGTAATTAGGACGGTTTCACCCGGAAGTCCGATGATGCGTTTGATGAAATACTGGGAAGGGTTTTGGGGGTATTTAAAGATGACAACTTCGCCGCGAGCAGGCTCGGTGAATCGATAGGAGATTTCATCGACGATGAGGTACTGGTGGTCGGCAAAGGTTGGGTCCATTGATGCACCCGAGACAAAGAACGGCTGAGCCACAAACATGCGAACCGGAACGACGATCGCAAGTGCGATGAGGACAAAACGAAATGTTTCCAACGCTTCTTCACGAAATGTTTTTTTCTGCTCAGGCTTGAGTGAAGGTGGTGTGGTTGTGATATTGTCGTTCATGAGGGAAGTTGCACTCATCATAGAACAAGAGAGCCCTTGCTGCAAGAGGGGAATGTGTTGTGTGGTGTTATTTGGTTATTTTAAACAAAGAAAGCGAGCTTTTGATTGCGGTGAATACCTTGTCATTTTTGAGTTCCCCTATATCGATGGGAGGTTTTTCCTTCAAGATGTCTTCAAGGACGGTAATATTTTTTTGGTAGATGGGAACGAGAGATTTCTTTCCGGTTTCTTCTGCGTAATTTTTGAACGTAATAAGTTGGAGGAGGATTTCTGTGAGGATAATGCGCTGTATCGGGTGTGTGGCGAGTTTTGCGTTACCTTCTTTATTGCGACCATGTTCCCCCATCCAAAGTCCTGCCAATTGTATTACTATATCTTTTTCAACGCCAATTACTACTTGGGGAACTTTGCTTAATTCTCCGCGGAACCCTCCTTTCTCGGAATGAAAGTATTTTATTCCGCCTAACGTCCCTGCATCAATTTTTTCCTTGATTGCAGCAAATTTTTTTTCTTCGGTAGTGGTACCAAAGGTGACGTCGACAGAAAGGGACAAGTGCGAAAGTGTTTGGTTGAGTTCCTCGAGCTCAAGGATGAGATCACTCCCATTTACAATGTCATCATAGAACGATGTTTTTGTGGTGCGTGCTTTTGGTCCAAACCAGTCCGAGAGCTCGATTTGGTCATAGAGCACCGCTTCAAGAACTTCAGCGTACACTTTGTTTGCATCACGCGTAAATCCTTTTTCTCGTTTTTCGGCGTAGGCGAGGTCGCGCGCGACATTTTCTTCGCCGTAGAGCGCTATAAAATCGTGGGGGTCAATAGCGTCCTCCTTGATCATTTTTTCTGCAGTACGGTGAGCGTTTTTTACCGCAGGGTGTACATAGTTTTTTTCACGTTCAAAACTCGATGTCTCATTGAAGGGATTATTAAAATTCATGATGGTGGTATTTTAACACATGTTTAACGGTGTGTGCTAATCGACAAGCTGGGGTGTGGGTATGAAAAACCCCTGAAGCGCGTGCGCTTCAGGGGTTTTAGGTTGTTTTTAGTTTAGCAAAACTCGAGTGCTGTTACACGCCACTCTTCTTGCTGTTATTTCTTGCACCCTTCTTTCTATATCGGTTTGACATTCAACACAACGAAGTGCTGTTGGAAGGAACTTGAGACGTTCTGGGTTAATTTCTTTTTTACAATTGACACAGGTTCCGTATTTTTTGTCCTCCATTTTCTGGAGTGCTGTCATTATTGCTTCACGGTCTTTATCTGTATCTTTCAGGAGTTGTTGCAATTTTTGTTTGCAATTTTTGATAACCGCAGGACTCAGTGTCATTTTTATTTCCTCTCTTTGTTGTTGTGAAAATAACTACCCAAAGAAAGTATTACATGTATTATGTGGAAAGTCAAGAGGTAAAAATACCTTGTATTTGTTATCATATTTCACATATGCAATACATTATTGTGGGACTTGGAAATCCGGGGGAGGAATACGAAAATACGCGGCACAATACCGGACGCATGGTTCTCGAGGTGTTTCGTAAAAAAAATGATTTTCCTGAATGGAGCGGGGATAAGACGCTCAAAGCTCTCGTCTCGAAGGGCTCATTTGGGAAAGATAAAGTGACACTTCTCTTGCCGGACAACTTCATGAATGTTTCAGGGAAGAGCGTTGCGCCTTTAGTAAAAACCGCAAAAGATGCGGAGCGCACGATTGTGGTGTATGACGAGCTCGCATTGCCAGTTGGTTCTATGAAAATTTCGTTCAACCGAAGTTCGGGTGGACACAAGGGTCTTGAGTCGATCATCAAAGCACTCAAGACGCCAGCGTTTGCGCGATTGCGTATTGGCATTTGCCCTACGACACCAAGCGGTAAGTTGAAAAAGCCGGCAGGGGAGCAAGCAGTCCTTGATTTTATTATTGGACCATTTAAAAAACCTGAGCTTGAGGTGATGAAGAAAACAACAAAAAAGGCTGCTGAAGCACTCGCACTTATTCTCACCGAAGGACGTGATAAGGCAACAGGGCAGGTGAATTGATGTGGGGTGGTACAACAAAATACCCCGAACGCCTACGGCGTTCGGGGTATTTTGTTATTTGCGCATATTACGCTTTTTTCTCGATGGGAGAAAGGGTCATCTTCTGCTCTTTTGGCTCAAAGAGCGTAATGGTGAATGAATAGGTTTTTCCAAGCTCGAGCACCTTGCGGAGTTTTTCTTCTGAACCAAACTCTGAAACATGTACGAGTCCCGCAATACCTTCCTCGAGTGACACGAGCGCGCCGTAGTGGTTGAACTTGATGACCACGCCAGTGACCTGTGCGCCTTTCTTGTAGCGTTTTTCAGCATCCTTCCATGGGTTGTCTTTGAGTGCTTTGAGAGAAAGTGAAATTTTGCCGTCTTTGATTTCGATTGCTTTGACGCGAACCTTTTCATTGAGTTTGAAAAGTTTGCGCGGATCCTCAACGAGACCCCAGCCGATTTCAGAGATATGAACAAGTCCTTCGATGCCATCTTCGAGTTTTACAAAGACACCAAAGTCAACGAGACCGGAGATGGTGCCCTCGAGTTCATCACCGACAGAATATTTGCCGGAAATTTCACGCTTCTCCTTAACACCCTGTTCCTTTTCAGAGAAGATAAGCTTTCCTTCTTTTGGAGAAGCAG
The DNA here is from genome assembly GCA_038062675.1 of Patescibacteria group bacterium. GTDB lineage: Bacteria > Patescibacteriota > Minisyncoccia > Phycocordibacterales > UBA1550 > UBA1550. The sequence goes on from JBBTWP010000001.1 coordinate 16,183, forward strand.
AAATAATGGTGACCGCAATGCGTTTGCCGATGAGTTTCTTGAGCTCAACCAAAATTTTGTCTTTGTCGCCGTCTTCAATACGGGGATAGTGCTCGGTCTTGAGTTGTGACGCAGGAAGGAATCCCTGAATGCCTTGCCACTCAATAATGAGACCTCCTTTGTTGGCGTCTTTGATGGGAAGTTCGAGAGCTTTCTTTGATTTGATTGCTTCCTCGGCTTCGCTCCAAATAATAGCTTGGCGTGCTTCCTTAAGAGAGAGCTCGATATAGCCGTCTTCGTTTTCTTTGTCGACAACTTTTGCGGTAATAATGTCGCCGATGTTCAATTTCTTGATGACATCGCGTGCGTTGATGAATTCACTACCAAAAATAATACCGGTGCCGAATGGGGCAAGGTTTACGTACACGCATGATTTCTCAACACCCAAGACCGGTCCTTCAACCAATGTGTCCACCTCGGGAGAATTGGGAGCATCCTTCATGAGTGTCGCCATGAGCGACAACGGTGCCTCGTCTTTTATTTTTTCTACCTCTTTTTCTTTGTGTTCTTTCATAAAATTAAAAAATCCCGACAAGCGGGAAAAGAGCCTCGGATCTGCGCAGGACTGTCATGTCGGGAATGCGCAGGGTTAACCTCGGCTCTCACTTGTTATTAACAGGTGTACTCTAGCATTAAAGGGCTGACGATGCAAGGGTGGTGGGCGGCATTGGGGTAAAATAAAACCCCCAGACAAAAGACTGGGGGGGGTAACACACATTGTAGGTTAGTACATTGTGTGTCGGGTGCCTTACTTCGCTTGGTGCCGTTCAATCGATGCTACAGTTTCTGGGTGGTACGAACTGCGGGACCTGCTCGTGCGTGATTCATTTTGGAGCTCTCCTTTTGTTTGCAAGATTGACGAAATTTTCGTCATATTCTTTCTCCTCTTGTTGCTGTGATCACCGGCGGCCAAGAATTAGATGAGGATGTTGATAAGAACAATCATATCGTGATCTCCTTGTTTTAGCTGGCAAAGTCGGAAAAAAGTACAAAACCCACCTCGTTGTGCCTTGGAGGACTTCCGATTGGGTACTGAGTAGTATAGCAGATACAGTTTTTTTGTCAAGGGGTGGGGGATTGGGAACGGTGCTGCGAAATGCCGGCGTCGCCGGCATTTCG
>JBBTWP010000001.1:17350-43070 GCA_038062675.1 Patescibacteria group bacterium
CACCGTTCCCAATCCTAAAAAAATCTGCTACTATGGGGTCTATGATCGTCACATACTACGGAAAGCAATTTTTTAAGATTCAGCTGGGGGACACGGTTATTGCCTATAACCCTATTGGCAAAGACTCAAAATACAAAGCATCGCGTTTTGGCGCAGATGTCGTGCTTTCATCGCTCAACCACATTGACTTCAATGGCCATGAACAGTGTGCGCACGGCGACAAGGAGCCATTTGTCATTCACGGTCCCGGTGAATATGAAGTTGATGGTATTTTCATCAAAGGTTTTGGCGTTGACGCAACATACGCCGGGGAGAAAAAAATCAACACGGTTTACTCAGTGGTGTTTGAAGGAATAAATCTTTGTTTTTTGGGCGCGCTTTCTTCTGCAGATGCACTCTCTCGGGAAGTAAAAGAAGGGCTTGGAGAAATTGACGTACTCCTTGTTCCTATTGGAGGCGAAGAAATGCTCAATGCTTCTAATGCATACAAGCTCGCACTGGCGCTTGAGACAAAAGTAGTTATTCCTATGGACTATGCTGACACAAAAGGTGCACTTGATGCGTTGGTGAAAGAGAGTGGTGAAAATACCGAGACAACAGAAAAGTTTACATTCAAGAAAAAAGATTTGGAAGGGAAAGAGGGAAGTGTGGTGGTGGTTAAGGCACAATAAATTTTTTCATGCTTGAAAAATTACGCGCACAACCTGAACATATTAAACAGCGTGTGATACTTGGTCTTACGATAGGGATTTTTTCTATAATTTTACTCGTATGGATTTCATCGCTCGGCGCGAGAACAAAAGGTGAAAAAACACGAGAAAATACTTTATCTCCGCTCGCCGGCATGGGTGAAGTGTTTCGTGGAGTCGTCAGTGATGCCAAGGCAATTTTCCCCAGCTCTATTTTGTCGACTTCTACAGAACAGACAGATGCAACCTCGACCCCTAAAGCTCCTCCTCGCCTTGAAGCGACCGTGATTGAATTTGCGCCCGATGCTCCAATGCCGGAAACAAAAGTACTCGAGAGCGATTTTGATATTTCAGGAATTGTGATCATTGACTCAAAGACGGCTACGACTAGCCTAAAAGGGAAGAAATAAGCCAATATAGAACGCAGTCATTTGCACTAGTAGCCGTTTGTATTTTTATCAGTCGGTATGGTAGTATAGGAACACTATGGCTCGAAAAGACGAAGAAAAAAAGGTTACGGGAGACACTCCTCCTGCAGTTCCTCATGTGAATATCATTCCCATGGATATCGGCAAAGAGATGCGCACAAGCTTCATCGACTACGCGATGTCGGTTATTACCGACCGCGCGCTTCCTGATGTCCGTGATGGTTTAAAGCCGGTGCACCGTCGTATTCTGTTTGCGATGGGTGAAATGGGTTTGACCTACACTTCAAAATTTCGTAAGTCAGCAACGGTTGTCGGCGATGTGATGGGAAAGTACCATCCGCACGGCGACTCCTCAATATATGAGGCAATGGTGAAAATGGCGCAAGATTTTTCGTTTCGCTATCCGCTTGTTGTAGGACAAGGAAACTTCGGCTCTATCGACGGCGATGCTGCTGCAGCAATGCGTTATACTGAAGCAAAAATGTCGCGCATCACTGGGGAGCTTTTGCATGATATCGACCGCGAGACGGTTGATTTTAAGCCTAACTACGATGCCTCAAAAAAAGAGCCCATGGTTCTTCCTGCGTCTCTGCCAAACTTGCTTTTGAACGGTACGCTCGGTATTGCGGTGGGTATGGCGACCAACTTTCCTCCGCACAATTTGGGAGAGCTTGTAGATGCCACGAATCATCTTATTGATGAACCCGACGCAACAACAGAAGACCTTTTGAAATTTGTAAAAGGACCAGACTTTCCTATGGGTGGCGTTGTGTTTGGTGAAAAAGATATTAGGCACGCATATTCATCGGGTCGCGGCGGTGTGGTGTGTCGCGGAGAGGCAGAAATTATTGAAGACAAAAATACGAATCAAATTATTATTACGTCGCTTCCTTTTCGTGTAAACAAAGCAAATCTCATTGTAAAGATTGCCGACCTTGTGCGCGAGAAAAGACTCGAGGGAATTCGCGGACTTCGTGATGAATCGACGCGAGATATTCGCGTGGTGATTGATCTTAAAAATGGCGCATTCCCTCAAGCTGTTCTCAACTTTTTATACAAACACACCGAGCTCGAATCGACATTTCACTACAATATGGTCGCCCTTGTTAATGGCGTGCCTCAAACACTGTCGCTCAAAGGGGTTCTTTCAAACTTTATTCTCCATCGACAGGTGGTGGTGCGTCGCCGCACTGAATATGACCTTCGCAAAGCAGAAGAGCGCGAGCATATTTTGCTTGGTCTCAAAAAAGCCCTCGATCATATTGACCGTGTTATCACTATTATCCGTGGATCAAAGGATACTGCCTCGGCACATGCAAACTTGATAAAGGAATTCAAGTTTTCGGATTTACAGGCATCGGCAATTCTTGAAATGAAACTTCAAAAGCTTGCAGGTCTCGAACGCAAGAATGTGGAGCTTGAACTCAAAGAGAAGCAAGATTTCATAAAAGAATGTCGCGACCTCCTCGCAAGTCCAAAGAAAATTTTGGCGATTGTGAAAAAAGAGCTCGGCGAAATGAAAGCAAAATACGGTGATGCGCGCCGAACACGTGTGGTGAAACATGAAGCAGGCTCTATTTCGCTCGAGGATATGATTCCCGATGACGAAACAATGCTTGTGTACACCAAGGGTGGGTATATTAAGCGCACGAACCCCGGTGAGTATCGCAAACAAAATCGCGGAGGAGTAGGTGTTGTTGATCTGGATACTAAAGACGAAGATTTTATTACGTTGTTTCTTTCAGCTACGACTCATAGCGACCTTTTGTTCTTCTCAGACCGAGGTAAAGCATATCAAGTGAAAATGTACGAGATTCCGGAAGGGAAACGCGCTACGCGCGGAAAATCAATTATGAATTTCATCGCATTTTCTGCTGAAGAAAAAGTTACGTCCATTCTTGCGCGTGCGAAGGACACTAAAAACGAAAAGCGTTCTCTGTTCATGGTGACGCGACAAGGGACGGTGAAAAAAGTTGCAGCAGAGAGTTTCAAAGACGTGCGCAAGAACGGCATCATTGCAATCACGCTCGACAAAGATGACGAGCTTTTGGGTGCACTTTCTGTAGAAAAGGGTGATGAAGTTATTTTGACGACTGCAAAAGGGCAAGCGGTGCGTTTCAAAGAGTCAGATGTGCGCGAAATGGGACGTACTGCGGGTGGCGTGCGTGGTATGAAGCTCCGCAAGGGTGACTTTATTGTGGGAGCGGATGTGATTCGCAAAGATGCCGAGAAGCCAGAGCTTTTGGTAATGAGTGAAAACGGTTACGGAAAACGAACAAACATCAAGGAGTACAAAACTCAAAAGCGCGGTGGTTCTGGAATAAAGACCGCAAAGATTACGACAAAAATCGGCAACTTGATGGCGGCGCGCGTGGTAACCCCAGCCGATTTGGAGCTTGTGTCTATTTCAAAAAAGAGTCAGGTTATTCGTATTGATATTAAAGATGTGCCGTCGCTTAAACGCGATACGCAAGGTGTGCGCATTATGAAGCTTCGCGAAGGGGACAGTATTGCATCGCTGGTGTGTTTGTAGGTTGGGAAATAACAAATAATGACTAGAATTTAAATAATTTTACGAGAATACAGATTTAAGTATTATCATGAAAAAAAGAAAACTATAAATTTAATAGTAACGAGAAAAACAAACATGCAACATCAAATGAAACTATCTGCAGAGCCGTTTAAAAAAATAGTTTGCAAAGAAAAAGTTATTGAGTCTCGCCTTTATGATGAGAAGCGACAGCAAATCGCAATCGGCGATGAGATTGAATTTAGTGAAAATGAGCACCCTGAAAATAAGGTGAGGGCACGAGTAAAGGGACTGCTTCGCTATCAATCATTCGCAGATCTTTTCGCAGATCATGAACCCACTCTTTTTGGAGAGAAAAGCAGAGAATTCCTTTTAAATCAGATCAGTCAATTTTATTCCGATGAAGATCAGCAAAAGGATGGTGTGGTTGGGTTTCGAATTGAAGTGCTTGACTAAAACATAAAAAGAATGTAATGTCGTAACGTGCTCAACGTGAGTACGCAAACCAAAGTTGCGCAAGGGTGTAATCCCCCAGCAACACACAAAAGGAGTTCTTTAAAATGAAGATACGCAAAGTGAAGCTCGACGATTTGCCAATTATCGCCGAGATGATGCACAACGCATTGGAACCATTCTACGGCGGGGACCACAGGGCACATGCAAGGCGCATTGTGGAAACTGCTACTTGTGGTACAGAAGATACAAAGGGTCACTTTTCTGCAGCGCAACTTATGTATGTTGCAGAAGATGACGGGAATGTCGTCGGTATCCTGAACTTCGTTGTGAAGTATCAAGGAACTCTGAAGATTAGCCCGCTCATTGTGCACGAAGATGCCCGTGGAAAGGGTGTCAGTCGCTTACTCTTTGAACAGGTAAATCAATATGCAGAGAAATATCGTGTACGTCAAATCTACTGCACTGTTTCAGCAAAAAATAAGGTTGCTCTCAGTTATTTCCTTGCGCACGGATTCGTGCGTGCTGGAATGGCTAGTAAACATTATCGTGCTGATACTGATGAGGTTATGCTCTATAAAATTACGGGGCATGACGAATTTCACACTGCAGAACGCACGATTTCAGTGTTGCCTCTTGCTGACGTAGACAAAAAGCAAGTACGAGAAATGGTCATTCGTCGTCTCTCTCCGTATTTTGATGGAGTTGACGACAGGTGGGTAGATTCATTATTTGCGGGCTATGAGCGAAGAGGCTCACGTGACCCCAACGAAAAATACAAGCTCATCTGGGTTGCAAAAACACCAGATGGACAGGTACTCGGCGTTGCGGGAGCAACTCCTAAAAAGGGAGAGCCTGTAAAATTAATGCCCCTCGTTACTGATGATATTCAGGCATTCTCAGCCTTGGTGGCAGAGTTGCCTTCTTTTCTTCGAGAGTACGGGCACAAACTTTACACACACGTTGTCCCATCAAGTATTGAGGTGGAAACATTTCAACATCAAGGGTGGAGTGTTGAAGCAATGATGCCTGAAGCATACAAGCGTGAAGTGGTTACTCAACAATGGGGCACTGTCCTCGAGGAAAAAGTTATGAAAACGATGCGAATTAAGCAACAGTATTTTGATGCAATCATGGCAGGCACCAAGCCTCTTGAGGTGCGTGTCGGCTATGCAAGCATTCAAAAAATACAAAAAGGCGACTCTATCCGCATGGAATGTGGACGGGCTTCTGGGGTAGTCCAAGTCACTGACGTACGCACGTATAAGACATTCGAAGAAATGCTTCAAAGGGAGAAAGCGGGACATGTCGTTCCTGGTAATCCCGCTGCAGCACTTGGAATACTTCAAAGTATATACCCCCGAGAAAAGGAACAGCTTGGGGTCTATGTCTTTGAGCTTAAGATGGTCAAAAGCGTGGGTGGAAAATAAATACTTTTGTGCAGTAATTCAAACTCGGTACCCACATGGTGCCGAGTTTTTTCTTGCATCACATTGTACTACGGGGTACAATGTTGTGTATGGACATCCCTAATTTTACGAATCCCGAAAAAAATATTGTTGAACTTGGCGTGCATGATGGTATGCAAGTTGCGGATTTGGGTGCAGGAATTGGCGCGTACACAGTTCCTCTTGCTCTTCGTGTTGGTGAAAAAGGGAGAGTCTACGCGGTGGAAGTGCAAAAAGAATTTCTTTCAAACATTAAGGCTGCAGTGACTGCACAAAATCTTTCCAACGTGGAGCTTTTGTGGGGAGACATTGAGCGTCTTGGTGGAACAAAAATAAAAGAGGGAAGTCTTGATGCCGTCGTGGTGTCCAACGTGCTTTTTCAGGCGGAAGACAAGCGGGGACTCCTTCGTGAAGCAAAACGTATTTTAAAAACAGGAGGCAAATTGCTCTTGGTTGATTGGAAAGAGTCTTTTAAGGGTTTGGGGCCTGCGCGCACCGCAGTGGTTTCGGCGGTTTCGGCGCGTTTGCTGTGTGAGACGGAAGGGTTTGTTCTCAAAAAAGAATTTGATGCCGGCGAGCATCATTACGGATTTATTATGTTCAAGTCATAACAATAGATATGAAAGGAAAAAGCTTTTTTCAACTGGGGGTAATTGCAACATTTGTTGTGTTGTTGTTTGTGGGACTTTTGGGATTTTCGGGGAAGATTCCGCTTCCGGGAAGGGCTGAAGATAAAAATTACGGTGAGGTGGTGGTGTGGGGGACATTACCCAACCTCGTCATGCAAAATGTTATTGCAGACAAGCTTGGTAATGAAAAAAATATTGTTATCAAATATGTTGAAAAAAGCAAAGCATCTTTCGATGAAGATTTTGTGGAAGCGCTGGCATCAGGGCAGGGTCCCGACCTCATCATCATTGGGCAAGACCAGATGATTCGCAATCTCAACAAGATAGCTCTGGTTTCCTACGCGGCATATCCTGAGCGCACCTTTAAAGATATTTTTGTGGAAGAGGGGGAAATGTTCATGCTTCCACAGGGGCTCATTGCTATTCCACTCACTATCGATCCGCTCGTAATGTATTGGAATCGTGACATCTTCACGAATGCATCCATTGCAACTCCGCCCAAAAAATGGAGCGAGTTTTATGACATTGTTCCACGGATTGTTCTAAGAGACAGAAACGGAGAGATTGCGCGCGCGGCGGTTTCTTTTGGTGAATATAAAAATGTTACTTCTGCAAAAGAAATTCTCTCTCTTTTGATGATGCAGGCGGGTTCCAGCATTGTGATTCAGCAAGGGGGTGTATTTGCGCCGGCACTTTCGCAGGGAGTTGGCGTGACGCTCTCTGTTGGAGAGGCTTCCGCGGCGGCAGTGCAGTTCTTTACACAATTTTCAAAATCCGACCGTGATTCGTATTCTTGGAATCGTTCTTTGCCTGCTTCGCGCGCGATGTTTGAGTCGGGGGATCTAGCGGTTTATTTCGGGTATGCAAGCGAACGTCCTGCCATAAAACTCCGCAATCCACACCTCAACTTTGACCTTGCACCCGTGCCTCAGACTGATCAAGCGCAAAAGCGCATGACGTTTGGACGCGTACAGGGTGCGGCAATGGTGCGTGCAAGTAGAAATCCCGATGGTGCGCTTCGTGCGGCAATTTTGCTCGGAACAGCAGAGTTTTCTGGTGGACTCGCGGCACGGTTGAGTATTCCTCCTGTCCGTCGCGACCTCCTTGCGGTGCGTCCTTCTGATGCGGTTTCGGCAATCCTCTATGACTCAGCTCTTATTGCGCGCGCGTGGCCCGACCCTTCTCCGAGCGAAACCGACCAAATCTTTGGTAACATGATAGACGACATTGTCTCCAGCCGCTTCAAGATTTCGCAAGCGCTCGGCACTGCGCAAAGCGCCCTGCAAAAAGTTATCAATAAGTATCAACAGCAATAAGATATGAATAAGAACATACAATTGCCAAAAGTTGCAAAAGTAAGTGCATGGATGTTGGCGGGAGTTTTTATTGGGGCGCCATTTCTTGCGAGTTCTGCAGGGCTTATTCCGTGTGGAGATAAAGGGGAGGCATCTTGTGGTTTCGAGGATCTTATTAAGCTCGCAAACACGGTGGTGAATTTTCTTATCTACAGTGTCGTCATTCCTCTTACAGCTCTCGCCTTTATGGTGATTGGCGGAAGGTTTGTGATAGTTCCAGACAAGGAGAGCGTGCGAAGTGATACCAAAAATCAACTTCAGCAAATAGGAATCGGCATTTTCTGGATTCTTGCTGCTTTCGTTCTCGTAAAGGCATTCCTTTTTGCATTTTTGAATACTGACGCCGGATTCACTTCATTTTTGCTGCAATAGTTGCACAAAGACGCAAGGACTTGGTATACTATAATCAATGAAAAACTTTCTTGCGGCGTTGATAGTTCTTCCAGTGCTGTTTTCTGGGACATTGGCGTTTGCAAATCTTCATATAGTGGGGGCACCAGTCTCCGGAGGAACATCAGGAGTCCCTGTTTCAGGGGGGACGAGTGGACCAAGTCTCGGTGTCAGCACGCAACTCCAAAACCCTATCAACTCAAAGACATTTTCCGATTTAGTCGCAACACTCATCAGTTCAATCGTTTTCATCCTTTCCCCATTCCTTGTTTTGGCATTTATCTATATTGGTTTCTTGTTTGTGCAGGCGCAAGGGAATGAAACGAAACTTGAAGAAGCGAAGAGTGCATTTTTGTGGACGGTGGTCGGTGCATTCATCCTCATGAGCGCATGGGGATTTTCGAAGATAATAGAGTCCACGGTAAAGACGCTCGCACAATAATCTAAATTTATTTTATGGACTTTGCAGGATTTCTAAAATTTATCACCGGCACATTCATCAAGCCGGCAACCGTACTCATTCTCTCTGGCGCAGTGGTGTTTTTCTTGTGGAACATTGCAGAGGGGATACGCAAAGGGGATAGTTCAGATGAGCGCTCTGAGATGAAAACTCGGGCGTTGTGGGGGGTTATTGCAATCGCTGTCATGGTGTCCTTGTGGGGGCTGGTATCCATTCTCATGAATACATTTGGGATAAGGGCAGGGAGTCCTGCTGCATATCCAACAAGCGGGGGATCTCCACAAGGTTGGTTCCCGAGGGGGACTTCGGGGGGTGGTTCTGTTTCGTATCCTCCAGTAGCGCCCGGGGACAGGAGTCAGTATTATAATCCTTGCGAAAAGTATGGTGATTGTTGATAAGCACAGAGCTTAGTACTTGTTGTTTTGTGAAGGGTTTTGTATAATTAGGCGAGTACGATTGAATACGAAATATTAATAGTAGATAACCATTATTTATGATAAAGAAAATTATTATAGGAAGCAGTGCGTTTTTGGCTCCGACGATTGTGTTTGCTCAGCTTACTGGACGAGTGGACGATCTCAGTAGTCTCGTTAAGTTCATTAACAGTGCTTTGGGTACTGTTACAGGACTTATTGTTGCCCTTGCGGTTGTGTATGTGCTCTACGGTATTTTCCAGTTTGTGCAAGCAGGGGATGACGAGGCTCGCAAGGAAGGACGCAACAAAATGGTCTACGGAATCATTGGCATTGCGGTCATGGTCTCTGTTTGGAGTTTAGTAAAAATTGTTACCAAAACATTTGGATTCGATGGTTCAACAGCAATCAGTCCTCCTGCGCTTCCCCCAATCTCCTACTAAGTAAGGTAAAAGAATCTCCTCTTTATGCCCCCCGGAACTCCCAACCCAGCAGTTATCGGCTTTATGAATAAAATCATTACGGTATTCATAAACCCTATTATTTTTTTCCTTGTCGGTCTTGCTGTTTTGTACTTCTTGTGGGGACTGTTTATGTTCGTAAAAAATCAAGATAGCGAAGACGCTCAAACGGAGGGAAAGAGCCATATGGTGTGGGGAGTCATTGGTGTATTCATTATGTTTGCGGTGTATGGGATATTGGATATTATTGCCAATACTGCAAGCAGCGTAGGAAGGTAGAGAAAGACACTAAAATAATTTCACAGAAAACTCATGACACTCGTCATGAGTTTTCTGTATAAAGTACGCGAAAGCTGTAATAAAAAAAAGCCCCGACATTGCATCGGGGCCTTGCGATAAAATTACAAATTTCAACTTTTTGCGGTGGCAACTATGGTGACTTCTTTTGGAGGTGCTCCTTGTTTGAGCACAAACCAGATTCGAAGTCCTCGGTTGTCGTTGCCGAGTTTAATTTCCTCGGTCGCCGAATCACAATCATACGGTGGTTTGCCATTAGGTTCCCCTCTGTGGACAACGAGCATGGTTGTGTTGGGCGGGCAGTTAAAATCTCCCGCTTCAAACCTGCTGAAATCAGGGATATTCCCAATTTCCATAGGAACCCCCGGTTCAGTAAGCATAACAGACAGCACGGTCTTTTTTGGCCCTTGTGCCACCTGAGGAACCGTTGCAGTTCCTTTCGGTGGCTCCGTTGACCACGGTCTCCATGCCAAAGCATCTTTCTGTGTGGTTTCGGGAAGGGTTGCAAATACAGCCAATACAACTAGAACCCCGAGCTCCATCCAGAGGAACCATGCGCTTTTAGGTGTCTTAAAGACCACATAAAGAACAGTGACAACCGCGATCAAGATTGCGAGCTGAGTATTATCTTTTACCAACTTGATAACTATCGAGTCGGTAATAAATGATAACCATATTATCACACCGATCACCACAAAGATTTCAAGAATCATCTTTACCCGTTCACTTTCTGTGGAGAAGTTTAAAACTTTTCCGAGACCAGTAAGTTTGGGGATTCCAAGTTTTCCTCCCTTTTTTGCGTAAATCAGAATAGCGAGGACGATAAGAAAACTAAGAACATCAAGTCTCATTTTTTAGCCTCCTGTGGTAATAAAATTGTAGACTTCGGTTTGACGGGCTTGAGGGCTTCTCCGAGGACAGTCCCAACTGTTGCAAGGTTGGCAAAACCGTCTGCTCCTGCAATAATAACTTTGTTGTCACCGTTGGTGATGCCTAGTGCGGTTTCTGCCGCGAGGGCCTCACTTCCAGTCACATTCAGTTTTGTCTGCATATCTGTAAGCCCTTTAGTTTTTCCAGTGATAAGAGATTTTACTGCAGAACCTGCGCCTACTCCTTCAAGCGCTCGTTTTCTCATCTCTCCTCGTGCGGTAATAATCGTAGCTACTGCCGTGCGTTGTGCTTTCGGAACCTCCAAAACAGCTTCATTTAGTTTATGGCTGTAGCCGAAAGGTTTCAAGCTGATATTGATCAAATCAACACCCCAACTTTCAAGAAGTAAATCAATCACATCTTCGAGTTTCTTGTACAACCCCGTAGGACCAGAAAGCATAGTTAATGCTTTTGCTGGAGTTATCTTTGACAACTCTTCATGGAGTACTGCAACTACGGCATCCTCAATTTGCAACCTCGCGTTGTCCCAGCTCTTAATAGTTTTGATGAATTTTACTGCATTTACTATGCGGTATCTTATGACAGGAGTGACCTTGGCTACCATCCTTTGATCATAGGGGTCGGTCGTATTAGGATTATCTGGCGAACCAAAAACAATTCTAATGGGAGGAACTTTTCCTTCAGGGATATTTTTTCCGTCCGGATCTGATTCGCTCCCCTCGTATATATCATCTGCCTCCGCAGGAAGCTCTGCTTGCTGATCTTCGTTTGGGAATTTCTGCAAAGTAAAAATTCCGTAAGGAACAAGGGTAAGTCCGGAGCCAACTTGGTCAATTGCGTCACCAAAGAGGAGGCGGACTCCGATATCGGAGGGGCCAATCTCTTTGAAGCTGTTAATTGTGTAGAGGATGAGGGCAAGCAACAATGCAAGTCCCCAGTTCCACTCCAGTCCTAAAGCAGTCGTGGATTTCGTTGAAAGATATGACGAAAGCAAGAGTATGATGATATAACCAAGTATGGTTCCTATCCAAAATACTAATTTTGCGTTTTTGAGCGAACCTTCTTCATTGTCTGGTTCTATCGCAGGTCTCGTGTTCATTTGCAGTACCTCCTTCAATTGTTGAATTTGTAATTTTCAAAGATCGAAAATCATCTACCTTACATATTACCACCTTTGGTGCAAAAAGTCAAGCCCGCGCGAGGGTGGTAAAGTGGCTTATAAATAGGGGTTATTTTCCTGTTTTTTGTCGAACAAGAAAAATCTTTCAAATATGCTAGAATGGGGCAATCTGCACGAGCGTGTGGCGGAATTGGTATACGCGTGCGTCTCAGAAGCGCATGGAGTGATCCTTGAGGGTTCAAGTCCCTCCACGCTCACAAAAACAAAGGAACCGCATGCGCTAGCATTCGGTGACTTTTGTTTTGGAGCGTGGAGGGACTTGAAAGTGAGTGCGGGCACCATGTCAGCAGACATGGTCGCACGAGCAGGGTCGAGAAATTTTTGTACGCGACGGCGGACAAAAATGTTCTTGACCAAGTTTTTTACGCTCACAAAACAAAACCGCCAAAAGGCGGACTTTGTTGTATGGTGCCGAGGAGAGGACTCGTGACCCCGACTCGCGCGCCTCTTCCCTATGTCCCCAAAATAGCCACTGTGCGCGGGAGAGGACTTGAACCTCCATGCCTTTACGGCACCTGCTCCTAAGGCAGGCGTGTCTACCATTTCACCACCCGCGCACACTAGTTACTTTCATGGAACATTTCCCCGCGACGCGAGGAACCGGATTAAAAGTAAAGCAGTTTGCTTTTAATTCACTTGGCAGGTGCGTCTACCATTTCGCCACCTTGGGATATTTAATTTTGTTTGCCCACTTACAACTTACACTAAATGAGAATAAAAAGCGAGGTGTGCAAGGTCGTCTTTGTGGTCACCGATAATTTTCTCGTCGTCACTCGAAAATTTCCGCGACCACGCCGGAATTGATTTTTCTTGCTAGAAAAATCAATTCCGGCGTGCACCAAATAAAAAACACTGCCTATGCAGTGTTTTTTATTTGGTGCACCCAGTAGGGATCGAACCTACGACCGTTTGCTTAAGAGGCAACTGCTCTACCAGCTGAGCTATGGGTGCATGTGATTTTACTGTTACTTGCCAAAACAGCCATGGGTACATGTGTGTTCAACGCACTTTTTAACCAGTGACCGTCTCCGCTATTATACATAAAAAGCAGAATTTTGAAAGGCTCACGTATGGTGTCCGGGGCGGGACTCGAACCCGCAAGCCTTAACAGCGGGGGATTTTAAGTCCCCTGTGTATACCATTCCACCACCCGGACGCGGAACGAAACACTTGCTTCGTTCGAGACTTACTGTACCAAAAATTTTGACAATTCGCTAGGATTTATTTTTACCGTTAAAAAAGAATTTTTTGAGGCGTGGGCGAGAATCGAACTCGCGTATAGAGGTTTTGCAAACGACCGCCTTACCACTTGGCTACCACGCCTTGTCTGCTTATGTTGCTTTGTGCTATTTTGAGCACCTCCTCATTCTAGCCTTGACTTGCAAGTTCGTCAATTTTTTGACGATTTCGCTCGCCTTCGTCGAGCTTGATCTCAAGAATCGGGAGAGTTCCCAATTTTGCATGAGTCCCCAAGTATTCTCGCAAGTCACTGCGTTTTCGACGCGCGAAATCAAGCGCGCGATCCTCTTCGCTCGTAGGGAGTGTGGTGATGTAAATCGTTGCGCGCTTGAAGTCAGGAGAAATGGTTGCGTCGGTGACGGTAATAAGGGAGCGGGGGAGTGCTTCGCGCAGGAAAAAGTTCGCGGCTATTTCGCGAAGCAGGGGGCGCATGCGTTCTTGTCGGGGAGTTGCCATAGTGTTATTTTTCAGTTACGCGACACGCTTCAAGTGTGTCGCTTGGGGTGATTTCTATTTTTGTTTCAACCATCATGCCACACTCATTTCCTTCATCAACTTTTTTTGCGGGGATTTTTTGTGTTTGGATCTCAACAATTTTCCCTTGTCCAATTTCAACACCACGGCGCATAATCTTGATGTTGGAATTTTGCTCGATGACTCCGGAGGTTACTTTCCCTCCGATAACTTGTTTGTGTTTTGATGCACCAAATATCTTTAAGATTTTTACCGTGCCAGTGATTTCTTCAGTGAAAACTTTTGGTGCACGACGAACCATCTCAGCTTCAATCCATTCGGAAAGTTCATAAATAATGTCAAATGTTTTGACGGTGACATTGAAGCGTTCTGCAATCTCTGTCGCTTTGCGGTCAACTTTGACATGAAATCCAAGGATGATCGGATTCTCGGCTCCTGAGGCGAGTTTCACATCATTCTCTCCAATGGCGCCAACACCCATAGAGACAAATTTTAGCACGACGCGTTCATGTTCGATTTTTCCGAGTTCTTTTTCGAGCGCCTCAAGAGTTCCTCCGACATCAGATTTGAGAATGATGGGAATAATGAGAGCGTTAGGAGCGAGAGGGGTTGTGCGTGCTTGAGGAGCTGCTACACCTTTTGTGCTTTTTGTTGCCTGTGCGTCACGCGCTGCTTCCGCTTCTTTTTTTGAGGCGTAAACATGGAACATTGCTCCTACGGAAGGGAGTCCATCGAATCCGGTGATTTTTACTGGAGCGGAAAAAGTTGCGCTTTCAACTTTTTCTGATAAGAAGTTTTCGATGGCACGCACAGGGGTGATGCTTTTGTCGGCAAGAATGAACGAGCCTTTTTTGAGGGTGCCGTTGGTGATGATGAGTGTTGAGGAAATGCCTTGAGCGGGCGTAATATGGGATTCAATGACAATACCTTCTGCGCTGTCATCGGTGTTGGCGGTGAGGTTTTCGAGTTCTGCAACAAGAAGAATCATGTCGAGGAGCTCAGGGACTCCGGTTCCGATTTTTGCTGAAATGGGTACGAAAGGGATATCGCCGCCAAAACCTTCGAGATAAATTTCGTTCTCAGCGAGGTTTTGTTTTGTGCGTTCAATGTTTGCGTTTGGTTTGTCAATTTTATTGATAGCAACAATGTAGGGAATGTGAGCGTCAAGAATTGCACGGAGAGCTTCCTTGGTTTGCTCTTTTACGCCGTCTTCTGCGGAGACAACAAGGACTGCAATATCGGCAACGTTTGCGCCACGAGAACGCATTTTTGAAAAAGCTTGATGCCCCGGTGTGTCGAGAAACGTAATATGGTCAGCTTTGCCTGTTTTTTGCGCGCGCGCGACTTCGTATGCAGAAAGGTGCTGGGTGATACCGCCCGCTTCTTTAGCGACCACATTGGTTTTGCGAATATAGTCAAGCAGGCTCGATTTTCCGTGATCGATGTGTCCCATGATAACCACAATGGGTGGGCGGGGGGTGGCAGTTTTGGTGGCGGTTTTATGCATAGATAAAAAATGAAAATCGGAAAACAAAACTAGCGAGGTGTTGCACGTGTAATCGCATCCTTCTCTTCTTCTGTGAGCTCATGCTCTGAGACAAATTTTTTGACAGGTTTCGCAAAGACACTAATGCGGTCGCGGGCGTAAAGACTGGAAAGCACAGTACCATTGCCTTCTTCAGAGAGGACGGCAATAGCAAAGCTTTGATTGCCCCCTTCACCGTTTCCTTTGAATGCATTGAAGCGAATGGTTTCGACCCCTTGAACACTGCGACGAAGACGTGTTTCGTGATTGGTGAGTGTAGACAAAGTCTGTTCACGAAATGCTTCCAATGTGCGAATGTCTTCTCCGAGTGCGCCGATGATCCCTTCGAGACTCTGCGCTTCTTTGCCGGCAAGAAGTTTGTTAAGGCGACGCTCAACGATAAACAGCCAAACACCTAACCCAACAACAAGGGCGATAAGAATGCCGATAGTGATGAGTGTTGCAAAGGGTGACATGTCGATTCGCATCATACCTCATTTTTTGCTTTTTTGCAAAATTCGTTCAGTCTTTGGATTTGAAAATAAAAGTTCTGTGGGCTATGATGCGGATATGAAGAAGATGAAACGAATATATCTTGACCATGCTGCGGCGACGCCGATGGACCCCGACGTCTTGAAAACGTTTGTTTCTGCGGCGCGAAAATATACGGGGAATGCACACGCACTTCATGCTGAGGGAGTTGCCTCACGCAAAGGGCTTGAAACTGCTCGAACGCAAATTGCTGGAGTCTTGGGGGCGCATACTGATGAGCTTGTGTTCACGAGCGGGGCGACAGAATCAAACATCTTGGCAATCCAAGGCGTGGTACGTGCTGCACGTGAGGCGGGAATTCAAAATCCACACATTATTGTTTCCGCTATCGAGCACCCTTCTGTCCTTGAGGCTGTGCGTGCTCTTGTTGCTCTGGGGGTGAAGGTGGACGAGCTGAGGGTTGATACTGACGGATTGGTGGATCCTCGCGCACTCCGCAAGCTCATAACGCCCGAGACGGTGTTGGTGTCGGTTATGTATGCAAATAACGAAATTGGCAGTGTTGAGCCTTTGCATGAAATAGCCAAAGAGGTGCGGCATGCGCGCGGAATGAATGCATCTTTGTATCCGTATTTTCATACCGATGCGGCACAGGCAATGAACTATCTCGACATGAATGTGCTTCGTTTGGGGGTGGACCTCATGACGATAAGCTCGGGGAAAACATACGGACCGTATGGCATCGGTGCGTTGTTTATAAAACGAGGGACGAAAATAAAATCTTTTTTTTCGGAAGGAATTCACGAAGGGGGTCGGCGCCCCGGAACGGAAGCGGTACCTCTTGCGCTTTCCTTTGCGCACGCCGTTCTTGTTGCTGAAAAAATAAAAACAAAAGAAAGTGCGCGCGCGGCTAAATTGCGAAACATGTTGAAAGAAAAAATCTTGGAGAAAATTCCTGACGCTACTGTCAATGGAAATGTTGAGCATTTATTGCCCAATATGCTCTCAGTAACCATTCTAGGAGTGGAAAGCGAGGCACTGGTGATTTATCTTGATGCGGGAGGGGTGGCAGTGGCAGGGCGTAGTGCCTGCACCACTTCTTTGGATGGCGCTTCTCATGTTATACTGGCAATAGGAAAAGCAGGGGCAGTGCTTTCGGGGACAATCCGTTTTTCGCTCGGTCGGGGAACGACACGCGAAGACATCTCCTATGTTGCAAAAGAACTTTCCCGTATCGTCGCACTCCTTCGTGGAGCCGGAGCCGTCAATAAATAAATTTAATTTTTATAGTCTATTATTATGTACGAACCAAAAAATTTTGAGCGCTTGTTGGGAACGAATGGTTTTTCTGATGTGCTACTCCGCAATCACTTTACGCTCTACGAAGGATATGTTTCCAACACCAACAAAGTAAACGAACTTTTGAAGTCGGCTGAAGTGGGTACGCCCGCATACAATGAGCTCAAGCGTCGTTTTGGGTGGGAGTGGAACGGCATGCGTCTCCATGAGCTTTATTTTGAAAATATAAAGAAAGAAGGAAGCGAACTCGACAAAAAGGGTGCGTTTGCAAAAAAAATCGCAGAGAATTTCGGTTCATGGGAAGCGTGGGAAAAAGATTTTCGCGCAACAGGGGCACTTCGCGGTATTGGTTGGGCGATCCTTTCTCGGGATACTGAAACAGGACGCCTTTTTAACGTGTGGATCAACGAACATGACGGCGGGCACCTTGCCGGTTCGACTCCTGTTTTGGTGATGGATGTTTTTGAGCACGCCTTCATGCTTGATTACGGTTTGAAGCGCGCGGACTACATTGCTGCGTTTTGGACGGCGATAGATTGGGATACGATAGAAAAAAGATTTGCAGGGAAGTAAAGAACATCGTATGATGAAGGAAGGAAATATCTTATGGAACATCTTACGAAAGCACAAATTGTACTCCTCACCTTGTTTGTGAGCTTTGTCTCGTCTATGGCAACGGGAATTGTTGTGGTAACCCTTATGCAGCAGGCTCCTGAGCCGGTGCTCCAGAGTATTACACGTGTGGTTGAAAAGACTATCGAAAAAGTAGTACCGACTATTGTAGAAAGACCGGGGAAACAAATTATCATCAAAGACGAGGATTTAATGGTTTCGGCCATCGACCGCAATATCAAGAGTGTTCTTGCATTCAAGATGCTTGGAGAGGATGGAGAGTCGCGTAGTGCTGGCGTGGGGACGATTGTTTCTTCTGATGGTCTTGTGATTACTGACAAGAATAATGCTGGTGGAGGGGTGATGACCACAACCGTTGGAGGTGTACGCTATGCGCTTGAACTTATTTTTCATGACGTTGATAGTCCTCTTAGTCTCGGGAAGCTTGTTCCAGTAGCTCCTGCTGGAACATCCACCCCGCCGGTCGTATTTACTCCTGCAGTATTGGGAAATAGTAACTCCCTTAAGGTTGGACAAACAGCAGTGGTGATTGGCGGGCGCGATGGCAAGACTATCATCAATGGATTGATTACCAATCTTGACGAGCGAACGGTGGTGGCTAAAGATACAAAGATAGAAACAAAAATTTTAGAGGGAATCGGACTTTCTCAACGATTCGTCAGCTCTTCAAACGGAGCACCTATTATTTCACTTGAAGGAGTCGTTGTTGGGTTCGTGAGTATTGATCAAAATGGCGAATCGCAAATAGGAATTCCTGTCGCCGTTGCAAAAGATTTACTTAAACAACTTTCTGATACTGCCGCCACAGCGGGAACGTCTACGACTACCGTCAAGACGGAGCCGACAAAAAACAACCTTTCAGCCGAGGCGCAAAGTTCTTTGTAGAAGAAGTTGACAACAAAAAATCAGCATTGTATCATGTGCTCCTCATCATTTTATACAAATTTATGCCTCCATTCAATAATTTCACTTCAAAAGCTCGCGACGTGATTCGTCGTGCTCATGAACTTGCTGTTGAGCGAGCGCAAAACCACGTGAATCCAATGCATCTTCTTGCTGCTCTTGTGCTTGATGATGAAAGTATTGTTGTCTCTATTTTGGATCGCCTTGAGGTTGACTCCATGATGCTTACTGAGGCTCTTTTGGATGCGGTGGAGCCCACTAATGCGGCGCAAAATGTTGTTTCTCCTTCCTATCAGCTGTACCTGACACAAGAGCTCGGGCAAGTTTTGGGGGAGGTTTCTCCGCGCATCGCACAGGAAATGAAAGACGAACATATCTCATGCGAGCACCTCTTCCTCTCACTCTTTGATGTTCCCGGGCAAGCTCGTGAATTTTTGATGAAATATGGAATGGACCGCGATGGTGTGATGCGTGTACTGAAAGAATTTCGTACTCAGAATATCACCGATGCGACACCTTCAAAAAAGTTAAAGTCAGTTTATAAATACACGCGCAATTTAACGGCGCTTGCAGCACAAGACAAACTCGATCCGGTTATTGGTCGTGATAGTGAGATTGGGCGTGTTATACAAATTCTTTCTCGTCGCACAAAAAATAATCCAATTTTGATTGGCGAAGCGGGTGTGGGGAAGACTGCTGTGGTAGAAGGGCTCGCTATTCGTATGGCAAAAGGAGACGTGCCAGAATCTTTGAAGGACAAAGAGCTTGTTTCTTTGGATCTCGGTGCGCTTATTGCAGGAACAAAATATCGCGGAGAGTTTGAGGACCGGTTGAAGAAAATTATGAAGGAGATTGAGCGCGCAGAGGGGAAAATCATTTTATTTATCGACGAAATTCACACAATTGTGGGTGCCGGAGCTGCGGAAGGCTCGATGGATGCTTCTAATATGTTGAAACCTGCTCTCGCTCGCGGAGAACTTCGTGCCATTGGGGCGACAACGCTTCGTGAATACCAAAAGCATATCGAAAAAGATCCTGCGCTTACGCGTCGTTTTCAGCCGGTGCATGTCAACGAACCATCACCCGAAGATGCGATTGCCATCTTGCGTGGGCTTAAGGAAAAGTACGAACTTTTCCACGGCGTTCATATTACCGATGATGCTATTATTGCGGCGGTAAATTTAAGCAGGCGATATATTACCGACCGTTTTCTTCCCGATAAGGCTGTGGACCTTATCGATGAAGCATCATCATCGCTCCGCATTTCATTGGAAAACAAACCGCCTGTGCTTGAAGATGCGCATCGTCGCATCATGCGTCTTGAAATCGAAAAGGAGGCGCTCAAAAAAGAATCTATGGCCGAGGGAGAGACAGGCAAGAATGCAAAGTCACGCACCAAGAAGATTGATAAGGAAATTGGAGATCTTCGCGAAAAGACACGCGAGATTGAACTCAAATGGAAGAACGAAAAAGAACTGGTGACGGATATTCGCGCAATTAAAAAACAACTCGAAACCTCACGTCTCGAGGCAGAGACTGCTGAAATGAAAGCAGACTTGGCTGTTGCCGCCGAGATTCGCTATGGACGAACACCGCTTCTCGAAAAGGAGCTTGCGGCAAAAGTTGCTCGCTTGAAGAAATTGCAGTCTTCGCGCCGTATTTTGAAAGAAGAAGTGACCGAGCAGGATATTGCCGAGGTGGTGGCACGATGGACTGGCGTACCAGTGACAAAAATGCTCGAAGAGGAAGCAGGGAAACTTGCACGCATGGATGAAGAGCTTGCACGTCGTGTTGTAGGACAGATGGATGCTATTAAAAAAGTTTCGGATGCTGTTAAGCGTTCGCGCGCTGGTATTGCCGATCCAAACCGACCAATTGGCTCGTTCCTGTTCTTGGGGCCTACGGGTGTTGGAAAGACAGAACTCTCGAAAGCCCTCGCGCAGTTTATGTTTAATGATGACAAGGCTCTTATTCGTGTCGACATGTCTGAGTATATGGAGAAGCACTCCGTTTCAAAGCTGATTGGTTCGCCACCGGGATACGTTGGGCACGAAGAGAGCGGAAACTTGACCGAACTTGTGCGTCATCGCCCATACTCGGTGCTTTTGTTTGATGAGATTGAAAAAGCGCATCCTGAAGTGTTTAATATTCTCCTTCAGGTGCTCGACAATGGGCATCTTACTGATTCAAAGGGACGTACAGTGAACTTCAAGAACACGGTTATCATTTTAACCTCGAATATTGGTTCGGAGCACATCGACAAGATGCAGGCTATTGGTTTTGGTGCGCATAGTAGCGACAAAGCTGATTATGTTGAAGCAAAAACGCGCGTGATGGGGAGCCTCAAAGACTTTTTCCGTCCAGAGTTTTTGAATCGTCTCGATGAAATTATCATCTTTGATATTTTAACACCCGAAGTTATTCAAAGTATTGTTAGTATCCAAGTGGACATTATTAAGAAACGTTTGACTGAAAAAGAAATTGCATTGGTTGTTTCGCCAGAGGTGCTTACCTATCTCGGTAAAGAGGGGTATGATCCGCATTATGGTGCGCGTCCACTCAAACGTTTGATTCAGACAAAGATTCTCACGGCGGTTGCCTCGCTTATGATTTCTCAGGGAGTCCTCAAGGGAGGAGTTGTATCTGTGGCAATGGAAAAAGGGGAAATCGTGATTCATGTTGAGAAAAAAACTGCACTCAAGGTTCGCACTCGTGCTAAGGCGCTCGCGGAATAATGAGTGAGTCTCGAGTTTGAATTACAGGAAAAATCATGCTAAAGTGAGCGTGCGTCAGGAAAGACGCACGCTCAAATGCGTCGGTACTCAAGTGGTCAACGAGGGGAGACTGTAAATCTCCTGACTTCGGTCTTCGAAGGTTCGAATCCTTCCCGGCGCACAATTACAAAAACTCCCCATTCGGGGAGGTTTTGTAATTGTGCGCCGGAACAAAGCGCTTGCGCGCTTTGTGTGGAGGATTCGAAAAGGTTCTCCCTTATTTTTATGGATGTACTCATCCGAAAAAATGGGAAACCTGTACTGCGTCTGTAAGCCGAGAAATTCCTTCCCGGCGCACAAAATAAATGAACCCAGCCTGAATAGGGCTGGGTGATTTTATTTTGTAGCAGTCGGGGAGAGAAACTCTTTCCCGAAAAATAGTTGACAGGGGGCCAGTCTTTGAGTATTCTTAAAAAAGACACATTCAACGAGCGAGGTGAGGAGATGGCGAGACAGTATCAAGCAAAAAGTTGGTTTAAAGGGTTAGATAGAGATGGGAGAAGAAGACGTACTCAAACCCCTTTTTTTGTAAGGAGAAGACGTAGCAAATGTAAGGATGAAGCTCATCAAAAAGGGAAGATAAGTGAGCGCAGGGTTTTTGAAGCTTTGCGGCAATTTAAAAAACCTGCTTGGATGCGAAAAATTCGTATGAGTTGTCGAGCAGAAGATCGCGAAGGGAAAGATATTTCAATCTATGGTGAGGGTATTGGATGGATTTGGCTACAAGTCAAAAGTTCAGAATTTGGACGTAAGAAGTTCTTGAGAAAATACGCGTGGAATCCGCGGATAGGTGTCATTGTGGTGCTTGGTCACGAGTCATCAGAAGATGTTTGGTCGCACGCAATAAACATACTGTTGGACATTCGATTGAGACTAGAGCTCCTAAATGTTGAGGCAGATGAAGTAAGGCAAGTGATATAATCAAGGATGGGACGCGCGTTCAGATTTTCAGGGGCCTTTTGGGGCTCCTTTTTTTATAGTTGCGTTTTTGGGCAAGGTATAGTAGTATGGTGCAATCAGTGGGCAAGTGGCCCGTATTATTTTTTTATCATATGTCACAAGATCAACTTATTAAACTCGGTTGCAAGAGTTGCAAACGCATCAATTATTGGACTCGCAAGAACAAAAAGCTCGTAGAGCGCAAGATTGAGCTTGAGAAATTCTGCAACTGGTGTCGCAAACACACCGTGCATAAAGAGACCAAGAAGTAGTTTCACCACAAAAGCCCCTCGCGGGGCTTTTGTCTTATTCGATATTTTTTGATATACTCGCGGAGTAGCCGTGTGTGAAAGTTGGGCCTATAGTTCAGTGGTAGAATATCGCACTCCAAACGCGCAGACCGAGGTTCGAGTCCTCGTGGGCCCGCAATGACAATGCCAGATACTTTTTAGTATCTGGCATTGTTGTCATTGCGAGGCCCACGAGGACTCGAAAACCGCAGGCGGGCACCCAGTGTAATCACTGGGTCGCCGAGGTGGGGTAGCGAACACTTTGTATTTTGTGAGTAATCGAAACAAAATACTTAGTGATTCGTGACCGAGTCCTCGTGGGCCCGCCACTTAATTGAGAAATTTATTAATGATATCCAAAATTTCTCTTGTTTCCTTGGGGCTAACCCATTTAATATTTTTGTTTCGCTTAAACCAAACCATTTGACGCTTGGCATATTGACGAATGGCGATATTGAGTAGCTCAATCATTTCTCCTTTTGAGATTTTATTTTGTAAAAATTGCGCAAGAAAGCGATACTCGAGTCCGAGTGACTCCATTCGTTTCCATGAGAGACCTTGCGCGTGAAGTCGCTTTGCTTCGGCGACCATCCCGCGTCGCATACGAGCAAGGAGGCGTACATGAATTCGTTCAGACAATTTTTCCTGAGGAAGGGTGAGTCCAATGTAGAGCGCGTTGTAACGCTCTAGGATTGGTGGTCGGACGGGGACACTCCCTAGCTTGCCCGCAATTTCTATTGCACGCACGAGGCGACGAGGATTCCGCGCATCAATGGTTTTCGCTCGTACCGGATCAAGTTTCTGTAGCTGTTTGAAAAGTTTGTCGACAGACAGTTTTTCCAGCTTGCGCCGGAGAGCAATGTTTGGTGGGACTTCAGGGAAAGATGCCGTAGTGAGAACAGCATCAATATAGAGCCCTGTCCCTCCACAAATTATAGGCACTTTACCGCGCTTAAAAATGTCTTTGATTGCGCAGGTGGCAAGGCTTTCGTATTGTACTACGGACATGGTTCTTTTGGGGTTGGCGACGTCCAAAAGGTGGTGGGGGACACCATTCATTTCCTTTTTTGTGATTTTGCCGGTGCCGATATCGAGTCCGCGATACACTTGGCGGGAGTCAGCCGAAATAACCTCGCCGCTTACACGGCGGGCGATTTCCACAGCAAGGTCGCTTTTCCCTGAGGCTGTTGGTCCCAAAATGACGATTAATTTCATTTTTTGTTCCATTTTGATATACTGGAGCATATTACCAGATTAACGGCAATCATACATAATATGGAATGCAATAACAAACAAGGGTGCTGTGGTGGATGTGAAATGAGTATGCCGATTATTGCGAGAATTGGGCATGAAATTCCCGACGCGGAAGTAGAGGCGTTTCACAATGAGGAGGAAAAAAAGATTAAACTTTCTGATTATCGTGGTAAGTGGCTTATTCTTTTCTTTTATCCGTCGGATTTTACATTTGTGTGCCCGACAGAACTTGAAGAAATGGCTGATAATTACGAAGAAATTCAAAAGCTTGGCGGAGAAGTGCTTTCTGTGTCCACTGATACTGTTTTTGTCCACAAAGCATGGCACGATACATCGCCAGCAATCAAGAAAATAAAGTTCCCAATGCTTTCAGATTCCCGACATATTTTGTGCCATATGTTTGATACATATATTCCTGAAGAGGGTGTCTCGCTCCGCGGTACATTTGTTGTGGACCCAGATGGTATTTTGCGCATTGTGGAAGTGAATGATAATAGTGTTGGACGAAGTGCAAAGGAACTCGTGCGAAAGCTCCAAGCGGCAAAATTTGTTCGTGAACATGGTGGCAACGTTTGCCCTGCAAGCTGGGAACCGGGTGATGAGACCTTGAAACCGGGACTTGATTTGGTAGGGAAGATATAGGTGCACAAAAACAAAAAAGAACCGAATGCTGTCGCATTCGGTTCTTTTTTGTTTTTGTGCCGGAGAGAGGACTTTGTCACGAGTTACTAATTCGCTACGCTCATAAGTACTCGCGACCCCGCCTCACTGTTTTTGGCTACAAAAACATGTTCCGGCTTTCAAGTCCCCACGCACGCCAAGCCATTGGCGTGCTTCTCCGTCAAAATTTCGCTTTGCTCAATTTGTGCCGGAGAGAGGACTTGAACCTCCACCCCTTACGAGACACGATTTTGAGTCGTGCGCGTCTACCATTCCGCCACTCCGGCAATGCTCCCATCTTACCAGACAATGGGTAAAAATCAATCGCTTGTATAACTGCACGCACTTTTGTGTGCAAAATCTTTTCGTCTTTCGTGTCTCCTGTTGTACAATGAATGCATGATGAAACTTCGAGTTGGAGTAATGCGCGGAGGAAAAGGGAGTGAGTATCACGTTTCCTTGAAAACTGGAGGGCATGTACTTTCTGCGCTTCCTCCGGATCGTTATGATGTGCGCGACATTCTTATTACTGCTGATGGGCAATGGCACATGAACGGTGTTCCAACCACGCCGGAAAAAGTATCTCGATCTGTTGACCTTGTTTGGAACGCGCTTCATGGGGAGTTTGGTGAAGACGGCAAGGTGCAAAAAATTCTTGATGCATTTGGAGTGCCCTACACAGGTTCAAGTGCGATTCCGTCTGCGGTGGGAATGAACAAGGTTCTTGCTAAGCGTTCCTTTGAAGAACTTGGCATTAAGTCTCCGCAGGGAGTTGTTGTAGAAAGGGGAGAGGAAATAGAAGATGTCCTTGCTCGTGTGCGGCACTTGCTTCGTGCTCCGTACGTGGTAAAGCCTGTTATGGGGGGTTCTTCTCTCGGACTCTCTTTTGCAAGCAATGCGCAAGAACTTATGCAGGGGATTGAGCGCGCGCTTAGTTTTGGCGAACGAGCGCTCGTCGAAGAGTATATTTCAGGGCGAGAGATTACTCTTGGAGTGATTGATGCTTTGGATAATCAAGGTGCGTATGTTACTCCTCCTCTCGAAATCTTTCTTCCTGATGGCGCACTCTTTGATCATGACTCAAAAAACATTACACCCGCGCATCCTGTCAGTCTGGCGCAACTCTGTCTTGCCGACCGTGAAGCGCTGGAGCAGAGTGTGCTTTTGGCGCATCGTGGTTTGGGAATTCGGCATTATGCGCGCTACGATGTTATCCTCGCAAACGATGGTGTTTACCTCCTTGAAGTAAACACATTACCGGGGCTTGCCTTTGGTTCGCTTTTTGAAAAATCGCTGGCGGCCCAAGGCCTTTTTATGCCTGAATTCACTGATTATATCGTGGCACTTGCATTACAAAGAAAATAAGGTAGAATATGCGAGTGCTGTTTTTTGGGCCCCTAGCTCATCTGGTAGAGCACCTGTTTTGCACTCAGGAGGCGAGCGGTTCGAGTCCGCTGGGGTCCACAAGCGTCTAGAAAATCTGCCTTGTGGCAGATTTTTTGCTTGCGAGAGATTAGAAAAATTGATACGCTAAACGTTGTTAGGGGGGGGTTCGGGATGTGGTGTAACGGTAACATTCACGATTCGGGTTCGTGAGACTCCGGGTTCAAATCC
>JBBTWP010000001.1:43170-265162 GCA_038062675.1 Patescibacteria group bacterium
CGGCATCCCGACTGCGAGTGAAGCGAGTAGTCGGGATGAGCGAGCATTGCTCGCGTCCGGATTTGAAGGACGGAGCATTTTTTGTACTCAAAAACATGCGAGTCGGGGTCGAGAGTAGTTAGGAGCGAAGCGACTTACTAACTCGTGACCAAATCCCGGCATCCCGACTGCGAGTGAAGCGAGTAGTCGGGATGAGCGAGCATTGCTCGCGCCCGGATTTGAAAGGCGGAATATGTTTTTGTAATCAAAATGGACGATTAGCTCAGATGGTTAGAGCACTGCATTCACATTGCAGGGGTCACAAGTTCGAATCTTGTATCGTCCACCAAACGAAGAACAGATGAGAACAGCATGCTGCCCGCCCATTTTAATTATTCAGACATTTTTTTTGTTTTGTGCAATATGTTTTTATGGTATGCTTATTGAGGTAGGAAATATTTTTAAAAACTTTCACATTTTATTATTATGAAAAATTTTATTGTTGTTGTGCTCGTGTTTGTTTTTATTGGTGGCGCTTGGTTTATTTGGCAGACAAAGAAGGGAAATATTGTCGAACCGTCATCAAGTTCTGTAACAAAAGTTTTTAAAATCGGCATTATTTACAAAGGAGATAATTTTAAACAGGTGGCCGACGGTTTTCAGAACGGGTTTTCAAAGATTATCGTCGAAGGAGAGAAAAAGTACGGAGTAGAGTATCTTGTTGAAAATGTTCAAGGTGCTGAGCAGGTTGATTTTGACTTGGCCGCACAGCGTCTTGTTGATAATCGAGTGGATCTGATTCTTGCTGTTGCTGTTGAGGGCGTTGTTGCTGCAAAAAAGGCAACAAAAGAAACCAAGACCCCTATTCTTTTGGTTATTGGTAGCAATCCTGTCAGCCTTGGTTTGGTTGCAAGCATGCAACAGCCCGGTGAAAATGTTGCCGGAGTGGTGTTGCTGGTTGAAGAGTTGGCAGGGAAGCGTCTTGAGCTCATGAAAACAATCGATCCTAGTATAAAGAAAATTGTTATCTTTAAGAAAAAAGGAACAAAAGTAATAGAGCGCTCCTTAGTTTCCATTGATTCTGTTTCAAAAAAATTCGGTATTTCAGTTACAGTAAAAGAGGTTGAAACGCGCGAGGAGTTTGAAAAGGTTGCGGGGGCAATATCACGCTCAGAGTTCGACTCTATGTTTTATGCTGCAGACCCGTTTATTTCACGAAGTGCGGATATTCTAAATAAGAACCTGCAAAGGCTCAAGATGGTGCACGTTGGTCCTGACGAGAGCTCGGCTCGGAAAGGAGGACTCTCGTCCTACGGTGCAAATTTTGTTGGGGCAGGAGAACAGGTGTCTCGTCTTGCTGCAAAAATTTTGATCGACAGACAGTCGCCCGGAGACTTGCCTGTTGAGTCTGTTTCAAAAATTGATTTCGTTATCAATCTTGCCGCAGCGCGGAGGATTGGCGTTACTATCCCCCCAGAAATCGTTACTCTTGCCCATGTTGTGATTCAAGAGTAACGACTTACGGCAGGGCGGTGTGCATACTTCTGGTTGGTTTTTTATTCGAGCGTGGTATGATTAAAAGAAGAAATTTTTAGTTGTAGTGATATTTATAAAAAAATGAAAAAAATTATTTTTGCAATACTGGTGTTCGTTGTGGTGGGGAGCGCTACTTGGTATGTGTTGGATAGTACATTTTTGAGAAAAGAAAATGTTCGTGTCTACAGAGTGGGTCTTATTTACCAAGGAGAGAGTTTTGAAGAAATAGCAAATGGGTTTAAGGAAGGCTTGGATTTAATTGCAAAATCTAAAGAAGGTAGCGTTGTTGAGTACTTACCCAAAAAGGTTGCTGGTATCGAGCAAAAAGATTTTGATATTGCTGCACAAGAATTGGTTGATCAAAATGTTGATTTGATTTTTGCAGCCTCTCTTGAGCCGGTTGTTGCTGCAAAAAAGGTTACTTCGGTAAACAAGATCCCCGTTGTCCTTGCTTTAGGAGGAAACCCTGCTCTGATTGGCTTGGTTGAGAGTATTCAAAAACCTGGGGGAAATATAACAGGCATGACATGGCTTGCGTGGGAGCTCTCGGGAAAGCGACTCGAAATTTTAGCCAAGATTGACCCGCGAATTAAGCGAGTGATGGTGTTTGGGAAAAAAGGAAGTAAGCCGATGAAATTTTCGCTTGAGTCAATAAAACCCGTTGCAGAACGTTTAGGGATAACGATTATTCTTAAAGAGGTCAGTGATTTTAAAGATTTGGAAAAAGTCGTTAAGAACATTTCTCGTAAGGATGCTGATGCAATTTATTATGCGCCAGACCCTTTTATTTCTCGTTATTCGACATTCCTGATTAACCATTCTTTGGAGCAGAAATTGCCAACAATTTTTGCGGACGAATATTTTGCACAACAAGGAGCCCTCGCTTCTTATGGGGGGAACTTCGTGTCTTCGGGAAAGCAGGCTTCTCGCATCGCTGGGAAGATTTTATTTGAGAATCAAGTTCCTCAAGACCTCCCTATTGAAAGTGTAAATAAAGTTGATCTTGCTATTAATCTTGCTTCTGCCGCAAAAATTGGGTTGACCATACCGCAAGAGGTATTGTCTTTGACTCAAATTGTTATTCGATAAACAATAAAAGTAGATTCTGATACCATTTCGTATTAATTATAAATACATAATGGTATAATAAGAGCAAACTTCAGGGGTTAATTATTAATGAAAGAAAAATAAAATTATCATGAAAAAATTATTAATTGTTGTTCTGGTTCTCGGATTGGTGGCAGGGTTGGTATGGTTTTTCTCTTCAAAAGAACTTCCAGATGAAGAGGTTCAGAAAACTTTTAAAGTTGGCATCTTGTACAAAGGAGCAAATTTTAAAAAAGTTGTAGATGGTTTTGTCGAAGGTTTTAATGAAAATCTTGGTGGCAGGAAAGTTGAGTATGTGATTCAAGATGAAAAAGGTTCTGAACAAAAAGATTTTGACATTACCGCCAAAGGACTTATCGACAATAAAGTAGATTTGATTGTCGCTATTGGAATTGAGCCTGTGCTCGCAGCTCAGAAAGCCACCATAGAAAACAAAATTCCAGTTATTCTGGAACTCGGAGTGAATCCGGAAACACTAGGGGTTGTTGACAATTTTCAACGTCCCGGAGGCAATATGACCGGAGTGACGTGGCAGGTGGAGGAGCTGTCGGGCAAAAGACTTGAGTTTCTAAAGAAAGTTGATCCTCGCGTAAAACGTGTGACGATCTTTCGCAAAAAGGGAAGCAAGGCTATGGAGGTACCGTTTGATTATATAAATCCAGTAGCAAAAAGTCTTGGTATTACCGTAACGGTAAAAGATGTTACTGATGTCGAGGAGCTTAAGAAGGTTGTTCTTGCGACAACTGCTCGTGATACTGATGCATTTTTTTACGCTCCTGATCCATTTGTTTCGCGTAATATCAACCTCTTGATCAAGCAGGCTGTTGATCAAAAAATATCAAGCATGTTCCACGATGAAAATTGGGTGACCGTCGGAGGGTTGTCGTCGTACGGAGGAAACTTTCATGATGCAGGAAAGCAAGGTGCTCGCCTTGCGGCAAAGATTTTGTTTGAAAATAAATCTCCCGCAGAGATTCCTGTAGAAATTGTTTCAAAAATTGATTTTGTCGTGAACCTTGCAACGGCAAAAAAGATTGGACTTACTGTTTCTCCAGAAGTCCTCTCTTTGACGCAAGTTGTTGTTCAATAGGGATGCGTATTGTGCGGATGTGTTAGGAGGGGGTGGTCAGCTTGATATAACGTCATGAACTATTTTAAAAATACGATAGAAAAATTTTCTACCTCGTCTCTCTCAGTAGTGCTTCTTGGTGTTATTATTGTTACTTCCAATCTTGTGTGGTTTTTGCCAACCATTTCTTCTTTGCGCGAGAGTGTCGGTGACATAGAGAAAGCAACTGCAAAAATAGCGGTTGCGCAAATTGACGGTTTTCTTAGTGCAAAAGAGAATGACGTGAAAGTCCCTTTACGTTTTATCCGAGAGGATCTTCGAGATGTTGAAAATGCACTTCTTGTTCAAAAAATTCTCAAAGAAGAACACTTCACTTCAGTGGCACTTTCTGATAAAAACGGCAACGAAGTAATTAAGTATGATAAGTTTAAAACGGTGTTTCCTGAAGATCTTCAAAATGTACTCGAGCGTCAAGATTTTAAAAAAGTCTTAAGGACAGGACAGGTTGTATGGTCTGAAGTGACGGTCTCAAGCAAGCTCGAACCTTCTATTACGCTTAATTTCCCAGTATTTTCAGCGACAAAGGAACTTGTTGGAGTTGTTTCAGCGGTGATTAGCGTTAGTCCAATTTTCAAAACACTTGCAGACGTGGATACTGGTCAGGGAAAGTTCTATGTTGTGGACAACAGTGGAGTTTTGATCAGTGATCCCGATTTGTCACTTGTTTTAAAAGGGGTCGATTACTCTAGTCGCAAGGTCGTGAACGATGCATTGTCTGAGTCGCAAAGCATTACATCCGCATATGACGATACTTATGCTTATGAAAATGAGAAGGGGGTGCAAGTGCTTTCCGTTGCTGCAAAAATCTCTAAGACAGACTGGGTGGTAGTTTTTGAGGAGCCTCGTGGTCCGGCACTTCAGAATATCACCAAGTTAACTGTTTTCGCGGTTGGTAGCTTTACCTTTGTTAGTTTCCTGATATTTTTAATGCGTAAAGTTTACCTAAAGGTTATTGCAGGACGGAAGGAGCTAGAAGTAAATCTCTTGGCACAAAAAGAGCTCTTTAAGAAAGTTGAGGAGTCCAAGAAGGATATTGAGGCGGTCAATAGTCATCTCAAAGAAAAAGATGACAAGCTTGCAGAAAAAGTGAAAGAATTTGAAAATTTTCAAAAATTTGTGGTGGATCGCGAGGTGCGGATGATTGAGCTCAAGCAGGAAATTGCCGCTCTGAAGAAAAAACTGGAAGAGGGAATACCTAAGCAATCATAAGAAGGAGCGCACAAAGAAAAAGGGGCGGGAGGACGAAGTCCTCTCGCCCCTTTTTCTTTGTGCGCGTTTCTGCTAGAATGCGAACATCTCTTTATGGAAAGCATTCATATTTCACTTGCCGCCGAACGCATCGGCACATTTCTGGGTATTCCCATCACCAACACACTTCTTATGACGTGGGTTGTTTTGCTCATTTTAGGGAGCTTGACCTACGTCGTGCGTCGGAAGCTCGCGCTCATTCCGGGACGTTTGCAGACACTTCTCGAGACGTTGTTTACGGGGATTCTCGACTACATGACCGAGACGCTCGAAGATGCGAAACTTGCTCGAAAACTCTTTCCGCTCATTGTCACTATTTTTCTTTTTATTTTCACCGCCAATGTCATTGAGTTTACGCCGGGTATTGGCAGTATTGGCTTCACACACCCCGATGGGGAGTTTGTGCCACTCCTTCGCTCGATGAATACCGACCTCAACACAACGCTTGCGCTCACCGCCATTTCTTTTTTGGTTATCGAGGTTTTAGGGATTGTGACTCTTGGCTTCTTGAGATATGGCAAGAAATTTGTTAATGTTAGTTCGGTACTGGGTTTTCTGGTGGGTATTGTTGAGCTCTTTTCGGAGATAGCGCGGTTGATCTCATTTTCGTTCCGTCTTTTCGGCAATATTTTCGCTGGAGAGGTAATGATTTTGGTCATTCAGCACTTTGTTCCCATGGTGCTCCCGGTCCCCATCATGGCCTTTGAGATATTCGTTGGCTTTATGCAGGCGGCTATCTTTGCACTCCTGACGCTCTTCTTTGTAAAGATTGCGGTCACGGAACCGCATTAGTGTTTAATAATTAATTAATAAATATATTTATGGAAATTGAATCAGCAAAAATATTGGGTATGGCACTCGCCGTCGGTCTCGGCGTGATTGGTCCGAGTATTGGCATTGGTCTCATTGTGGCAAAAGCAGTAGAAGCTATTGGTCGCAATCCTGAGGCGTCGGGCAAAGTACAAGCAACAATGTTCATTGGTATTGCATTTACTGAAGCACTCGCTATCTTCGCACTCGTCATCGGCTTTATTTTGAAGTTCGCATAATACATCATTCATGGAGCAAATCGTAACCGTCTTTGGGGTCAACTGGAAACTCTTCCTGATTCAGGCAGTGAACTTCGGCTTGCTTCTTTTGGTGCTCTATCGTTTCTTGTATCGTCCGGTGCTTGCCATGATCGACACCCGAAAAGCAAAAATAGAAAATGCGGTCAAGGAAGCGGAGCGCATGGAGGGAGAGCTTGGTGAAGCGGAGGCAGAAAAAGCGCGCATCTTGCGTGAAGCGACCCAGAAAGGTAGTTTGCTGATTGACGCTGCAAAGAAACACGCAGAAGCAGAGGAGCATGTGCTTCTCAAGGACGCACACCGCAAGGTGGCGCACCTCGTGAGTGAGGCAGAGCGTCGTACTGCGCGCGAACACGAAGAGATGCTCAAGAGTGTCGAGCGGGAAGTCACACGTATGGCAGTGCTTGCTGCCGAGAATGTCCTCCGCAAATCATAATCATGAAAGCTTTTGAATACGCTGAAGCGCTCCACGGCGCGCTCGAAGGAAAGAATGCGAAAGATGCACACAAGATTTTTGAGCGTTTTGTGGAGGTTGTGCGTGCGCGCGGACACGCGGGACTCCTCCGCCTTATTCCCCGCGAGCTCGACAAGATAGCACTTCGGCGTGAGTCGCAGAACGAAGTGGTGCTCGTGACGGCGGACAAAAAGAGCCACACCAAGTGGTCACACGCCTATGACCACTACCGTCGCGAAGGGGTGATCCCGGACGTGAAAGGGGAACGTCATGAGATCGACCCCACCATTGTCGGAGGATTCAAGATTCGCACCAAAAATCTCCTCATCGACGGCAGTTATCACCGCGCTCTCATCGAATTGTATCGAAACATTATCACTAAGAACTAAGCACTATGAACACCATCATTATCGAAAAAATTAAACGTGAGATTCAGGCGCTCGAGCCTACGACCAAGGTTGAGCGTATTGGTACTGTTGTGAAAGCAGGAGACGGTATTGCGGAGATTGAAGGGCTTCGCGACGCCATGATGTCAGAGATGGTGGTGTTTGAGGTTGCTGGTGGCAAGGCGCTTAAAGATGCGCTCGAAGAAGAGCCGATTGTGGGTTTCGTGCTCAATCTTGAAGAGGACTTTGTGAAAGCCGTGATTCTTTCGGGTGCGGAAAAAATCCGCGAGGGGATGGTGGTGAAAGGTACTGGTAAGACACTTTCGATTCCCGTTTCATCAGGGATGGTGGGGCGCGTGGTCAATGCGCTCGGTGAACCTATCGACGGTAAGGGCGCTATTAAAGAAGAAGACCGTTTTCCTATTGAGCGCATTGCGTTTGGGGTTATCGATCGCGCAGGCGTGGACACACCTGTCCACACGGGTATCAAAGCAATCGACGCCATGATTCCTGTCGGTCGCGGACAGCGCGAGCTTATCATTGGTGACCGTGGCACCGGCAAGACGGCAATTGCACTCGATACTATTTTGAACCAAATCAACGAACCACAAGAGACACGCCCTATTTGTATTTATGTTGCTATCGGGCAAAAAGAATCCAAGATTGCCCGCATTGTTGGCGAGCTCGAAGAACGCGGTGCGATGGCATACACCGTGGTGGTGGTTGCAGGTGCTTCTGATCCCGCTGCGCTCCAGTATCTTGCGCCATTTACGGGGGCAACGATTGGTGAATTTTTCATGTTGAAGGGAAAAGACGCGCTCGTAGTGTACGACGATCTTTCCAAGCACGCTGTTGCGTATCGCCAGATGTCGCTCCTTCTTCGCCGTCCACCGGGGCGCGAAGCATATCCAGGTGATATTTTTTATCTTCACTCACGTCTTTTGGAGCGCTCGGCAAAACTCTCAAAGAAGTTGGGGGGAGGGTCACTCACCGCGCTTCCAATTATTGAAACACAACAGGGCGATGTGTCGGCATACATTCCGACGAACGTGATTTCGATCACCGACGGACAGATTTATCTCGACACCGATCTTTTCAACAAAGGTATGCGCCCTGCTATTAATGTGGGTCTTTCTGTTTCGCGTGTGGGCTCGAGTGCTCAGACAAAAGCAATGAAGAAAGTTGCCGGCAAGATTCGTCTTGAGCTTGCACAATTCCGAGAGCTCGAAGCGTTTATGCAGTTTTCGAGTGATCTCGACCCAGAGACCAAAGAACGTATCGAAAAGGGTCGTCGCCTCTCAGAGCTTTTGAAACAACCCAACGGCAAACCACAACCGTTCGAGAAAGAAGTGCTCGCTATTTATGCCGGTGTTTCTGGGCTCATTGATGGTGTGAAAGTTGAAGACATGCACCTTTTTGAAACAACGCTCATGGGGTATTTTGACCACCATGCACCGGAAGTATTTCAGGCAATGCAAAAAGAGCGTGCGATTTCCGAGATTACCGAAGCGAGGATTAAAGAAGCACTCGCAAGCTTCAAGATTGCGCACCCCGAGCTCTTTATTGCACCTCGTGCATAATTATTAAGCATGTATGGCATCTCTGCGCGCAATTAAAACCAAGATCCGCTCCGTCACCAAGACGCACCAGGTAACCAAAGCCATGGAGGCGGTTTCGGGTGTGAAGATGCGCAAGGCACAAATGGCGGCACTCGCCGCGCGCCCCTACGCCTTGGCGGCATTCCGCATTCTTTCCCGCGTCGCAAGCTCTATTGATATCGCCCGACACCCGCTGGTGACAAAGCGCGAGGTCAAACGCGTGCTCATGGTGGTGATCACGAGCGACAAGGGTCTTGCGGGAAGTCTGAATGGGGCGGTCACGCGCCGTGCGGTTTCCACGCTCGCGTCTCGCGGTATCGCTCGCGAAAATGTCGGCATCATTGCCATTGGACGCAAGGGAGAAGAATTTTTCTCACGCCGAGGGTATCTTCTCGAAGACCGCATAACAAAAATGGGGGATGAGAGTACGCTTCTCGATTTTGGCGGAATCGTTTCCACAGTATCCGATTTATTTACCCGCGAAGAATACGACGAATGTGTGGTGGTGTATACCAACTTTCAGTCAACGTTTGCGCAAGAGCCCGTGGTGCGCACCCTTCTCCCGCTTTCTTTGGAGGGTCTTGGGGAAATGGTGAAGGGGATTGCTCCCGTGCGCGGGAAGTTTGCCGAGACGGGAGAGACCACCGAGAAGCTCACCCACAGCGCAGACTACCTTTTTGAACCATCACCTGAGGAAGTGTTCGCAAAGCTTATTCCGCGCTTGCTTGCCATTGAGGTCTACCATGCATTTCTTGAATCAAAAGCCTCTGAACATTCTGCACGTATGGTTGCCATGCGGAATGCTTCAGATAAGGCAAGTGAAGTTGAATTCCTTCTCACCCGCGAATACAACAAAGCCCGCCAAGGCGCGATTACGAGAGAGATGAGTGAGATTATTGGGGGGATGGAGACGATGAAGTAGAATTATTAACCCACAGGAATTTTAATAACATTATTATGAACACAGGAATTATAAAACAAATTGTCGGGCCGGTTGTCGATGTCTATTTTGAAAACGATATTCCGGAAGTACAGCACGCACTCGAAGTGTCGTGGATTGGTGAGCACAAGGAGAAGCGCAAGATCACGCTCGAAGTTGCTCAGCACCTTGGGCTCGGGCGCGTGCGCGCTATTGCGCTCGACTCGACCGATGGACTCAGGCGCGATGTGCAGGTGGTGAACACCGGCGCGCCAGTTTCTGTTCCTGTGGGAGAAGAAGTTCTCGGGCGACTTTTTAATGTTCTCGGCGAGACGATTGACGGAGGTGCGGGGCTACCCTCGACTGTTCAGCGTTCGCCGATTCATCGCAAAGCACCTCCATTCAAAGACCAGAAGACAAAAACAGAAATTTTTGAAACGGGAATCAAGGCAATTGACCTCATGACGCCCTTTATCAAGGGTGGTAAGGTGGGTCTCTTTGGTGGCGCTGGTGTGGGAAAGACGGTGCTCATTCAGGAGCTCATTCGTAATGTGGCGACGGAGCACGGCGGGTACTCGGTGTTTGCCGGTATTGGTGAGCGCGTGCGCGAAGGGAATGATCTCTATCACGAAATGAAAGACTCGGGCGTGCTCGCAAAAACGGCGCTCGTCTTTGGGCAAATGAACGAGGTGCCGGGCGCGCGTGCACGCGTGGCGCTTTCGGGACTCACGATGGCGGAGCATTTTCGCGACGCGGGGGGCAAAGACACACTTCTTTTCATGGACAATATTTTCCGCTTCATTCAGGCGGGAGCAGAAGTGTCGGCACTTCTTGGGCGCGTGCCATCAGCAGTGGGTTATCAACCAACGCTCGCCGAGGAAATGGGCAAACTCCAAGAGCGTATTGCGTCAACGACCAAAGGTTCTATTACTTCAGTGCAGGCGGTGTATGTGCCAGCCGACGACCTTACCGATCCTGCGCCTGCGACAACCTTCTCACACCTCGACTCTACGGTGGTGCTCTCACGCGCACTCGCGTCGCTTGGTATTTATCCTGCTATCGACCCGCTCGATTCGGCATCGACCGCGCTCGATCCGCAGGTGGTTGGTGAGCGTCACTACAATGTTGCTATGGAGACACGCAAAGTCCTCCAGCGTTACAAAGATTTGCAAGATATCATCGCCATTCTCGGTATTGAAGAACTTTCGGAAGACGACAAGCTTGCGGTAAACCGCGCACGAAAAATTCAACGCTTCCTCTCACAGCCATTTTTCGTGGGAGAAGTGTTTACGGGCGCGCCGGGTAAGTATGTAAAACTTGAAGACACGGTGGAAGGTTTCGCTCGTATTCTTGAAGGCAAACTCGACGATGTGAACGAAGCTGCGTTTTATATGAAGGGTACGATTGACGAGGTGCTTGCCGCAAGTACGAGCGGAAAATAATTATGTTTAAACTCACCGTCGCACAAGTAGATAAAGTGTTGTTCAAAGGGGAGGTGCACCAAGTGACCTGTCCAGGGACCGGCGGGGATGTGACCATCCTCTCTCACCACGCACCGCTCGTGGCACCGCTTCGTGCAGGCGAGCTTCGTATTGTGGACGCGGGTGGGGTAGTGACACAAATTCCACTTGCGGACGGTGTGCTCGAGGTGGGGGGCAATGAGGCGACGGTGTTGCTGTAAAAGTAATTTTACCGTTGACAAGATTCTAGTTTTGCTGTATTTTAGCTTCAGACTGAATGGAGGGAAACAACCGTGACGCCAGAAACTTTAAGGCTGATGTTGAAAAGAATAGAGAGAAAAAATATACCAATTGAAGTGCGAGTAAGAGCTCTCGTTGATCATCTTCATCAAAGTTTTTTAGGGCTTGCAGGTGAAGGTATGCAAGCGAGAACAGGAGAGGAGCTTCGAGAGATGTATGTCAAGGCCCGAAAGATTGCTAGGGTCGCCTTGCGACTCTATCGGTGGTTTCCTAACTCTGCAGATAAAGAAAGGAACGAACTTTTTCGGACTCTTTTTGATGCAGCGTCTCGCTCTATTAAACAATAAAGATCATATTAGGATAGATGTATCTATCTTGCCGTTGTGCCTTCGGGTTCAGCGGTTTTTTTTATTTTTTTCAATATGAGCGGAATCTTTTTGAAATCTTCCTTCAGCACCTCGCGCAAGGAACCATTATAGAGCGCTGCAGCGGGGTGGTAGAGAGGAAGGAAATGTTGCTCTTTCCCCCACATGGGTGCGGTGATGAGGTTGCCATGCGCAGATGATATTTTTTCATGCGGAAAAAAGTGGTTCATGGCGTGTCGCCCCAGAAAAACAACGAGTTTGGGTTTGATAAGTTGTATTTCTTCTTCGAGCCAGGGTGCACAAGCGGTGATTTCGTCGGGTGTCGGGTCACGGTTGTCTGGCGGGCGATATTTGACGATGTTGGTTATGTAGACATCTTCGCGTTTCATGCCGATACTTGCGAGCATTTCAGCGAGAAATTTCCCTGCGGCGCCAATGAACGGTCGCCCCTCTTTGTCTTCTTTTGCGCCTGGAGCTTCGCCAATGAATACAACATCTGCGGTGGCACTCCCATCTCCACGTACCCCCTGCGTTGCAGTCTTTTTTAATTCGCACATGCAGTTCGTAAGCCACTTTGTGTGGAGTGCGTCGAGTTGGTCGGTCTTGTTCATCATACACTACTCTTGGTTTTTGGGCAGATATTGTTTTCCCAGCGAGAACGGTTCATTCGAAAGTACCATCATCCATTGGTTGCAACTTTTGTGTCCGCTGTGCGAGTCGTGCCAGCGTTCGATAAGCTCAGTTTCCTCGAGCTTAAAGTTTTTTCCGTTCCAAGGATCGTGCAGGATGATGATACCATCTACGTAGCCTGACACAACGGCGTAGTGCCCGTCATCTTCAGATGGTTCAGTGTAATCAATAATAACAGGAAGTCCGAGGTTTATAAAATATCTTATTTCATCAACCGATGAATCCGCGTTTACATAACAATAGAACTTTTGATGGAGCGCTGCGTCAATCATGCCCTGGTGGCGGGTCCCCGTTTCATTGTCGGTGCTCGCGTGTTTCGCAATTTTTTTCTCAGTCTTAAAAGTGCCAAGAAATGAAAAAACCATTTTGAGCGAAGCGGGACCACAGGTGTATTCAGTTTTTTGTTCGTGGTAGGGGACGGTGAGTTTCATATCTTTCATATTCTACTAAATTAGCCGAATATTTGCCAGCTGATTATTCTGCGAAATTTCTTGTTTTTATGTTTGATAATTAGCTAAAATTATGAGAATATGGTGTTTGGAGTCTCTGTACAACAATTAATGAGGAGGTCATTATGACTGCACATTTATCTCTACTTGCAACACAGACTGGAATTCCATTTGCACTACTTGAGGGCGCACTCCACCCATTGCCAGAAGTTGTCTCACAGGCAACTACCTGTAATGAGGCACAACTGGAATATTATAGTTCGAGACCGGGGAATCCTGCGCGGCACGCTGCACTGAAAAGATGGATTGCTTTGTGTTTCACTATTGATGAAATACGTCAGGCTGCTGGTCAAACACTGCTCGGAAGCCAGGATGAAAGTGATGCGTTGATCAAATGGGCTAGTCTCTACACAACTATTCCGCAAGCACTCGAAGTTCGTAGTCGTACACGATTGGGGAGTGAGGAGGAGCGCGTTGTGCTTCTTAAAATGATTGAAATACACAACGGGAGATAAGTTTTGAAAGCCACCAGAAAATTTCTAGTGGCTTTCCTTTTTTGAAGAAGATTGACTTCGAATGGTTTTCAACATAGAATAAACATAAAATACAATGGAAAATACTGGATTATTTTACGCAATAGGGGCAGCAGTGGTATGGGGGTTAGTGTACACCATCGACCAGAAGATTCTTTCTGAGGTCTCACCTCTTATGCTTTTGTTCATAAATTCAATTGTTACCGTAGTAATCTTGTTGCCGTTTGTATTTTTTACCAACACGAAAACAGTTTTCGAAGTTGGTAAAATGGGGTTGCTGCTTATTCTTGGGGCTAGCTTGTTAGCAGCCCTCGCAAATTTTTTTATTTTTTCGTCAATCAAATCACTAAACGCTTCGACGGCGTCAATAATCGAAGTCTCATACCCATTTTTTGTCGTCCTTTTTAGTTTTATTATTTTTCGTGCAGTTCCCAATATTTATTTTTTTCTCGGTGGAGCACTTATTTTTGCAGGAACGTTTGTCATTATTAAGCTTGCATAAAGAATTCCATGATCAACCAAAACCCTAAAAAAGAAAAAAAGGCGCCAGTAAAGGCCGGAGCAGACACTTCATGGAACGCCGTGGCGGGATGGTATGACACCATGATTGAAAAGGACGATGATACCTACCAAACGAAAGTTATTTTGCCGAACATTGTGCGTGCAATGGGTATTAAAGAGGGAACAAAAGTGCTCGATGTTGCTTGTGGGCAGGGGTTTTTTAGTCGTGCATTTCGTGCAGCAGGGGCGGAGGTTTCCGGCGTTGATGTGGCAACTACGCTCATAGATTTTGCCAAAAAGCAGTCCCCGAAAGAAATTCGTTTTTTTGTACGCTCTGCGGAAGACCTTGTTGTTTTTCAAGATGGGTATTTTGATAAGGTGGTTGTTGTTTTGGCAATTCAAAATATTGAAGCGCCACACAAGGTCTTTAAAGAGTGCGTACGCGTGCTTGCGCCGGGAGGCAAATTGTATTTGGTAATGAACCATCCTGCGTTTCGCATTCCCAAGGCGAGCGCATGGGGTTTTGACGACGAAGCAAAAACGCAGTATCGGCGCGTTGACCGTTACATGTCAGAATCAAAAAGTGAAATCGACATGAATCCGGGGAGACCTTCGGGTAAGAGAGGGGCGACAACCATTTCGTTTCATCGACCACTCCAATACTATTTTAAAACCCTCGCTAACAGTGGGTTTGCAGTCGCGCGTCTCGAAGAATGGCTTTCTCATCGAGTGAGCGAGAAGGGTCCGCGGCAAGATGCGGAGGATCGAGCGCGCAAAGAAATCCCATTGTTCTTGTTTCTTGAAGCGGAGAAGCGAGGGAAATAATGGTAGTATAATTGTATGCTCGGTAATATTATCGGTGTATTGATAGCCATTGTCGCGCTTCTTGGTGCCGGCGTCGTTTCGTATACATATCTCGAGGAGCGATTTGGTCCCGCCGCGCCAACCGAAGTTGTGTTCAAGGTGGAAACAGAGACTCCCGTAGTGCAACCAAAAACCTCTGGGGGAAGCACTCAGGGTGTTGTTAATGTGCCGACAATACAAAAGAAGTCTGTTCCAGTGAAATCGAGCACACCCGCTCCAATTGCGGTTACGCCTCAGAAAGTTGTTGTTCCGGGGCCTTTGCGCGCGGAACCTGTCTCCACACCCTTGCCAAGTGTTATTTTGACGGCGCAGGGCGTGTTTGAGTATACCAATCGTGCACGCGCCGAAAATGGTGGGTTAGGCGCCTTGACGCATAATGAGACTCTCGACCGTATTGCCATGACGAAACTTCTCGATATGTTTTCAAAACAATATTTTGAACACATATCGCCGACAGGAGTCGGTCCGAGCGACCTTGCGAAAGCGGCAGGTTATGCGTATGTGGTTGTGGGTGAAAATTTAGCACTGGGGAACTTTGCCAATGATTCAAAGTTGGTCGATGCATGGATGGCAAGCCCCGGGCATCGCGCAAATATCTTGAATCCGCGATATCAAGAGATTGGTATTGCTGCAGGGAGAGGAATGTATGAAGGGCGCGAAACGTGGCTTGCGGTGCAAAGTTTTGGCATGCCTCTTTCTTCGTGTCCTGCCATTGACGCACAAAAGAAAATGCAAATTGAAACGAATAATGCCACCATTGCCACGATGCGCATAGATCTTGATGCGAAGAAGGTGCAGATTGATACTACGCCACCGAACAATCCAAAATACAATGTATATGTGGGTGAGTTTAATGTTATGGTAGTGCCATATA
Organism: Patescibacteria group bacterium; assembly: GCA_038062675.1. Classification (GTDB taxonomy): domain Bacteria; phylum Patescibacteriota; class Minisyncoccia; order Phycocordibacterales; family UBA1550; genus UBA1550. The sequence goes on from JBBTWP010000001.1 coordinate 58,570, forward strand.
ATGCTCTGATTGAATCGAGTCGGATTTTAGTCGAGCAGTATAACAGAGAAGTAAAGGCATTTAATGACTGCGCTGCTGGAACAGCTACAAGTTAAGGGAGTAGTCTTGTGATACACTTTGAATATGTCGACACTTATTTTTGATATTGAAACGGTTGGAGAAGATTTTGATGCGCTAGATTCTGCAACTCAAGACGTGCTCACAAAGTGGATTAAAAAAGAATCCGGAGCTCCTGAACATCAGGATGAATATGAACGGGCTCTACAAGACCTGAAAGACGGACTTGGCTTTTCACCACTTACTGGGCAGATCGTTGCCATCGGCGTTCTAGATGACGAGCGTGACAAAGGTGCCGTATATTTCGATACAAATGGCAAAAAGATGCCCGACCGCGAGGAAGCCGGAATGAAGTTTAAGGCGATGGGGGAGCGCGAGATGCTTGAAAATTTTTGGCGGGGAGTTGCCGAATACGATGCGTTTGTAAGTTTTAATGGGCGCGGGTTTGACGTTCCGTTTTTAATGGTTCGTTCGGCAATTTATGGCATCCGCCCATCCAAGGACTTGATGTCGAATCGATATGTCGGGAGTCAAGATTTTGGTGCGAAACATATCGACCTCTTAGACCAGCTTTCTTTCTATGGTGCGGTGCGTCGCAAGGGAGGGCTTCATTTGTGGTGCCGAGCTTTTGGCATCGAGAGCCCAAAAGCTTCCGGAGTTACCGGGGACGATGTGAAGAGGCTTTTCACGGGAGGACATTTTGAGGATATTGCGAAGTATAATGCGGGGGATTTGCGCGCCACACGCGAGCTCTATCATCGCTGGAAGAATTATCTCGCTTTTTAGTGTTTCGGGAAAGTTTGTCGCTGGTGGAAAAAGCTTGCACAAAAAACCATTTTATACTACACTCACTCATAGATACAGAACATCGTGTCTGAAAAATAGTTCTTTGTATTACAATCAACGACCTTGGAGGTCGCTATGAAAAAGTTTGCATCACTGCTGTGTGCAGCTACTTTACTACTGTCCGTAACATTCGTTCCCACCATCGCTTCCGCAAGTACCATCAATACGGAACTTGCAAGCAACCCCACCGCCACTATTGCTGAAATCGAGAAGATTGGTTTTCCGATGTCGGATGAAATGGCCGGGGAGATGAGGGGGGAGTTTACTTGGTACAGTATTGCCCTTGGAATTATTTTTGATAACGCCGTGTTTGGTGCCAATGGAAGTAACATTCGTACTACTTTCTTTTCGCCGATAATGGCATGTTCTGCAACTGTTTCTGGAAGCGGGTACAGTTGTTGAATTGGTTGTTTTTATGTCCCAAACGGGTCGGTTTACCCCGACCCGTTTTTTTATTAAGATTCTGTATCATAATTTTTTTAAAATAATGCTTAATTTTTTTAATCCCGTAAAAGCTGTTTCGGATTATCAGTCTGGGCTTATTTCACAGCGGGGGATTCTTTTCCGAAGATATTTTTTCTTTGGATATATTTTTTTGTCTGTGTTTAGTATATTTTTTTTGCCAGTAACAAAATATGGTCTCTACGACACCTTTTTTAGTGCTATTTTTCTTATTTTATATATAGGTGTTCCACTTTTGATAAACACAAAAATAGATGGGGAAAATTTTTACACTCGACTTGCGGTTGTGCATGTTCCTGTTCTTTTCACTACTTTAATTATCTCTACTATTTTGGCAGTATTAACAGCGGTGGTGGTTATTTTTGTAATACCTACGGTAAACATAGATGCAGTGGCGTTTTTATTACAAACAGTATTGATGTTTTTTAGTATATTTTTCATGGCGTGGTCTTTTAAAAAATACAAATTGAAAAAACCTCCACAAAAAATATGAAAAAGATTAAGAAGTTTTTTGCATTGATATTTCAACACATTGTTGTTGCGTTAGTATCGTGGTTTTAGTAGTAACATAATCTGGGTAGAAGAAATAGTTCATCAATGGAGGGAAATACCTTGCGTTTTAAGCCACAAAAACTGAGTGTTTTGTTTGGAGTGCTTCATCGTGGTACGATACTTGTATGTCTGACTTTTATAAACCTCACCGAAAACCCGATTGGAATTATGGCGGTCCGCGCTGGCGTCTCTCTCGTTCAAAGATCGAGCTTTATACAGAGTGCCCTCGGTGTTTCTTTGTTGACAACAAGCTTGGCACGGCACGCCCTCGTGGACCCGCGTTTACTATCAACATTGCTGTTGACACCTTGCTCAAAAAAGAATTTGATGCGCATCGTGTGGGGAAAACTTCTCATCCGCTCATGAAAAAGTATGGTGTTGACGCAGTACCGTTTGCACACAAAAACATGGATACATGGCGAGAGAATTTTGAGGGAGTGGAGTACAAAGACCCACAAACTGGATTTGTGATTTCGGGTGCAGTGGACGATGTTTGGGTAAACCCCGCCGGCGAGCTCATGGTGGTGGACTACAAAGCAACCTCAAAAGAGGGAAGCATAGAAACGCTCGCGGATTCTTCATGGGAAGGGCAGTACAAGCGCCAGATAGGTGTGTATCAGTGGTTGTTGCGCAAAAACGGTTTTAAGGTTTCAGATACAGGGTATTTTGTGTATGCAAATGCAGGTACCGACAAAAAGGCATTTGATGGGCAGCTTGAGTTTGAGGTCACGCTGATTCCCTGCAAAGGAGAGACGGAGTGGATTGATACAGTATTGCTCGAAATAAAGAAATGTTTGGAGACCAACGAGATTCCCGAGGTCGGTCCACAATGTGATTTTTGTAAGTATCGCAAAGCAGCGCGCGATGTACAACAAGATTTTCGTGTAAAGAATACAAAAGAAGCAAAAACCGGAAAAGGAGGGGGAAGTTTGTTTGAGTAATTTTTACATTCTGAGCTGCGCAATCTTCATATGTCCACTAACAACACATGGCATTCAAAAAGCTCAACTGATATTTTTCAGGAGCTTCACTCTGGAGAAGAAGGTTTATCCAAGCTTGAGGCTCTGCGACGCTTGAGCGAGCAGGGGTTGAATAAATTGCCAGACGCTAAAGTGGATGGCATTCTCGTTATTTTTTTGCGGCAGTTTGAAAGTCCTCTCATTTATATTTTAGTTGCGGCAAGTATTATTGTTTTTTTGATGGGAGAGGTAGTGGACGGAGGAATTATTTTGGCGGTGTTGCTTTTCAATGCCATTATGGGCACGATTCAGGAAGGGAAAGCGCAAAATACTTTGCGCGCACTTAAGCAGTTTATAGAAACCAAAGCAACTGTACTTCGAGAAGGTAAAGAATTAATCGTTCCTGATACGGAGGTTGTGGTAGGGGATATTATTATTTTACGCGAGGGGGAAAAAATTTCTGCTGATGCGCGCGTAATCCTCGCTCACAATATGAAAATTGACGAAGCTGTGCTCTCGGGGGAATCAGAGCCGACACGAAAAGTTGCGGATACTCTTGAAAGTGTTGACACTTCGCTCCTCACGCAAAAAAACATGGTACTCAAAGGAACACATGTTGTCTTGGGAAACGGGAAAGCTGTGGTCGTGGCAACAGGGCTCGATACGGCTATGGGACGAATCGCGACTGAAATAGCCGCAATCGATACTGAAATCCCTCTGAAGGCAAACATCCGCGCGCTTTCACGACTCGTCATTGTTGCCGTCGCTCTTATCAGTATCACACTTTTTTTAGTTGGTATTTCTTCGGGAAAATCAGCAAAAGAAATGTTTGCGACCGTAGTCTCCCTTTCCGTGTCCGTCATTCCTGAGGGGTTGCCAATTGTGATGACGCTGGTTTTGGCGACGGGAGTATGGCGGATGAGTAAGCGCAATGTTTTGGTAAAAAAACTGCATGCGGTGGAATCGCTCGGGCAAGCGCGCGTGATTGCGGTCGACAAGACAGGAACACTCACTAAAAATGAAATGGTGATTCAAAAAGCGTACGTCGATGGAAATTTTTTTGAAGTCGGGGGTATTGGGTATGAACCTACGGGAGATATCCGCCTTCATGGTGCTGTGGTGGACCCCGTAAATCATCCTGAGTTATTATTTGTCGGGAAAATCGCAGCATTTTGTGCCAATGCCCGCGTTTCATTTTTTCCAGAACGCGAAGAATGGCATGTTGCCGGCGATCCGACGGAAGCCGCAATGCTTATATTTTCACAAAAATTGGGTTTTCATAAAGACAGTCTTGAGCGGGAGTCGCCACTTGTCGCTGACATACCTTTTGATTATAAACTCAAATACCATGCTGCGGTGCATCAGGTTGATGGTCAAAAATTGTTGACAGTGGTGGGTGCCGCAGAAGAAGTTCTTTCCTTGTCTACCAAGGTTTGGCGCGAAGGAAAGAGCCACCCTCTTTCTAAACAAGAAAAAGAAGAGTTTGAATCTATTTTTTTGACGATGTCGGGCGAAGGTCTTCGTGTGGTGGCGATTGCGGAGCGACGTGACGCGCCGGAGTCATTTATTCCAGAGAATATAAAAGACCTTACTTTTGTTGGATTTTTTGGCATGAAAGATGCACTTCGTACAGAAGTGTTGAATGCGATGGAGGAAGCGACTCTTGCGGGAATTCGCGTAGTGATGATTACGGGAGACCATAAGGTGACCGCACAGGCAATTGCGACTGAAGCGGGGATTTATCACGAAGGAGATTCAGTGCTGACGGGAGTTGAAATTGATACCTTTTCCGATAGTGATCTCTTGGAGAAACTTTCCTCAGTTTCAGTTTTCGCGCGCGTGAATCCTGAACACAAACTGCGTATTATTCAAGCATATAAAGCACGGGGGGAAGTGGTAGCTATGACGGGCGACGGCGTGAACGACGCGCCGTCTTTAGTTGCAGCAGATCTCGGTGTAGCGATGGGGAAAATCGGGACCGAGGTGGCAAAAGAAGCGGCAGACATCATTCTTCTTGATGATAATTTTGGGAGTATTGTTGCAGCGGTTGAAGAGGGACGCAGTATTTACAAAACTATCAAAAAAGTTATTTTATATCTTTTTGCGACGAGTGCAGGAGAAGTCCTTGCGATTGCGGGTGCACTCGTGCTTGGGTATCCGCTCCTCATCTTGCCCGCTCAAATCATTTGGCTCAACTTGGTGACCGATGGTTTTTTGGACGTTGCTCTTGCTATGGATCCAAAAGAAAAGGGATTGCTCCGAGGAAACTTTAGCCGTCCTTCAAAATATCTCGTTGACAAACTTATGGGTCAGAGAATGTTTCTTATGTCAGTCACAATGGCAATCGGAGCACTTTACTTGTTCAACGTCGGGAACTTTGAAACCGACCTTGCAAAGGCGATGACGATATCGCTCACTGGTCTTGCTGTCTTTCAGTGGTTCAACGCGTGGAATTGTCGTTCGGAAAAACTCTCGATATTTCAAATGAACCCTTTCTCCAATATGTTTCTTGTAGGCGCGACGCTGGTCGTTATTTCTCTACAGCTTTTCGCGGTCTATAACCCTATGATGCAAAAACTTTTGCACACCGTTCCTCTCAGTTTTTCGGAGTGGTTGCTCATTATTCCTGTTGCGCTGTCGATCGTAGTGGTTGAGGAGGTTAGAAAGTTTTTTTATCGCAGAGCAAAGCATGGCAAAGTAGAGTAGGGGTGTTCTCAAGCGCGCGTCCAACGGACTTACGCGACACGATTCCGCAGAATCGAAATTCGCAATTTATTTAAAAATGTATATACTATAAGGCATGACCCATCTAAAACCTGAATTTTATTTTTTACTCGTCGTACTCATTGCGACCTCTGTGCTCGCTTTTTTCATCTTTCAACCATTTTTGTTTGCGTTGGTGCTGGCAGTTGTGTTTGCGGTTGTATTTAGACCCATCTATGAAAAAATTATGGCGCGAGCACACGTCAATTCTGGGGTTTCTGCACTCATTACGGTTCTTATTGTTGTTGTATTTATTTTTACTCCGCTCACGCTCATTGGGGTACAGGTGGTTCAGGAAGCGGGAGGGCTTTATAGTTCTCTTGCAGAAAATGGTGGAGACGAAGGTCTTTCGGGTGCTCTCGACAAAGGTGTGAACAATTTAAAAACCGCTTTTCCTGTTATGCAGGGGCTTACCATCAACACTGATCAGTATGCAAAGCAGGGGCTCACGTGGGTTGTAGAGCACCTTGGCTCGATCTTCTCTGATTTTGCAAAGATCATGATGAGCCTCTTTATTTTCTTGGTGGCGTTGTACTATTTGCTTAAAGACGGCGAGAAGATTAAAAAATTTATTATTGAACTGAGCCCTTTGCGTGACCGAAGCGATGAAGCTATTTTTAAAAAACTCGAAGGTGCTGCGAATTCCATCGTGAAAGGAAATTTGCTCGTCGCACTGACGCAGGGTATGTTGACTGCGCTTGGATTTTGGATTTTTGGTGTTCCGAATGCTGCGCTGTGGGGAAGTGTTGCGGTGATTACGGCAATCATTCCGGGAATTGGAACTGCGCTTGTTCTCACTCCGGCAATCGCTTTTTTGTTTCTTTCGGGGGCGACGGCTTCGGGCTTCGGGCTTCTTGCGTGGGGGGTGGGAGCGGTGGGCCTTGTAGATAATTTCCTCGGACCAAAACTCGTAGGTCGTGGCATGCAGCTTCATCCGCTTATCATTCTTCTCTCTGTGCTTGGTGGTATTGCGTTCTTTGGCCCCGTGGGGATTCTTATGGGGCCACTTACGGTCAGCTTCCTTTTTGCACTCCTCGAAGTTTATTTTTCGCTCTCAAAAGAGCGACAAGGGTAGGCAAGTGTGGGTGCGGTTATGCACGTATTTGCTCAACTATCTATTTTTTGCTAGACTCAACCTATTATGTTTAAAGAATTTTTAATGAAGAAGATGATCAAGAGTCAGCTTAAGGGAGTCCCCGATTCCGAGGTTGATCGCATTATTGAGCTTGTTTCAAAAAATCCCGAATTGTTCAAGAAAATCGGCGACGAGATTCAAACAAAGATCAAAGGTGGTCGTTCTCAGCAGGCGGCAACCATGGAAGTTATGCGCACCTACCAAGCAGAGCTTCAGAAGGTTCTCAAATAATTATGGCACTTGCAATCGGTATCGTGGGGCTCCCTAATGTGGGTAAGTCGACTCTATTTAACGCCCTCACGAAAAAATCTGTCCCGGCGGAGAACTATCCGTTTTGTACTATCGACCCATCGGTAGGTGTCGTTGCAGTGCCCGACGAGCGTCTCTATAAACTTGCAGAATTTTCAAAAACAAAAAAAACAATTCCCGCTGCCGTTGAGTTTGTGGACATTGCCGGTTTGGTGAAGGGAGCAAGTGAGGGTGAAGGTCTGGGCAATCAATTTCTCTCACACATTCGCGAAACAGATGCCATTGCAGAAGTAGTGCGTATCTTTGAAGATGACAACGTGATTCATGTGCATGGAAAGATAGACCCCGTGTCGGATATTGAGACGATCAACCTCGAACTCATTCTTGCCGACGACCAGACGGTCACCAAACGCCTTGCAAATATTGAGAAAGACGTGAAGCGTGGGGCGAAAGAAGCAATCAAAGAAAAAGAAGTGCTCACGAAAATTTCTGGAGCACTTAAGAGTGGGAATCTTGCACGCTCCGTTCCAATGACCGATGAAGAGACTCCGCTCGTGCGCACACTCCACCTCCTCACTATGAAGCCGATTTTGTATGTTTTGAACAAGAAAGCGGGTGGAAAAAACTTGGATGAAATGGGGGACGAGCGCTACGTAAAGCTCCTCGAGTATATTAAAAGCTTGAATGCACACTACGTGATTGTGGATGCTGGGGTGGAGCACGACCTTTCGCAACTCGAAGGTGAGGAAAAAGAAATGTTCCGTACAGAACTTGGCGCAAAAGACGATGGCGTGAATGAGCTCATCAAAAAAAGTTATGAGATGCTCGGACTTGAGGTGTACTTTACCACAGGTGAAGTTGAAACACGTGCGTGGACGATTAAAAAGGGAAGCACTGCACCGGTCGCAGGTATGGCGATTCACACCGACTTTAAGGACAAATTCATTCGCGCAGAAGTAGTGTTTTGGAAAGATCTACTCGACGCCGGCTCGTATCCTGCCGCTCGCGAAAAAGGCCAAGTGCGCATTGAGGGCAAAGAATACATTGTAAAAGACGGCGATGTGATTGAGTTTCGAGTGTAAAAAAACACCCCCAAGACTTAGAGCAAGGGGGCGACCTGTTTTTGTTTAGGTGGTAAGACGAGGTATCCCAGGACACCTCCCACTTGCAAGTCCTCAAGGCTGACTCTGCTTAAAAGTATACATATTTATAATTTTTTGTCAAGCACCTTGAAGATGGCGATGTGATTGAGCTTTGTGTCTAGGGGTGGTATAATTTTCGTATGAAAATAAGACCCCTCTATCTTTTGTTTGCCATTTTTTTTGGGATTCTCTCTTTTAGTTTGTTTTTGAGTGGTTCACTAGGTTATCCTGTTTCTAACCCTTTACTTGCAACGCTCCCAGTTACTTTTTATTCGGTTGTGATGGCTTCCACTCTTTTTTTTATTGCGCTTTCCCAATCCTACTTAACTTCCTTCTTTATTGCATTTTTTTACTTTTTATATGCATTTCATGGTTTGAAAGAAAATGCATTCATCAAATCTACTTTATGGGCTCCTGTCATTCTGATTATGCTTGTATTTTGGGTGAGGTCAAATTCATATGGGTTTGAAGCAATTTTGTTTTTTGTTATTTTTTATGTAATTTTTCTTTTTTGTTTTGTCGTTGGGGTCATCCAGAGCCTTGTTGCTCGTTTTCGTCGCAAGCCCACTCTTGCGGCAATAGGGAACAACTATTCACCGTCAGCGTTCCCCAGCACGTCCTTCGATGTTCGTTCAGGTTTGCCCTTAAATCAACAATACACGCCAACGAGCGTAGGACAAAGTGCTGGGTTCAAAAGCCCACCTTCGGGAAGTGAGCAATCAGTAAGTAGGTATCGTAGTACGCGTCGTACATTACTATTTGTGTGTATTGTCATTGTTATTTTTCTTGTTAGTTGGGGAGTTTTTAAACTTTTTGTTGACAAGAATGCTTTTCAAATTGAGAATATTCCACAAAGCAGTGTACTAAGTGGGGGTGAGTCGGTTCCAAAAGAAGAGGTAAGAAATACTGATGGAGTTTTGCAAAGCAGTATGTTAAAAGAACCCAAAGCAGATAGTAGAGAGCGCCAAATGATGGACTACATAAAAAAGTCACGAGGGGGCGGGGACAACATTTCAATTATTTCAGCGGCAAGGGATGTTCCAGTAGACTCAAATACTTTATTTTTTTCATTCAAATTTAAAAATTTTAAGCAAAATTTGACCCTAGATGTATATGTGGATAAGGAGAAATTATATCACGCAGATGCAAAACAAGTTGGGGCAGAAAAGTGGATCCAATTCAACACGATAGGCGTCGCGCCGTATCAAGGGAAAAATGTCATCTTGTCTTTTGTCATTGAGGGGGATAAAGGTTCTGGTTTGCAGATAGACGATTTAATTTTTGCACAAGTTGAACCGATCGAGTCGGCAACCAAACTAGTTTCTGATGCCACTTTCGTTATAAGCAATCCTAAAAAAGATCAGGTGGTAAATAGCCCGTTAGTCGTTGAGGGAAAGGCTGATGCAAAACTATTTCCCGAAGGGTGGTTTCGTGTTAGGTTGACAGACGTCAACTACAGGAATATCGCCAGTGCAAATGCCACTGCCTCTGTCTATCCATTGGTAGCGGACAAAGACGGGAACATGCCTTTCTATACGAGGCTGGTATTTGATGCGAAAAGCGTTTCTACGGATAGTGGATTTCTTTTCCTCGACAGTAATGGAAGTGAAAATTTACCAGGCCTGCGCATTCCCGTGAGGTTTAGGTAGGGACGAGTGAGGGCAACTTAGGCAAGAATACGGTAGTAATTTTTTACAATGACCATAAATGAAATAGCTCAGCGTCACTATCTTTTAAAAAAAATGAGGAATTTCGTTATTCTCGCCACCATTTTGGCTTCAATGGGTTTATTTACTTACTACCAATTTTTTTATCATTTAATTTATACTGATCCTCAAAATAAGAATTGTCGTATCGACATTTACCCAAGTTATCATTATGAACAAGCTGACGTTGCGAGTACCATAGATACAATAAAGGTATATTCACCCGAATATTTTCAAAAAATTTGTCGCTATACGAAGGAGATTAAATATAACGAGTGTAAAGGTAATCCTCATGTGTGGGGTACTCGTGTAGGGGGTTGTGTCGGTACGTTTGACCAGATATGGCTTACGGATGTCCAAGTAAGTCCAACCATATTGGTGCACGAGACTTGTCATTTGCATCAAAATTATACATTTACCAAAGAGTTCAGTAAGGGTGATAGGGCAAAAATAGAAGCCGAGTGTTATAGTGAGCAAAATAAATTTTTGGACATTATGACAAAAGATATGTCCGCTTCGTCAACCTCGGGCACCGTAATACCTGTCAAAAGTAGCACACCTTTTGATTCAAGAATCGATTACATTACTGGAGACGTTCCTGTTGGTGTCGCCTTCGATAATATAACAAACTCAGTGTGGGTATCAAACTGGCGATCTGGAACGGTTAGTAAAATTAATAATATTACTGGCGGGAAAGTTGACTACCCTGTTGGTGTTTTGCCGTATGGCGTTACTTTTGATAGTGTAACTAAATCAGTGTGGGTTGCAAGTTGGAGTTCGGAAGTAGTAAGTAAGGTGGATATTTTTACGGGAACTAAAACTGATTACCCTCTTAAAAGTAGGCCTTTTGGCGTTACTTTTGATTCAGTTACCAATTCTGTTTGGATTGCAGAATATTACGGCGATATTATTAAAATGAATATTTTTACTGGTTTAAAAGATAGTTATAACACTGAAGAAAGATTTATTAGTTTTCTTTCTGCGGCATTTGATCCAGTTACTAATTCTATTTGGATAACGAACCAGCATTCTAATTTCGTAATTAAGGTAAATGTATTTACAGGCACCAGAATTAGTTATCCCGTCGGGGATGGTCCGTCTGGCTTGGCTTTTGATGGTATAACTAATTCAATATGGGTTGCTAATGCTGGTTCAAATACGGTGAGCAAAATAAATATTCACACAGGGGCAAGATCTGATTATGCAACCAATTTGAGCCCCGATTCAGTTGCTTTTGACCAAAAAACTAACTCAGTGTGGGTAACAAATAGAGATTCCGATAATATCAGTAAGATTAATGTTCGTACTGGAGCTAAGATGGACTATTTTGCTGGAGATCGTCCTAGGGGTGTCGTTTTTGACCCAGTCACTAATTCTGTTTGGGTTGCGAACTCCGGCTCAAATACTATCAGTAAGATTAAAGTTCAGTAAGTACACAGCTTGCTTCATGGTGTTGCCTTTAAATAAAAACGCGAGATGGGTGACATCTCGCGTTAAATCGTGCTAAAAATTAATAAGTGTGTAGTTACACTCTTCAGTGTTGGTGCCTTTTGCTCTGCCACACATAGGACAATGGTTTTCATCAATCGGACGGGTGAAGTTTTTTATCTCTCCCGTAAAATCCTTGGTGGGGCATTCAAATTTATAGTTGTAATAGCGTCTGGGGGTTACATCAGTTTCGCTCATAACATTTCATCCCGTTGAGTTGTGTCTGTTCACAACAGTATCATTAAATATGCGGTAAGCATAGTCTGTCTGAGTCAGTGCACATGTGTTATCATTTGTATATCAATATGGACACAACCTCAAGGAAATATTCGTATCTCGTGGCAGCAATCATTCTTGTGTGGTTGACGTCTCTCGCGGTTTCGCAGCCGTGGGTGCGTTTTGTTGATGACACGAACCTCATCTTCCATGAGGCGGGGCATGCTATCTTTGGATTTTTTGGAGAAATTGTTGCGCTTCTTGCGGGGTCAGTGTTTCAGGTTCTACTCCCACTCTCCATTGCCGTCGCTTTTTCTTTGAAGCGAGATTGGTTGGGAGCATTGGTGATGCTCTGGTGGGTGGGCGAGAATATGATTGGTGTTGGGCGCTATGTTGCTGACGCGAGCAAGCAGGCGCTTCCGCTTTTGGGTGGCGAGCACGACTGGGCGCTTTTGTTTGCACATGCACCAAATCTTTTCCCTTACGACACGATGATCGGTGGGGCGGTGCGGAACATTGGTATCGTAATAATGTGCACCTCGGTTCTATTGCTCGTGTTTCTATTTGCGTGGGCAAAAAATATGGTATAGTACGCTGAGTTTGGCAGTGATCTTTTTCATTCACGTAGAGCGAGGTGTTTATGATTGAATTGGAATTATTGGTTGTTGACGGCGAGGCTGGGTCGTCGCGGGTGATTTTTCAGAAAGCGAAATATTATCCGCGATCTTTTAATCCAGGGTTGGAATCCGCGCTTACAAAAGCATTTAGGTCTTTCTTGCGGGAAGGTGTTTCGCGGATGGAGCTCAAAACCACACTTGTCCCAGAAGCTCATAGTTTAGATCATTTGGTTACGATTTCCGACGAGACGCTCGCTTGGATAGGTAGTGACGCACGTTCCTTTGATGGCCTCAAACAACTGAATGGGGTGTACGTCGAGTTTCTTGAATCGTTGTCCCCAGTTATAAGCCTGCTTTCGTGGCACTTTGCGTCAAACAAAGAGCGATTTCATCCGGGGAGTTTGCGTGCTTTGCGTGCTGTGTCCCGTGTATGTATTTTGTGCAAAGACACACAAGTTCGCAATAGAAATGCGCAAGAACTCCACAAGCCCTCGGGTGAAGAGTCGGGGTGGCCTCTAGGGTGTCTGAATCCTAATTGTCTTTCGCATAAGATTGAGGAAGAAATTGATCCCGACTATCAAATCCCAGTGGAGGAGGATACTGCGTCTGATCTCTCATCCCTGGGGCTCGCTATTCGGAAGGCAGCAACAAGGGTAAGATAGTTTTTGTGTGGATGTTCTGGGACCGACCGTTGTTATAACGGTCGGTCTTTTTCTTGAAACGGTATTCTTTTAAGGTCTTTTAGGGTATACTATGGGGTATGGAAACTACACAAAACATTTCAAAACCAAAGACGACACCCAAAGATTTTTTTCTTCATTTAGGGGGAGTTGTATTTTTGTATATCAGCGTTGTCAGCCTTTTAATTCTCTTGTTCAGTATTATTGACCAAGTGTTCCCTAATGAACTTTTTTCCGTTGATCCCTATGCGGGAGGAGTGAGTGTTGCTATGGCGATGCTTATGGTTGCATTTCCGCTTTGCGTGCTTTTTTTGCGGGCAGTAGTTAGAGCGGAGCGAGAGGACCCTGCGCGCCGCGAGGTTTGGATCCGTAAGGCATTTTTGTACTGCACACTTTTTGTTGTCGTGGTTGCTGTTGCCATTGACCTCATTGTGCTCCTCAGTAGTTTTTTTGGTGGAGAAGAAATCACGTTGGGTTTTGTGCTTAAAGTTCTTTCAATTATTGTTGTGCTCGGCGTAGTCGCTGGCTACTATATTTACGATCTTCGTCAGGGAGAGACTGAAAATGGTGCTCGTATGCGTATGCGCTATGCGTATGCAGGAGGAGTCTTTATCCTACTGGCGATTTCTTTGGGTTTCTGGGTGATGGGTTCACCCTATACGCAGAGGGAAAAACGTTTTGACGCAGAGCGTGTACGTAATCTTGAGCAGATTCAGTATTTTGTTTTGAATTATTGGCAAATGAAAGGAAAACTCCCAACAGTACTTAGCGAGATCAAGGATAATCTTTCAGATACAGTAGCTTTGCTTGACCCTAAGAGCAAGATTCCATATGAGTACATAATGACAGGAAAGCTCTCATTTCAACTTTGTGCAACATTTAGCAAAGAGGCGTTAAGGAAAGATATGCTGGGTGCACAGCAACCTGTTATGTATAAAAGTGTCGCAATAAGTGAAAATTGGCAACACGCCGCAGGAAGGGTGTGCTTTGACCGCACGATTGATCCCGAACTTCACCCTTCGCGAAAAGATTTAATCATGACGGAGCCGGTAATGCGATAGTAGTTTTTTAGAGCAACCAAACTCGCGCTCTTTTGAAGAAGGGCGCGAGTTTGGTATAATGTACTCTACATGACCCCCTACGACCACAAAACAATAGAAAAGAAGTGGCAGGCCGCATGGGAAGCGAAACAGCTCTATCACACGAAGAGCGACTCTCTAAAGCCGAAAGCATACGTACTCGACATGTTCCCGTATCCGTCGGGAGACGGGCTCCATGTTGGACATCCAAAGGGGTACATTGCAACCGATATTTACTCGCGCATGAAGACTATGCAAGGGTACAATGTGCTTCACCCGATGGGGTGGGATGCGTTTGGCTTGCCCGCTGAACAATATGCTATTAAAAACAAAGTGCATCCCCGTGTGGCAGTCGACAAAAATGTTGCGCGGTATAAGGAGCAACTTTCGGTAATTGGTTTTAATTATGATTGGACACGCGAACTCAACACAACCGACCCAGCATTTTATAAATGGACGCAGTGGATCTTTTTGAAAATGTTTGAAAAGGGGCTTGCGTATGAATCCTATGAGCCTATTAATTGGTGCCCAACGTGCCAAACGGGGCTTGCGAACGAAGACCTTGATGGTTGCAACTGCGAGCGTTGCGATACGCTGGTGGTAAAAAAACCAATGCGTCAGTGGGTGCTTCGTATTACAGATTATGCCGATCGTTTACTTGCGGATATTGATGCGCTTAATTGGCCTGTGTCGATAAAAGAATCTCAAAAGAATTGGATAGGGCGAAGCGAGGGTGCAGAGATTGATTTTGTTGTCGAGGGAAGTGAGAAAAAAATCACCGTGTTCACGACACGCCCCGATACGCTCTTTGGGGCGACGTATGTGGTGCTTGCGCCCGAGAGCAAAATTTTGGAAGACCTTAAACAACAAATCCTAAACGGGAACGAAGTTTCTCTGTATTGCGAGAGTGCAGGAAAACAAAGCGAGATTGAGCGAACGACCGTGGGGCGAGAGAAGACCGGCGTACGCCTCGATGGAGTGATGGCGATAAATCCGGCAAACAATGAGAAGCTTCCGGTTTTTGTTGCAGATTATGTTTTAGGGCATTATGGTACGGGTGCTGTGATGGCAGTGCCAGCGCATGATGAGCGGGATTTTGAGTTTGCGAGAAAGTTTGGACTACGAAACAGAAAGGTTGTGTTTCCGAATCCTCTCGTCAGTGTCCCGAGGAATGCGAAGGATATTGCCATGGGGGTTGTTGGTGAGTTGCGTGTGGTCACTGAGTGTTTTATGGGAAGTGGTGAGATGGTAAATTCGGATCGTTTTACGGGATTTTTTAATGAAGACGCAAAAAAGCCAATCACTGATTTTGTTAAAGGGCGCTGGGTTACGAAATATCGCCTCAAGGATTGGGTCTTTTCGCGTCAACGATATTGGGGAGAACCAATCCCACTCATACACTGCGAGAAGTGTGGCGTAGTTCCTGTGCCCGAAAAAGATTTACCGGTTATACTTCCCAATGTGGAATCCTATGCACCGACAGGGACAGGGGAATCACCCCTCGCGGATATTTCTGAATGGGTGAACACAACATGTCCAAAGTGTAGTGGGAAAGGGAAGCGTGAGACCAACACTATGCCACAGTGGGCGGGTTCATCGTGGTACTATTTGCGCTATATTGATCCGAAAAATACCGAGATGCTCGTCGACAAAAAACAAGAAGCATATTGGTCGCCCGTGGATATGTATGTGGGTGGCGCCGAGCATGCAACGCGTCATCTCATCTACGCGCGTTTCTACCACAAGTTTCTCTACGATATTGGTGTTGTGAATTACGAGGAGCCGTTTAAGCGTCTTCAAAATGTCGGACTCATTATGGCGGAAGACGGACGCAAAATGAGCAAGCGATGGGGGAATGTGGTAAATCCAGATGATATTGTGGCAACCTATGGTGCTGACACCCTTCGCCTTTATGAAATGTTTATGGGGCCGTTTGGGCAGTCGGTAGTGTGGAGCACAGAGTCTATTATTGGCCCTCGCCGATTCATTGAGCGGGTGTGGCGACTTGCGGATAATGTGAAAGAGGGAGAAGGTGATGCCAAGCTTGAAGCGGTGCTTCATAAAACAATTAAAAAAGTGGGTGATGATATTGAATCATTTGGCTTCAATACGGCAATTTCGGCGCTTATGATTTTGGTAAATGAAATGGAAAAAGCGACGCAGGTTTCGCGCGTGCACTACGAAACCTTGCTCCGACTTTTGGCGCCATTTGCTCCCCATGTCGCTGAAGAACTGTGGTCACATGTTGGCAATGTCGAGTCGATTCATCTTGAATCTTGGCCAGTGTTTGATGCGACAAAAACTGTTACAAGTCAGGTGGTTATTGCGATTCAAGTGAATGGAAAAGTACGCGACACCATGACGGTTCCTGTTGAAACAGGAGAAGTCTCCGCAAGCACTATGGCGCAAGAACGTCCTACTGTAGCAAAATGGATTTTTGGAAAAAAAATAAAGAGGGTAATTTTTGTACCACAAAAACTTTTGAATATTGTGGTAGAGGAGTAACGCTCTACATCACGGAAGGTAGACAAAAATGCGTCTTTTTTGTAAAACGCTTGACTTCTTTCCCCTTTAATGATAAAAAGTAAGTATTATATCAGAAGGAAATTATTAAATAATCTTTGGTTATCTTTATGTCAGCGATCACATTTAAGCCGAAACAAGTCGTAAAACGCCTCATGGCAATGCTGTCTCCTCGTGCTTTGGATGTTATTGTTAAACGCTATGGCTTAGGAGAAAGTGTGGATCGTATGACGTTGGAAGGGATTGGCGGTATTTACAATATTACTCGTGAGCGTGTGCGTCAGATCGAAAATTTTGCATTGACGACCATCAAAAAGTCGGATGCATTTAAAAAAGAAGCCGCTGTTTTCAAAGAGCTTCATGAGCTTATTATTAAAATGGGTGGCGTTGTTTGCGAAGAGGATTTTTTGATGCACGTTGCAAAAGATGCAAGTACGCAGAACCACCTTGCGCTACTCTTGGTTCTTGGTGATGAGTTTACGCGCGAGAAGGAAGATGAAAATTTTAGACACCGCTGGGTTGTTGATGATGCAACGTCTATGAAAGTGCACGACGCTTTAAAGGGTCTGTATTCAAGTCTTTCGAATGAAGATCTTGTGCCCGAGGGAGATATTGTGGGTGTTTTTTTAGGACACTTGAAAGAAGTTTCTGAAGAATACAAAAACGAGGAAATCATTAAGCGATGGCTAGGACTTTCTAAGATGGTGGCAAAAAATCCATTGGGAGAGTGGGGTGTTGCGCACTCACCAAATGTAAACGCGCGGGGGATGCGCGACTATGCGTATTTGATTATTCGCAAACATGGTTCGCCGATGCATTTTACAGAAGTTGCGAAAGCTATCACGGAAGTTTTTCATCGCAAGGCTCATGTTGCCACTTGTCACAACGAACTCATTAAGGACAGTCGTTTTGTGTTGGTAGGACGGGGACTCTATGCGCTCTCTTCGTGGGGGTATGAGAAAGGTGTGGTAAAAGATGTGGTTACGAAGATTTTAAAAAAGGAAGGACCACTTACCAAAAAAGAAATCATTGATCGTGTTTTGAAAGAGCGTTATGTAAAAGAGAATACGGTGTTTGTGAATTTACAGGATACGAAGTTTTTCAAAAAAACAAAAGAAGGAAAGTACGCCTTGATATAACAAGGGTTAAAAAAGGGTGCGGAAGGCGAAGCCTTCCGCACCCTTTTGCGTTCTCCACTTTTGCGGTATGATAGAAGATATGGAATTTCTTCAAATGTTGGGCTTCCAAGAGCTCTATAACCAAACCCTTTCAATTCTCGTACCCTTTTTCAAGGCATTCCCTTATTGGGGCCCACTTTTTGTCGCAGGATTCTTTTGGAAAAAATGGAAAGAATATACTCAAGAGCGCTGGATTTCGGGAATGAAGTGGATCATGCTTGAAATAAAGCTTCCAAAAGAAATTCATAAATCACCCGTGGCGACAGAGTTGTTTTTAAATGCACTCTATCAGACGAGTCAGGGAAAATGGCTTGATCATGTTTGGAAAGGCCGTGTACGCGATTGGTTTTCACTCGAGATGGTTTCTTTGGAGGGACAGATTAAGTTTTTTATTCGTACAACCGAAATTTACAAAAATGTCATCGAAGCTCAGCTTTATGCACAGTATCCTGAAATTGAAATCTATGAAGTTCCTGACTATACACGCTATGTGAATTATAAGGGAAAGGAGGGAGACTGGGAGATGATCGGTATAGATTTTAAACTTACGAAAAAGGATTTCTATCCCATAAAAACATACATTGATTACGGTCTTGATAAAGAGGGGATAAAAGAGGAGTTTAAGATTGACCCTCTGACGTCGATCATTGAATATCTCGGTTCGGCAGGAAAAGGTGAGCAGATTTGGATTCAGATTCTGGTGCAGGCGGCACAAAAGCGCCATAAACTCAAAACAGATTTTGAAAAAAAGAAAGCGGGTGAAATGGGCGACTGGAAAGATGAGGCAAGGGAGTGGATAGACGAGCGTACAAAACGGAATGAGAAGCCTGAAGAAGGAAAGGCGCCTGCTTTTAAAATGTTGATGATGACAAAAGGAGACACTGAAATAGTTGCCGCCGTTGAGCGCAGCATGGGTAAGTTTGGGTTTGATTGTGGCATTCGGGCGCTCTATCTTTCCAAAAAAGACAAGTTTAATCCAAGCAACATTCGCGCATTGCCGGGACTTTTCCGTGCGTTTACGACAAGCAATCTCAATGGGTTTGAAATTAAGCACAACAGTATCGGCTTCGATTATTTTTGGCAAGATTACAATAAAATTCGTATTACCAAAAAACGTAAAGAGCAATTTGAAGCGTACAAGCATCGCTCATGGTTTTATGGCGGGCATAGCTTGCTTCATGGCGATGAAAAAGAAAAGCCATTTGTGTTGACCACAGAAGAGTTGGCAACCATTTTCCACTTTCCGGGGGGAGTTGCTCAGACACCAACCTTTGGTCGTATTCCTTCACGCAAAGCCGAAGCACCTATCAATCTTCCTATTTAAAGAAGTGTTCAGACTAGAATTTAGCATGGACGCTTGCGTTTAATGTCTTTGTGTGTTAGGGTCTATTTTAGATTGTTCCTTCAATCTCGCGGGTACCGAACCGTACTTGAAAGTGTTTACACACAACGGGACGAGCTAGGTAGTGTATTTTAAGCTCGTTTTTGAACAGGAGGAAAGTGTTATGGCAAGTGAAGAGGAAAAGTACTACAAGCGGCAAAATGAGCGGGATGCCGAGATAGATGCGCACAATGCTGAGGTGAGGCGGGACCACGAGCGGTGGGAAAAAGAGAACGCCGAGCGAGAAGAACGAAATGAAAGAGACGCAAATTCAGAATATGGAAGTTCTGATCGCGTTATCTGCACTCACTTCTATAGAAAAGGTATGCTGGCACGAGAAGTTTGGCGCGCAGATATGACATTTACCGCCAAACATCTTTCGGAGACAACAGTTCGCGGATATCACTTCTGGGCAATTCCGTACGTTCAATTGATGCGCAAAAATTCTTTTGCTGAACGCATCATGTTTCCTCTTGCAAAGTGGCGGGCTGAGGAGTTGGGGTATCAAATGGGTGTACTTCCGCGTAGTAACTTTAAAGGGAAGGCGGTGCGCTTGATTTTGGAGCCTTTTTGTTGGACGCTCGGTTGTTTTGTGGATCAAAAGGACTGGCGGGTGCTTGAAGAGGCGAATAAGACCTGACCTTGAGAGATTTTTAGTTAATCTAATCGCGTAGACTTTATAGGGTTTACGCGATTTTTTTGTTTGTGTTGCTGATGGTGTATAATTTCTTTATGGATCACTTTAGCAATAGGCAATCATATCTTCATCGCGAAGAGCAGGCAGGAAATGCCTTTCAAATTTCTCCAGAGAGTGCTGAAAAAAATGTGTTCAAAAAAATTCTTTTGGGTATGTCCTTTGTGATTATTTTCGGTGCTTCAATTTCTTTTTTGTGGTCACCACCGTCTGAATTCCCCGAAAATAAAATTTTTGAAATAAAACACGGTATGACTTTGGGGGAAATTTCTGCTTTTTTGAAAGAAGAACATGTCATTCGTTCGCGTTTTGCATTTGAGTTTTGTGTCATCTCGTTTCGAGGAGACCGAGGCGCTCTCTCTGGAAACTATCTTTTCAAAGAACCTCTTGGGGCTTGCATGGTTGCCCAAAGAATTGTAAAAGGTATCTCAGGTATTCCTGCGGTGCGTATTACTATCCCTGAGGGCTCCTCAGTGAAGGAGATTGCGCAGATTCTTGCAAAAAACATGCCAGAATTCGATACCGCTCATTTTCTGACTCTCGCAGAAAAGAAGGAAGGATATTTGTTCCCCGATACATATTTCTTTAAAGGAGACACAAGTCCTGAGAAGGTGCTCGAGACATTTTTGGAAAATTTTGAGAAGAAATTTAACACCTTAACAAAAATGATTGAACGGTCGGGCAATCGGAATGATTTGGTAATTATGGCATCGATTATCGAAAAAGAAGCAAGAACGCCTAAGGATCAAGAGATTGTTTCTGGGATTTTATGGAAACGTATTGACATTAAGATGCCTCTTCAGGTTGACGCGCCATTCTATTACTTGCTTGGCAAGGAGTCGTCAGAGATCACTCAAAAAGATTTATACATGAAGTCACCCTATAACACCTATCGCAACTTGGGATTACCAATAGCTCCCATTAGTAATCCAGGGTACACTGCACTACTTGCTGCTGCAGTTCCTCAAGAGTCGCCCTACCTCTTTTATCTTTCGGACAAAGAAGGAATTATTCACTATGCAAAAAACTTTGAGGAGCACAAGAAAAACAAAGCAAAATATTTGAAGTAATAAATCAATATTTTTGACGTTATTGTACGTTTTTGCTATACAGAAGAGGTTATATGCCAAATAAAAAATCAACAACTTTAAAAAAACGTGTCTTCGTCGCCATGTCAGGGGGTGTAGACAGTTCCGTTGTTGCCGCGCTCTTGGTGAAAGAAGGGTACGCTGTCACCGGCGTTTTTATGAAAGTGTGGGAGCCTGATTTCTTGCCGTGCACATGGCGAGAAGAGCGACAGGATGCGATGCGTGTTGCCGCGCATCTAGGGATACCACTTCTTACGTGGGATTTTGAACGCGAGTACAAAGAGGGTGTTGCCGACTACATGATTCGCGAGTACAAGGCAGGAAGGACCCCCAATCCCGACGTGATGTGTAATAAGGAGGTAAAATTCGGTGCGTTTTTCCGTCGGGCTATCGCCATGGGGGCGGACTATGTTGCGACTGGTCATTATGCAAGAATTGCGTTTGATCAACAGGAGGGCGTCTGTCGAATGTTTGCCGGAGTTGATGAGACAAAAGATCAGTCATATTTTTTGTGGACACTCGGGCAGGAAGAACTCAAAAAAACACTTTTCCCTATTGGGGAGTATAAAAAAATGAAAGTGCGGGCAATGGCAAAAAAGTTTGCATTGCCGACGGCAGAAAAAAAAGATAGCCAAGGGCTTTGCTTTGTGGGCAAGCTCGACATGAAAGATTTTCTTCTCCATTTTATGGAGAAAAAAGAAGGGGTGGTGGTGAATCAGGAAGGGGAACAGATCGGAACTCATCAAGGTGCATACTTTTATACACTCGGCGAGCGTCGCGGTTTTACGATTACAAAAAAAACGACTACCGAAACTCCTTACTACATTATTGCAAAAGATCTCGTTCAAAATACTTTGACCGTAGCACATAAAACGTCTGCGAAATCTTTGGAACAAGGAACAAAAGAAATACGAATCGCACAGATGAATGTGTGCGTAGGGGGTGTTTTCGATACTGAAAAAACCTATACAGCACGAATTCGCTATCATGGAGAGGCTCATGTCTGCAAAGCGCATAACCTGAATGGCACGTCTGCTATTTTGGAGTTTGAGAAACCTGTCCTTGTTGCTTCAGGGCAGTCTGTGGTGCTTTACGACAACGATGAGTGTGTGGGGGGTGGTATTGTGGAGTAATGTCTCATTTGAAAGACTTCTTGCAATGTGCGATGATATGGAGGATATGAAAAAAATACATCATAATGACAAAGCTGATGGCGGGGGTGTATGGGTCCTCAAGAATTCAGGCGAGCGAGAATTGTTTTCTTTAGAAAAACTCAAAAGGTCTCTCGTGCGATCTGGGGCGGATGCAAGTACCGTGGAACGTGTTGCGTCACATATTGTCCTAGAACTCAAGGACAATATGAAAACCTCGGCAATCTACCGCCACGCTTTCTCCATTCTTAAAAAGAATCAATATGTAGTTGCGCTTCGGTATAGTCTGCGTCGTGCGGTTGCCGATCTCGGTCCTAGTGGGTTTCCGTTTGAAAAGTTTGTTGCAGAAATTTTGAAGAGAAAAGGATATTCTACGCGAACGGGAATCATCTTGCCGGGGTTTTGTGTTTCTCATGAAGTTGATGTTCTTGCTGAAAAAGATAACAAACATATTTTTATTGAATGTAAATTCCATAATCAAGAGGGAATGAAAAGCGACGTAAAAGTGGCACTCTATGTGCATGCGCGGTTTCTCGATCTTCAAAAAGGTCACGAAAGAGGAGAACAATCTGCGTCAAGGATCCATGAAGGGTGGCTCGTGACTAATACAAAACTCACTCATGATGCGATTCAGTATGCCAATTGCGCCGGACTCAACCTTATTGGTTGGGATTATCCTCACGAGGGGAACCTTCAAGATTTGATTTTAGAAACAGGAGTGCATCCACTCACATGCCTCATGAGTCTTTCGACTGCTCATAAAAACGAATTATTGCGACAGGGGATTGTGATGTGCGTCGATCTCAAAAAGAAAGAGGAATCTTTGCAAAATCTCGGGCTTTCTCAGGAGAAAATTTCGAGTGTTATCAAGGAGGTGAATATGATTTGTCGGGAAAACTAGATTTTATTAGCGACGTAGAGCGAGCGAAATGAAAAGTGTAATCACTTCTCATTTCCGAGTCGAGGATCCTTTATTTATTCGGTATATCTGATATTATAGACGTATGGAATCAACAATCAATAACATCGATCTTATTATCAAGCTTGCGCTCGCATTGTTTTTGGGGATGTGTCTGGGTATTGAGCGCGTTGTTGCAGGAAAAATTGCCGGCATGCGCACCTATGGTCTGGTGACTATGGGGTCAGCTCTTTTTACTATCGTTGGGATTATTGCGGCGGGAGGATATGAGTCAACTCTCGCAATCAAGGAATCTATACGTTTAACAGCACAAATTATCACTGGTATTGGGTTTATTGGTGCTGGTCTCATCATTTTTAATGGCGCAAAAGTTAGCGGAGTTACCACCGCCGCGGGGATTTGGGTTGCAGCCGGAGTTGGCGCGGCTACGGGGTATGGATTATATATTCTTGCAATTATTGCTACTGTTTTTGCGCTCATTACATTCACAATTTTGTGGTATGTTGAGGACCGCCTTAAGATATTTATTCGTGCCGAAATAGCAGAGCGAGAAGAATAGTTATGTGGATTGTCTATGCGTTTTTGTCAGCACTTACTGCCGCACTTGTGGCGATTTTTGCAAAGTTGGGATTGAAAAATATTGATGTTACGCTTGCCACTACAGTGCGCGCGATTATCATGGGTGTTTTTTTGATTATGGTGGCGATTGTGCTTCGAAAGTTTGATGGGTTTACCCTTGCGTCATTTTCGGTTCGTGAGTGGACACTCATTACCTTGTCGGGTATTGCCGGAGCGCTCTCGTGGCTTTTTTATTTTTTCGCTCTCAAGACGGGAACAGCATCACAAGTGGTGGCAATCGACAAATTGAGCGTGGTTTTCGTCGTTATTCTCGCCGTGATTTTTCTCGGCGAAGTACTTACATGGAAAACGGCACTCGGTGCGGTATTTATGGCAACAGGAGCAATTTTAATGGTCTTAAAATAAAATCTACACTATGAAAAAACAACAAGAGCTTCATCAACAAATCTGCGACCTGCATCTTCACACGCAAGGAGAGAAAGAATACGGTGTGGCATATCGCGAGCATTTTCTTGAGCAATACAAGATCGCAATTCAAGGGATTGATTACACTAGCAAATGGAAGCATTTTGTAAATAATTATTTTCTCACTATTCATACAGTGCTTCTCGCTGCCATAGGGCTTTCTGTTGCGCGCGATCAAATCATGGCGCCTGTTCTGACACATCAAATTGTTCCGATTATTGGTGTATTTATGGCGACTGCATGGTGGGTCATGGTGCGAAGTTCCAATGATGTTTTGTCTGCAAAGTTCGCAATTCTTCATTGTATTGAGAAGCATTTACCACTCGCAATCTACAAGACCGAATGGGAAATTCTTGGAGCTTTTTCTTCTGCTGCTCGTCGCATTGCCGTCATTGAAGCGATTGTCCCTTTTTTGTTTCTCGTGTTTTACGGGCTTATTTTAATTTTTTTGTAAAGTGATGGTAATTATATTAAGATAGACATGATGAATTCACAAGAAATTAGACAGCGATTTCTGGCATTTTTTGAGAAGCGGGGGCACGCCATTATTCCCTCGTCACCCCTGGTGCCCGAAAATGACCCTTCAGTGCTTTTTAATACTGCAGGTATGCAACCGCTCGTGCCGTATCTCATGGGTTCACCCCACCCCAGCGGAGCGCGTCTCGCGGACGCACAGAAGTGTGTGCGCACGGGCGACATCGACGAAATCGGCGACAATACGCATGTCACCTTTTTTGAAATGCTTGGCAATTGGTCACTCGGCGATTATTTCAAAGACGAGTCTATCAAGTGGAGCTATGAACTTCTAACCTCAAAAGAAGAAGGGTTTGGGCTTGATCCCAAGCGTCTCTATGTGACGGTGTTTGAAGGGAATGATGATGCTCCGCGTGATGAAGAATCTGCTGCTATTTGGAAAAAGATTTTTGCAGACGCAGGGATTTCTGGCGAGCGTATTTATTTTTTGCCCGCAAAGTCAAACTGGTGGAGCCCTGGCGACAATGGTCCCTGTGGTCCTGACACGGAAATGTTTTATGATGTGACGGGTAAACTGACTGATGGTATGACCAAGGAGGAATACCTTGCAGCCGACGAACGACAAGAGGTGGTAGAGGTCTGGAACAATGTGTTCATGGAATACGAGAAAAAAGAGGGCAAGGTGGTAGGTAAACTTGCGCAAAAAAACGTAGATACGGGTTCTGGGCTCGAGCGTATCACGATGGCAATACAGGGCAAGAACAATATTTTTGATACAGATTTGTTTGTGCCGGTTATGGAGAAAATTAAATCGGGGGCAACGCACTACGACGAGCGGGCAGCGCGCATTGTTGCTGACCATATTCGTACTGCGGTGTTTATGATTGGGGATGGAGTACGACCATCGAACACTGACCAAGGGTATATTTTGCGCCGACTTCTCCGCCGCGCTGTGCGCTTTGCGGATGTTCTGGGGATGCCACAAGGGACTCTTGTTGGTCTTGTGCCGGTATTCGCAGAAAAATACCAGGGAGTCTACAAAAATGTGGGAGCACAAATAGAGCTTGTCACCAATGAAATTCGTGGTGAGGAGGAGAAGTTCCGAAAGACGCTGGAGCGCGGGATAAAAGAATTTTCGAGGATTCCTCGCGGTGGTAGTGTGAGTGGGGTGCAAGCAAGTACTATGTTTACCACGTTTGGTTTTCCGTTTGAAATGATTACTGAACTTGCAAAAGAGTCAGGGATCACCGTTGACGAAGTCGGTTTCCGTGAAGAAATGAAAAAACACCAAGAGCTTTCTCGCGCCGGTGCAGAGCAAAAATTCAAAGGCGGGCTTGCGGATGCAAACGAGACGACGGTGATGCTCCACACTTCGACTCACCTCATGCTTGCAGGGTTGCGCAAATATCTCGGTGACCACGTGCATCAAGCGGGCTCAAACATAACAGTCGAGCGCACACGTTTCGACTTTACGCATCCGGAAAAGGTATCGCGCGAAACACTCGACAAAGTAGAAGCGTATGTGAATGAAGCAATTGCAAAGAAATGTGGCGTAACGATTGAGCAAATGCCAAAAGGTGAGGCGCAAAAAAGGGGAGTTGAGGGGAGTTTTTGGGAAAAATATCCCGATGTGGTCAATGTGTATATGGTCAAAGCTTCAGATGGCACTGTGTACTCGCAGGAGCTCTGTGGTGGCCCGCATGTCGAAAGTACCGCAACTATCAAGGGTACATTCAAAATCATCAAAGAAGAGGCAGTTTCGCAAGGTGTCCGTCGCGTGAAGGCAGTCTTGGTTTAAAGGGCATTCTCCTTATTGTTTATGCACCTATCTCATGCCCGAGCATGCTATAAGGTGTAAAAAGGGGGGGGGTTGACAAATGGTTTGCTAGGTGATATACTATTAACAATCTATTAGGAGATCTCAATAGAGCACATTGCAGACGTTTGAGTTGTAATGTCTGTTCTTTTAAACCAAATCGACTGGCGATAAAATCAAAGGCGATATTGCGGAGGATTTACCATGAACGTAAGGTTCTATTTTGGCAGCAGTAAAAAGGCAATTGCAACTTACTTAAAATTGGGCTCAGACGTCCAAGGACATTATGTTGCGAGCGACGCCGACCCAAGAGACCCGACATTTATCTTGCGTGAGGAATTGCGTGAGAACATCTCTTTCGTTTCATGCCTCGTCCATCACTCCATCGTATCAAAGTGGCGTCTTCCAGACGGTGTTTCTTTTTGCAATATCCCAGGGGTGGTGATTATTCATGATGCCCATCGCATCCCCAACTCTGAAGCTATTGTTAAGGCGCCAACGTGGGAGGCTCTATGTTCAGTATTTGAACAGCTCGAGAATCCAGAGTTGGTATACACTATGCCAAGGTCTAAATATCTCCTTGAACGTGCTTTGGAAAAGCAAATCGCAGCAGAAAAGGTCATTAAGTGGCTTCAAATTGATTGCAGTTGGATGAGTCACCGCATTGAATCTGATACAAGCCGTGCCTTGTTGACAGAGAAGGAAATTGGTCGGTTGAAGGCAGAAGTCCATCAGTTGAAGCAGGATTTGGCAATTGCTAACAAGCGACCGTGGCGACGGAGTGCGAATTTTGCAAAATCGATTTGGAATCGTATGTGTGTAGAATGATGGGGGGAGTATAACCCTCATCCCCATGGCGGCTTTCTTAGGAAGGTCGCCATTTTTTTGTATCTCTGGGTTGTTATTCACACTTATTTGATTATTATCTTGAAATAAAATTATTGTGCGTGGTATACTGTAAGAGTAATGGCTTTTTCTTTTTTTTCCGAATCTGAAGATAAATCTCTCGTCCTACTAGTGGATGTTGGGTCGGGGAGTGTTGGAGGTGCTCTGGTAAGAATTTCTGCGGGAAAACCACCGCACGTTCTTGCTACGGTGCGTCGTAATATTGAATTTCAAAACGCTCTTTCGTCTGCTCGGTTTCTTCTGACAATGAATAATGCACTCGAGCAGACACTCAAAGATCTTCAGGGGTTCGCGAAAGGGCATGGTGCGCCATCGCAGATTTTTTGTACCCTCTCATCTCCGTGGTTTATTCTCAAAACTCGGCACTTGCGCGTTGTTCGAGGAGAACCTTTTGAAGTCTCTGAGCGAGTGGTAAAAGAATTTCTGGATGAAGAGATTTTAAAGTTAAAAGAAGAACTCGCCCTCACATTGCCACCCAAAGAGGTTGAAGTTATTGAAAAGAAAATCATTCAAATGAAATTGAATGGTTATGAGCTCAAAAATCCGTATGGTCAAAAAACCTCACAAATGGAAATGGTGGTTGCTATTGGGGTTTCGTCTACGCGAGTTGTTGCGAGCATCAAGCGAAAAATCGGGCAAATTTTTCATACAAAATCGCTTAGGTTTGGGTCGTTTCCCCTTGTGGCATTCAGCGCCCTTCGTGATATTTTCCCTAACGAAAGGAATTTTTTGTTCTTGGACATTACGGGAGAAGCGACTGATGTGTCGCTGGTAGAGCGAGATGTATTGTTGGGGAATTCTCTGTTTCCGCGGGGGAGGAATTTTTTTGTTCGAGAAATCTCAACTGCGCTTCACACTGTACACGAAGAAGCGGAATCATTATTCAATATGCATGTGCGTGGTGAGCTTGCTGGGCCCAAAAAAGTTGCAGTTGCAGATATTATTGAGCGTAGTCGTGTTGAATGGTTGGACCGTTTCGAAAAGGCACTCGCAGTCCTCGCAGGAGAAGGCACGCTGCCCCGTACGGTGTTCTTTCTTGCAGACGCTGATGTCGCCGCCTTTTTCTCGGAAGTCATCAATGGCGCACAGTCAAAGTTTTTACTTAACAATGGATTTGAGTCACGATTCCTGGATGCACTCATCACTATGCAGTTTGTAGGTTTTGAAAGCGGAGTGATTCGTGACCCGTTTTTGGTTGTCCTAGCGCTCCTCGCTCACAAGGAATTAACCGCTTCCGAATCCTAGGAACACATTTATTTTACTACTATGAGCAACGAACAACCACGAAAACCAATTCAAGATATCATGGTTCCTCACCAAGAGCTTCTTCGTCGACCGGTCTCCACAACAAGTCATGCTAATGTGGTTTTGAGTGCGCGCCCAAAAGAGCCTACTCCTCGCCGAATCGAAAACAACCCTTTTTTTGCGAAAAATACCGAACCGCGTGAACAGAAAAAAGCAAAAAAATCTGGTTTCTGGTTTCTGGTTCTAGGTGTTGTTGTGCTTCTTGCTGCATTGTTTGGGCTTGCGGTATTTTTTTCTTCCGCGAACATTGAACTTACTCCTATTTCTAAAAGTGTCGTGCTTGACCATGAATTTTCTGCAACCGCCAATCTGGACGGAGATAACCTTGTGTTCGAGTTTGTGAGTTTTTCAGATGAGAAGACAAAAGAAATTCCCGCAACTGTGGAGCAGAAAATCCAGAAAAAAGCGTCAGGGAAGGTCCTCATCTATAATTCCTACAGTGCAACAAGTCAACGACTTATCAAAAACACTCGCCTCGAGTCTTCTGATCATAAGATTTTTCGAATTGATGAGTCTGTGGTTGTTCCGGGGGCAAAAGTGAGCACAAAAGCGGGGGAACGAGGCAAAATCGTAGAGCCGGGGAAGGTGGAGGTTGTTGTGTATGCAGATGTGCCCGGCAAAGAATATAATATTGGCTTGGGGGACTTCACAATTCCCGGATTCAAGGGCGATCCACGCTATACAAAGTTTACCGCACGTTCAAATCCAACCTCTCTTATTGGTGGAGGGTTTTCTGGCACCATAAAGGTTCCTTCCGAGTCCGCTGTAACGACAGCGCAAAATGAGCTCAGAGAAGAACTCAAGAAGAATGCGATTGATAAATCGCGCGCACAAATTCCTGAAAATAAATCCTTTTTTCCGGGGAGCGTTATTATGAAATTTGAAGAAGTCCCTCAAGATTTTTCAGCTGATTCGGTGGCAAAAATATCTCTTCGCGCCAGCACATCAATATTTTTCTTTGACACCGAGTCACTTACCAAAAAAATTATCGGAAAGGCGATTCCTCAAGAATCCGCAAAACCTCTTGCCGTCTCTAGTATTGGATCAATCTCATTCGCATTCCTTGACCCTGTCGATAATGTGGTGCTCTCTGACTTAAAGCATGTTCGCTTTAAGCTCTCGGGGGAAGCGTCGTTTGTAGGAAATATCGATACTGAAAAATTGCGGGCACTTTTAGCGGGGAAAACAAGAGAAGAATCTTTTACGGTTATTAAAAATCAAAACAATGTTGAAAAAATGAATTTTATCATTCGGCCATTTTGGCAAAAGAGACTTCCTCTGGATCCTCAGAAAATATTTGTTAAAGTTTTGATCCCAAACTAATCTATTCGAGCGTTTACCTATTGACGGCGCAAGTATTATTTGATACCATAAAAGTTCGCAATGGCAGAAACAGAAAAAGTTGAGGAATTAGTACAAGGGGAGGTCATCGAAGCCCTCCCCAGCACTATGTTTCGTGTTCAGTTTCCTGACGGAAACGTACTCATAAGTTACCTTGCGGGCAAGATGCGATTTAATCGTATCAAGGTTTTAGTGGGGGATAAAGTGTTTGTAAAAATTGACCCCTATGGCGGTAAAGGACGCATTGTAAAACGCCTTTAGTTTGCAGCACAAAAGGGGTTTTTGTAGAAACTTGGTCTATGGTATTGCATTTAATTTCAATTTGCTGTAGACTAGGAAAATCGTTTTGTTTAATGACCCCATTAGATTGCCGATCTTAGTAGTTTAGTTAGGTCGGGAGTCTAAGGGTTTTTTATGTGATATGAAAGTACGAGCATCAGTAAAAAAAATTTGTGTGAAATGCAAGACGGTCAAACGAGCCAATCGTGTTCGTGTTATTTGTGCTGACCCCCGCCACAAACAACGTCAAGGTTAAGATTTTCATTATTACTAACACTATTATTTAGGTCATATATGCGTATTCTTGGAGTTACAATACCGGATGAAAAACGATTGGAAATTAGCCTGACTTCCGTCTATGGCATCGGGCGTCCTCGTGCAAAAAAAATTCTTGACGAGGTGGCAATCGAATACAACAAGCGGGCAAAGGAGCTCACTCCGGACGAAGAAGGAAAAATTCGTAAAGCTATTGAAGTTTTCACTCTCGAAGGAGACCTTAAGCGAGAAATTTCAGTTTCCATTAAACGCTTGAAGGACATTAAGGCATATCGTGGAGTTCGCCACATGAAGAAACTTCCTGTTCGCGGACAACGCACCAAGACAAATTCTCGAACGGTCCGCGGGAATATGCGCAAGACCATGGGTAGCGGTCGTCGCAAAGCCGAGAAGAAATAAACATACCAAACAGCATACAATAGTATTATGGGAAAAAAACGAATTATCAAAAAAGAAGGACAAAGCGTTGATCAGGGATTGGTATCTCGCGCTCTTGGACGTCAGGCAAAAAAGAAACACGTTGCAGGAACGCTTTTTGTGCAATCAACGTACAACAACACGAAAGTACTCCTTTCAGACAAGAAGGGGAATGCGCTTGCGTGGTCTTCGAGTGGCTCGCTTGGTTTCAAGGGAGCAAAGAAAGGAACTCCATTCGCAGCAGCAAAAGTTGGCGAATTGGTTGGAGAGCGCGCTGTCATCATGGGCATTAAAGAGGTTGACGTGGTGGTAAAGGGTGTTGGATCAGGTCGCGAGAGTTCAATTCGTGCCTTTAACTCAAAAGGTATCGACATTACGCTTATCCGCGACATGACCCCTGTTCCTCACAACGGACCAAAGCCAAAGAAGCCCCGAAGAATTTAATATATTATTATACATTATGAGCAGAGTTACCTGTAAAATTTGTCGTCGACTTGGAGAATCAATTTGTGGCCGCGAAAAGTGTGCTTTTAAGAAGCGCCCGTATCCGCCAGGAAAGTTGCTTTCTGAGAAGAAGCATCGTGCAACGTTGACCGACTTCGGTCGCCAGCTTCGTGAGACGCAAAAGGTGCGCAATACTTACGGGCTCAGTGAAAAGCAGTTTAGTAATTACGTAAAAGAAGCTTCCGGAAAACAGGGAGTGAATCCTTCTGAATATCTTTTTGAAGCACTTGAGTCTCGTCTCGACAACGCCGTCTTTCGTGCTGGCTTTGCTCCTGCTCGCTCTGTGGCGCGTCAAATCGTAAATCACGGACATATTACGGTAAATGGTCGTCGCACCAACATCCCTTCACGCCGGCTAAAGCTGGGCGACATCCTCACTATTCGCGAGGGAAGTAAAAAATCCAAACTTTTTGAAGGAATTTCTGAGAAGTTGAAAAATACACCAGCAGCGACAACATGGATGAAGATTGACGCAGAGAAACAAACGGCACACTTCCAAGGCAAACCAAAGCTTGGACAGGTGGAACAAGCATTTAATCTTACTGCCATTGTTGAATTTTATAGCCGTTAATGGGCGATAAGAAAAAGAGTTGCATTTATTAAATAAATAAGGTATAGTTTCATTGTTTAAATTACATCATCATGCTCGACTATAACATCACATTGCCGTCAAAACCAAAGGTTCTTGCGGAAGATAATTTTAAAGGAAGTTATGAAATTGAGGGCTTGTACCCTGGGTATGGTCACACGTTGGGCAATTCACTTCGTCGCATTATTTTGTCGTCACTTTTGGGTGCCGCTATTACAACGGTAAAAATTGAAGGCGCAGCTCATGAATTTTCTACACTTGAAGGTGTCAAAGAAGATGTAATCACCATCTTGCTCAATTTGAAAAAAGTTCGCTTTAAACTTGCAACTGTTGAACCACAAGTAGTTACTCTTTCGGTAAAAGGCGCAAAAACAGTAACTGCCGGAGATATTACGGTTGGTGGACAGGTTGAAGTGTTGAATCCAGAGTTGCCTCTCGCAACACTTACCGACAAGAACGCATCTCTCACTATTGAAATCACTGTTGCAAAGGGCTTCGGATATGTTTCAAAAGAGGTGCATCAGAAAGACAAGGTTGATATTGGCACTATTGCTGTTGATGCAATTTTTACACCTATTCGTCGTGTGAACTATGAAGTTGATAACATGCGCGTTGGTGATCGTACAGACTACAATCGTTTGAAAATCAGTATTGAAACTGATGGCACTATTACCCCTCGTCGCGCACTCGAGTCTTCTATTGAGATCATGATTAATCAGCTCAAGGCGGTTATCGGTTTTATTGAGCATGATGAAGCAGCAGAAACCACTGAAACTGTCTCGGAGGAAAAGGGAACTAAAAAAGATCCTGCTGATAGCGAATTTCTCAAAACACGTATTGAGAGCCTTGACCTTTCTACGCGTACCGCCAATGCACTTGCTCATGCAAATGTTCGTACTGTGGGCGGTCTTGCGCGAAAGAGCGAGGAAGACCTTCTTGAGATCGACGGATTGGGCGACAAAGGAATTCAGGAGATTAAGCGCGTTCTTGGTTCACACAACCTCGTGCTCCGCAATTAACATAAAGAAATTAAGTTACCATTATGAAACACCACAAGTCGATGAGAAAATTTGGACGAGATCACGCAGGACGCGTAGCGCTTTTTCGTTCGCTCGCGCTCGCACTTATTGATCACGAGCAAATCAAGACCACTGAAGCGCGCGCAAAAGAACTCCGCCCACTCATTGAAAGCATGGTGACACGCGGACGTAAAACAGACCTTGCTTCACGCCGCCTTCTTATTGCTCGCTTGGGCGGTGTTTCTGGCGAGGCTGGAGCAAAAAAACTCATTGAAGAAATCGCACCACGTTACGCCACTCGTCCGGGCGGATATACGCGCATTATTAAACTGCCTCGTCGAGGTGGGGACGCAAGCCCGATGGCAGTTATTGAATTTGTATAATAATTTTATGGAACACACGATTGACGCAACAGGAAAATCTGTAGGACGCATCGCCACCGAGGCGGCGTCGGTTCTCATGGGTAAAACCTCACCAACATTCCAGAGGAATTTGGTCGCCGATGTTCAGGTGGTTATTCAGAATGCATCAAAGGCAACAATTGCTCCCCGCAAAAGAAAGGAAGTTCACATGAAGCTCTATTCTGGTTACCCAGGAGGACTTAAAGAACGCACTATTGCTAAAACAATCGAAACAAAAGGCTACAGTGAGGTGTTTGTTCACGCAATCAGTCGCATGATTCCTCGCAATCGCCTTCACAAGGAGCGAATGAAACGTTTAATGGTTACTGAATAATATGACTACTACCACAGAAAAAAAAATAAAAACGACAAGCGAGGCCGTAAAAACGCCTGCAGTCAAGGCAGTAAAGAAGGCGAGTGCTCGTTATATTGAAGCAGTAGGACGTCGTAAGACTTCTACGGCACGCGTACGTATAACTCCAGCAACAAAAGAAAGTGTCATCGTGAATAGCAAAACTGTTCCTGTTTATTTTCCTACCGCTGAAATGCAATTTATTGTGAATGATCCATTGGTTAAATCAAAAGTTGCAGAAAAATTTTTAATTACGGTAGTTGTTCGCGGAGGAGGAATCCACTCTCAAGCAGAAGCGTTTCGTCATGGACTTTCGCGTGCATTGGTCAAGTATGACGAGGAGACAAGAACTCGTTTAAAGAAACTTGGATTCTTGAAACGCGATCCTCGCATGAAAGAGCGCCGAAAGTTCGGTCTCAAAAAGGCCCGCAAGGCACCACAATGGTCAAAGCGTTAATTTACCCCCTACGCTCGACAATATCGAAAAAAAAGAGAAATTATCAAAAGTAGTTTCTCTTTTTTCGTGAGGCATGATACGATAAGAAATGAACTACTATGAATGATACAAACGATGATTTTAAAGGAAAAACACTCTCAGAAGACGCTCAAAACAGCAATGTTGCACAACCGCTTGACACCATGACAGATGGTATATATAGTGATGATGTGCAGTTTGAGTCAACCGATGAGAGTGGCGAAAACCAGGCGCTCGTTTTGAAGAAAATGCGTGAAAAACTTCACACATGCGAGTCGGAAAAGAAGGAATATCTCGATGGTTGGCAACGCATGCGCGCTGATTTTGCAAACGCTCGCAAAGAAGAAGATGCACGGCGCGGAGACTTGATAAAATTTGCTTCAGAAGGGCTCGTGGAAGACATGCTCCCCATTCTCGACAGTTTTGGAATGGCATTTGCCAACAAAGAATCATGGGAAAAAGTTGATGCAAATTGGCGCAAAGGAGTTGAGTATATTCACAGTCAACTTCTCTCAGTTCTTGAGTCTCGTGGGCTTGCTCCCATCGGCATGGTAGGGGAAAAAGTAGATCCGCGATTGCACATTGCGATTGATGTCATTCCCACTAAAGACGAAAAACAAGAAGATGTAGTTGCAGAAGTTATACAAAAAGGATACCGGCTTCATAGCAAAGTTATTCGTCCCGCAAAAGTAAAAGTATTCGGACATCTTGAAAAAGATTCACAATAATAAAGTCGAATTTTAATCATTTTAAACAATTACGAACAAACATATGGCAAAAATTTTAGGCATTGATCTTGGCACAACAAACTCTGCAATGGCAATCATTGAGGGAGGTGAACCGCGCATTGTGGAGAATATTGAAGGAGTGCGCACTACACCATCCGTTATTACGGTTTCAAAGAGTGGAGAGCGTCTTGTGGGGCTCTTGGCGAAGCGTCAAGCAGTTACCAATCCAAAGAACACCTTGTATGGTGTGAAGCGTTTGATCGGCCACACCTTTGAAGACGATGGTGTGCAGCGCGATAAAAAGACTTCACCGTTTGCCATTGAGCGTTCGGAAGACGGTGGGGTGAAGGTAAAAATGGGGGACCGATTGTATCGCCCTGAGGAGATTTCTGCTATGGTGCTCCAGAAGCTCAAGCAAGATGCTGAGGCAAAGCTTGGCGAAAAAATTACCGAGGCGGTGATTACGGTACCTGCATATTTTAACGATTCTCAGCGCAAGGCAACAAAAGATGCTGGGCAGATTGCCGGTTTTGACGTAAAGCGCATCATCAACGAGCCTACTGCAGCGGCACTTGCATACGGTTTTAATAAAAAGAAAGATGAAAAGATTGTCGTCTATGACTTTGGTGGAGGAACGTTCGACGTTTCCGTGCTTGAGGTTGGTGATGATGTAATTGAAGTGAAGTCGACCGATGGTGATGTGCACATGGGCGGAGAAGACATTGATCAAAAAATCATTCGCTTTATTGCGGACGAATTTAAAAAGGAGTCCGGTATCGATGTTTCAAATGACATCATGGCCCTTCAGCGCCTCAAAGAAGCGGCAGAGAAAGCAAAGCATGAGCTCTCGACTACTCTCGACGCGGAGATTAACATTCCGTTCATCACCTCAACAGCAGAAGGTCCTCAGCACTTACAGCTTAAAATGTCGCGCACTAAACTCGAAGAACTCGCGCGTGAGTATATAGACAAATCAATCGAGATCACCAAGCGTGCTCTCGCGGCGTCACCGTTCAAAAAAGAAGACATCAATGAAATCATCATGGTGGGTGGACAGACGCGCATGCCGGCGATTGTTAACGCTGTAAAAGAACTCTTCGGCAAGGAGCCTAATCGCTCAATCAATCCGGACGAAGTGGTGGCTATTGGTGCGGCTATTCAAGCAGGTATTCTTCAGGGAGACGTAAAGGATGTGTTGCTCTTGGATGTTATCCCACTTTCTCTCGGCATTGAAACATTTGGCAATGTGGCAACTAAACTTATTGAAAAAAATACAACAATCCCTGCGTCGCGTTCGCAAGTTTTCTCTACAGCTTCTGACAATCAAACTTCTGTTGAAATTCATGTGGTGCAAGGCGAGCGTCCTATGGCACCCGACAACAAATCTCTCGGACGATTCATTCTTGATGGCATTCCGCCATCTCCGCGTGGACTTCCGCAAGTGGAAGTTACCTTTGATGTGGACGCAAACGGTATTCTTCAGGTGAAAGCAAAAGAAAAAACAACCGGCAAGGAACAGTCTATTCGTATCGAGGCAAGTTCGGGCTTGACCAAGGACGACATTGCGCGCATGCAAAAAGAAGCTGAGATGAATGCGGCAGAGGATGCAAAGAAGCGCGATGCAGCTGAAGTGAAGAATACTCTTGAGCAACTTGTGTATACCGCAGAAAAATCATTGCGCGATGGTGGCGATAAAGTTCCTGCTGATATTAAAACTGCAGTTGAAGGAAAGCTTGCGCTTGCAAAGACGGCAAGTGTCGGTTCAAACATTGAAGAAATGAAAAAAGCATCCGGTGAACTTTCAGCTGAACTTCAAAAGATTGGCGAGGCGATGATGAAAAACCAAGAAGCGCCAAAAGAGGGCACGCAAGGTGCGCCTGAAGCGAAGGATGGTGAAGGAACCGTGCGTGATGCAAACTACACAGAGGGGGAGGAGGGGAAAAAGTAGGACGCTCGGCTCGTTTGGTTTGAAATGCACGCATAATTTTTTGCTAAAAATTTGCTCTGCTCGCGCCGTCGCGCTGTGCAAGGCATTTCAAACCAAAGAGCCTCGCTTTAAGGTTGGATACACAGGAAACCTCCGAACACTGAAATGGCAAAAGATTATTACAAAATATTGGGGGTAGATAAAAAGGCAAGCGCGGACGAAATTAAAAAAGCGTTCCGTAAGCTCGCGCACCAGCATCACCCCGACAAAGGGGGTGATGAGAAGAAGTTCAAGGAAGCCAGCGAAGCGTACCAAGTGCTCTCGGACGACAAAAAGCGTGCCTCGTATGATACGTATGGAGAAGCGGGGGCGCAAGGGTTTGGTGGGCACGGAGGAGGGCAGGGTTTCGATCCTTCAGGCTTCGGTGGTTTTAACACGCAGGGGTTTAGTGGCGATATTGACCTCAATGACATTTTCGGAGAGTTTTTTGGCGGTGGACGCCGAACGGCTCCTGAAAAGCGTCGTGGGCGAGATGTTTCTGTTGACCTTGAAGTTTCTTTTTCCGAAGCAATTTTCGGCGTGAAGCGCAAGGTGCTCATCACCAAAACTTCTTCTTGCACCACGTGTGATGGTACGGGCGCAAAGAGTGGTACTCCAATGAAGACCTGCGCCACCTGTGAAGGAAAGGGGAGTATTGAGGAAACAAAACGTTCGTTCTTGGGCGTCTTTTCACAAACACGCGAATGTTCGACATGTGCTGGTGTGGGGAAAATCCCTGAACAAAAATGTGCGGAATGCAAAGGACATGGCGTGCTTCGTCGTGAGAGTGAGCTTACCATTGAAATTCCAGCAGGTATCCAACATGGAGAGATGGTGCGCCTTTCTGGCGCGGGGGAGGCGATACAGAATGGAACTTCGGGTGACTTGTATGTGAGAATCCGTGTCGCCCCACACAAAGTATTCCATCGTGAGGGACAAAATCTCGTTATGCATCTTTCAGTGAAATTCACTGACGCTATTTTGGGCGCCGAATATCCAATAGAAACATTGGACGGCAAAATAGATTTGTCGATTCCGAAAGGGGTGTCGTCGGGTGAGGTTCTGCGTGTGCGCGGCAAGGGGGTGCCCATGGGCGCCAAGCATCGTGGTGACCTCCTCATAAAACTTGAAATAAAAACCCCCACCAAACTTTCCCGCCAAGCACTCAAGCTTGTTGAGGGGTTGAGAGGGGAGGGGGTGTAGGGGAACTAATGTTATGGTAAAAAATTATGCACTTAAGTGGATTAAAGATATGACACCATACTCCCCTCCGCTGGGCGGTAGGTTGAATTTTTCTGGCGACTTACTTGATTTTAATGAGAGAGTGACGACGCCGTCAAAAAAAGTAACAACAGCACTCATCGCATTTTTTCGCAAAGGAAAGATACAGAGGTACCCAGAATATGCTGATTTGCAAGAGAAGATTTCTAAATATGCAAAGGTGCTTGCAAATCAGGTAATGATTACAAACGGTTCTGACCACGGCATTGACGTTATTTTTCGGACTTTTGTTGGTAAAAATGACACCATTGTAATACCTGCGCCAACTTTCCCAATGTTTATGCAGTACGCACAGATGATAGGGTGTCGAGTTGCAAAAGTTCCCTACGAGAAAATAGACTTCAAGTTTCCCGCGGCAGAAATTCTTCAATTGCTTAAAAACAAGAATCCCAAGCTTATTATTATCTGTAATCCAAATAATCCAACAGGCAGTGTTATTTCAATGAAAGATATTGAGGTAATCGTACTAAAGGCTCCTGATTCGATTTTTATGATAGACGAGGCATACTTTGAGTTTTCGGGGATAAGCGCAACCTCGCTTCTTAAGAAATTCCCGAACATCGTCATCGTCAGAACTTTCTCCAAGGCTTTTGGGCTTGCATCACTACGTATAGGATATGTTATCGCCAGCGAGCAACACATTGAAGAGATGATGAAAGTTCGTGGGCCATACGCCGTAAACATGGCTGCACATATTGCAGCAAATGCCGCGCTTGATGATATTGAGGATATGAAAATGTATGTGCAAGAAGTAATGACAAAAGCAAAACCTCTTCTCGAAACATTTTTCAAAAAAAATAGTATTCCATTTTATAAATCTGGAGCAAATTTTATACTCTTCGAACCCAAAAATAAACAAGAAG
Organism: Patescibacteria group bacterium; assembly: GCA_038062675.1. Classification (GTDB taxonomy): domain Bacteria; phylum Patescibacteriota; class Minisyncoccia; order Phycocordibacterales; family UBA1550; genus UBA1550. The sequence goes on from JBBTWP010000001.1 coordinate 97,491, forward strand.
TATATGAGCATTTTAAAAAGAACGATATCTTAGTTCGCCCACAGCGCGCCCCAGAGATACAAGACATGCTTCGCGTGAGTATTGGAACCGTTAAGCAGATGAACCGATTTATTAAGGTATATTCACAATTATTGGGTTAGAAAAATCGCTAACGAATGGGCACTTGACAAGTAGCCGCATAAAAAGGTATGCTCTTTACATGGTAGTAGCGCTCAAAAGCATCTTTGTCGGATATTCATATAGCTATTATAGCTCACGCAGATGAGACTTGTTTAAGGTGCTGAAAAAATAATTTCAACCTCTCAAACTGGCCTCATCCGAGGCCAGTTTGTTCTTTATACGATTAAAATCGGATTATAATTTATAGGAGGTGTGCCATGTTTGTTGCGAACTCTCTTGATGGAGGTATTTGCAAAATATCAGATTGGTCCGAGCAGCTGGCTACGCTTACTCGGACTGCCTGGACAGGTAAAGATGGTAAATGTTATTTTCCTTACCTACCCCTTACTACAAAGGAACATTGGGAACAATCTGTGCTTAAGCAATGGGAAAGTAATGAGATGGTTTCATGGGTTCTAGTTTCAGGCCATGGGCGAATCCTTGCTCACGTGGCTGTTGTTAAAAGGCACGGATATCACGAGCTCGGTAGGTTTGTTGCTTATCCTGATAGTCCTAAAAATGCAGTCACCAGTCTTTGTTATGAAGCGATGAGCTACGTTTCAGTTATTGGAGACCCCGTACTTGTTGAAACGACTCAGGCTCACACTGCTTCGCAATTTATTTGCGAGAAGATTGGGCTCAGATTTGCGGGCATTGGATTTCTTTCCGTTGTTGATGATATATCGTGGGACATAATTTACTACGATAATCTCGATGTTGAAGATTTTGTTCCGCAAGAAGGTATTCTCGGGGACCCCCTCCGTAAACCAGTTGTTCGTCTACCAGAGCATAAAGACAGACTTGAGATAGTTCGCGGAATTCTTTCTTGTGAGCAGGGTGGAGATATTCCACCATCAAAATTTCATGTCTTGCCACATCGACTTGAAGTAGTTCGATTAATCGTTAGTTAACTTGTTTTTTGGGTTAAAATATAGTATAATAGCATGGAGATTCAAATCTCCATGCTATTTTTATGACAGAAATTGAAGAATTATTGATTGAGCTTGTAAAGATACCATCTGTCTCTGGGCAGGAGAAAAAGGTCGGTGACTTTATTATTTCACAATTAGCTGATATAAAAGGTCTGAAAATTCAAAAACAGAAAGTTAGCAAGGATAGATTTAATTTAGTTGTTAAAAAGGGCAAGTCAAAAAAATGGCTAGTTGCTCACATGGATACAGTTCCAGGAAACTTGCCTTGTCGTATAACAAAAGACAAAATATTTGGACGTGGTGCTTGTGACAATAAGCAAAGCATCGCTGCCTCCATTATCCTTGCCCGCCAACTAGAAAATATTAATATTCTTTTTACGGTCGGAGAAGAGGTTGATTTTTCAGGAGCACAGAAGGCTTTCGAGAAAAGAACATGTGGAGACGCTGAGCTCGTAGTTGTGCAAGAACCTACTTGCTTCAAGATAATTACTGGTCAATGTGGCGTTATAGCTTTTTCAATTGAAACTACTGGACGAGAGCAACATTCGAGTCTGGATAAACCAAATAATGCTATTCATAAACTTTCTGAAGTTCTTTCCACCTTAATCAAGAAAAACTGGGCGGCTTTTAATATAGGAATAATAGGAGGAGGGATTGCAGAAAATGTTGTTGCTGGTAGTGCTCGTGCGATGATCTCAGTTCGACCTCGTGATGCAAAAGAGCAAAAAGAAATTATGTTTGAACTAAAACGGCTACCTGCAAAAGTTGTTATTAATAAAAATATTCCCTCTTTTCGTTGTAATCTAGGTTATCCAGAGGCAATAGCCACTCATTTCTCTGAAATGGGATTTTTCAAGAATAGTATCCAATTTGGTGCTGGTGATATTCGGAATGCGCACACACAACAAGAATATATTCTGCGAAAAGATTTAAATATTTTACCAAAAAAATTATTAGAAATTTTATCGCGTCATTGACAAGTTCGTCATAAAATGTGAGGATAGCAGGGTGTTAAGGGTCAGTTCGTTAATGTTTTTAAGGAGATAAGCATGAAGGTATTATTTATTTGCAAAAATAATCAATTCCGTAGCCAAATGGCTGCGTCAATATACAATCAGATAACGGGAACGGAAGATGCCGATTCTGCTGGTACATATGTCGGTTCTGTTGCTGTGCCAGAGGGGACTGTTATTGAGGGTTACTTTCGCACCCCCGACTTCTTTGAACTTATGGAGGAGAATGGGATGAACATAAGGGGCAATCGTACAAAAAAGCTTTTACCCGAAATGATCGAAAGTGCCAGCATTGTTGTTTCGATTGTGCAAGAACCGTTTATTCCAGATTTTCTACGTAACAATGAAAAAGTAATATGGTGGGGAATAGCCGATCCTTCCTTTGCTACACGCGAGGTCTCAGAAAAAACATACAGTGAGATAAAAAGCTTGGTTGAACAACTCGTTTCATCTGAGGGTGCGAGTCTCTAATAAAAACGCGGAATATTTCCGAAGTTCTTTTCAGAAGCCAGCAGAAATGCTGGTTTCTTTTTATACATTGGAGCCAAAATTTTACCTATTGACAAGTTGAACATAAAATGTGAGTATTGCGTAGGAGTCGGAGTTATTTTAAGCAATGTTTTTAAAGGAGATAGACATGAAGAAACTTGATATATTCGACAATTTAGTAGGTCGTGGCTTTGTAAAACAGTGTTCAAACGAGACTGCTTTACGCGAGCTGTTCGGTAAAGGACCGTTGGTCTTTTACGCTGGATTTGATCCAACAGCCGACAGTCTTCATGTGGGCAGTTTGGTTCCAATAATGGCGATGGCCCACATCCAGAGAGCTGGGCATACTCCGATATGTATTGTTGGGGGAGGCACGGCATTAATTGGTGACCCAAGCGGCAAAACAGAAACACGTCGCATGTTGACCGTAAATGAGATCGACCACAACAAGGAAGGTCTCTTTGGGCAACTGCAGCGGTACTTGTCGTTTGGCGAAGGGAAAGGAATGATACTCAATAATGCCGACTGGCTTGTTGGGTTGAAATATATCGAATTCCTTCGAGACATTGGCCGTTACTTTAAGGTGAATGAAATGATACGAGTAGAATCGTATCGCCTTCGTCTTGAACGGCAGGAAGGATTGTCGTTTATCGAGTTTAACTATCAGCTACTTCAAGCGTATGACTTTTTGGAACTTCATGATCGTTACGGTTGTGTGTTGCAGATTGGCGGTGACGATCAATGGGGGAATATGGTCGCTGGTACTGGGTTAATTCGGCAAGTTCGAAAGGCCGAGGCTCATGTTTTGACCTTCCCATTGCTTGAAACAGCAAACGGAAGGAAAATGGGCAAGACTGAGAATGGCACCATTTGGCTTGATGCAACAAAAACTGCGCCATATGACTTTTATCAGTACTGGAGAAATACTGATGACCGGGATGTAATTAAGTTTTTAAAGCTTTTTACGTTCTTGTCCTCGGAGGAAATAAGTCAGTACGAGAAGTTGAGTGGTGCGGAGCTTAAGCCCGCAAAAGAGCGCCTTGCATTTGAGGCTACAAAAATTACCCATGGAGAGCAGGCAGCAAAGGATTCAGCAGAGGCTGCTTCTCAGTTATTCGGTAATTCTAGTGGTTTGAATTCAAACGCGGTGCCAACTGTTGAAATTAGGCAAGCCGTTCTTGCTCAGGGTGTCTCTGTTCCTGACTTGTTCAGGCTTGCTGGGCTAGTAAAAGGTACTTCTGAGGCTCGGCGCCTTGCAGACCAAGGAGGTGCTTATGTTAATGAAAAGCGCGTTACGTCTGATCAGATGTTCTATAAATCTGATATGGTTGATGGTGTGCTACTTCTCCGACAAGGGAAAAAGCACTACTGTCGTGTGGTACTAGCTCTTGAATAGAGGTGCCAAATGAGGAAAATAAAAGTTGGATATCTGGGGCCTGGTACTAATACTTTTGGGTACCAGGCCCTCCAGAAGTTTTTTGCAGGGAAAGGCTTCAAAAACATCGAGGCGGTGGCATTTACAAACCACAGCGAAGTGTGTTTAGCGGTCGGCAATATGGAAGTTGACTACGGTGTTGTTGCGATTGAGAATGTTATTGACGGGGTTGTGGCGGAGACTATCCGCGCTATTGAAAGTGTTGACAGTCACCTCGGCCTAAAAATCTGGGGCGAAGTCATCCTGTCGATAGAACTATTCTACATGAGCAAGAGTGGGGATGAATCACTTGTAAAAAAACTCCTCTCTCATCCGACAGCTATTGGGCAATGCCGAAAGTTGGTATCCATGCTTCAAGAGCGTGGAATTCCAATCGAGGTACAGCCCTCGACATCTCGTGGTGCTGAGCTTGCATCAAGTGATTCTGAGGTTGCAGCACTTGCTTCCAAAGTTGCCCTAAGGAACTTTGGACTTAAGCTTATTCGCAAAGAGTCTGTTACTGACTACAAGAACAGTGCTACACGGTTCTGGGTTCTTGGAAAGGAGCATGCACGACTTGGCGAGGATACGGCATTAAAGTTTAAAACATGCTTCCTTGCCAACCTTGAGCAAACAGCATCAGGAGTGCTTCATAAGACGCTTGGAGTTTTTGCAGAAAAAGGGATTAGCGTTCTCCTTGTGTACCCTAGCCCTATTTTGGGGAAAAAATGGGAATACACGTTTGTTCTTGAAGTAGGCGGTCATGTTTCGGAATCACGCATGATTGAGGCGTGGGAAGATTTTCGAAAACTTGGCATATCGCTCTTACCCCTGCGTTTCTTGGGGTCTTATCTTGATACAACATCAGGATGAAAAAAACCGGGTTGAAATATACCCGGTTTTTCTTTTGCTAGTTAACCTCCTGTTTTGAGGTGTATTTTGACTGTACTATTCACGGGCGCAGGGGAAGCTATTCAGAATGGCACGGCAGGTGACTTGTATGTCAGAATTCACGTCGCCCCACATAAAGTATTCCATCGTGAGGGACAAAATCTCGTTATGCATCTTTCAGTGAAATTCACTGACGCTATTTTGGGCGCCGAATATCCAATAGAAACATTGGACGGCAAAATAGATTTGTCGATTCCGAAAGGGGTGTCGTCGGGTGAGGTTCTGCGTGTGCGCGGCAAAGGGGTGCCCATGGGCGCCAAGCACCGTGGCGACCTCCTTATAAAGCTTGAAATAAAAACCCCCACCAAACTTTCCCGCCAAGCACTCAAGCTTGTTGAAGAACTGCGGGGGGAAGGTGTATAATGAATGTACATGAATTTATTTTCTTGGACCCCGTTTATTTTGCAGACAATGGTATACCCGTTCACATGGGTCGGGTTAAGATTTTTTACACACATTCGTATCTTGGGAGAAGAAAATTTAGTGGGACATACACAAGGAGTAATCTTTGCTGTTAATCATCTCAGTGAACTTGACCCAATTCTAATCCCTGCAACACTGAATCCTTTTTCTCCTTTAATGCCTATGTTTTATACCGCTCGTGAGCGGTTTTTTTATGAAAAAAAAGGGCTTGCACAGTATTTTTATGGAGGCACCTTTTTTAAACTTTGGGGAGCATACACTGCGTATGTTGGGACAGGGGATCTCGCTTTGTCGCTTAGGCACCATATTCGCATTCTGAAAAAAGGAAAGAGCGTATGCATTTTCCCTGAGGGAGGTAAAATTCCAGAAGGAGTTATTATTGAGGGGAAAACCGGTGTTGCGTATTTGTTGTGGAGAACAGGGGTGCCAGTAATTCCTGTTGCTATGCGCGGACACTATAAAATGACTTCTCGAGAGTTTTGTGCGCGTACGCGCACAATCACGGTTTCATATGGAAAACCCATCACAAAGCAAGAACTTTTTAATTTGCGCCCAGATCCTGGGGTGGTACCCACGCGAGAAGAACTTCGTACTGCCACACATATCATTATGTCGCGTATTCGTGAGATGTAAAAAGATTTTTTTGTTTATGAATGCAAAGTAGGATTCTGTTTGGTATAATAGAGGAGGAGAATATAAGTCAAATTATTTTTTTAAATTAATCTACAAAAATGCTTAGTCAGGAAGCCCTCCAAAAAATTTTAGGCATCAAAGAAGATGTGTATGTTACTCCAGAAGAAATGGCTGACAAGCTAAACATCACTTTTTTTCCGTATGACCCTAGATCCGCTAGTGCTCAAGTGTTGAAATTTTTACAACAACTGGAAAAGACTTTCTTGGAATTAAATGTAAATATCGTTCCGTATGAAAAAGCGCTCGTTAAAATTCCAACGAGGAAAATTTTAAAGAAAGTATATCTTCTGTCTCTTAATAATCTTTTTTATGTACTTGAAAAGATTACAGGAAGGGGTTCTGGTCGAAATTATGTTGAACTTTCAGCGATAAAAAAAATGCTCTTGAGACCAAAGAGAGTGAAGGCCGGCATTTCGATTATTGCTATAGCCAATGAGAAGGCAGGGGAGTTGCCAATTGATTATACTTCGAGTTTTCGACACAGTTCTGTTGTGACGGTGCTCGATATGCCAAGTAATATCTCAAAAGAGTCTACTTTCCATGAACATTTTGATACGGCAATGTCTTTGTTTGCACAACATATGACCAATATTGTGATTGGAGTGAACCAAAAAGAATGGATACTATATAATTTTAATGCTTCTCATCCAGTATATCCGCTTCATGAAAATTTCAAGGCTAACATTTTGAAGGCGTTGATTTCAAAAATTGTTGCACCGATTATGCCATACCGTTTTTCTGATTTTGCAGCCACCTCCGAGCATTTTAAAGTAACTGATGAGCCATACAAAAGTCTTGTTGCGGATTTTTTGGCAAGTGGAGAACTCCTCGAAAAAGCTTCTCTTTATCCGAAAGGAAAAAAAATAAATGATTTGCCATTTCGGAATGAGTTTTATAAATTGGTAGGTAAAATACATTTGGATAATAGAAGTGGGATGAGCTATGGGTTTCTTGCGTTGCAGATGCCGGTGAATGTTACGCCTGCAGTTCTCTTTGAAAAATCTCCAGAAAAAGAATTTTTCATGAATACAAAAAAAGATTATATAGTAAAGGAAGATGGAACAATTTTTATTGCAGTAGAATTGTCGCAAGCAAAGTATGTTGTAAAAGTTCCTGATATTTTTGTATTGTCTCAAAAATCTGGTTCTGATAAAACAAATTTTAATCCAGACAAAGATTTGATCAGGCTTGGCTTGGTTAAGGGGGCGATGGTTCTTGCGACGCCGGAAGGTCTGGTCCTTACTTCGGATTTTAAGCCTTCTTTTGACACCAAAGTCATTCTTGCTCATGCGGTGGGGAATGCAATTGTTGCCTCGCTATTGAAAGTGGTTGAAAAAGAATCCAAGTTTGTGGATATGCTTGAAGCGCGGGGTATGGCACTTGTGCATTGGCATGGATATGTGAATCAGAAATTTATCCCTGACAATTTCCATGTACATGGTGCGGGGAATCCGCATGTTTCTTGTTCTTCTCCACAATCTGCCCTTTATGCTATTGATGGAAAATTACGAGCTTTTTCTCACGCGCTCACAGAAGGAGTTGGCTATTTGGGCGATGTGCACATTGAGCCACACCATGGAACAAACATGACTTTCCCGTCGCTTGAGGCGTTTGGGAGGTTTGTAACGAGTGGTCCAGAAGTCACATCCTTGGGTAATAAGTATCTCCACTAATATTTATGGATATTCTTTCAGAAATAAATTATTACAGTTTTGCACTACTTCTTGGCGGGGTGGTTGCCTTAGTTTCTGGTATCAGTGTTTATTTGAAAAGTGAAAAAGGAGAACAGTACGGTGTATGGTTATTGTTGAACATTAGTAGCGCGGTATGGAGTTTTGGATACTTTATAATGATTCTTGCAAAGAGTGATAAAATCGCCTTGTGGAGTAATTGGATGCTCCATTTTGGTGCAATTTTTATCCCAGTTCTGTATTTTTTGTTCATTATTTTTATAACAGACGCATATAAAAAATACAGACGATATATATATGTTGGAGTTATTTTTTTACTTTTCTTTTTAATCACTAACACAACAACGTTTTTTGTGAAAGGGGTTTTACCAAAATATGTTTTTAATTACGCTCCTGACGCCGGACCCCTATACCCATATTTTACGGCCTACTTCTTTTTCTTTATTGGACTTGCTATCTTCATTTTGATATTAAAAATTTTAAGGACTGAAGGTCAAGAAGCTTTGCGTTTAAAATATATTCTGTGGTCTTCTATCGCAGGGTTTCTTGGTGGGGGAAGTGTATTCTTTTTAACATTCAACGTGGACATACCACCATATCCTTTGATTGCATTCTCTCTTTACCCGTTAATTATCGATTACGCAATTCTTAAACACAATCTTTTTAGTATTAAGGTTATTCTTGTTGAGCTTGCTGTTTTTCTTTTGAACTTATTTTTGTTCCTCAATGTTTTGACTTTTAATAGCATAGACAGCTTTATTCTTAACGGATCAGTATTTTTGGCTACTCTCATTTTTAGTGTGTTACTTTTGCGAACGATTTATAAAGACATTCGAATACGTGAGAGGGTTTCGGAGTTGGCAAAGCAAATGATGGTCGCCAATGACCGGTTGAGGTATATGGAAAAACAAAAAACAGAATTTGTTTCCATTGCGTCTCACCAGTTGCGTACGCCCCTCACGGTTATTAAGGGATATGTGTCCATGATTAGAGAGGGGACGTTTGGACCTCTTTCTGAGAGTGCTCGTGATGCAATGGACAAATTGCATAAATCCAGCGAAAAAATGGTGGAACTTGTGGAAGACCTCCTAACGGTTTCTCGGTTGGAACAGAAGCGCGCAGTGCTTCGCTTTGAGGTTACTGACGTTGTGCGTATGATGCGCAACATTATCGCCGGAGTGGAAGACGAGGCTGATCATGTGGGGCTTAAAATGTCCCTTGTTGCGCCGGCGGACATGAAATTTCTTTCTATGATCGATGAGAAAAAGTTTATTCAAGCAATAAAACATATCTTGGATAATGCCATTCGATATACAAATCCACCCGGTTTTGTGCGTATTGTGATTTCAAAAAGCACTCTGCCGGGAATGATTCGAATTTCTATTTCAGACACCGGCATGGGGATGACTGAAGAAAAATTGCGATCTCTTTCGGAACAACTTGATTTCAAGGCAAGTGCGGTGGTTGCCAGACTTAAGACAATAATGCCAAAAACAAAGCACCAGCCCGGAGAGGTTCTCGGTCAATCGGAGGTAAAAAATGCGCCAACAGGAGACAAGACAGTAGGGGTAGGTCTCTACATCGCTAAAGAGATCATCTCTGCACATCGAGGCAATATTTGGGCAAAATCCGAGGGCCTGAATAAAGGAACTACGGTTATTGTGGAAATTCCCGAGGTGAAGAATTAAAAATCCTTGACGCCCCCTCGATGGTAATAAATGCCAGAAATTTGACTTAAAAGCCTTGTTTTGGAGGGTTTGCAGTGGATTTGAAGGTTTCCCTTGCAATTTCTTTTATTTTGTGTAGAATAAAGGGACTATGAATTTTGCAGTAATCCAGACAGGCGGTAAACAATACAAGGTCGCTCCGGGCGAAATGCTCACGATTGAGAAGCTTCCGGGCGACTTTAAAAAAGGGGACAAGATTGTTTTTGATCAGGTTCTCTTGGTCAACGACGGCTCAAAGACTCTTGTTGGAGCACCACTTGTTTCTGGGGCAACCGTCGAAGCTGATTTTGAGGAGAATGGCCGTGGTAAAAAAGTCATTGTCATTCACTATCGCCAAAAGAGCCGTCATTTTAAAAAGAACGGACATCGTCAGCCTTACACAAAAGTAAAGATAAGTGCAATTAAGTAAATAACTCTGCAAAAAAAATCGGCTCACGCCGATTTTTTAGTATGACGAGTTTGTAAATTGCATGCTATGATGGGAGTTGTGAAATATCGTCTTTTTTACATTTCAGGGATAGTTACGGCTGTTGGGCTTCTGTCCGCGTTTTTGTGGGGTGGCACAAAGGCACTTTTTATAACGGGACTTTTAGCGATACTAGAAGTAACGTTGTCTTTCGATAATGCGGTGGTGAATGCGAAGATATTAAAACGCATGAATGCCCTCTGGCAGGAGCGTTTTTTGACGTGGGGGATTTTGGTTGCGGTATTTGGGACACGCGTATTCCTCCCTATTCTTATTGTGGCGGCGAGCGTCGGAGCTTCGCCTTGGGTTATCGCAACTCTTGCGGTCAATGATTCTGTTCAGTATGCCAAGCTGGTGGCAGATGCGCATTATGCCATCGGAGCCTTTGGCGGAATATTTCTCCTTCTTGTATCATTGAAATATTTTTTTGATGCAGAAAAAAATGTACATTGGATTTCCGCTGTCGAGCGACGACTGGCAAGGTGGGGGAGTATCGAGGCGATTGAAATCGCACTTGCTCTTGTTGGCATTGCGGTGCTCTCAGTGCTTGTTGACTCAACCCACCAATCAACGGTGCTGTTTTCAGGGCTCATTGGCGCAATTCTCTTTATTGTCATCGAGGGTGTTGCAAGCTCGTTTGATGTGGAAGCAAAGGGTGTTGCTGGGAGCAGTATCGCACTTTTTTTGTATTTAAATGTACTCGATTCGGCATTTTCTTTAGATGGTGTGGTGGGTGCGTTTGCCCTTTCTTCTGACTTGGTAGTGATTGGCATCGGGCTTGGCATTGGTGCGTTCTTTGTCCGCTCTCTGACAGTATTTTTTGTGCGTGAGCGCATGCTCGATACGTTGGTATATCTTGAACACGGAGCGCATTGGGCAATATTTGGGCTTGCAATGACGATGCTCGGTGGACTTTTGGTGCCTATTAACGAAGTGATCATCGGGCTCATCGGGTTTGTGTTTATTGTGCTCGCGTATGTTTCGTCAAAAAAAGCACTGCGGTAGGTAGATTAAGGTTTAGGCTGGGGCTATCCCCGATTTTTGAGCGCGTGGCGGAGGGTTTCGGAGTCGGAGTACTCGAGCTCGGTACCGGTGGAGAGACCGCGTCCAAGGGTGGTGATTTTGAGCCCATGTTTCTGCGTTAGTGGTTCAAGTGTCTTGGCGACATAGTCGCGGGTAAAATCGCCCTCAACGTTCGCAGAAAGGGCAAGGATGACTTCAGAGAGGCCTTCTTTTGTGCCGTGCTCGATGCGCGCCAGAAGCTCGCGGATGCGAATTTTTGACGCTGGGTCGCGCTCAAGGACGGGGATGGTGCCACCAAGCACAAAATATCGTCCCGCATGTCCGCCGCTGCGGCGCATGTTTTCCATGTCGGAGTCTTTTTCAATAACCAAAAGTGCGCTTGGGTCAGCATCGCTTGAACATATGTCGCATATGGTTCCGTTGTTTTTGTGCGGATAAAAGCGAAAACATGATGAGCATTGTGCAATATTATTTTTGAGGTCGCCAATTTCGCGCACCAAGCTTTCGAGAAAACGCGGATCTTGAGCAAGGAGAAAATACACAAAGCGTTTTGCTTGGCGTGTCCCAATGCCGGGGAACTTCATAAATAAACTCGCAAGATTTTCGATGGTACTCATACGGTGCCGCAGAAATTAAAAATCATCAACATTTCCCCCCGCACGGCTCATGCTCCCCGGATTGTAGTCGTGTTGCTTGTCGAGAGAAACAAACGTTGATTTTTCTTGATCGAAAAAAAGCTCAACTTCACCAACGGGGCCGTTGCGGTGCTTTTCAACGATGATTTGGGCGATATTCGGCTTGTCAGAGTTCTCGTTGTATTTATCGTCGCGGTGGATGAAAATAACCACATCGGCGTCTTGTTCGATAGAACCTGAGTCGCGAAGGTCGGAGAGGCGAGGACGGTCACGACGTGTTTCAATGGCACGAGAGAGCTGTGAGAGGGCAATAACGGGCACATCGAGGTCTTTGGCGAGCCCTTTCAAGGAACGCGAGATTTCGGTCACTTGGTTCACCATAGAGTCGTAGTGTTTTGCGGTACCCATAAGCTGGAGGTAGTCGATAATAATAAGTCCCAGTCCGTGCTCACTTTTCAGCTTTCGTGCGGCGGAACGCATCTTCATGATAGTGTTTCCTGCTTGGTCGTCGATGAAAATAGGCGCCTTAGAGAGACGGTCAAGGGAGTTCCGGAGTTTATCGAAGTCTTCGTCAAGCGAAAGTTTTCCGGTGCGAAGTTTCCATGCGTTGACGCGGGACTCGGCTGCAAGCATGCGGTCGACAAGTTGCTGAGTGTTCATTTCGAGAGAAAAAATACCGACAGGAACTTTGTATTGAATCGCAGCTTGTCGTGCGATGTCGAGCGCGAGTGTCGTCTTTCCCATAGAGGGACGTGCTGCAAGGATGATAAGATCGGATTTTTGAAAACCGGAAAGAAGTGTATCGAGGGCAGGGAAACCACTAGGGACTCCGCGGAGCTCGCTTCCTTCTTTGTGCATTTTGTCGAGTCGATCCCACGCCTCTTCCAGTGTGTCTTTAATGTTGACGAATTTTTTGGTGACGCTCGCGTTGGTGATGGAGTAAATTTTTTTCTCCGCTTCATCCAAAACATTTTCAATCTCTTCTGCTTCATTATAGCCAAGCTCGGAAATGTGCTCGGCCGCTTCAATGAGTGTGCGCAGGATGTATTTGCGCTGAACCATCTCGGCATAGTATTTTGCGTTGGTCGAAGAGGGGACAGAGTCAGTAAGCTCGGCAAGATAGCTTCCTCCACCAATGCCATCAAACTTACCTCGCTCTTTGAGGCGTGCCGACACCGAAAGAAGGTCGATAGGTTCATGTCGCGTATGAAGCTCGATCATGGCATCGAAAAGCATGCGATGCTTTTCGACATAAAATGACTCACGGGTGAGAACATCGGCAACGTCGTACATTCCTTCAGGGCGGATCATGAGCGACCCAAGAAGGGCTTTTTCTGAGTCGATGTTCTGTGGAGGAATGCGGAGCTCTCTGGATTTAAACTGTTGTTTGGTTGCCATAGGGTCTATTCTAGCATACCGCCCCTTGGGGCGGTATGGAGGAGTGGGGGAAAGTTGGTGGAAAAGAGGGGGATAGTGGTAGAAACCCCACGTTAACTTGAATTCCTACTGTATAACCTTAGTAGCAGCACCCAAGGTTTCCTGATTGAGCGGAATTCCCAGTGCTTTGGCGTTAGAAACACTAATGATATATTCAATTTTTTCGGGTTGTTCGAAAGGAATCACTCCAGGGTTTTCTCCTGAAAGCACTTTGTTTGCTATTCGTGCCAAGGAACGTCCCATTTCGCCATAGTCTGGCCCATATGAAGCAAACGCTCCACTCTTAATTGCCGTTTCGTCAGGCATAATCATAGGGAGTTTTTCTTCGAGCGATCTCTTCAGGAAAAGGTCTGCCTTTGAAAAGAGCGACCCGTGAGGGTAGAACAAAATGGCGTCGAATTCCTTTTTTGTAATTTTGTTGAGAACGTTTTGGAGGTCATCCTTGCTCGGGTTTGTGAGTGGAAATTCTGTTAGGGTGACGCCAAGCTGGGGTGCTTGAGCATTTGCAATAGGTCGTGCCTTTTTTGTGGGCCCGCATGTAGTGTCGTACACAATAGCTATTTTTTTTATGCTCGGGATTGCTTTTTTGAGCAACTCAATTCGTTTTGGAGTGAGCTCGATGTTTTGTTGAGAAATTCCTGCCAGATTGAAGCCCGAACCTTGGAGTGTTTTAACATACCCGTGTTCAACAGGATCACCAAGGGCTGTTAAAACCGCAATAGTTTTAGTTTTAGCAGTTATTTTGAAAGTAGGACCAGAGCTGATGGTTGTGATGATGGCGGGGTTTTGAGCAATAGCCTCGTCTATGTATTGATCGAGCTTATCTTTGTCTCCTAGAGCATCTTTATAGGTGATGTTGACATTACCGTCGGGGCGAGAAGCTTTTAACGTTTTTATAAAATTGTCGAGAAAAATGCCGTACGTTTCACCACCCGGATTAATGACATACACTTGTTGTGCGGTTTGTTTTTTTGTAACTGCACCTGTTTGTGACTTATAGATGTAAAATCCACCGCCGGTAAGTAGAAGTATTCCTAATAAAACAAAAAATTTTTTCATGATGCTGATTTATAAATATATCCACTGCTTATAGTAATACTTAAGTCTAACATGCAAGGGGGGGGGGTATTCAAAGTTTTTATTTGTGGATAAGTTTTGAAACCTTTTGTTCTTCTCCTGTGTCGATGACATCATAACCAAGAGCTTGAATGTTTGCACGTAGTTCGTCAGAACGAGACCAATTTTTGGTGAGACGGGCTTCTTTGCGTGCAGTGAGGAGTGTTTGAATTTCGGGGGGCACGACAATATATTTGGGTTCGTTTATGGAAAGCTGAAGTCCAAGGGCACGGTCGAAATCGAGAAGTGTCGCTGTTTTGTCGGCAGGAGAAAGTGCTTCACTTTTTGCGACTTCCCACGCAAGCGCGAGGGCGCGCGGGGTGTCGAGGTCGTTGGCGATAATCTCAGCAAAGCGCGCACGATATTCTGCATGTATTATGCCTGATTCTGTCCCCAGATGAGTTTTGAGGCGCCCGAGGGCGGTCTGTGCTCCCTCAAGCGCTTCCCATGTGAAGTTTGCCTTTGAGCGATAGTGTGCTGTTAGAGTCCAGTAACGAAAAGCGAGGGGGTCAATGCTGTGTTCGATGACCATTTTAAGGGTGGTGAAATTGCCGAGCGATTTCGACATTTTTTGTCCGTCAACGGTGAGGAATTCTTCATGTAACCAAAGTTTTGAAAATAGTTTTCCTGTCGCCGCTTCGGACTGAGCTATTTCGTTGGTGTGGTGGGGGAAAATAAGGTCAACGCCACCAGTGTGAATGTCGAGCGTTTCGCCGAGCTCGGCAAGTGCCATGGCGGAGCATTCAACGTGCCAGCCCGGACGACCGCGCCCAAACGATGCTGCAAACACATTTTCGCCGTCGTCTTCAGTCCAAAATTTCCAAAGTGCAAAGTCCCGTGGATCTTTCTTTTCGTATTCGTCGGTTTCGATGCGAGATTGCGTTTCAGCGCTGAGGTCGAGGCGTGCGAGAGCTCCATACCCTTTGGATTTTTTTATATCAAAATAGACGCCATTGGGGGTTGTGTAGGCGTATTCGTCTCGCAAGAGTTTTTCAATGAGGGCGACCATTCCACCAACGTGGTCGGTGGCTCGTGGGAGTGCGTGGGGGGTTTTTATGTTGAGATGTGCGAGGTCCGCGAGAAATAAATTTTCATAACGACGCGTAAGGTCGCCCATAGTCGTCCCTTCTTCGCGACTTCTTGCTATGATCTTGTCGTCAATATCGGTGATATTCATCACTTGCTTGACCATATAATTGGAATACTCAAGAGTACGCCTGAGAAGGTCGTTGGTGATGAACGTGCGTAGATTTCCAATATGAGCGTAATCGTAAACCGTCGGTCCGCAGTGGTACATGCGAATTTCGCGGTCGTGGAGAGGGGCGAGTTTTTCGACTTCTCCTGTTAGTGTATTAAAAAGTTTTACATCCATTTTTTAACAAATTT
Organism: Patescibacteria group bacterium; assembly: GCA_038062675.1. Classification (GTDB taxonomy): domain Bacteria; phylum Patescibacteriota; class Minisyncoccia; order Phycocordibacterales; family UBA1550; genus UBA1550. The sequence continues at coordinate 113,046 of JBBTWP010000001.1, forward strand.
GAAGTAGCTGTAGAGGAGAATGCCGAGAATTCCCATGGAGCATAAAATCACCCCAAAGCCACCAGGTTTGCTGATAATAGGGATGCTTAATGAGCTCATACCAAAAAGCTGACCAATAAAGGTGAGTGGTAAGATGACAAATGCCATGACCGTGAGGGATTTCATAATCTCGTTGGTCTTTGTGGTAAGCAGAGAGTCGTTGGTGTCACGGAGCTCAAGGAGGGTTTCGCGGTGCCCGTCGAGCCTTGAAGAGACTTTGTAGTACTCGCCCACAATAGCGCGAAGATAGTAAGAAAAATCAGTGCCAAAAAATTGTTTCCCAGCATGTTCAAAAGATTCGAGAACTTCTTTGTGGGGGCGCAAAGTTTGTTTGACATTCAGGAGGTCGCGATTCAAACGCGAAACGGCCCCAACCATTGCACGCTCTTTGCCGTCAAAAATTTTTGATTCAATATCGACAAGGTCGCGACTGATGTGCTCGAGGTCGGAGTCAAGAGCTTTGTATAAGTTTCTGATAATCTGAAAAAAAACAAATCCTGCGTGGTCTCCCGGAGTTGATTTTTCAAGAATGGAGTTTACTTCAAATACTTTTGAAAATTCATGCAAAGAATCTACGAGGTCGTAATGGGTGGTGATGAGAAAATTTTTACCGATGACGAAATCTATTTCTTGCTCACGCGCACCGTCGTGTTTGTGGGTGATGGTAGGGAAATGCAAAATGAGATAAATAAGGTTTGGGTACAAATCAACCTTGGGGCGCAAAGTGTGCGCAAGGAGCTCGTTGCCTACCAGTTCGTGAAGATTGAATTCTTCGGTGAGTGTGCGGGCTTCTTCACGTGTGGGGGACTGTACGTCAACCCATACGATGTCTTTGTGTGTATAACGCGTAATCATTACTGGTAAGTATATCATTCGGATTTGCTGAGCGCTAGGGGTTCAAGAAATCAAAAACCTGGGACTTTCTATTGTGCCTCCTACAAAATACTATATACTTCACCATATGAATAGCGTAAAAAATATCAAAATAGTTATTGGTGTAGCAGTCATCGTCCTTGTCATCAGTGGGTATGTATTCAAAAATAGACTGCCTGACACAAAAGAGCAGAGGGTAGTAACCCAAAATCCTCCAACCATTAATTTTGAGATAAAAACCACACCTACTTTTAAAACCATTACCAAAGAAGAGTATCTACATTACTACAACTTTGCAAAACCAACTCTTGAGATAACCAATACGCATAGGCAATGTTGGGAAAAGAATGACGATACATTGTGCCGTGAGGGATACATCTTATCAAAAAACCCTAACGTCATTCGTATAAACAAGAATTGTCTGGAAATTACCCTTCAAGACAAGAACAAGAAAAGGATTTGCAACACGAAAGAACAACACCCAGACAATTGGTCTGGAGAAATTTACACATTTCTTGGACATGTCCCCAGTATGGGCTACCTATTTGAAATTGCTATTTGGGAAGGTCGCGGGAAATTGCTTGTCGATGAGACAACAGGGAAAGAATTACCTATATCTGGAGAGCCGATCCCATCCCCAAGTGGCAATCGATTCCTCACCATTGGTAGTGACCCTGATCACGGTCAAAATGGGTTCGAAGTCTGGCAAAAAGAGGGGGGCTCATATGCGAAAAAACTAGACAAACTGACTCTGGATTCATACGATGAAGAGATTACCAATCCGTTGTGGGTAGGTGAAAACTCTTTCTACTTTATCAAGAGATTCCCCAACGCGGAGCCCGGAACATCCCCTGATCAGTACGGCGCATTTTCATTCTAAGCACCCAATCACCTCAGAGTTCGTTGCGTGGAGCACTGATTGCGGCCTCACCCCCTGCCACACCACTCGAAACGGGTTCAAGAAATTTTCGTGTTGACCTTGAGGAGAATTTTTGTAATACTACGTGGATGAAAGGATCTCTCAGCAAATCATTGCTCGTTACGTTGATTATTATTGGTGTGGTAGGTTCCTTTGGTCTCGGAATCGGTACTGGTAAACGCCTCGAGCACAAAGCAGCACTTGCCGTCGATCGTGTTGAAGCCCAAAATCAGGCTGCAGTTCGTGGGCAGGCGGGAAATCTTGACATGCAGCCCTTCTGGAAAACATTTGATGTTTTGAATGAAAAATTTGTCGCAACAACCGCATCATCGAGTGTCCCTACTGACAGAGAAAAAGTATTTGCCGCCATTGAGGGGCTTACGTCTTCATATGGCGACCCTTATACTTCTTTCTTTCCACCAAAGGAAGCAAAACAGTTTGAAGATGAGGTGCGTGGGGACTTTGGAGGTATTGGTGCTGAAATCGGACTACGGGATGAAATTTTGACGGTCGTCGCACCACTCAAGGGGACTCCTGCTGAGCGAGCAGGGCTCAAGTCGGGAGACGTCATTTTAAAAATCGATGCAAAGTTCACTGCGGGCTTAAGTGTTGAAGACGCAGTATCGCTCATTCGCGGCCCAAAAGGCACTCAGGTTGTCTTGATGGTAAAGCAAAACGGAGATGCGAAAGAAGTTGCTATTACCCGTGACACGATCAATATTCCAACAATCGATACAAAATTGCGCGAAGACGGTGTCTTTGTTATCTCACTCTATAGCTTTTCCGCAAATTCGCCAACGCTGTTTCGTGGAGCTCTTCGTGAGTTTATTCTTTCCGGTTCTGACAAATTGGTTCTTGATTTGCGCAATAATCCTGGTGGCTATTTAAACGCTGCAATTGATATGGCAAGCTGGTTCTTGCCTTTGGGGAAAGTTGTGGTTGTGGAGGATGGCGGCGTGAAAGCACAACAAAAAATCAATCGTAGCCAAGGCTATAATGTGTTTACTGAAAATTTGAAAATGGTCATCTTGATTAATGGCGGATCGGCTTCCGCGTCAGAAATTTTAGCGGGGGCGCTCAATGAGCACAATATTGCAAAGCTTGTAGGAGAAAAGAGTTTCGGGAAAGGTTCAGTGCAGGAGCTTGTGGAGATAACTCCCGATACGTCACTCAAGGTTACTATTGCGCGCTGGCTCACACCAAATGGACATTCTATTTCTGAAAATGGATTGGTTCCGGAAATTAAAGTAGAAACAACCAAGGAAGATATTAAAAACAAGTACGACCGACAGATGGAGAAAGCAGCAGAAATTTTGAAAGATCCAAATTTTAAACCATAAGTAATACACCCGTTATGAAAATTATTTTTCTGAAAGATGTGCCCCGTGTTGGCAGAAAATACGAAGTAAAAGAAGTAGCTGATGGGTACGGTCGGCACTTGCTCACGAGTAAATCTGCGGAGCTTGCCACCAAGGATTCTCTTGCACGCATCGAAAAAAAGATGCTTACTGATGCTGCTCAAAAAAAGGTGCACGAAGATTTGTTGTTAAAAAACCTCGAAGCTTTGAATGGCACTACGGTGACTCTTGTGCGAAAATCAAATGCCAAGGGGCACTTGTTTGCCAGTATTCACAAATCGGAGATTTTGGAGGAGCTCAAGCGTGCAACACGCCTAGATATGCATCCTGACTATGTCATACTTGAAAAGCCAATCAAGGAATTGGGGATGCATGAAGTACCAGTAACTATTGGCAAACACAAAGTGTCTTTCAAAGTCGTGGTTGAAGCTCTTGCGTAGATGGTCGGAGTAAAATTTGGTATTAAAAATGCGCGGAAACGTTCCGCGCATCGAGGGTGTCAGTGGTTTTCTGTTTTACTTGTGTTGCTTGTGCGCCATGTTTCGTAACCTTTTTGTACTGTCCACCATCCCGTGGTGGGAGTACTTACCTTCATTGCCCACGCGTGGAGCTTGTTGCACCAGCAGTAATTCCATGGGTATATCTCAAGTGCCGAAGTGATACGTGGTATGCGTAGCCCTATGTATTTAAGGGTGTCACGTCGCCATGAATTATAGGTAATCATCCACCACCTTGTTTCAGTTTCATCTTTGTATCCGATGCGTTGTCTGTGGCATGTTGCGCATGTTTGTCGGACATAAAACCATCCTAAGGGAGTTTTTTGCCCCCATGAATGATTACCAATAAAACAACAAGGAATATTAAAGAGCCGGTGCCTTATGTTTGTAAGCCATTGCATGTTGTTCTCCTTGTGAACATTGAACCTAAGTTCATCCTTCCATAGTGAAGGCGTAAAGTCAATGTGGAGTCAAGAAAAAAGACCGCCCCGTAAGGGGCGGTCTTTTTAAGAGAATTATTTTACGTGTGCTACTTTGCGACGCGTAACGGAACCATCGAAGTTCCCTTTGCGTTTTTCTGAAAATTCTACAATTCCCGCTTTGAGTGCGAAGAGGGTGTGGTCTTTGCCGACGCCCACGTTCTCACCCGCAAGGATTTTTGTCCCGCGCTGACGTACAATGATTGATCCAGCCAAAGCTTTTTCTCCTGCATAGAGTTTTGTTCCGAGGAACTTTGGCTTGGAATCAGTTAAGTTTTCAGCTGTTCCGCCGGCTTTCTTTGTTGCCATAGTCTAAAATTTATTATCTCTGAAATGCTTATAATCGTAAAAATACGTTGATATACCTCGTTCCTTGGTATATAATCCGAATATTGTATGAGTATAGAAGATTTATGGCAAAAAATCAAGGGGTGGGGGAGAAGGATAAAAGAACTTGATTTTTTAAGGTTTTTTTCTCGTCCTAATCTTCCTAACCTTAATGAAGAGGTTTTCTTCATCTTGGTAGTCATGCTTGTCGCCTTTGGTTCTTTTGGGCTGGGGAGGTTGTCAAAAATCGAAAGTACCAAGACGCCAGTTCGTATAGAAAATGCACCCATAGTCACCGACGAGACATTTAAGATGCTGGGTGCGGACTCAAGCAAGCCAAACAGCTTGTCGGCGAATGTTGCAGAGATGACTTCGGAGGCTGAGTTGGTTGGGTCAAAAAATGGTACGAAGTATCACTATCCTTGGTGCTCTGGTGCGAATCGTATCACGGAATCAAATCGCATTTATTTTGCTTCAAAATCCGACGCCGAAAAAGCAGGTTACACGCCCGCAAGCAACTGCAAGGGGCTCTAATGTGTGGTACTATGGAAAACATGACGGCAATCGAATCCCTTCACACTCATACCACACTCTCGGACGGCAAACTCTCACATCGAGAGCTTTTTGACCTTGCGGAGTCGCTTGGTGTTGCCGTGCTCGCATTTACTGACCACGATGCACTTCCACCCCCTGCAGTCATGAACGAGCTCGAGGCTCTGCGTGAACGCGCGACAAAATGGGTAATTGGTATCGAGGTGACCTCAAATCTTCCCAAAGAGCTTTTACCAATATCGACATCCGTTCACATTATCGGGCTCTTTGTCGACCCGACTAATGAGGCACTTCGTGAGCATTGCCACCGAGCACAGGGTGCACGGGTACGGCGCATGAAGGGGATTGTGGAGAATTTGCAAAAACTTGGCTTTCGGATCACCGAAGAGGATTGCCTCGAGATGTCGGGAGGGGAGTCCGTGGGGCGACCTCACGTGGTGCAAGCGCTCGAAAAATATTCTGAAAATAATGTAGTCATGGATAGTCTGCGTCGAGAGATGGCAAAGGAAGCAGAGGGTAATCCGGAGGTTCAAAAGCGCTATGTTCGCATGATAGAGAAAGGCGAGCGTCAGTATCCGTATACATTGTTCCTCTCGGCAGACGCGTATAGAAATGGGTACGTTGAGCATGACTATATGCCAGATTTTGATGAAGCAGTTGCCCTCATTCGAAATGCAGGAGGGGTTGCGGTCATCGCGCATTATGGCACTATCCGCTCAAAGATGTCGCTCGACATGCTGGATAAACTTCTTACAGAGAAACGTATTGATGGCGCTGAGGTCGTGTATGGTATGCGTGAATATGGAACAACGGAAGAAAAGACGCTTGTCGCTGAGCAGGTGGCGATACGTGCGATGACACAAAAACATGGAGCACTTGCGCTTGGCGGTTCTGATGCACACACGCGCGAGGAGCTCGAATACTATGCTGCTCAGGATTGGTTTTCTGGAGAAACTGCAGGATTTACTGGTCGCATTTTGGAAACAGGACGTGTGAGCAAGAAATTTTCATCCCTTTTGTAACCTGTGCTACACTGTCATTATGATTGTCGCTGATATTGAAGCATCAGGGCTCGACTACCGCAAGCATTCCATTTTGAGTATTGGGGCGGTTGAACTCGAGCATCCGGAGCGCCAGTTTTATGGCGAGTGTCGTATGTGGGATGGAGCGAGCATTATGACTGACGCTATCGCCGTGTGCGGCTTTACCGAGGATGAATGTCGCGACCCCAAAAAACATACACTCAATGAGCTCATGAATAATTTTTATCATTGGGTGGAGCAGTGCGAAGAAAAAACTTTGGGGGGACAAAATGTTTCCTTTGATCGAGATTTTTTGAATGACTCGTTGGGTCGTGCGGGAATTGGTTGGCACTTTTCTTTTCGTACGCTCGACTTACACACTATGGCGTATATGGATGCGATAAAAAGAGAGATTGAGATTCCGCGCAAGAATGACCGATCGGATTTGAGTCTTGATACCATTTTAAAATATTTGGGATTACCCGAAGAGCCCAAGCCACATCACGGGCTGAACGGTGCAAAATATGAAGCAGAAGCGTTCTCGCGCATTCTGTACGGCAAAAATCTGCTTCCCGAGTTTGCACAATATCCGATTATTCATCGATAACAGAAACACGATTTATGAAAAAAATATTTACAATTTTTACCGCAACATTCATAATGCTCTTGCCGTTTGTTGCTGTGCATGCACTCTCGTCTGAAATACATGTAACACAAGATGGAAAAGCATCAATTTCGGGAGCAAAATTGATGCAAGAAGTTGGAAGCACTTTTTTTGCACGACTCTATTGGGGCGATGCGTTCATACGTTTTACTATTAAGACAAACTCTGGTACTCAGTTTCTCCGCGCTACTGGGGAAAAAACAACGATTGCCGAGATGAGTGTTGGCGACATTGTGGATGCTGTTGGAGAGCTTGAACCCGGAAGCAACACCCTAAATCTAGTTGCCTCATCCGTGAAAAATTCTTCAGTACAAAAGGAGCAGTCTTCGTTGTCGGGGAATGTGGCAAGTGTTGATTTCTCGCGTCGTGAATTTACATTGTACAGCACCGCACGCGGACCGGTGACGGTTGTGGTGGCGACCTCGACACAATTCCTGAAAGGCACGCGTACACTTGACTTGGAACATCTTCGCAAAGGGGACAAAGTTACGGAAGTTGCGGGGGACTATAATATTGCAACTAAAATACTTGTTGCCCGCTCTGTTACCACGCACCTCGACATGTCGCAGTTCAAACCGAGATTATTTATTGGCAAGCTCGCCGAGATTCCTTCCGGGGTGGGTGCAACGTCAATCAAGGTAATCATTGATAATATAACTCACACGATTATTCTCACTGACAAAACACTCATCATGCGCACAAACAGAGGCGCAGTTTCACTCGCGCGTTTTGTGGCAGGGGACACGATTCGCATCTGGGGAGCGCTTCGCGAAGTGGACGACCTTATTGTCGACGCAGAAGTCGTGCGCAATATGAATTTGTAATTCAACACTCGGTTTTTCCGCCCAGGAATTATTCCTCCTCATCCTCCTCGCCACCTTTTTTCTTGGTTGGTTTGAGAGTAACTACTTGTTTCTTTGAAGTTTGAGCCTTTACTGCCTCGGCAACTTCAGGCGAGAGGGAAGGAAGGAGCTCTTCGAGTTTTTTTGGCTCCGGTTCAAGTATTTTTTCCCACACACCCGCTTGCCTCAGCACCTCTTCAAGTTTTTCCAAGTTGTATGTTGTGCGCTCCTGCACATTTTTGGTAATGTAGCCATTGTCGCCAAATACGCGTCCGAGTTTCTGTGAATCCATGTAGGCGAGAATGGTTGCGCGGAGCTGTGCTAAATGTTTTTTGTTTTTGTCTTCAGAAAATTTAATTTCAAAAAAATCACGAATTGCCTGCGCCGCTTCTTGGTCTGTGGGCGTGTACGCTTCTTTTGCTTTGTACTCGTGCGTCCACATGGGGCAGATGGGTTGGTACGCGCAGTAGTTGCAGAGGGGGTTGGGGGTTGGTGGGAAGTCGCCACTCTCGAGGCGTGTCTCAATTTCACGGATTGTCTCCAATACAAACGCTCGTGTTTTGGCGAGCGTCGCACGAGACGGCTTCACAGACACTTTTTCATTGTGCTTGAGGAAATAGAGGCTCGTGACGAACCCCTCGGGGTCGATGGATGGCCAGCGTGAGGTGAGTGCCAGATGGTACACACCAAGCTGAAGGTTGCCCGCAAGCTCGGCTTCCCCCGGCATACGTTTGCCAGTTTTGTAGTCGATAATTTCGTACACACTCGACTCTGGGTCTTTGTCGAGGCGGTCGATGATACCTGCGAGGGTGTGTGTTTTTCCCGTCACGTCATCGAGAAGCTCCAGCGAAAATCGCCCCTCGAGCTCGACGACATTGAAGGTCCACGGCTGATTCTTCTTATAAAAATTCTTAAGGAGCTTGAGACCTTCTTCAAAGTACATTTTTTCTTCTTGTTCGCGTCGCTCAGGTTCGGGCCACTCTACTTTTTCTGCAGACTCATGGAAGTGCTCGGTGTAGTAATTCAATACCTCGTCGATGGTGGGGTAGAGGGGGTTTCGTTCAAACATAAACTTGAGTGCCCCGTGCACGAGCGTGCCAAACACCGCCTCAATTCGCTTGGCACGTCGAATTCTATCCACCTCCTGGTACTTGTACTTGAGGGGGCAATTTACATAGGTTTCGAGCGCAGAATACGATGTTCGCATAGGGGTTATTTTAACATGTGAACATGTGTTCGCCCAGCTCAATAATTAATTGCAAAATTTGAGGAAAAGAGTAGTGTAGAAGAAGCAATATTGTTCAATCACAAGGAGATATGTAATGTTCACAAAAACACCTGGCTGGTATTTGCAGTATCGTGTATTTGGGAGTACCCTCAATACAACTACGGCTGAAAGATTGAAGGCAACCACGGAAAAAGAGGCGATCGAAGAAGCCACACTTCTGTGGAAACAAAAAGAGAAAAGTGCCACAGAAGGCCGTAACCTTCGGTGGGAACGTGTCACAGAAGTATTCCCCAACACCCCACAACTCGTCTTCTACTGTTCCAGTATATCTTTCGTTCACGCTACACCTCCGCTACCAATGTTGACTGACAGGTTTTTGCTTAAGCCATTCTTGTATTCGACGTGTGGTGCCCGGCGATGTTTTGTCTGGCAACATGCGAGGATTAAAGAAATTCCACATTTCTATTTCGAAATGTTTTTTCGGGGAAAGGGTAAATGAAGTGACGACAAAAACGGTAACGGTATCTTTTTTATACTCGTATGTGTTTTGATATTCTCCCAGCATTACGACTTGAAATATGTCCACAACTCCGAGCTCTTCCTTGAGTTCCCTTCGTATTGTTTCTTCTTCAGACTCATTCCTTTTTGACTTGCCTCCGGGAAGAAACCACCCTTCGCCATATTTGTGTCGGACGAGAATGATGTCCCCAGCAGGGTTTACAAGAATGGCCCGCGCACCTTTCGTGGTTGGGCGGACGAGCCACCAATAACACCTCCTTATTTTTAGAACAATTTGTAAAAGTAATTTCATCATAGTGTTTCCTTTTTGTTAAAGAACAAAAAACCCTGTTTGCATAATAACACAAAAAATAAAAAAGTACAGCTGTGGAGTCACCTGCCCAAAAAAACCTCGTTCAATCACCCCAAGTCAAGCACTTTCGGCATGGCGAATATAGCGCTCGGGTCTTTTTTCCACACATCTGACACGTCGGCATAGAGCTCGAGCTCATTGCCATCAAGGTCGAGAATATAGATGCTGTGGGTGACGGTGTGGTCGGTCGTGCCAAGGATTTTCACCCCTTCTTTTTTGAGGTGTTGATATACCTCGCGAAGCTCTTCGGTGCTGTTGCCGACTTTGAAACCAATGTGGTAGAGCCCGGGTTCGACGCCATGCGTGCGTGGGGTGCCACCTACCTCGATGAGGAGCATTTCATGGTGTGTGCGCCCGGCAGAAAATATTGCCATCCCTGGCTGTCCTGCTTCAATCTCATGGAAGCCCAATGTGTCGCGATAAAACCCCGCCATCTTTTTAATATCGGTCACATACAACACCACATGCCCCAGCTCATGAATTTTCATTCGACCATTATACCACTGCGACAAAACTCCGCACTTGTGTCGCATTTGCTTGTGAAGCTCAAGTGCGCACAAACGCACACCCGTTGCCTTGCTGGGTACAATTTGCTATACTTTTTGTATGAAAGATATCTATATTTCCAGCGGGCTTTTCGCAAGACCTTCTTTTGTCGAGGGGGTATCACGAGTAATGGATTTGGGCGCAACCCTCCAAGAGTACAATATTTCAGAGACAGAACAAGAAGCTGACATAAAAGCACTTAAAAATGACTGGCAAGTGGTCGGGGGGGATTTAAACTTTTCTATAAAAACCTATGAACAAGGGCTTGCAAAATAATCTTAACCAAAATCAGTTAGTGATTCAGCAAAGCTCGGTTCAGTCGTTTTCTGGACCACTTCCGCATCCAGATATCCTGCGCAAATTTAATGAGGTGCTTCCTGGGGCTGCTGAAAGAATTATAAAAATGGCCGAGGACCAATCTGCGCACAGAAAATGGCTTGAGAAAAAGGTGATTGATTCTGACATCTCTCGCTCAAAATGGGGGCAAATTCTCGGTTTTATCATGGGGATGACGGGGATTGTTGCTTCGGTTGTTATCGCAATTTTTGGGAGTCCAATCGCAGGCAGTATTATGGGTGTTGGTACTCTCGCCTCACTTGTGGGAGTCTTTATGTATGGCTCAAAGACTCGAAGCAAAGAAAGAGAGAAGGGGAAGGAAGAGTAGGCATTCTTGGGAAAATTTACTAGAAAGACGGAATTATTTTTGTGCAGAGGTTTAACTTTTTTTGGAAGAAGAAACGTGTTGATTATTTCACAAAAGGGAGTACTATGGAGGTATGAAAAAGATATTAATCTCACTAGTGTTTGTTGCTCTTGTTGCACCACAAATCGCTCTCGCGTCCTGGTGGAATCCGTTTACATGGAAGATTTTTACCAAACCAACGGAGGTGCCGATTGAAGAGCCAAAAAAACAAATCATAGAAGTTGAGGATCAAAAGGCAATCATAACCGCCACGAGTACTGTAAAGGTTGAGCAACCAAAAAGGGAAGTGGCCGAGTCAAAAAAAGAGTCAATTGATTCTCGCGCAAGTGAAATTGCAAAACTGAAAAAGGAAGTGGAGGAGTTGAAGAGGGTGCAAAGCACAATACAGGTTGTGGTAAAACAGCCAGTCCCACCTCCTGAAATTGCTAAAGTTACAAAACCAGTAGTCCTCATTGTTCCACAAGTGGAAGAAAAAAAGATGAACACCGTGTCTTTCCCAAATGGATCTGTTGCCGAAATAGATACAAGTGGGAATATTGTGCGATGGATAAAAGAGGTGCCTCAGCAAGCATACATTTCTCCCACATCAACACAGGATCAAGTTTCAGTGACAGTTCAAATCTCATCAATTAATGTTGTTGCAACGGTTAATTCAGCCAGAATTGAATGGCAAACAAACACCCCAACAAACTCAAAAGTCTTCCTTTCTGGGTGGATGGTGGAAGGGGCGAAGGCGGATGAGAGAATGGTGCGACTACAAGAGGTTTATAACTCCGAATCTGGGTTATCTACTCGACACATGGTCAATGTATCAGGACTAAGTAGTGGTACAAATTACTCGTACGAGATTGAATCTATTAACGGGAACCAACAAGTTGCAAAAAAGGTTGGGTTATTCACAACGAATGCACCAAAACCAGACGAATATACTATCTCCGTACAACCTGATAAAATTTCAGTACCTGCCAGCGGTTGGCATAGTGTTTCTATTAAAGTTAGCACTCTCAAAAACGGACAGAGTCAGTCCAATCAAAATGTTTTAATAACCACCCCAGATTCCTCTCAAAACCGCTCCAGCAGCAATGGAAACAATACCTTCACCTATTATCCAAAGACAGTTGGAGCGCATAAGTTAGATTTTTCATGGAACGGAGTTACTAAGAGTGTTGATATTCAGGCAACTTCTTATCAAAAGGTAGAACAGATTACCCTTAATGTTTTAGATAGTAATGTGATTATTCCATTAGGAACTACAAATTATATTATTGGCAAGTTTACATTATCGGGGTCTGATGAATTAACTCGCATCACGAAGGCTACTCTGGACTCTACTAGTCAGAAAAATTTAATTGGATTTTGGGATGGAAGCACGTCAATTGGTCAGAGTGGTGGTACTGTCATATCATTTACCGGGGAACGAGCATCCGACTCATTAACAATTACGCTTAGGTCCAGCGAGGTTGTAGATGTTGGGAAACATACCATAACAATTAACTCAATCGAGATGATTGGACAAAATTCTGGCACAACTCGCCAAGTTTCTGGTCTACCTATTACTTTTCACTACGAAGTTCAATAAAAGAATATGAATAAAAATATAAAAATTATTTTAACTATTGCGATATTTATTATTGGTGTCTGGACTTACGGTCACTCAAAAGCAAAAGACAATTGTCGACAAAAAATATCATATTACCCAGCAAGAGAAACACCTGATTTTATGGGTGGGATAAGTAAGGAGTCTGCTTATTTTCAATACTTTGACTCAAACATTAACAAATTTGAATCAAGAGAAGAAGCAATGGAGTATTGCATCTCAGGAAAAGGAAATAAAGAATAAATTTTTATGCACCAACTAAAAGTTATTCAGGGGAAATCAGAGGAAATAAATAAGGATATTATTCGCGTTCATGAGTCCGAAAGAAAAACAAGCAGTGGCAAAAAAATTAAAACCGGCATGGTTTGCAAGGTTTTTGCGGGGGGAACCAACAAAAGTACTTACGCAATTTTAAGAGGTCACTTAAGTGAAAAGGAGGATAAACAGAACATCTGTATTGATGAAACCTTACGAGAAAAACTCACTGTAGCCGTAAGTAAATCCTATGAGTTTGAGTTTAGGGAAGCAAGTCGTTGGTGGGGTTGGTGGCGTTGGGCATGGGGTGCTAGTGATCCTGGCTACCAAATTAGCATAAGAATTGCAGTTGTCCTCGGATTTTTTTCTATAATACTAGGACTAGCTCCTTTTTTGCTTGCATACTTTAAATGTTAATAAATCAAGGAGGGCAAGAGCGGCGTGGTATAATAACGATATGCTAAAAACAGGACAACAAGCGCCGCTTGATATCGTGGTCACAGATGGTGAAGGCGCGCCTGCTCGCTCGAAAAAATATTGAGTTATGAATAAAAAGATTTACATTGGAGTATATGGAATTATTATTAATGATGGGAGGATCCTCCTCATTAAAAAGGCAAGGGGGCCGTACAAGGGGATGTACGATCTTCCTGGTGGCGGAATAGAATATGGTGAGTCGTTTGAAAAAACACTTGAACGTGAATTCCTTGAAGAAACGGGGCTAAAGGTTAGATCGCTTAAGTTTATTCAAAACAATCAATTCACGGCGGAGTATAAGAATAGCAAAGGGGAAGAACATGGCCTACATCACATCGGTGTATATTACTCGGTAGAATCAGAAGCAGGCAGTAATATTAAAACTGATGCTGATGGTGAGGATTCTCTTGGTGCTGAATACATTGATATCAACAAGCTTCCGGATATAGAGATTTCGCCAATCGCACGACCTGTAGTAGAAAGATTTCTTAAATACATCTAGTCAATGTATCAAGCTGAGATTCGTAACGGCGTGGTATAATCATAGTATGTTAAAAATAGGACAACAAGCGCCGCTTGATATTGTGGTCACGGATGGTGAAGGGAAGGAGGTGTCGCTCAAAGACATGCTGGGGTCGTATGTGGTGTTGTACGCATACCCAAAAGACCAAACGCCAGGGTGCGTGAAGGAGGCGTGCAGTATTCGTGATGTGTATGGGGAGTTCAAGGAGCTTGGCGTGACGGTCGTTGGTATTAGTGCGGACAGTGCGAGCTCGCATAAAAAGTTTACCGATGCGCACAAGCTTAATTTTCCTCTGTGGTCGGATGTGAACCACGAGCTTTTGACCGCACTCGGTGTCTGGGGTGAAAAGAAATTCATGGGCAAGACATATATGGGTATTGCGCGCACAACATTTTTAATCGACAAAGAGGGGATTGTGGCGCACGTCTGGGAGAAGGTAAAACCCGAAGGTCACGGCGAGGAAGTGCTTGATTTCGTGAAGAAGATTGTTATGTAATAAAAGCGCTTATTTCCTAGGCCTTTTCTTGTGCTAAAATGGGCAGATAATGCCAAAAGAGCGCAAACTACGACGGGAGGAGATTGAGGCCTTTAGGGCGCAGATTTGGGCGTTTTATAGTGCTTGTGGGAGGCATGACCTGCCGTGGCGGGTGACGAAAGACCCCTATAAAATACTGGTCTCGGAGGTGATGCTTCAGCAGACGCAGGTGGCGCGGGTGGAGGAAAAATTCCCGAAATTTTTATGGAAGTTTCCGACAGTGGGGGAGCTGGCAAAGGCGCCACTCAAAGAGGTGCTCGCGGTGTGGGCGGGGATGGGGTACAATCGTCGAGCACTTGCGCTCAAACGTTGTGCAGAAAAAATTGTAGCCGAGCATAGAGGGAAAGTTCCAAGGGGGCGCGACGAGCTCGAAGCGCTACCCGGGATTGGTCCCTACACTGCTGGTGCGATTCGCGCATTTGCATTTGATGAACCGGAAGTTTTTATCGAGACGAATATTCGACGGGTGTTTATTCATCAGTTTTTTGGTAACCAAGAGGGGATAGGTGACAAAGAAATTTTGCCACTGGTGGAGGCGACGCTCGACCGTGGGCAACCACGTGAATGGTACTGGGCGCTCATGGACTATGGTGCAGAGTTGCCCAAAGTCGTGCGAAAAAATCCGAACGTGCAGAGCAGACACTATGTAAAACAAAGTACGTTCAAGGGGTCGCTACGGGAGGTGCGGGGGAAGATAGTTCGTGTGTTGAGTGAGGGGTCGGGGACGCTGGTGGCGATTCGCCGTGCGTGCGAGGGTGACGCACGTACGAAAGAAGCGCTCGATGCGCTCACAAAAGATGGCTTAGTATATTATGAAAAAAGAAAATACCAACTTGCCTAAAATCATGCGTGTCCTCACGCGGCTTCTTCCTGACCCCAAGTGCGCCCTCAACTACAGCACGCCATTTGAGCTTCTTGTTGCGGTCGTGTTGTCTGCGCAGTGCACTGACAAGAAGGTGAATGAGGTGACGGAGAAGCTTTTTAAAAAATACCGCACACTCAATGACTATGTGAATGCAGACCCGCGCACGTTTGAGCAAGACATTTTCTCGACGGGATTTTATAAAAACAAAACAAAAAATATTCTTGCGGCGGCGGACGCAGTCAAAAAAGATTTTGCAGGAAAAATTCCAAAAACGATGGGGGAGATGGTCACGATTCCCGGCGTGGGGAGGAAGACGGCGAACGTGGTCTTGGGCGAGCATTATGGATATGCAGAGGGGATTGCGGTTGATACGCACGTCATCCGGCTTACAAGACTTTTGGGGCTCACCAAACACCGCGACGCGGTGAAGATAGAACGCGACCTGATGGAGATTGTCCCCAAAAAAGACTGGGTGCGATTTTCGCATCTGCTTATCTTGTACGGGCGCGCGTATTGTCCGGCGCATTGCAAGCACAAGGACTGTCCGCTCGCGAAATTTTATAGCATCTGATAAAATACTTTTATGGATAAACCAACTCAAGTTCCAGCAAATGGATTCTATTACCACTACAAACATAATCAAGCGGGTGAAATAAATAACTACGCGTATGAAGTGATAGGTCTCGGGCTTCATACCGAAGAAAGAAATTATACGGTTTTGTATCGTCCACTCTATAAAAATACTTTTCTTGCTCCAGCAAATTATTGTGCTCGTCCATACGATATGTTTATAGGGACTGTTGAGAAAGATGGTAAAATAATTCCACGGTTTCAAAAAATTTTAGACCCAGACATAATTGGGAAGCTAAGGATCATAAAAGAGGGGATGTATGACAATTAATTGAGCGCTTTATTTGTTGATGAAAAGGTAAGGGGAAGGGAAAGCCACGAGAGGGGCTCCGCGGGGGTATTCTAGGGGCATTGGTATTTTACGATAGTATGTCGCACAATATATCTTTTGCGACATACTATCGTAAAATTATGGTAGAGAAAGAGACATTTAAGAAAAAGGTGCGTCCGGTTGGGACGCACCAAGGCGGTGGTATTTATTTCGACTATTTCTTTTCTCCTTCGTGCGCGAGGTGTTTGGTTGCTGCCTGTGCATGCTTCGTAAATTCGGCAAAGGTAATCTTGTCGGTGGGTTCTTTGCATCGGTCGCAGAGTACTAATTTTTCTACGGAGCCCGCTTCGTCGTAGTATGTATACAATTTGAGCCATGCTTGATATCCGGCACAGATGGTACAAACACCACGGTTTAGGTCGGGATTTGACGGCGTACGCCCCAGAAACTGCCAGTAGCTGAACATGATATACCCTCACTTGGCTGTGCGTGTGTAGGTTAGCAGAAACAAGACTCTCTTTCCCAAGGGTACCACAAATGATTAAGAGCGCACAATAGAAAGAACTAAATCTCTGAGCTAAGGCGCTGAGCCTAGCTAAAAAGGCCTTCGAGATTTCCTTTAATGAACGTCCATATTGGCGCTAAGTATTCAAACCAAATATTTTTGAGAAATTCCCAAATTGTTTGAAATAGTGGCGATGTAAATATTTTTTCTAAAATTGCACGAAGATCGATATTGTAATACGCGAGCGCGCCAATGATAACTATGGCGATAAGAATCACTTTAGTAAAGCCTTTATTTGAGAGAGTTTTTTTCATACCATTTTTAATTGCTTACCTATTATTATATCCTACCTCTCCCCTTTTTGTAAGCACGAAGGGTAGGGCATGTCGCACAATATTAATCGCTATTTAGAAAATTAAAATAAATTATTAAAAAATAAAATAATCTAGGAGGTCGAGGTATGCGTTTGGTGCCGCCATGGGCAACGTGTACATTCTGCCATCGCACGACCTGCTGGGGAGGGTTTTTACGGTTACTGCGCTCGAGGCATAGAGCGAGACATGGAGGTGTGGGCCTGTTGAATAACCGGTGTTACCACTGTAGGCAACCACGTCCCCTGCCGATACGGTCTGACCCTCAACACCTTTGACCAAAGAAAGATGTCCGTAGACGCTCGAGAGTCCGTTGTTGTAGCGAATCAAAATCCAGTTTCCGTAGGATGCTCCGCGACACGTGAGGTCGGTAT
This sequence comes from Patescibacteria group bacterium, assembly GCA_038062675.1. GTDB lineage: Bacteria > Patescibacteriota > Minisyncoccia > Phycocordibacterales > UBA1550 > UBA1550. Next base: position 130,369 of record JBBTWP010000001.1, read on the forward strand.
TTCCGCTGCCTATCACCGTTCCGCTCGCCATCGCTTTTACAGGAGTTCCGAGTGGTGCGCGAAAATCAACGCCGTTATGGGACCCCGATACGTAGAGCCTCCCCGACGCACTGGTCTTGCCAAAACGCTGGGTAATGTAGGGATTATCCAACGGACTACTAAACACGTTGACTCCGCGCGGAGGAATAAGTGATGGATCCAGAATAAATTTCAGTGTGGATTCGTATTCGTCGAGTTCTTTTTCGAATGCATCCTTGAGTGCAACTTTTTTGACTAATATTTTTTTATAACTCGACTCTTGATTGCTCGTTTCGGTTAGAAGTTGAGCCTTATCATTTTTATTTACTTCAACAATTTTCTTTCGGTCACTCAACTCATCTTTAAAGTTGAGTAATTTTTTCTTTTCCACTTCACGCGCACCTTGCTTGTTTTGAAGGTCGGTTTTATATCCCTTGAGTAGTGCAACATTTTCTTGAACCGCCTCATTGAATTGATTGAGTGATTCAATATTGTTCAAAAAGTCGGACAGTGAGTCGTGGGAAAGGACAATAGTAGGAAGTGACGACACGTCCCGCTCATGCACGAGGCGTATCATCTCCCCCAAAGATTCACGACGAGAGCTAATTTCGCGCTCCTTGATAAATATTTGGGATCCGAGTTGGTCGATTTGAAGTGATGTTGCGTCTACGTTTACTTTGGTGATGCGAAGCTCTGTTTCCAATTTTTTTCGTGTGAGATCGAGTTCGGTTATGAGTTTTTTGAGAGTCACCTTCTCTGTTCCTAGTGTGCCGATTTGTTCTTGGTATTTTTTAATCTCCACTTCAAGCTGCTTAATCTCTTCTGCCTTACTCGTTATTTTTTGTTTAAGTTCTTCTGCTGTTTCTGCATGACTTGTGGAAGACAAAGAGACGGCGAGCGTGCCCACTATTGCAAGTATGAAAAATAATTTAACGTTGGTTCTCATTATGAATTTTTTTCAAGCAGATTTTGTGCATATGCAATGCGACGAAGAGTTGTTTCCTTGCCAAGAATCATCGCAAGAGTAAACGGATCGGGTGATTTGTCGCGCCCAGAGAGTGCATAGCGAAGCGGCCACAAGACACTCCCCCGCCCAACTTCGGTCGCATATTCCCAGAGAGCTCCCTTGATGGTCTCTGTGTTAAAATTACCGTCCGACAATTCTTTGAGCAGGTCAGTAACCTTACTAAGCCGAGTTACGGCAAGTTTAGAGTCTTTCTCATCCTTCCATAAAAGTCCCTCGGCATCGTACACAGGGTCATTGAAAAAATAGCCGACCTCTCCCCCATCCGCCAAGAGGAGCACTTCGCCTAGCGTACTGATGCGGTCGAGGATAATCGGTACTATTTTAGCAAAAGTATCGGGGTTGTTTTCTGCAGAATGGCGTAAGTCTTCGGGGAGGCGAGAAGAAATTTCAGCGTGAAGTTTTTCTAAAGGAAGAAGCTTTAAATATTCTTTGTTCACCCATCGCAATTTTTCTTCATTGAAGATTGCCCCGCCTTTTTGAGCTTTTGAAATGTCGAACTGACTGAGGAGATCGTCTTTGGTTAAGATTTCTTGCTCGGTTCCGGGGTTCCATCCCAAGAGTGCGAGATAATTGAGCACCGCTTCCGGTAAATATCCCCGCTCGCGATATTCTGTGATGGCGAGAGCACCCTTTCGTTTTGAAAGTTTTGTGCGGTCCGGTGCCAATATGAGCGGAAGGTGTGCGTAGACAGGTTCAGGTGCTCCCAAGGCTCGCTGGATGAGGATTTGGCGTGGGGTGTTCGAGATGTGGTCTTCTCCACGAACGACGTGCGTGACACCCATATCAAAATCGTCGGCAACGACAGCAAGATGAAAAAGTGGCGTATCAAGGTCTTTAGCAATAACAAAATCTTTGAGGTCGGTAGTGTCGACTTCGATGTCTCCTCGAATAAGGTCTTTAAACGAAACTTTTATGTTTGGATTTTTGAAACGGATGACTTCGCGCCGACGATCTTTTGCGCCCGAATCTGCTAAAGCCTCTTCTTGTGAGACATACGCAAAACCTTTGTCGATGAGATATTTAAGGTATTTTTTGTGCTCTGGTGCGCGTTCTGATTGTCGGTGAAATTCATCGTAGTTGAGTCCGAGCCATTTCAAACTGTCGAGAATATTATCTTCATATTCTTTTTTTGAGCGTTCTTTGTCGGTGTCTTCGATGCGCAAGATAAATTTGCCGTTGTTTTGACGAGCAAAGAGATAGCTAAAAACCGCAGTGCGGTAGTTGCCGGCATGCAGGAGTCCTGTTGGAGATGGCGCAAATCGAGTGACAATGTTGGTCATGAAAATTGATTGAATGTTTAATTATCCACGGTGTTGCAACAGCACAGCGACAATCTGATCGGCAATTTTTTCTGCGGCGTCTGTTTTTGTAAAAGCGTGCGCGGCGTTACGCATAGCATCACGGGCAGCTGCATCATTCATGATACGGTCAGTTTCCGACAAAAGAATACTTGCGGTAAGGTTTGCTTCTTCAACAACAACCGCACCACCTGCGCGAGCATACGCAAACGCATTTTTGCGCTGATGATCGCCGTTTGAGTTGGTGATAGGGATTAAAATTGCTGGAGTGCCCCATGCAGCGATTTCAAAAATAGCGGATCCGGCACGAGACACAATGAGCGTTGCCGCACGTCCAAGCATGTTCATGGTTTCTGTGTTGAGATATCCGTACACACGATAGCGATTTGCATTTGGATTTCCTGAAACAAGTCCGCGCACAACACTCTCCACATCGACCGCGTTTGCTTCTCCCGCTTGGTGAACAACCTGATATTTCTCGATGAGTTTTTGGCAAAGACTCACAGCTTGGTCGTTGATTCTTTGCGCCCCTTGAGAACCTCCCAAAATTAGTAGAAGAGGTATGTTTGGATCAAGTCCGAGTTCTTTCCATACATCTTTTGTGGCAGGCGCGAGAAGTTCTTGGCGGATTGGGTTGCCGGTGAGCGCTGTTCGGTCCGTGGGGAAATACTCAGCAGCTTCAGGATAGGAAATTGCAACTTTTTGTGCAAATTTTCCCGCCCATGCATTGACGCGTCCGGGGGAACTATCGGACTCGTGAATAATGACTGGAATGCGAAAAAAACGCGCGGCAACAAGCACAGGAAAACTCCCCGCTCCTCCTTTGCCGAAAATAATGTCAGGGTAGAGTGTAAAAATTTGAAAGAATGCTTTAAGTACACCCCATGCTGTTTTGAATAAATCAAAAAAGTTCTGAATCGAAAAATACGTACGACGTTTACCAGTTGTTACTTTCTTGAACGTGATTTTGTTGTCGTAAAGAAGACGTTCGTCGTACGGCTCGGTCGACATGTAGAAAAACCTCACGTCCGCGATTTTTTCACGTTCGAGAATCTGATTGAGTTTTTGCGCCACGGCGATAATGGGATAAAAGTGTCCCCCACTGTCGCCTCCGGTAAAAAGAATTTTCATATGCGTCGTAATTTAGAGATATTGAGTAGAATGCCGATTTCGATAAATGCAAAGAGGAGCGCCGTCCCGCCATGGCTCACAAAGACTAAAGGAAGACCGGTTAGCGGAATAACACCCAACATTGCTGCGATGTTCGCAAATGATTGCGATACTATCAGTATAACAATTCCGACCGCCAAAAGTCCACTAAACATATCTGGTGCTGTGTGGGCTATTTGGAAGCCGCGAATAGCAAAAAGAAGGAACAAAAGAATGATGACCGAACCGCCGATAAAACCGAATTCTTCTCCGGCAACGGCAAAAATTGAATCCCCCGTCGGCTCAGGAAGTGAGCTGAATTTTTGAATGCTCTGTCCAAATCCACGCCCCGTAAGACCTCCTGAACCAATGGCGATGAGCGATTTTTGAATTTGATAGCTTGCTCCGCTCGGGTCGCGGGAAGGATCCATAAATGTGAGAATGCGTTCTTTGACATACGGGCGTGTAAGCGCCAAAACGCCGATGGCGAGCACTGCGCAGAGGCAAATAATACCAAAGTGGCGCAACCTTGCCCCTGCCGCCACAAGCATTGCGCATGCCGCAGTAAACACTACCGCAAATGTCCCCGTGTCTGGCTCCAAAAGAAGCAAGATTGCCGGAAATGCGAGCACTCCTGCTGTTATGAGAAAAACATACTTAAGTTCCTTGATGCGTCCTTTAACACTGGGGAGTAGTGCCGCAAAATACAAAACGGTTGCAAGCTTGAGAGCCTCCGAGGGCTGGAATGAAATTGAACCGATTGAGATCCAACGTTTTGCCCCACCGTGTTCAAAACCTACATGAGGTACAAATACGAGCGCAGTGAGGAATATGGATGCGATGAAAATATGGAGCGCGTGCTTGCGCCAAAAATTGATGGGAATTTTTAGCATGACGATCATTGCAATGATGCCCAAAAAAAGTCCGAGCACAATTTGGTCAAAGAAAATATCGGTAAATGAAAACCCTTTGCGTGCAAAAAGCCCAAACGAAGCAGAGGTAAAGACAAAAAGTCCCATTGAAGACAGGAGGACGGCAAGCGTGAGAAGAGGTCGGTCTATTTTTGGTGTCTTCATAATGAATTATCCAATAAGGGCAACAATCATTCCAACGAGTGCGAATACTACGGAGAGTACCCAATACCTCATGGTAACTTTTGGCGCCGACCAACCCACTGCTTCAAAGTGATGATGCAGTGGTGCCACTAAAAAAACTTTTTTACCCTTGCGCGTTCTCTTTGAGATTATTTGAATGATGTTCGAAAGTGTCGTTGCAACAAGAGGAAATGCAATAATGGGTAAAACTAAAACCGCGCCCGTCAAAAATGCAACAACCGTGAGCGACGTCGTGAGTCCAAGCATGCCCGTCTCAGACATGTAAAAGCGTGCAGGCGGAATATTAAACCACAAAAATGCGAGGGTTCCTCCGGCGACAACCGCACAAAATACCGCCAAGTCGATTTGAGTTTGAAAAAAAGCGATAACGGCATACGCGGAAAAGATAGCCGTCATAACTCCCCCCGCCAGTCCATCAATGCCGTCGATAACCCCACCGGAAAAGAGCGCGAGCATGGTAAGCATGAAAAGAGGCACAATCACCCAGCCAAGGACGAGGTCGCCTGCAAAGGGAATATGAATACTTGAAACGCCGAGCTTCGCAAAAAACCACCATCCGCCGACGAGCCCAAGAAGAATTACAACTCCAATGCGTTTCGTGAGCGCCATCCCTCCTGCAATATATCCCCCACGCTCAAGCACCTGCAAGATATCGTCAGCAAGCCCCACGAGTGCACCTACCATGAGGGTAAAAAGTGGAAGCCACGTCTGTTTTCGACTCAAAAAGTTGAGTTTGTCAGTCGTGGTATTTTCAAACAGTCCCGCAATCACGGCAAAAAGTAATGTTGTGAGAAGCACGCTCACCCAAATTATAATACCGCCCATGCGCGGAGTGCCAATTTCTTTGTGCTCGTGAAGTTTTGCAAAAATGGGAGTTCCTCCCCCGCCAAGAGCTTCGGTGCGAACTTTCTTTTTCCAGAGTTTGTGTTTATAGAGAAAGGAGGTCAAGATCGGTGCAAGCATGATGCCGACAAAAAACGCCGTGGCGGCAGGCAAGAAAACTTTTACAACATCAATAGGCATAGATACTCTCAGTATAGCGGAAAAGCGGCAGGAGGCAAAACTGTGTCATGGGAAGTTTTTTGGTACAAAAAAGAGCATGGATGCATTCCATGCTCTTTCACACACAATTTGTAAACAAAGGTAATTTTTTAGTCCTCGTAAGTTGATGGGCAAGTACTTGTATCTTTGAATGTAAACCAAGAATACGCGTTTGCTTTAAAAAAAGACTTATCGACATATTCACACTGTAGTGCGGTCCCCAAAAGACCGAAAAGTACTGATTCTACGCGCGATTTCCCTGTCCATGACCATGTTGTCGCAAACGCCGGTGCTGGTAGTAAAATAGCGGATACGATGAGTGCCGCCAAAACCTTCTTCATACCCATAAGATATATCTCCTTAAGTATCAACTTGAAGTAGAATGAACCCAATGACCACACTACCGCATCAGCAAAATCTTGTCAACAGCTACAGTGTCCCGCGAACTGCATCCATGAGTGCGCGCATGTCCTCAAAGCGTCCTTTGTAGGTGGAGCCGAGCACTACTGCAACGAAAAAGTGTCCCAATCCCCCATCAAACATTATGGCGAGGTTGCCACCAGCAATGGTGGTGTACCCTGTTTTTGAAGCGATAAGTCCGGGTAAATATGAAATAGCCTCATTGGTGTTTGGAAAAGCGTGCACTGTGCCCCCCTGTGACACAATGCGCGTATGTTTACGCGTCGTTACTTCGAGGGTTGAAGGAAAACCTTTGTGGAGCTTGGTGAAAAGCGCCGCAACTTCACGCGCAGAACCATAGCCTCCATTTTGTGCGGGGTTTACGTCGAGACCTGTTTCATTAAAGAATTCCGTCTGTGTAAAACCAAGAGTGCGTGACTCTTCGTTCATGAGGCGCACAAACCGCATGTCTCCCCCCTCAGAACTTTCGGCATTTGCACTCGGGACATTCGAGCCCACAAAAGAAGCAAGAGCATGCGCGGCGTCGTTGGAAGACATGATGAGCATCATATCCAAGAGATCGCCAACACGAAACTGTTGCCCAATGCGCAGACCGCTATCCCCGTCGGTCTCAAGGTCGTAGGGGGTGAGCGTGACGATACTGTTTTCTTTTGAATACTTGCGGACAACAAGCGCTGTCATAAGTTTGGTGAGCGACGCAAGGGGAAGTTTTTCGTCTGCATTTTTAGCAAAAACAATATGGTCGTTTGTAAGATCAACAACAATCGCCGCACGAGCCTCAATCACGAGCGATGCAAAAGGGTCTGGCATTTCAGGGGTAGGCATCGCACGAAGAACTTCCGCTGTTTGTGCAGGAATTGTCTTTGCGTTGGTGAGCCCCGCAAAAGAAAGAAACCCTTGGGCAAGCAAGGATAGTAATGCGCCACCGGCGAGCACAAGGGCGATTGCTCTAAGCCTCGTCGCCGAAAGATTCGTCTTCTTCGTATTCATCTTTTTTATTGGTTTCATTAAACTCCTCGACCGACTTTTGGACACCCTCGTACTCAGGGAGATCTGCCACTTTGGTGACTCCCATGTACGACAGTAGTTCAAATGTTGGCTGATACGCAGTCCCCCGTGTTTTGTCCTCGACCTTTTCAATGAGCCCGCGCACGAGCAGACTGCGTAAGATATAATTTGAATTTACTCCACGAATGTAGTTTATGGAACTGCGCGAAATAGGCCCACGATACAGGACAAGCGAAAGTGTTTCAAGTCCGGCCTTGCCAAGCTCTTTTATTGCATCGCCCTTGGTGATTTTTTCAATAGTTGTACTCATGGACGAAGTCGTCGCGAGCACTGCTTCATCGCCATTTTGCACCACAAGAACCCCCCGCTGTTGGTCTCTGCACGTTTGCGCGAGCGCCGACACGCCCTCACGAGCTTCGTCCTCGGAAACCTCAAGGGTTTCAGCGAGAAATTTCACAGAGACAGGCTCTCCTTTGAAAAAAAGAAGTGCCTCAATGCGTGCCGATAAGTTTAAAGGGTGTTCCATGTTCATTATCTTATCATATTGAACCAAGTTTACGAGTAAGGAGTAAAAGAGCCCTATAATTCAAGGAATAAAGCTGCATGATCTGACACTTCCTCAGGAAGCACCTTGAAATCCCTAACTTCTATCTCTTTTGTAACAAGTATATAATCAGCATATTTTTCATCCTTTGCATAATAAGATGTTCTTGTTGAAGTAATCCCATACTTCTTAATTAAATTTTTTAAGCCACTACTTTCGAGCATTTTCATACTCTCAGTCTCAGGAAGAAGGTTAAAATCGCCACAAAGCACAAAATCACCGGTGATATTCTTGGTAAATTCTAGAATATTTTTTGACTGAGTTATTCTATCATCAGAATCAGTTTTTCCTTTCCCGTTCCATAAACCGTGAAAATTAATAATGGTTAATGATTTGCCATCTACTTCGAGACTAACATACTGAATATTACGAGCATGGTTTCCAAGATCACCATCAGGGACATATCCTTTATGTTTGTGTACAAACTCTTCTCCTTCTTCCGTAATTACTAAATCTTTTTTTACAAACATTGCAAGGCCATAGTCGTCTAAAAAATGTGGCCGAAAATATGAGATATGCTCAGACAACAGCTCTGAAATCTCCTGCATTCCGTACACCATAATTTGTCCGTGATCAATAACCTGACCACCCGCAACACGGCCAGCCAGATTCTCGTAAGGTGCTGACCATAGCTCTTGAAGACAAAAAATATCAGTAGTATCTTTATATTTTTGAAAAAATGCAAGGAGTTTTTCCTTCCCTGCTCTTCCACCCCAAGTATTAAGCGTAATTATTTTCATATTTTATTTTAAAATACTACCCCGACATCCCGTAGTGCGGGGTGTCGATTACATGCGTTTCCATGAGAATATCCCCACCATGATGCTCTTGGGTTACTGCGATCACGCCCTGCTTCACGAGCTCAAGCATGGCAAGAAAACTCACAATAATCGTCACCTTTTCTTCTCTCCCTTTGCCAGAAAAATCATGAAAATTAAGTTTCAAGTTGGAGGTAATGCGTTTGGTTAGGCGGTCCATCATCTCTTCCAGAGAAATAACTTTTCTTACTACCACTTTTGGCAAAGATACTTTTTTGGGAAGGCTCATAAGCACGCTTTGTATGGCAGAAAAGATGCCCGACGGAGTGATTTCCCCGCTTGGCGTAAAACGAACTTCTCGCTTCCGTGATTGCCCTTGCGGGAAAAGTCGCATTGCACCAAACCGTTCACGAACATGCACTGAAAGCTCGCGCACACGCTGGTATTCGCGCAAACGGTCTTCCAGCTCTTTGATATCCCCTTTTTCCTCCGGAGTGAGCGAAAGTGAAGGAAGCAAAGATTTTGATTTGATAAGTATCAACGTCGAAGCGACAATGAGGAAATTTGAAACAAAATCAACGGGAAGTTTTTCAAGCTCGCGCAATCGCGCAATGTAGTCATCGGCAATCTGCGCAAGAGAGATTTCATTGATAAAAAGCTTGCGCTTTTCAATAAGGTCAAGTAGGAGCTCGAGCGGACCTTCAAACACCTGTGTTTTTACCTGATAATCAAGAGGCATGATAGGTGCATGATACCGCGTTTTTGGACTGCGTTCAAGGAAAGTTTTGCCTTGGCTATTTTTATTGGGTGTGGTAATCTGAAGATAGATAGTTAAACTGATTAAGGAGGGTGTCGTGAGACTTCAAAATATGTGCAGTGTCACTGGTGACGAAGACAAGTGTTTTCGTACTCCTTTGAGTGACGCATGCAAAAGTTCGCTAGACAAAGGAGAGTGTCCAGCGGGGTATAAGGAAGATTCCCCTGCATGCGTTTCATTTTTAGTAAATGAAAAAATCAATGGTGTTGGTCACGAGGAGAGAGCGCTGATAATTAAAAAAAGGAAGGCAATCATAATCGGTGTTTTTATAAAAAAGGTATTGGCTAAAACATAAGGGCAAAAATGAACATCAAAAAGGTCGCACACGGGCGACCTTTTCTTTTGCATGAAATTTGTAATACCGAGTTATTTTGAAAGCAAATTGTCTATGCGGTTCATGTCGCGGGGGAAGAGCGTTGCTTGTTTTACGTTTTCAAGACCAAGTAGTTTTGCGGTGAGGCGCTCAAGCCCAAGACCAAATCCGCCGTGCGGTGGCATCCCGTACTTAAAAGCCTGTAGGTAAAAGGCAAATTTTTCAGGATTTAACTTTTTGTTTTCCATTGCAGTTACCAGTTTGTCGTATTGATGAATGCGTTGTGCGAGTGTGGTGATCTCGATACCGCGAAAAAGCAGGTCCGCACCTTTTGTATAGCCGAGGTCAGCCTCATCCTCGTAGGTGTAAAATGGACGTTTTGATACGGGGAAATGAGTGACAAAGATAAAATCTGAATCCCATTTCTTTTTTGCATATTCACACAGAAAGCGCTCATGTGCGGGTTCGAGGTCGGGTTCGCTTGAACAATCAATCCCCTGCTCTGCTTTAATGATTTGTTGCGCCTCGCGAAGTTTGAGTGCGGGAATTTTTTCAGGCACGCTGGGGATTTCTGCACCCATGAGCGCAAACTCTGCAGAGCATGTTGCTCTGAGTTCTTTCATGATATGCGCAAGAATGTCGTTTTCCATCTGCATGATGTCTGTATGGTCCTTGATGAACCCCATTTCAATGTCGAGGCTCGTGTATTCGTTGACGTGTCGTGTGGTGCTGTGTTTTTCTGCACGGTACACATTGCCGGTAGAAAATACGCGCTCAAAAACACCGACCATGATTTGTTTGTAGAGTTGTGGGCTTTGTGCAAGGTGTGCGGTGTGTCCAAAATATTCAACATCGAAAGAATTGGCACCACCTTCTGCGTCTTCGCCAATGAGCTTCGGTGCTTGGAATTCAGTGAAACCCTTCCCTGTCAAAAATGTACGAAAGGCGTTGATGATGGTTGCTTGTACTTTGAAAACAGCACGAGCTTTTTCGTTTCTAAGTGTGAGGGGGAGATTGTCGAGGTAGGTGTCGAGATTGATATCAGCTGTTTTGTCGAACGGAAGTTCTACGGCTTCACTTAAAATACTTCCACCAAGCATTTCAATTTCAAGATCACCGTTCAACCCTTCCTTTACCATGCGGTCAGGGCGCTTGTTCACAACTCCTCGCACCTCAATCACCCATTCTGAGCGCACTTTGCTTGCAGTCTCCCCTGCTTCGGGGTGATTAGGGAGCGCAACCATTTGCACTTTGCCGGTGCGATCACGAAGGTCAAGGAAAATGAGTTTGCCGTGGTCGCGACGAATATCCACCCATCCAGCGATGGTTACTTCTTTTCCGATGTGGTCTTTCAAGTCTTTGATGTAAATACGTTCCATAAGTTTTTAATGATATAGTTTTTGTTTAAGTTCTTCAAGTGCTGCTTCGTGGGTATCGCTATTTTCGAGACGGTCAAGGAGATGCGAATCAGGGTCCCGCACAAGTTTGTCGACGCGGTTCCCATTCGCATTTGCCCATTCGGCAATTTGCTGTTCATTCGAAAGTCCGAGGTTGGACATGATCTCTATTTGCGCAAGTTGCTTTGCGTTGAAGATTCTTTCTTCAAAAATCTTTTCTGCAGCGGTTATAAACGGCTCTTCTTTTTGTTGTTCCATTCCCATAAAAATAGTTTGATTACATTGATAAGCCGACACGTTCACGGACCACGTTCATGGCTTTCTGTGCCTCGGCACGTGCTACTTCCCCACCCTCGCGCAATATCTTGATTACTTTTTCGGGGTCGCGCGCAATTTCCTCGCGTCGAGCACGAAACGGCGCAACAAATGCTCTCATGTTTTCAAAAAGAATATCTTTGGATTCTTTGTAGCCAAGCCCACCAGCAAGATAGCGCGCGCGAATATCCGCCAAATCTTTTGTGCTGACGAGCTCATGTAGGGCAAATACTTTACATGTTGCGGGGTCTTTTGATTCAGCAACCCCTTTCGAGTCCGTAGGAATACCCATAACGGCTTTTTTGATTTCTTCATCTGATGCAAAGAGTCCAATAGTATTACCATAACTTTTGCTCATCTTGCGTCCATCGGTTCCCATGACAGTTTTTACTTCCTCGACAATGAGTGGTTCAGGCGTCTTGAATGTGTCACCGAAGGTACGGTTGAATTTCTGTGCGGTGTCGCGCGCAATTTCAATGTGTTGCTTTTGGTCGAGTCCCACGGGTACCACATCTGCGCCATACATTAAAATATCTGCCGCCATAAGGATGGGGTAGTCAAAAAGTCCTACGTTCACCTCTTTGTTTTTTGCCTCGGCATCTTTGAATGCGTGTGCGCGAGAAAGGTAGGGAACGGTGGTAATGGTATTGAAAATCCAAGCAAGTTCGGTTACCTCGGGGACATCCGATTGCAGAAACATTGTCGTCTTTTTTGGATCAATGCCGATGGCGAGGTAATCCATTGCGAGATCGAGTGTGAGTTTCTTGAGGAGTGCGCCGTCTGAAACGCTCGTAAGTGCGTGGTAGTTGGCAATAAAAATAAACTGACGGTAGTCGTCTTGAAACTCAACAAACTGGCGCATAGCACCAAAATAGTTGCCCACGTGGACAGTTCCTGTTGGCTTCACTCCTGAAAGCAGTACTTTCTTCATTTCCTCATCTTAGCAGAAATTTAGACTCGTTCAAAGCACACACAAGAATATTTACCCATGCTTCACTTCAAGCTCAAGAGAAAAGGTAGAACCCAGACCAACCCCTTTTGAAGTTGCCCAAATACGCCCTTCGTGTTTTTTGATCATTCGTTTTGCAATATAGAGCCCTAGTCCGGAGCCGTCAGTGTACACACGGCTCACTCCCTCGGCGCGACTGAATTTTTTGAAAATCTTTTGGAGCGTCTCTTTGCTCATACCAATACCGGTGTCGGAAATACTGAATAGGATATGTTTTTTGTCATGACTCTTGCGAAGAAGTATCGACACACCACCTTTGGGTGTGTATTTAATGGCATTGTCCACAAGATTGGTCACAACCTGTCGGAGCTTTCCCAAGTCACCAACCGTAATATAGTCTTCAGTTTTTTCTTTTTCAACAAGCACGTCAAACCAAAGATGTGCGCGTGTAGCAGCGGGCTCCATGTCATGCGCAATATTTAAAATCATCGCCTTAAAATCTACCTCGGCAAAATTGTACACCATGTCACCGCGCTCGATATGGGTCACGTCCATGAAATCCGAGACCATCACAATAAGTCGTTTGCTTGACTCTAAAATTTTTGAAACGGCACTCTGCATGCTTGAAGAAAGCTGCCCGTATGATCCGTCCATGAGAAGTGAAGTATATCCGGAAATAGCGGTGAGTGGACTCCGCAAATGATGAGATGCAATGGCAACAAACTCGGATTTTTTATGGTCAAGCATTTGCAAACGTGCATGCGTATCATCGAGGTCGTGCAGAAGTTTGTCAATTTCTGCTTCCGTTTGAAGTTCTCGCTTAACGCTTCCCAGTAAGAAGAAACTGGCAAAAACGACAAGCCCTGCAATCCCCGCTTTGGCAACAAGGTCCCAGACGGAACGAGCGAAAAACACTTCTACAAAAAGAGTGAGGATGATGAGCGCAACAAAAAAGTCGATAAACACAATCTTCATCGTAAAACGAGGAACATTGTGCATAAATAAAAGTGTGACACCAAAGACGGCAACCGTGCCAAAAAAAATGACACCCCACACCAACATGGGGACTACTTCTACAATGTGAGGAACTTCGGCAAACATACGTTACAGTATATCATGATATTTTTTCTGAAGTAAGAATACCGAGGTGCTTGCTCAACACTTTGTGGGGAAAGCGGTGTTTGCTTGACTGTTGTACTTTACTTTGGTAAAGTGGTCATATGGATTGGAGCCACAAAGAAAATAAACGGCTAATTCAGGCGATTTTGATACTCAAGACGTCAAAAGAAACGAGTGATTTTTTGCGTGACATTTTAACTGAAAAGGAAATCAAAGAAATAGCGAGGCGACTACAAGCCGCGGAAATGCTTTCAAAAAACATTCTTTACTCGGAAATAGCGAGGGAAACCGGATTTAGTTCCACTACTATAGCTCGCGTTTCAAAATGGCTAAACAATGGCAAGGGGGGCTACAAAAACATCCTCGACAAACTCAGCCATCATGATTCCGTCCAAAAAAAGAGAGAGCTGTCTTGATGTATTTTATTTCGCATAAAAACAACTCTCTCCTTTGTTGGAGAAGGCTACTCATTGCCCGCCTAACAACAAAGTGGCAAATTACAGTTCTTTATTAAAAGGAGTAAGAAATGGAAAATATCTCATTGATTCGATATTCACCCGACAGTAATGATTACTTACTCACTGCGCAGCTTGTCGAATGCTACCGCGATGTATTCGCGGACACCCCATGGAATGAATGGCTTAAGTGCTCGAAATGTGGGAAGTATTGGGGAGTAAAAGATCAAGGCCTTCTCGCCTCACTCAATTTTCGTCACTGCGACATACCACTCGTGGACTTCTGGTCGAGAGAACAGGTTCTTTTTGACCTTCGTCACGAGATTATTTCAGGATCTTCTTGCTGGCTTGCAATGAGCAACAAAACAGTTGTTGGTTTTTGTTGGGGTTATCCTATAAATATCTCCGATCTTGAAACAAAGCTCGGTGTTTCGTTTAACACTGAGCTTGAATATAACTTTGGAACTTCTGGACTAGCTGCTTACCAAGACGAAGTTGGTGTCCTTTCTGCATACCGAGGTCGCAAGATCGCAAAAGCAATGATCATTCATCGCCTGAATGATTTTCTTACACAAGGTCTGCAGATTGGCATAGTGAGAACGAGGCAAAAACCTGAACCATCCGAAACGTTCATGTGGTATACACAGAAATTAGGTTACAAAATTCTCGCCAACTATCCAAACGATGACGGTAGAGTGATTTTAGTCCGACAACTTTCTGGACTAAAAGAACTTCTCACCTCTTAGCACAACAGCCTTGCGTAATTTTACGCAAGGCTGTTTTTTTTCTCCCCCAACAAAAAAGCCTCACAGGCAATTTCTTTTCGGTTTCGAGCAAAAAGAATCACCCCATCTTTTTCAGTGTAGATTTCTTTTTTCCCATCAATTCCGATGATTTGCCCTGCCAATACTTCCTCAAAATCGTTAAAAGACTTAGCTAGTGTGAAACTGCTTGTTTTTGTAATATATATCTCATACATACGCAGATAGGATTGCCTTTGAGGGGTCGTATCGTTCGCTATATGCCCACGAGATTTAAGGAACGCAAAAATGCTTTTCTCTGCCACTCGCGATGACTCAGGGTCGCCAAAATAACCACACTCAACACAAACCCCAATTTTCCCCAGGCTGTTCATGTAGTAGTCAGTTCCGCCTGGCTCTACTGTATCAAAACCGGACACAACAAGACTGATTGGCAAATACTCTACAATTCCCTTTGCATTTGATTCACAAATAACGAATGGTGTACTATTTGGCGTACGGCTTGCATGTATATCCAAAAGTGCATCAGATTGGTCAAGGTATTTTTTAATAAGTTGCGCACGCGCATATTCATAGCTCGTTTTTTCTTCTTCTGACAACATAAAATCGGGCTTAAACATTCTGTTTAAGTTAGTCTCAACAAATCGGGCATTGGATGCAATGGCCCGCGGATTACCATATCCAAAAAAAACTTGTCCTTTCTCTATTTGCAAAGTAGGCAAAATTTTTTTAAATGCCTCAATCCCTGCGCGCTCATCACCATGAACACCCGCAAGCACTACGCTTGTGGGACCCACGTCTTTTCCTTTCAATTGAATAAATTCTTCCACTGATCTACTTTATCAAAGTAAAGTATGTTTAGCAAGCGGTAATACCCTGATTGCTCCAAATAAAAAAGGCTCGCGCGGAGCGAGCCTTTAAAAAACTCATGAAATTATCCTTTTAGGATAGATTTCACTTTTTGAACAAACATCGATACAGGGATCTTTTCTTGATCGCCCGTGCGTAAGTTTTTCACAACTACAGAGTCATCCAAAAACTCGACCTCTCCAGCAATAATAGCAATAGCAAATTTTTTACGATTTGCATATTTTAATTGATCGCCAATTCGTCTGTTTTCAAGATAAACCTCAGTATTTACACCTTCCTCACGCAACATACTTGCAAATCTCAAGTACTCCAACCGTCGAGATGGATCCATTGCAGTGACAAGCACAGGAGCAACGGTTGCCGAACCAGCAGAAAGAATTCCTGCCTTAAGGAGGCGCGAAAGGAGCCTTGTGACTCCAATTGAAATTCCCACACCTGGCAATTTTTTGGCAATGAAATGGCTTGCCAAATCATCATATCTCCCCCCAGAACATATACTTCCAATTCCCGGGTGTTGCACGAGTATCGTTTCATAAACCGTACCAGTGTAATAGTCGAGTCCTCGTGCAACCTTGAGATCAATACTGAAATTCTCATCTGGAACACCGAGAGCACGAACTCCACGCACCACCTCAATCAGCTCATCCACCCCAGTCTGGAACAACTCATTCACTTGCATATCCTTTAAATTATGCAACTCCTTGTCGGAATTGCTCTTAAATTCAACACTTATGAAAGAAAGTAGTTGCTGTGCTGACTGAAAAGTAAGATTAAATTCCCCTGAGGCAAGCCTCGAGAGTACCTGCTCTGTGCCAACTTTTTCGAGGTCATCGACTGTGTTGATAACATCAACCCAATTCTCTTTGGGAACACCAAGATACTCAAAATACCCTTGAAGAATCTTGCGATTATTAACCTTAATAACAAACGGGCCAATATTCATAGTCTTGAATATTTGATAAATAATACTTGGAATTTCCGCATCAGCAAGAAGAGTAAGCTCTCCGTCCCCAATAATATCAATATCAGCTTGGTAAAATTCACGAAAACGTCCCGACTGAGGACGCTCCCCTCTCCAAACCTTTTGGATCTGATATCGACGAAAAGGGAAAGCAAGCTCGCCATAATGCTGAGCAACATATCTCGCAAGAGGAACCGTCAAATCAAAATGGAGTGCAAGTTCCTTCACGTCCCCATCCTCAGCCCTTAAACGAGAGAGTGAATAAATTTCTTTCTCGTTCCCTCCTTTTGCAGTGAGAACTTCTTGACGCTCTACTGCCGGAGTCTCAATCGGAGAAAACCCGTACCGTTCATAGTACTGCCGTATAATATCGAGTAATCTATTTTCGAGTATTTTCTCCTCGGGGAGCCACTCGGGGAAACCGCTTACTGCTTTTGGGGTTATCACAACTTTCTTTTGGGAAATATTTTCCATAGCCAACTCCTTTGTTGATTAAATTAAGTAGTCTTCAAGTTCTAGTTCCTCGCGCAGAATTTCAGCCGCGTGCAAACCACTGACAACTCTCTTGTTAGGCATGCACCGCGAACGTAAATCTGGATTTGAAGAAATAATTTGCAAGAAATCCGCCACACCACCCGTCCCCGCAATAGGAACAAGATATTTAAGTGGATTACCAGACTTCAACAGATGCTCATTGATTTTAAGTATGTGCGCACACTCAGTCAACGTCCCTGCCCCTCCCGCACATACTATCACACCATCAAGCAAATTAGCAAAAATTGGGCTTTCATCACCCCAATTACTTTGCCCAACCAAAGGTCCGACACAAAATGAGAGATCGAGATGTTCTTCGCCGAGGGCATGCTTTTTACCGACAAGAGGATATACTCCTATTGTTTTCAAACCATACTCTTTAGCTTTCCTACTGGCAATAAAGGGCACGCCCCATTTTGTTCCACCAGTTAATACAGCAATACGATAATCTCGAAGCAAGCCAATGGCTTCGCCGATTATTTTTGTTTCAACATTTTGAACAATTTTCTCGTATTCGTTTTGAAGAGGGTCGTCTTTACTAATACCGCTTAAGCTGGTGCTTGCGCCTCCAGAAAAAGCAACAATTTTGTGAATTCCGTGTTTATGCTTAAACTCTTCAACAATCAACGAATAGTCTTCTTTTCCACAAATACTAATAACCATAGCTATACTCCTTTTGGTTTATGGTTCCTGAGATTCTCAAAGAACCTAAAATACTTTCTCCTGACCTTCGGTCATAGAGGATGGGTACTATTTGTATCCGTGATGAGAATAACTTATTTGAGAAAATATGTCAAGGTTTTCGAGGGGTATTGACAAACATATAGACATTTGTTAGGGTGGAACGTAGATAAGTCGTAGTTTGTTCTTGTGCCCAGCCTCGTGCGTTTTCGGCATTTTTTCTGGCAGCTCTGTTCTCAGCGCCGCAATGCCGTCTGCATGGGGCACTTTGGATCCCTCGTGGATCCCCTGGGAGTTTTGGTCCCCCGACCCTTCCCCTCTCAGGTTTTTTTATTTAGTAAAAAACAAAAACGCCCCTACAAAAGGGGCGTTGTTTTTTCGATTCTGCGGAATCGTGTCGCGTAAGTCCTTTAGACGCGACCAACCTGCGGGATCGTGTCGCGTAAGTCCTTTAGACGCGACCAAAAGTCATACACTAAGAAAAGCTAGCATGCAAGGCTATTCATCCATAAGCGGTTTTTCGATAGCTATCGGGTCAATGCCCGCTGACTCGCCAGTGATCTTAACCACATCTTTGTCTACTTTTTTGAGCTCTTTATATGCGGTAGAATAATGGTTCACCGTGGTACTGAGCGAGTTGCCGAGCTTCTTCATATAGTCCTCGTACGCAATGAGGTGCTTGCGTAAATCCTCCACGCGCCCAATAATAGCCTCGGCAGATTTCTCGATTTTAAATGCACGAAAACCATAAAGCACGGACTGAAGATATGCCGCAAAGGTGGTTGGCGACACGATCATCACCTTTTTTTCATTGAATGCGTAGTCGATAAGATTGCGCGTGTTCACTTTTACTGCCCCCACTTCATTTACCAATAGGTCGTAGTAGATTCCCTCTGCCGGAATGAACATAAACGCAAATGGCAATGTTCCCTCTTCTGGACGAACGTATTTCGCCGTCTCATCAATACGCTTTTTCAAATCATTTCTGAAATCTTTTTCAAACTCGGCACGACGTGCGTCGTCGGTCTCGCTCACGATGCGGTTGTAGTTGTCGAGTGAAAACTTTGCATCAATAGGAATGAGCCCCTCTGGTGTCATGATGACTGCATCCGCAGTGTCGCCGTTTTTGAATTGGTATTGAAGTTTGTACGCTGTGGGCGGCAGAATATTTGAAAGGATGAGATCGAGTACGGCTTCTCCCAAATTCCCGCGTTGTTTTTGGTGCTTCAAAACTTTTTCAAGACTGTGGAGCTGTTCTGCAATATTAAAAACTTGCTTGTTCGACTCGCGCACCGACGCTATTTGCTCTGTAACTTCGCGAATAAGCTTTTGTGACTCACCAAACTGCACATGCGTCGCCTGTTGCATTTCTTTGCTCGACTCGCCAATACGCGTGTCTACCATTTTCATAAATTCCCCTATCTGTGACTGAAAATTGTTGATTTGATTTTGAATGAGCAAAAGTGAGTCGTTTTGAGGTGCAGGCACTTCGTCATCTACCCTTCTTTTATTAAAAACGTGCATCAAACCCAACGCAATGAGAGCGCCTAGGACAAGTCCGGCGAGAATGAGAAGAGCAATAGACATAGGACTAAAGGATGCCAGCATAGGCGCCACCAATTGCGCTCAAGAGCGCCGGTATGACAAACATTAAACCGACAAGAGGCAAAACGACAAAGGCGATGGTGATATAAAATGTCCACTTGAAATACGTGCGGGTTTTTTCAACCGACACGAAAATTTTTGCAGTGAGCTCTTCTTGCGCTTTGAGTCGGTTGAGAATTTCCTGTTCCATCTCATCATTGTACTCTGTATAAAGAAAAAAGAAAAGCGGGCGATGACTTCGTCATCGCCCGCCAGATATTTTGTTACGCAGTTTTTTTCACGAGAAGCAACTCCCGTGTTGCTTTTTTGTGAGTGTACATATTTTGGTCTGCTTGCTCGAAAAGAGTTTCGTAGGAAAGCAATCCTTCGCTTGTGGATGCGACTCCAATGGAAGCTCCCGAAAAATACACCATGGAATCTCTGAACTCATCAAACTTTTGAAGGAGGCGTTGCTTAACCAACTCAGCACCTTCTTTGCTTTCTCCGGGGAGAATGGCAGTGAACTCGTCACCACCAATGCGTGCAACCATGTCGTACTCACGCATAAGCTTCTTGAAAAGTTCTCCAAACTCTATAATCATCCGATCTCCTTCGGAATGCCCATGCGTGTCATTGACCTTTTTCAAATCATTGAGATCAATAACAAAGATGGAAAAATGATGTTCGGGATGGTGATGATGCTGCGAAAGCTCTTCTTTCACCCGATGCTCAAATTGGCGTCTCATCGGTAATCCTGTCAGAAAGTCCACAGAGGCTTCCCGAAGAAGCTCTCTGAGCTCCTCGTTTTGCCGTAATGCGATGGCCAACTGTGTTTCCAATGACTTGGACATACCTACCTCCAAAAGTTCAAGTTGTAAGGGGTCAAAATTCGATTGAATGTTGACTGACAAACCTACTACTAGTATAGCACCTATCTATCTTTTTGTCAATATACCCAGACAGGCACAAAAACCGTATACTATATGGATTATTGGCGAATATAATAAAACTATGACCTTACACGAACAAATCAAAAACGAAGTAAAAGACGCGATGCGTGCCAAAGACGCCATTCGCCTATCAGTAGTACGCGGAATTCTTGCCGCTGCCACCAATGAGCTCGTTGCCATTGGCAAAATGCCTCAGGATATGCTCGATGACGTAGGCGTGCTCAAGGTCATAAAACGCCTCTCCAACCAACGCAAAGATTCAATAAAGCAATTCACCGACGGTGGACGTCCTGAACTTGCCGAAAGCGAACAGGCTGAGCTCGCAATCCTTGATAAGTATCTCCCCGCCCTTATGCCGTGGGGTGAGATAAAGAAAATTGCAATCGCAAAAAAAGAAGCTCTCGGTATAACCGACAAGGCAAAAGCAGGTCAGCTCACCGGCGCCATCATGAAAGACCTCGCGGGCAAGGCAGACGGCGGCGATGTGAAAGCAGTGGTAGACGAGCTTTTTGTGTAAGCTCTAGTCCCTCCGCAACTTTTCTTTGTAGAGATCCAGCCCTAGCAAAACCCAAGCCACTTCATAAAAACCTGCGTACTTGAAAGCATCGACCGACGCGATTTTTCTGTCAAAAATCTCACTCCCCATAGTTTTGTTTACCAGACTCACGCCCGTCAACATGGCACCATAGCTTGCGAGCGATCCATACGGCACCTCAGATACTCCAGCCTGAGTGTAAACCGCAAATATTTCACCTTTTGCTACCCAGTCCCGTGCAAACACAGTGTTTTTATTCAAATGTGCAAGCCCGCGAGATTCGCCATACCAAAGGTAGTCCATAGCAACTCGATAGGGCACCCGCAGTGCATCATAAGAGTACCTCGAGCTCTCTGTTCCATTGAGCTTAAAATCCGCGATCAAGTTCCCTTGGGCGTCAAGGCTACACCAATCCATCGCCAGCCCAAGAGCACCAGTACACATAGCAAGCACTTTGTACGAAGAGTCGACAAGCGACATCCACGCATGCTCAGTGTCAAAAGTAGCAAACGCTCGGTACTGATAGGGAGCAAGGTAGGATGGGTTGACGACAATACCCGGATAGTAGAGCACTGCCCAGTTCCCTGCCCCCACATAACGCGTACCTGCAACTTCTTTTGTTTCTACATTCCAAATATCCCGAACAATTTCTTTTGCCTGATTAAGGTATGCCACATCCCCCCATTTTTTGTATGCCAAATAAAGTGCATAAGCGATATCCTGATCCGCGTCAGTCGCTGGATTTTTGTCGGGAATAGCACCATTTTCCCACACCCAAGAAAAGAGTTTGTCTGTGGGACGAGTTTGCAGTGTGCTTCGCGTCCAGTTCCAGACGTTGTCAAACGTGCTCCGGTCGTTCGCAAGAATGGCAATGAGCATGCCGTATGACTGGCTTTCGGATGTCGTTCTATTGGTACCACTTTCAACTCTTCCATTTGCAAGGAAATATTTTTCTTTGGTGGTTGTTAAAGTTTTCTGAACGACGGCTTCAATGCCTGAGAGATCGAGGCTCGTAGGAGTGGGTGCGGGTGCCGTCACAGGGGTTGGTGTTGGTGCGGGCGGAGGAGGGAGCGTGGAAAGCGCAAGAGTTGAACGAATCACATCCAGAAATTTCTGTGCGATCTTTGCATGTGCTACTTCTGTCGGATGAATGCCGTCGTACAAGTCAGCGGTTGTTAATACTGAATTTACGTCCACAAAACGAACATTTTGACCGAGCGCAACACGCGCATCCACATTTTGGCGTATGACGGTGTTAAACTGCTGGACCAAGAGCGAGCGGTCAATATTGTTGGGCTTAACAAGAGCAGAAGACTGGGGCGGAATAGATGCAACAAAAATCCACGCCGTAGGACGCGCTACGCGTAGTTGGTCAATGAGTGCATTGTGACGAGCCCCAATTTGATTTGCGTTTTCAGCAGTCCACCACGCAATGTCGTTGGTGCCCGCCATAAGAAGAATGATGTTTGGTTGCGTAGATGTAAGCCAAGGGTTTACATCGCGGGCAATGCCACCAATCGTAAATCCTGAGTGTCCCTCGTGGTCCTTGTCGGCAACGCGCGTCCATTGGTCGGATTGCGTTCCCACGTAACTCACTCCGCAATTATTCTTTTGAAGCTCTGTGTATAGATTATTGCGATACCCGCCATTCACACCAAGAGTAATTGAGTCCCCTAAAGGTAGTATGTTGGCACAACTTTGCAATTGGGTGCTTGTGGATGGCGATGTAACTGGTGGCGGGATTGGAGCCACGGGTGGAGGTGTGGCAACAACAGGTGGTGGGGCAACAACTGGTGGTGGAGTTGGAACCACGGGTGGTGGTGTGACTTGGGCTGGTATTGAAACAACAACGGGCGGTGGTGTGACTTGGGCTGGTATTGAAACAACAACGGGCGGTGGTGTGACAACAACAGGTGGCGGGATTGGAACCACGGGCGGTGGTGTGACAATAACAGGTGATGGAGTTGGTGGCGGAATAACGACCGGAGGGGTCACAGCAGAAGCTACTGGCGGCAAAGGAGCCCTCGATGGTGTGCTTGGTGCCGGAACATCTTTTCCTCCCCCATTTGTTGTGGTAATACTTACGGTGACCACCTTATTTGAAGCAGGAGAAATTGCCGGCGAGGATTTTGTTGAAGGAGCAAGCGGAGCCAGCTCTTTCTTTGCTAGCGTAGAGTTGCGAGTGGCAGAGACTGTTCCCTGTGGAGCCACAGAGCGAACATCCTTCGCCACCAAAGAAACAGGTGCCGTAACTCCTGTTTCTTTTTTCACAACGGGAAGAGGAGTATTCGCCACTTTGGTGACTACAGAAGAAGTAGTGTCAGTGAAATCTGAAAATGGAGGTGTACGAGGAGTCGGAGTCGCCTCCAAAGTCAGGACACCAAGAACAATAACAATTCCTGAGGAAATCACCAAAAAAAACCGTATCCAATTTTTATAAAGAAACCACACGTGCTTGAATTGTAGCACAAAGTGCCATCAGTAAACCAACCCACACGGGCGCCATCATGGAAGACCTCGCGGGCAAGGCAGACGGCGGCGATGTGAAAGCAGTGGTAGACGAGCTCTTTGCATAAGCAAGATCAATAAAAGACCGCCATCGCTTTTCAGCTAAATTGCCTTGTGAATTTTTCAGAAAAAGGCTTGCCGAAAGAAAGGAGTACTTGTCGAGAAAAAGGATCAAGCTTGTCGAATCCCAATACGAGATTTTGAACAACGAACCATTCCTCGCGCCCTGCGGGACTTATTTCACGAAGCGAAAGTATTTTCGACACCATATCAAGTGTGCGAGTTTTGAATTTAAGCGCAGAGTCAGTATTTCCTTGATCGTAAGCTTTGAACATTCGAGCAATTTCAGGCTCGACATTTGCGGCATAAAAAAGTGTATTTTTTTCAAACATATATTATTGTTTAAACTGAATCCAAGCGTGAATGATCTCTGTAGCTTTCTTTGCAACCTCCTGGTCCTCAACCGAGCGACTTTTATTGCCAAGCGATGGCTTAATATTCACCAAAGAATCAAATTCCAAAAGAGCATCCTGACCTTCATCAAATCGAATATTGAACCCCCATACGTTCACATGGTTTGACCCATCTTCAACAAGAAGTTCACAGGTCTCCATATGATAATCCCCGCCAATCGCAACTTTGTTCTCAAGAATATCCACCGTCCCTTTAATCATGGTTCCATACCACTCTGTGGCAATTGTGCGCACCTCTTGCATGGAAGTTGGTTTTTTGAGAATATGTATTGCCATAGAACCATGTTAGCACATAGGCAACCATTTAGGCAAAATACCGTATCCGTCCACAACATATGAAAGTTCCCAACCCCCCTTGCCAACTCCCTCATTCCCTGCTAGAGTATGGGCTGGCACATTTTACCCAGCAAATAGGAGTTACTTTATGAGTAGACCGTCAGTGTATTCAAGCAATCGGCACGTTGTTCAAAAAACAAATGACCCATTGCCTGTCCCCGCCCCTATAGTAGGTGTGGAGCTTGCTATGCTTTTGCTATCGAAAAATACCCCTATCGAAGCGGCTCAAAGAGCAGTTTCTGAGACAGGTTATACTGCCGCAATCAATAGAGCACAAAGGTTGCCTCAATTGTGCGTAGCGCGTAATCCCAGAGATAAAATCATTGGACGCGGGTGCAACCAAGACACCATCTGTATTCCTTGGAAATAAAAAGAGTCAATCAATAACCATAAATAGAGTACGGACCGGTACATTTCATCCACGAATACATAACCTCGAAGGAGTGGTCTATGGAAAAACAGCCATTGTATTACCCAGTCGCCCCTCTTCAAAGACACGACAAGCCTGAGCTACTCAAAGAAAAAGCTCCTTCATTCAAACAAATGACAGGAGAAGAACATGCGAGAGTCCTCCTTCGCGAAGGTTTCAAGGTCATGAAGGCGAAGGAGACACTTGAAACCATGGGCTACTTTGTGAGAATTAATAGTATCAATCCGCCCGAGCTCCATGTGTCACTTGCAACACAGAGAACGGTTACAAATACAAATCTAGAGCCACCCACCAAGTGCGTCCGTTGGGAAATCACATAAAAAGGAACGGGAGAAACCCCAACCCCCGAGCAGGACTGCTCGGGGGTTTTCTACGCCACAGTTTTAAAAAATACAGGCGATTGACCCATATTACATTCCCTGCTAAAGTACGGGCTGGATATAGTTCACAAGCAAAGGAGGCGTTTCGCAATGCAAGCACCTAGAGTTGCCCAACCCACACTAGCACCAACCGAGAAAAACGAGTCAGAAGGAGTCGCACTCGCGTATGCACTACTGAAGGGTGGCGTTGATATCAAAACCGCAAAAAAAGTAGTAGAGGCGTCTGGATATGGAACAGACATAAAGGGAACCCACCCGCCAGAACTGTGGGTGTCGGAGGCGCACAGCACAACAATCCACACACAGGGAAGCAACACCCACCTCACTACGCCGATTAAAAAGTGTGTTCGCTGGGACACCGCATAAAAAGCAACAAGCAAACAATCACAAAGCCCCGGCATCCGCCTGGGCTTTTCTTTTGCATGACACTACCTTTTCTCTCGTATCATCATATACACAAAGAGCGAAACAATAGACACCCCAAAACAAACAATTCCAAACGTATCTTCACGAGGCCATGGCAAAAGATGCGTCAGTGGAAGCGCGAGCGTTTGCGGATGAAATACCGCATTTTCCGCAATATAAAACCACCCAGCAAAACTATGCACAAATAACGTAAACGTGGCAGCTCGTAAAAATCTTTTCATAATATAGTTTCAATTGTATCAGATTTTTTATAAAAAGCTTTGTCCATTTCATTCACAAAATAATCGCGCAGATTTGCAGGCAGAGAATTTACCACATCAAATGTTGCCCATGGTCGTTTTGCTAAATGATGACGAATAGTTTTTGCATCAGTGCACAATTCGCCCAAATCCATTAAGATAATGTTCCCATCCGCATTCATTCCAAAATTGTCGGTAATAAGAAAGTTGCGGTCAATAAGGGAATGTTCGATGAGAACTTTGTTAAATTCAACAAAACTATCCACAATCCGCTCCCCCTCCTCTCGTCCCCCTTGCTCCAATTTTTTGCGCAATGAAACAACAAAATCTTGTTCGTAATCAAGGGTACCTACTACTCGCGGATTGCCCAACATCCAACTTTGAATGGTTGTATGCAAAATTTCCTGCATTGAATAAACCGCTTCCATTCTACACCTTTCGTAATATGCAGGAAATTTCCAAAGGGGGTGTTCAAAATAAGGAAAGCAATCACGCAATAGTATAAGATACGCAAGAAACCGAGAGTTGTATTTTTTAAACACTCTCCCCTTTCCTATGTCATAAACACTGTACTGCCATCCCCGACCGATTGCTTTCATATAAACATCCTACTCTTTTGCCGTACTTGAGGCAATCATGTTTTTAAATACCTCATACGCTGGCTTCTTGCTTCCGTCATACCGTACAAGACCAAAAAAGTTTTCGTTGGTATTTTTTGAAACACCAAGATCTTTATACGTGTACCAAAAAAGTGGGCCCACCCAATCATATTTCTCATATTGCAGGACTGCATCTTTAAAAATACCAACTTGCAATTCTTCGCTCACATGGTCGGGGTGTTGACTGTAATTAAAATCATCGAGCGTTGCCATTGCACCCGGTCCCCCCGTTGGCGCCCCTACTTCAGTAATCCATATTTTTTTTCCAGCATCACCATTTTCTTGCATAATGCTTCGTAAACTTGGATTCGTATCGATCATTTGGGACCATCCGCTCCATGACTCTACTGTCAAAGCAGTAACAGGAAAAGAATATGGATGATACCCCACCACATCAAAATACGGTCGAGCTCCCTGCTCATAGAGTTGCTTCAAGAAATCTCTGGGGGCGATACTTCCCCCCTTTGTGTCCGAGGGTCCCATTCCTCCAGTCATTACTATTGCGGAAGAATCTAAGCTTTTTATCGAAACATAACTCTCCTTGAGAAGTTCGGCGTATAGGGAAACATTTGCCTCGGGCCTCCAAAAAGCTTTTAAGTTTGGTTCGTTCCATATTTCCCACACATGTACGCCTTGCGACGAATATCTTTTTGCAGCTTCTCGCGCAAAGATACCAAACTGAGTAATATTCGCGGGTGCACATTTGTCGCTATTTACACATTCAGGAAGTCGCGCCCATTTTGGTGTATATCCCAAAATAGGGAGTGGTCTCAAATTGTGTGCGTCCAATGCTTTAATAACACGATCAACGCGACTCCATTCAAAATGCAAACTATCTTTGGGCTGGACTTCCTCCCATTGCATATCAAAGCGCACCCATCCGACTCCCAATGTAGTCAATTCGGAGAGTTTCTTATCTAACTCTTTGGCGTTCATCGAGTACAAACCGCCAATGGAAATGCCAAAGTTATAATTTAAGATTTTTGCAGTTACCGGAGGCGGAACTATGGGACTGGGAGATGGTTTCGGAATCACCGGAGCAACAACCACAGGCGACACCTCTTGCTTCGCTGGTAGGACTATAACCACAGAGGGGGTTGGCGCTGGCACCACTGCCGTAACCTCAATTTCTCGATTGTAGTAAACTCTTACCACAACCATCACAACCAACGACAAGCTAAGGAGAGAGATCCAAAATCGTTTGCGTTTTCTCGTAAAATAAGGCATAATAAGACATCTTCTCGCTACCACAGTGTAGCTATTTTAGTGCCTTTTTACAAGCTCAGATTTCCCGACAACCACCCCATGAAAGAAAAGTTATATTCCCTCTTCCAAGACAGCCTCTTCCGCAACTCTTTTTACCTTATGCTCGCTACTGGCGTCATGGCAGGTTTTGGTTTTTTCTTTTGGCTCATCAGTGCCCGTCTGTTTTCCACCGAGGATATTGGTCTTGCCACTACCCTTATTTCTGTGATGAATATAATTGCCTTGCTAAGCCTCATTGGTTTTGACTCTGCATTCGTGCGATTTCTTCCCAACTCTGACAAAAGGAACGACCATCTTAACACCGGACTCATCCTCGTAGGGGCAACGGCACTTGTTTTAGCATTCCTCTTTATAGTATTTGTTCCTGAAATTTCCCCTCGTATTAGTTTTATAGGAGAGAATCTACCTATTGCATTAGCATTCATTTTTTTCTGTGTCATGTCGGCCTTAAATATTCTTACTGATTCAGTATTTCTTGCCGACCGACAAACAAAATTTACCCTCATCATCAATACTGCCTTTAGTGTCCTTAAAATGGTGCTCCCTTTTGCATTCATTGGTTGGGGAGCTTTGGGTGTTTTTACGGCCGCAGCAATAGCACAAACTGTAGGTTTCGTACTAAGTATTGTAGTAATGATGCGCAAGTTTGACTACCGCCCTCAATTTATCATTAGTAACAATATTCTTAAACTCGTACGACAATATTGTTTGGGCAATTATATTGCTGTAATTTTAAACCTATTGCCCATTGCTCTGTTGCCCATCATCATAACCAATAATCTTGGTCCAGAGCAGGCAGCCTATTATTATATTGTGATGATGATTGCAAACCTGTTGTACGTTATCCCCCAAGCTACCACCAAGTCGCTCTTTGCGGAGGGTTCCAACAATGAAGGAACGCTCCGCACGAATGTGGGGAAATCAGTACGAAATATTAGCATCCTTTTGATTCCAGCTATCGCCGTACTTATCTTAGGTGGTAAATACATTTTGGGAATTTTTGGAGAAGATTATTCAACAGGAGGTCTTACGCTCCTCTATTTTATTGCCATTGCGGCTATTCCAGTAAGTGGTTACTCTATTTTTTATGCTTTGCTCAGAATTAAGAAGGGGCTCAATGGACTTATCATAACTAATATTTTTTATGCGGGGTCGATTATTGGGCTAAGTTACGCACTGCTTCCCATGGGACTAGTCGGGATTGGCATCGCATGGCTTTTTGGGAACGTAGTCGCAAGTGTGGTAAGCTGCTTAATGACCACACAAGGAAAGCGTTAATTTAACATTCATGATTAAAATTCTCAAAAAAATTACTCCTCAATTTGTTTTTACTTTTGTTGGAAGATATCATGTTATTAAAAACACAGAATCGTTTCTCCAACAACCCCTGTATAGCATCTTGAAATTAGTGCGGTGGACAATTTTTGAATTATTGGGTCTGGATATATCATTTACCACTCCTGACGGAACTCGTTTTACTTCAATGACGCGCAACTACAGTTCCTTTATTGTCTATTTTACAGACTATCGAGACCCATCAATTCAATTATTTTTAAACAAACACCTCACCAAAGACTCAATATTTGTAGATGCAGGGGCAAATATTGGTACGTACACAATACGCGCAGGACAACAGGTTGGCTCACAAGGGAAAGTAATCGCTGTGGAAGCCCATCCATCTATTTATAAGTACTTACTAAAAAATATTGAGTTGAATAATTTAAACAACATAACTCCCGTTAACGTTGCTCTTGGATCCGAACGCGGTACTACAGAAATATCTTACAATGACTCAAATCCTGGCGAAACTCACGTAGCAATTAATGGGGAGAAAAGCATTGTTGTACCAATACAGACACTCGACGAAGTCCTGGAAAAACTTGGAGTCGATCATGTGGATTACCTCAAAATTGATGTTGAAGGTTTTGAACTTCCATTGCTCTTAGGTTCACAGGAAACGATTAAAAATAATCCTGAGATTGTTATTCAAACGGAGCTTGTCGAAAAACACTCAAAAAGATACGGACGTTCTGTAACACAAATTACCGATTTACTTTCTAGTTTTGGACTAATCCCTCATGAGCTCGACTTTGAGGGAAATCCAGCAAAAATAGAAAAATTTGATTTGGCAAGAAAAGAATACGATGTTCTTTGGTGGAGAGAGTAACTAAAAATTTTATTGCTTATTCTTTTCAGCTACATCATTATATAATTTGACTATTATCTGTGCATGTTGTTCAATGTCAAAATCAAGCGCCCTGCTACGAGCATTCAGAGACATTTCTTGGAGCATTCCTGGAGTGGATAAAATCCTTATGACCTTATCCGCAATCGCAGAAGAATTTTCTGGAGGAACTAAATAGCCGGTTTCACCATCAACTAACCACTCACTCATCCCACCAGCATCGCTTGCTATTACGGGACGACCAAGGCTCATCGCCTCAATCCCGACCTTGCCAAAAGGCTCAGGCCAAACTGAAGGGACAATTAAGATTTTTAAACGTCGATAAAGATCATGGAGCTGTCCTCGATTTAAGTGTCCAAGAAAATTGACATGACTTTCAATACCTAGCTCCTTTGTGAGTAATTTCAATTGATTTTCATAAGGGCCAGTGCCAGCAATATCTAATCTTATATCAGAATATCTTTTAATTATGTTCGGCATGGACTCAATCAAATACTGTACTCCTTTGAATTTTTCTATTCGACCAACGTATGCAATAAGATTACTTTGTAAGTCAATTGGTTCGTACTCGAATAATTTTGTTGCGTTGGGCACACAAACACTTTCAATGTGGTCGACCTTCATCAAATTTTTCATGTACTGGCTAAAAACAATAAAAAGATCTACATTTCTAAAACCAAAGCGATAAATAGCACCATTAATATAGCGATGATATACATAATGTAGCCACCCTGAGAAGTTCAGTCCACTAAGTTTATATTGATCATCCTTGAAACAAGTTTTAGGAAAACTCCACAACAATAAACTTGGAGTGAAATCCTCTGCTCCATGAATCGTCATAACTGTGGGGTATTTTTTTAACAAAAAAAGAACTGATGGCGAAACTTGACTCATTGTATGTAGTTGCACAATGTCAGGTTGGTATTCTTTGAGAACTTTTCGAAGTGCGAAATATGAATTCGGATAGAATGATCGATAGAATAATTTAAGAACATGGGGCTGGTAATCAAGTGCCTTAAATTCAAAATCGCTGAAGTGGGGTAAATCGGAGCGAAGATTGCTCGTTAAGATTTTCACGGTGTGTCCCATGCGTCTCAATACTTTATCAACAAGGATAATCCCATTGTCTGAGCCACCCCCTTCAAAACCAATACTTGTAATTCTTAAAATTTTCATAATTTATTTGTATATTTTTGCTCCCCCGTTATTGTAAATAAGATTTTTATTATCGTCCAGAAATTGCATAGGATACATATAAGTTATTTGGTCTCCACCGTAGACTACTGTAGCCCTTTGTTTTCTGGTTGTTGCCTCACCCAAAAATACATATGCATCTTTTCGTACTACCGCGGGAAAAATTTCATTTGTTACATCTAAAGGGGTTAAAGATGTAATCTTTCTCTGAGAATACCTATCCGTTTGAATTTTAATCTTAACCCCATGAGTATCACTGTGAGGGATAGCGTCAAGCCATGTAACCCCCAACACCTCAGGAGCTTTAATGAGATAGTTGTCATAATATCTTCCCGTATTGTTCAAATGAAGCATTCCTGAAGTTTTACCGAAGATTTGGGGCAAAAATGACGTAGAATACATAAAAAACAATAATGTTAAAATTACGGGGAATACGATATTTTCGTCGTTTTTTTGTGTTAGTATTGAGGTTACCTGTTTTTTAGATTTAAAACGAGATAATAATTTTTTAATCCAACTACCGATCCACAAGCTCGCAATCAGTATGGGAAGCGCTAATACAAACATAGATTGCTGCATGGCTCTATATATTCCGTATTCGGTAGAAAGAACAGGGATTACTAGGATCAAGAATATAAAGGTGAGAGCAGACACCGCTATTATATAAAATTCGCTATCAAGATATCTTACGGCAGACCTTCGCAACAAGAAATACAAGAGCCCTAACGGTACCAAGACTTCCATGAGCTTTACAAGTATTCGTCCAAAAGCAGAGATTTTTGAAGTAATATTAAATCCTGATTTTTCTACAAAGTTGCCAAAATTGGTTAAAGGTATTCGCTCATCAGGTAAGGCAAGAAAGTTATATTTCGCATATGTCGATGCATCAAAATACACCCCCGGTGTCGCGGTATTTCTAATTGGGTTAAGAACTTTTTCAATGTAATCTTGCAGTTGTTCTTGCTGGCTTGGTTTTTTTAAACTGAATAAGTTTAAGGCATCAGTAGATCGATTGTTTTCATTAAACCCGTTTCCAATCGCAGATAGTGTCTTTTTTAAAACGGTGGTTATGCTTCC
The DNA here is from genome assembly GCA_038062675.1 of Patescibacteria group bacterium. Lineage (GTDB taxonomy): Bacteria > Patescibacteriota > Minisyncoccia > Phycocordibacterales > UBA1550 > UBA1550. The sequence goes on from JBBTWP010000001.1 coordinate 162,221, forward strand.
CCCTGTGTTGGTAACAACTGACGTCCACAGGAAACTCACTAGCATCAGAATGACAATCATGGAAACCGTGATATTCGCTTTTTTCTCAGTCCCGCTGGTTGTAAGTGGAATATGCAGTGATGAATCCTTGAGTATGTTTGTTTTCTGATTAAAAAATTTAAACAACCAAATAAATATCGGTCTCAATACTATTGTCAATGCAAAAATTAAAAGTATAGTATACGTTGTTGAATAGTGGGAAAGTATCACTCCAATTCCCATTACAACAAACAATATTCTACGAACTTTAATATCCAGCTTTAATTCAAAGATGAGGTAAATCATCAACCCATAAAAAAGAAAGGCGATCTCCTGTCGAACAAGAAATGCCATATCCGCAAAAAAAGTTGGAAAGGACAAAAAATAAAATCCGGCAAGAAATGATATACGACGATCTGCCCAATGTCGGCTAATTAAATACGTAATTCCTGCGCAAAGTGCAAAGAATAACTGAAACAAAAATTTATAGATATACGGATCCGATACCTTTAGCAAATTGAAAAAAATGGTGGGAAGTATGGTAATGCTTAAGCATGCATTGTATGCATCACGATAAAAGTCCATATTCCAGAGACCAGCATTTTTTGTAAGTTCAAAAACTTTATATTCTTGTTGTATGTCGTGCCCGGTAATATACCATCCGCGCAAACTTGTCATCAAGAGGAGTGATAAACTAATGAAAAAAAGTGCCGTTGGTACCGTGTTTTCACCAATTTTTTTAGCATAAATATACAAGACTAGCGCAAAGACAGCTATTTCGCCCAACATCGCCAGTGTCCACAACCCAGTACCTCCATTATTGAGACTTAGCGCCCCAATGATGCTTTGCACAACAAACAACATAGAGATTAGAGACAACCATGTATCCAACTTGGATGGAAAAAGCAAATAAAATATTTTACCGATGCTTACTTCCCAGTCAGGCAATTTTTTCCAAGCGACAAAAGATAGCGCAAATACTAAAATACTCATCTCCACAATAAGTACATTTTGAGCAAGTGGTTGAATAATGCCAAGCTTGGGAAGGAAGAAGTTTCCAATTAACACCATAACCATCAACTCTAAAAGACTAAAAGCCACACTTATCGATACATTCGCCCAAAAAGGAAGTTGTTTCAGCCTCAAAATGAGCAATGTGAGTACCCCAGGAACAAATGTTAAAAAAAGAAAGCCGACAATATTAAGTACCTGAAAATTGTTGAAATGCGCAAGAGAGAGCGCAATAAAAACCAGCCACCATAGAGCGACCCCTCCGATTAGAAAATTACGCTTTATTGTTAGTTCTTTCATAAAGATATGCTCCCATAAACTTCTTCAAGCTGGTCGATGAATCGCGACCACTTATATTGCTTGGCTTTTTCAGAACTTTTCTTCGATAGCGCAATCAATTTTTCTGGCGCACGCCAGAGTTGCTCAATCGTTCGAGCAAAATTTTCTGCGTATGGTTCGTTTACGAGCACCCCCGTGTCATTCAAAAGCTCCCTGACACCAGAAACATTTGTTCCCAAAATTGGCAATCCTCCCGCCATGGCTTCCAGTACGACAAGTGGAGTGCCGCCCTCTTTGTCGGAAGCTATGAGAAACGCATCGTGACTGCGATGGTACTCCTGCATTTCTTTGTCATTTTTTCTTCCCTCAAATGAAACATTGGAAAGTTTTAGTTTTTTTACCAATGCTTCCAATTTTGAACGATCTTCACCGTCGCCAACAATCGTCAAATGAGCTGGAATAGAAAGTTTTGATACTGCTTCTATGAGTCGCTCAACTCGCTTTTGTAGTGCAAGTCGCCCAACATACAGGAGACGGATTTGTTTTGTTGATGGAGCATAAACTTTGTTGGTGAAAAAATCTTCACTAACAGCATTTGCAATAACAACAATATTTTCTTTTTTAACTCCAAATTTGCGTTCCACTACCATTGCTTGATCCTGCGAACAAGCAATGACCCGACGTGCATTTCGAAGTACTGGTCCCCATACTATTTTTTTATATAATACAAATATGGGTCCAAAAAAACCTGATGGTTCTACGTCAAGATGAAAATGTGCGATATAGGGAATGCGTCGCAACTTTGAGGCAAGTAAAACAAGTTCTGGCCAATATGCATGCGCGAGGTGCAAATGAATAATGGAATTACGTGGCAACATAAGCAAATGCCATAATAGTGTTGGCGCGAAAGGAGTATGAGCAAACTCAAAACTCCATAGAGCACTGACACAAAGATTATCTTTTGTCTCAGTCCCCCTCTGTATGCCACTGATGGCAGAAGTAAGCACGTGCACAAAATTCCCTTTTTTTGCCAACTCTTCTGCAGATATTTTTGCAACACGCTCCAATCCGCCAGTATGTGGGGGGTAATAGGCGGCAATGTGGGTTATCTGTGTTATTTTTTGTGTAGTTTTCATGGTAATAGTTCATTAAAAATTTTCGATATTTTTTTTGCTATCATACCCCAACCATATCTTTCCTCAATCAATTTGCGCCCACGAGCTCCCATTCTTCTCTGATCGTCTACATTTTCTAAAATTGCAATAATTACATCGGCTAGCTCCTTCGAGTTTGCCTTCGCTACCACCATACCTGTTTTATGTTGACTAATCTCTGGAGCAACTCCAGCAACGTCCGTAGTGACGACAGGTATCCCACTTGCCATTGCTTCAAGTAAAACAATGCCAAATCCTTCAATTTCGATAGATGGAAGAACAAAGACGTTGGACCGTTGGTAGTATTGTATCAATTCTTCTTGCGTTTTTTTTCCGTGAAATTCAATCACATCTTCTACTCCCATTTTTTTAGATTCTTCTCGGTATTCATCAACAAGAGCGCCTTCTCCAACAACAATCAATTTTACATTTGGAATTTTTTCTTTTATTTTTGGTATTGCGTGAATTAGGTAATTAAAACCTTTAAAACGATGGTGTTCATCCAAGATAGAGACAAAAAGAATTGTAGGGTGCTTACTCTTGTTGGTTGATGGTTGAAACATTTCTGTATCAACGCCATTTGGTAGTGTGGTAATTTTTGACGAAAAACGTTCAAATATATTCCTTGTCTTTTTGAAAGCTGTTTTCCAGTGAGGATTAACTATAATAATTTTATCTACAAAATACAAAGTGACCTGAAAGAAGGTATGAAGATAAATCCAAGTGATTATTTTACCAAATAAATCAGGTTTATCCATGTCATTGTGCACCGTCAAGATTGACCGTTTTCCTTTCAATTTTGCAACAAGAACAGTAATGTCAGATGTCCAAGGAGTTGGCATGTGCGTGTGAGCAATATCAAAATTAGTACGCCACAGCACCCAAGGAAGACCTAGGGCGATATTCGTGTTTGCCACTTTAAAACTATAATTGAGCCGTTTTATTTTTGCTCCATTTACGATGCTTTCTTTCTCAACAATAGGTTCATTTGCGCAAATGACTGTTACTTCGTGCCCAAGTTTTATAAGTTCTTTAGACAAATAGTACACGTGATTTTCTACTCCGCCGATGTATGGATAAAAACGTATAGGAGTTTCCAATATCTTAATTTTATGTGATGTATGCCTATCTATCATTGACAAGAAAAACTCATGACAAACTTTCGCACGAATTCCCCAACTAAAATCTTTAGTAACTTTAATCACTCCTGCATTGCCAAAACTATGTGCGAGAGCGGGATTTGCTAATAATTCAGAAAGTTTTTGAGCGAGAGCTCTCCCATCGCAGGGTTCTACCAAAAACCCTGTTTCATTATCAGAAACAAGGTCGGGAACACTACCTACTTTAGTTGAAACAACTGGCAAACCTGACGCCATAGCTTCCAAGATTGCCATACTAAAACTATCGTTTGATGTGGGGAGCGCAAAAATATGCGCTTGTTGATATTGTTCCGCAAGTTTTCCACCAAGCAGACGACCGGTAAACATCACTACCTTCCCCAACCCAAGCTTTTGCACTCGCTCCTCATATTCACTTTTCATATTTCCGTCACCAACAACAGTAAGGCGTAAATCGGGAATATTTTTCTGTAGCTTAGCTACCACTTCAATAAGAGTTTGCAGACCTTTGTGCTGTTCCGCCTTGGCAAGTCCCGCAACAAACAAAATACTCGGGTACTTTGTTTTTTTCTCGGAGACTGGCTTGAAAAGGTTGGTATCAACTGCAGGAGTAATAGTTACGCTTTTGTGTGCATATTTTTGTAAAAAAATAAGACGTACAAAATCGGATGAACAAATAATCTGATCTGCGCGTTTCAAAAGCCATCGCATCGGTCCATGTTCATAAATCCATACCAAAATATCAAATAGAGTTTCCCCTTTGTGCATACTTCCTGTGTGATACGTGACAACAATAGGGGTCTTTTTTGCGAACATTGCCACAAGGTCGCCAATACCAGGCACTGGTGTGTGTATGTTTATAATATCAGGATTTTCCGTTTTCAAAATATGACGAATCTTTTTTGTCCACTTGAAACTAAATGGTGTGTTTGAGACTTTTAGTCCGTAAGAAAGTCGGTACATGGTCAGTCCTTCCACCTCCTCTTTAGCATCTGCGCCATGTCGTTCTCCAGAAGTAACCACTACCACATTCCATTGGTATTCGCGAGAAAGCCGATGAGAGATCTCATACGCATAGCGTTCCAGCCCGCCACCATAAGGCGGGAAATATGGAGCAACAACAAGCACTGTTTTCTTTAGTGAGTTACTCATACAAGTTTTCCATTAGTGAGATATTCTACACCGGCTTTATTGGCAATATGTTGAAACACACGTTCTAAGCGATTCCAATCTTTTAGTTTTTCAATTTCCCAACTATGTCCCCAAATATGAAAAACTCCTCCGTTTTCAGAGACACGCTCAAACATAGCAATGGCAAGATTATCCCAATGGCGATAGTATTGGAAAAATTTAAATGGATTGAATCGCACAAAGAGTGCAATCTGCCATGCATCCAGCCAGTGGTCGTAAGTGTGTATGCTGGTCGGCATTTCGTAGAGGTCTTTTATAAAACCAAAAGAGAATCTGCGCACAGTGCGCGCGAGGACAAACCCTGCTTCCCGTACCACTTGCTTCTGCTTCAAAAGGTATTTTCCGCTCGGGTAACAGAAACTTTTCACAGAACCACCCGTCCACTTTTCAAGAAGCTTTTTTGAATCAGAAATTTCGCGCTCAATTTGTTCATCAGTTAACAAGCGCATATCGGGATGCGTCATGGTGTGTGCGCCTATCTCAAAATCTTTTGACAAGGCCAGGACTTGCACTTGAGAAAGTCTATCTTGAGGGAGAATTTCGTGGCATTCAGGAGCAATATAAAAAGTGCCCTTGAGATTGTACTTTTTAAGAAGTTGCGCAAGTTTTAGGTCGAGCACGTGTCCATCATCCCAACTGGTTGTTACGATTACTTTTTTCATAATATTATTCTAACGCACGTTTATAATTCTGCGCCACGCTTGCCCAATCATACTCCCCAATCCCCTGTTTTGGGTTTAAGGTGTCTATGGTTTTGAATATTTGCAGGATTTTTTCAGCGACACTTTCTGAGTTTAGTTCTGCAAGCAAACCATTTACTCCCTCGTGTATTAGGTCTTTTGCAGCGTTTCGTTCATGATTGATAGTCAAGACGGGAAGCCCGCACGCGTTTGCCTCAATCACGATAATACCAAATCCTTCCCGAGTTGAAGGCAATACTAAAATTTTTGAGGATTTCATAAGTCCATAGAGTTCGCTTGGATCTTGCAAAAAGCCAAAAAATGAAACATTATTTTCAAGCTCTAGTTCATGGGTAAGTTTCTGAAGTTTTTCTTTTTCTGGTCCCTCCCCTACCACAAAAAGCGACAAGTTTATATTTTTTTGCACCAGAATCCCTACTGCACGAATCAAAACATCTACATTTTTATTTTGTAACAATCTTCCTGCAAATATTATATCAGATGCACGAGATGAGGGCGCGCTGTTTTGTATTGCATCAATATCCACCCCATTTGGTACAGTAACAACATTTTTACTTCTTCCAAGAGTCTCGCGAAGTCCAATCGTGGTGTGGTTTGAAACTGAAATGATAACATCAGGGAGCGTTACTGTTATTTTTTCAACCCAATAACCAACTAGTCCTAATTTTCCCAAATATTCTCTCCAATACTCTTTTCCCCATACTTCATGCCATGTAGTATACAGGGGTTTTCGTTTTACCCAAGTTACCAAACGGCATGAAAAAAGTGAGAAATAAGGAAAACCACAACAATCAATGATGTCGAACTTTTCAGACCATAATTTAAGGCAGTTAACACCAAACCATACCGCTTGAAGCATAGAACGGCGCCCTGAGTCTGTATAAAGTGGCATCGCCTTGCATATGCCATGCAACGTCATCCCCTCAAATTTCATGATTGTGGGACCGTCCCAACACTTCATCCCATACAGGTGTACATCATGTCCTTCTTTTGCAAGCCGTCGACCAATTTCATAAAATCGCTTTTCTGCGCCCCCCTTAATAAAGGGAAAGACCGCATCATAAACTAAAGCAATTTTTTTAGATTGGACTGACATGATTCATGAGGGCAAACCGACAGAGCTACTGAGTGAGTGTTCCCCTTCGCAAGACAACTCGCTTCATAAAAAGCTGTGACATATTGCGCACACCATCCCTTACTGTGTTGAGCTTCACTTCGCCAACACGTGGGCGGTATTCGATTGGTGTTTCAGCACATTTGAATCCCTTTGCATAAGCCTCCACCTTCAATTCCTGAGAAAATGGCATTCCTCCCGATACTACGTCAAGATGCTCCCAGATTGAACGCTTGAAAATCCACATGCCTGATTGTGAATCTTTAAACGGCCACCGAAAAAGTGTACGGGTTGTCATACTCAACAACCAATTACCAAAAACATGACTGAAGGTCATTGCTTCAGGATTAAGATTGCTCAAGCGGTCAGTGTTAAGAAAATCTAAATTTTTCTCACGGAGCGTCGTGAGAAGTTCTGGTAATGAATCAAATGGGTACGTCATGTCAGCATCCCCCGTTGCAATAATGTCACCAGTAGCAGCGGCAAAGCCAGCTTTGTAAGCATTTCCATATCCACGCAAAGGTGCGGGAACCACTCTCGCTCCGTGGGCAGTAGCGATTTCCGCTGTTTTGTCGGTCGAACCATTATCGGCAACAATGATCTCGACCTCGTAGCCCATACTGTTCAATTTTGCAACAGGGACTTGTTTGATAACGTCTGCTACCCCCCCTTCCTCGTTTAATGCTGGTATAACAACTGATAATTTCATATATTTTATTTATTTTTTAATAATCGGCTTCTCGCCTCGTAGTGCAAAGTGCAATTCTTGCTTTTTGTCGGTGAGCTCTACGTAAAGTGTTTCTTTTTCGGAGGCTGATTTGAATGTATACGACTCGGTGATGGTTTTGTATTCGTTGTTTTTCACAAATGCGGTACTCTGCGAGACAGTTGTGGTGCCGTAGTCATTTTTAAAATACACAACATACGGATATTCCCTGTCTTTACCTTCCAGATTGTGAATGGTGAAAGAAAATGAAATCGTCTCCCCTTTTACAATTTGTTTAGGAAGATCGGTGTGATTTTCGAAGTATAATTCTGTAAATAGCTCGGGTCTGGGTATGAGCTTGAGTGCGTCCATTTGTCGATAGAGGGCGTCTCGATACACATACGTGGCGTATAGTGTAGCCACAATCAAACAAACGACGAAAATTGAGATATATTTCTTCATTTCACGCAAAAAACCCGCAACGGGTCTCATCTATCTATATATCATATTTTTGCCCAAAAAGCAAGGGCTGGCATGGGGAAAACTTTGAGAATAGGCACGAAATGCTGGATTTTGTTGGAAAGTCGGTGGTGCAGGGGTGTCATGGTGCCGGAATACAACTTATTGACTTCGCAAAGGGTTTGCACTGTATGCCCGATTATGATAAAATGCAAATAGGAGTATGCAATAATAACTTACGTGGTGCTCTGGTGTTCCCACAGAGGATCTGTGACTTAAGCTAGAGACTGACACTGCGTGAGACCGCTACTTCTAACAAAAACCCGCATTTTAGGATGCGGTTTTTTGTTGCCTACTTGAAGAATTCTTTGGTACTAAGAATGTTATTTTGAATAATTTTATAGCATTCTTCCCCGAGTGGTTTTTTCTCAAGATACCAAGCAAGTGCACCAGAAACCCAATCTGCAATTTGAATATTAGCATTTGCAGTAGAATCGATCATCTGAATATCAACAAACGTTCCAGGTGAGCAAACAGGGAGAAGCTGGGCTTTCACTGATTCCCTAAAACTATTCCTTGTAAGTCCTTTAAGGTGTCTATTGTCACAAAAAATATAGAATTCTTTTTCATCTGTTGGTAAATATGTTTTTATAATTTCTGCAATGATTGCCGCGTAGAGCAATCCGCTTTCCAGCTTGCCTGCATTGTTTCTAAAGTCACTCGGAATGTTTTCCCGTTGTAGATACCCATAACGAATCCTTACATCAAGCTCTGCGATATGCTTAAGTGTCCGCAATCGTAATGAGTCATCCACGCTCGTAGATGACCACTTTATCTCATTCTGTGTTCGCATTTTTCTTGGAAATCTAGACTGACGCCAAGATTTGAATGCTTTCTCTGTGCGCCTTTGGTCACCCACAGTGAATGAACCTATTACAAAATATTCTTCATTGTTATGTTTGGTGAATTGACCGCTTTCGTCTAAAAATATATACATGCCTGACTATTATAACATGCGAACAAGCAATGTCTTTCGCAGCTGAGCCACTGGATGTTCATAGTAAAAAGAAAACCCGTGTATGGATATGCTGATATTCTGCCGTATATGACAACAGAAAGTGAGTAGCCTGTATCCCAAGCATGTGCTGAATGTCGCTCAGCCTGAGCCCAAAACAATCAAGGGGCGTACTTACTCACATAAAACAACACCGTGGTATTGAACCATTACGAACCATTGACTTATTGCCTCCGGGGTGGTATTTTTCATACAGGTACATTCTGAAGAGGGGTGACGTCATGGCACACGGTGGCAGACCTGCGGGGTTGAGTAGTGTTGCGGACAAGATACGACGACTTTTAAAAAGTGGCGAAAGCATTTACTACATTACCAGCTCTCTCTCACGAAAAGAGGGTTATGGTGCAAATTGCATTGAGCAACACATGCGGGAGTTTGGATTTGAGACGTTGCTCATTAAACCTGCGCCCGTGAAGCCGTTTTTTGAACTTTACATAACCGATAACCCGGTTTGTTTTGTATCAAAGGACGGAAAGAAGAAGGAGTGCAATGAGTTGTCTGATTTTCTTGAGCAGGAATCGGATAGGATCAGAATCTTTAAGAAATAAAAGGGATTTTTGTGTCACACAACTGGATAGCTACCATAGATACCTGAGCGCTTTGCTATGCGCCCGGGTATTTTTGTTGGACCCCTGATTCTAGTTGACAAGTTTACTTAATTGGTGTATTATATTAGGCAGAGTGTTACATTCTGTAACACAGTAAACAAGAGGTGTTCTATGAAAAAAACGGCTTTCTTTTTTATGCTCCTGACGTGCTTGGCCATTTTGGCGAGCCACTCCCAAGGTGCGCAGGCAGCTGATGAGCAGAAAAATGGCGGTGCGGGTGTTGAGTACCCAGTCTGCAATTTGCTAGATACCCCATCCGTTGCAAAACAGCTTGCTCGTGGGGAGCGACCCAATCCCTATTCGCCATTTTTGATCGAAGGTGGCATCGGAAGCGAGAGGATTGTGTTTTGTATCCACACAAAAGGGGGTGTCGAGATGCACACATCGGTTGCATTTAATGATGCGGAGTTCATTACGGACGAAACAAAGGCCGTGCCCATGATTGTTTTTTTGTACAAAGGGGAAACAAAAGGCGGAGACCTTCTTGAAAATATCAGAGACCCCAATGCGATCATTGTGCGGCTTTCCCAAAAGGACCGGAAGTTGGTTCTAAACCCCTAATATTGGGGCGTCACAACTCAGCCGCTGGATCAGTATGATCTAGCGGCTTTTTTATGGAAACATGGCAGCGCATCCTACATTTGGTATACTGTATATGGGTTAGTCCACAAGTGTCAGAGAGGAGTAACGTCCATGAAAAATCTCTTGATCAGCGTGGTTGTCAGTTTTTTGATATTAGTTGCACGAAGCGCACACGGAGGAGCGTCTCCCCCCAAAAGCATGGACGAAATGTTTGTCTTCACGGAAAGCTACTTGATCTGCGAACGACAGGAACACCACGAAGACGGGACCATTGGGCCATCGGAAGCGTTCATTTGGCTAAGCGAGGGGGTTATTGCCTTTTGCTGGGGGAAAAATGATAGCGAGGAAGTATCTGTTGTTACCACACCTCTTGTGCACGTAAAGATATTACTCGACAACTGGATTATCGACCCAACAGTCACCCTTATCTTTGGTGGTAAAAAAGAAATTCCGTTGCAATGGCTTCAGGGATCGTACCCTTTTCATGCTCCGTTGTCGGGTATCGAGCTCCGCGTACCTATCGAGTATTTTAATGCACTGCATCGTGCAAAATAGTTATGTATTGTAAGCCCCGCCGGACCAGTATGATCCGGCGGATTTTTGATTATACGCGGAAAAAAAGTAGACAAGAAAACATAGTTGCGGTATTATTTCACATAGAATATTGCAGATGCAATAAACAAGAACCTTACGATACGAGGACTTTGATCATGAAAAAGGTGTTGATGGCAACAGGCATATTGCTAACTGTTTTGGTAGGAGGCGTCAGTGGTGCAGGCATGGAAACAAATGCACTCATTTCTGGGATTCAAGAATACTCAATCTGCTCATGGAAGGATTCATCTCCTTTCATTACAGTACAGGGCGAAGAAGTCTCATTTTGCTGGGAGCGACCAGATCTTACCCCTCCGCGATCAATTGTCACGGCTTCCGCCAAAGACGTAAACTTTGTAATTGATAAAACAAAGGTCATACCAATCGTTAAATTCATATTTGGAGGGAGTCCAGATATTCAACTACTTTGGGTTACTCGGAAAAATAAGTTTGAAACCTCACCATCAGGAATACAAATCAATATCTCTCCAGAAGATATGGCAGGGATTCAGAGAAAAAAATAGTGTTTACACGAACGCCGAGTCGCAAGACTCGGCGGTTTTTTTGTACTAGAGCTTCAGCGGTTTTCGGCGAAGTGTGCGGTGGTAGGCAATGGCAAAACGGTGGGCTTCGCTGTTGGCGAGGAGGATGGCGCGTTCGTGGGCGACGCGTATTTTGGCGTCGCCCAAAATCTCGCGTGCGCGGTGGTGTTCGTCTTTGACCACACCCACCACAGGAATGACATTTCCCCACTCTTTGAGGGCGCGTTCTGCGGTGGCGACTTGCGCTTTTCCTCCGTCGACAACAATCAGCGACGGAAGTAACCATTCGGGGTGCCCGAAACGGCGTTCGAGTATTTCATGAAGGGAAGCGTTGTCGTCGTTGGTACTGGTGCGTATTTTAAATTTGCGATATGCGTTTTTGTTGGGCTCGCCGTCTTCAAGAACAACCATCACTCCTACGGTGTTGGTTCCCGAAATGTGTGCGACATCGTACGCCTCGATGCGCATTGTTTTTTCGCTGGTGATCTTCTGCTCAAGATTGTGTTTGAGGAGTGCAATGTCTTGGATGTGGGTCAGCGCAAAGATTGTTCGCTTGAGGCGCGCAGCTTCTTCGAATTTGAGCGCTTTTGCAGAACGTGTCATGTCGCGCTCGAGACTGCGCACGAGTGTTTTCTTTTTACCTTCAAAAAAGAGTTTGATGCGCGTTATTGTTTGTGCGTATTCGGCAGGAGTGAGTTTGCCTGCACACACAGCAGGGCAAAGGCCAATTTGTGCATTGAAGCAGGGCTTTCCTTGATTCGGCGTGCATTTGTCACGAAAGGGAAAAATCTTGCGTACGAGGGTGAGTGCTTCGCGGAGCACCGAGCCTTGAGGAAATGGTCCAAACGCATATTTTATTTCCCCATGCTTTGTTTCGAGCTCCCTCCCTCGCATGGTGATCACGCGCGGAAATGTTTCTTTGGTGATCACGACAAAGTTGAAACTTTTATTATCTTTTTCTTTGGTGTTGTAGGGTGGCTGATGTTTCTTGATGAGGTGCGCTTCGAGGATGAGCGCTTCAAGGACAGAGTCGGTAATAATAGTTTCAATACTCGTCGCTCCCTCCACCATGCCAACAATGATGGGCCCGCGCGTGCTCATGAGGTCACGACGAAAATAGCTCGAGACGCGCGAGTGGAGTGAGGTTGCTTTACCAATATACAAAATAGCGCGTTTGGATCCGCGGAAAATATAAATACCGGGTGCTGCAGGAAGTTTTTTTTCGAGTTTCTTCATAGGAAATTATCAAGCACAGTTTCCAAGGGTAACCCTTGGAAAAAATGAGGCTTGTGGCGTAAGGCTATTTTCGTTTGAGGACTTTTTTGAGGTATTTGCCAGTGTAGGAAGCGGGGTTGGCAGCGATTTGTTCAGGGGTACCACGGGCAACAATATCTCCCCCACCCTTGCCACCTTCGGGTCCAATATCAAGCACGTAGTCGGCGCTCTTGATAACATCCATGTTGTGTTCAATGAGAAGCACGCTATTGCCTTTGTCGACGAGTTTGGACAAAATCTCGATGAGCTTGCGCACGTCTTCATAGTGAAGTCCTACGGTAGGTTCATCGAGGAGGTACATGGTGCGTTCGACATGGGGACGGTACAACTCAGAAGAAATTTTTACACGTTGTGCTTCCCCGCCAGAGAGTGTGGTTGCAGATTGCCCCAGCTTGAGGTAATGCAGACCCACTTCATTCAAAGTTTTCAATCGGTCGTAGATTGCAGGAATGTCCTCAAAAAATGCGAGCGCCTCTTCGACGGTCATCTCGAGTACGTCGTAAATATTTTTCTTTTTGTAGACAATTTCAAGCGTGTCTTTTTCAAAACGTTTACCCCGACATACGTCGCAGGTTACATACACCGTTGGAAGAAAGTGCATCTCGACGGCAATAGTACCGTTGCCTTGGCAAGTCTCACAACGCCCACCTTTTACGTTGAACGAAAAACGGCCCGGTCCCCACCCGCGCAAACGTGCTTCGGCAGTCTCGGCAAAAATGTCACGAATGAACGTAAACGAGCCGGTGTAGGTCGCTGGGTTTGAACGTGGTGTGCGGCCGATGGGCGACTGGTCGATGAGAACCGTGCGTGAGAGATACTCGGTGCCGGTGAAGCTCTCACAGTTGAAAATGTCGTTGGTGCGATAGCGATGCTCGAGGCGTGCTTGGAGGTTCTTGTAAATGATTTCGTACATGAGTGTACTTTTTCCCGAGCCTGATACGCCAGTGATGGCAACAAGTTTCCCTAGAGGGATTTCTGCGTTTAGATGTTTGATATTGAATGCAACGCCCTCTTTGATGCGTAAGTGTCCACGGTCTTCGTCACGGCGTTTCTTGGGAATTTCCACTGCTTTGTCGCCACGTAAATAGTCGAGGGTGAGGGATTTGTATTTTTTTGGATTGGTGATGAGCTCGTCCAAGTATCCAACGGCAACAACATTGCCCCCGTGCACGCCGGCGCCGGGTCCAATGTCTACAAGGTAGTCTGAGGCAAAAATAGTGTCTTCGTCGTGCTCGACAATAATAATGGTGTTGCCAAGGTCGCGGAGGTCTTTGAGGGTTTTGATAAGGCGGTCATTGTCGCGTTGATGGAGGCCGATGGTAGGCTCGTCGAGAACATAAAGTGCTCCCACAAGGCGTGAACCGAGCTGAGACGCAAGGCGAATACGCTGTGCCTCGCCACCCGAGAGTGTGTTGGCACGGCGGTCGAGAGTGAGGTAGTCGATACCCACGTCGAGCATGAATGACAAACGATTTTGGATTTCTTTCACAACCGGAAGTGAGATGTCCTTGTCGCGCGGAGAGATTTTGAGTTCGGCAAAAAACTCCGATGCCTGCGCAATCGACATGCGGGAAATATCTACAATGTTCTTGCCGTGTACATACACACTCATTGCCTCTTTGCGGAGGCGTGCACCCTCACAGTCGGGACATGGTTCGCTCCCAAAAAAATGTTTACTGCCGAGCCCATTGCAGGCAGGGCATGCACCGTAGGGCGAGTTGAACGAGAAAAGGCGTGGCTCGATTTCAGGGTAAGAAAAGCCGTCGTTGGGGCAGGCAAAGCGGTTGGACATAATGAAGTCCTTGGTCTCGACACCGTCTTTCATGAACACAATGCGCACCAAACTTTCAGATTCGAGGAGTGCGCGCTCAAGGCCCTCCGAGAGGCGTTCACGTCCTTTTGTTTGTGGCGCCTCGTCTTCGGCAACATCTTTACTCGCAGGAATATTTTTGTCGCGCCCAACGGACTTGCGCGACACGATTCCGCTGAATCGAAAATCCGCAATATTGATTTCATCTACCAAAACATCAATCTCATGTTTCTTCGTTTTAGAGAGAACGATTTGTTCACGCAAGTTTTTAATTTCACCGTCGACGCGCACCATGAGATACCCTTTGCCGAGGAGGTCGTAGAGGAGCTGGTAGTACTCCCCCTTTCGTCCGCGCACGAGTGGTGCAAAAATACGCACGGTTGTTGCACTCTTTCCTTCGCCGTTTTTGATCTCTGACAAAATGAAATTCAGAATTTCTTCGTTGCCGAGACGTTTTATTTCTTCACCACACAAGAGACAGTGGGGTTTGCCGATACGCGCAAACATGACGCGGAGATAGTCGTAGATTTCGGTAATAGTCGCAACCGTTGAGCGCGGATTGGACGAGTGTGATTTTTGGTCGATTGAAATGGCAGGCGAAAGCCCCGTGATTTCATCCACGTCCGGCTTTTGCATCTGGTTTAGGAATTGACGTGCGTACGCTGAAAGTGACTCAACGTAGCGACGTTGACCCTCGGCAAAAATGGTGTCGAAGGCAAGCGAAGACTTCCCTGAGCCCGAGAGCCCCGTAAAGACCACCATCTTGTCGCGCGGCATTTCCACACTGATGTTCTTTAGGTTGTGGGTGCGCGCTCCGCGTACAGTGATGGTGTCGATTCCCTTTTTCTTTGGATTGGTCATGATGTAATATGGCCCTCAATTTGACAAAAAGTCATAGAAGTTCCTTTATACTAGCAGGTTTTTGGATTTCGGCAACCGTGCTCGAAGTTCTCGTTGTGCCTTGAAAAGCCCCTACATGACAAACTGAGTCATGTAGGGGCATGTTACCGCTTTTGTCGCATCCGCCTGCGAAGAAAACGATTGTTTACGTGTTGATAGTACGGCGATATTTTATATTGTCGTAAAGGAAGAGCAAGAGGTAAAGGAACAGCGACTATGATCGATGCTGAAATAACAACAGAAAGTAAGGCAGGCATACGATCTTTTGTTGATTTCATGAAAACCTCCCAATGTAGTAATGCTACGGAGATGTTTTGTTGACACAACGATTTGCTTCTGGTGATTAGGATACGAGAATCGCTGATATTTGTCAATCTTCCGCATGGTATCTTATGAAAGAAGAGCGTGCTATCATTATCTCTAGCGCTGAATAATAGCATCAGAGTTCCTTACGAGGAGGTATTATGCGAAGCAAAAAAAGCTTGTGGTGGTTTACCATTAGTCTTATTGTTCTTTGGGTCACAAATGTCCAAGCCAAAGAATCCACCTGTTCACTCGGTCTTGGTGCTGGATATGTAAAAATATCAACGTCAGTCCTCAAACTCACCAACCTTGAAAAGAAATTGGCAAAGAGTGATGATGTGAACTATTCACGGAGTGTCGACAACGAAAGCACGGCGCATGAGTTGTCGATCGACTGTCTGCTTGGCAACAACTTTGGTATACGGGGATCGTATATCGATGGACTGGAATTTTCAGCGACCAACACCATCACTTCCCCAAAGTTTTTTCTTGAATCACCAATCGATGAGATTGACGGAATTACAATCCAATCACTCAAAGCGAAAGTCACAAGAAAAATTAGCGGATCCGCGACCGGAGTGTTTGTTTACTATCGTTTCGATGTCGTTCCTTCGTTTGCTACAGTTTCTGTGGAAGGAGGTTCGTACTATGTTCGAGCCGAAAGTTACTGGAAAGCGAGTCTGGAAAATGTTGATGGTGAAAAATATTTCACACTCTTGGGTGAAACTGAATATCAACGAGAATATTTCCCCAGCATTGCATTTAGTGGAAACTTAAATTTCACACCGAGTATGGGGCTATCCGCACACTATATGCCAGTGCCGGGAAAAACAACGAGGATGCTCTTTTTGACTTTCACGTGGAGATTGTGGAGATTGTGAGTACAACAAAAAACCACCTCGCATGCTTGTGCGCGGTGGTTTTTCTATTATAACGTCTCCCCTTGTTTTTTATCGCGTAGATCAATCGCCTTTTTCATGAAGTATGGCATCATCAAGGATAATCCCATCACTACAACAACCATGGTAGAAAAAATGCCGAATGACATTGGTGGAGGGGTATCTCCTAAAGGCATAGGTAGGACACCTAGAATAAGTAAGATGATATTTATAAATACAAAAATAATTATTGCCAAAAAAGCAACCACGGTAAGCGGTATGTCGAGGCAAATAAAATATTTTATATATTCTCGGAATGACATTTTCTTCCACGCGAGCATCGCTGGCGCTAAGAAATATACAGCAATTGAAACAAGGGACAATGTCGCATATGCCGTATCGCCTCCTGAAAACGCAAACATCTCAGAAGAATCCGTAACTAAATCTGTATAGGTCATGTACACACCTAGCAGAGCAGAGAGCACAAAGATAACAGCGTACACAATAAATGAAGTATTCCCCACTTCCCCGCGCACAACCGCCCGCACCATTTCCATTGGATTGATCAATCTTTTCATCTGGATAATTTTAATAAAATTTAATTTTAATAATTTTCTAACTCTCCCGAGGTGAGACCTCGGGAGCTCTGAAATGTTTTAAGACATAAAGATATTTGAAAGTGTAAAATGTGGAAATAGAGCAAAAAACAAGTAAAAGTGATGCAAAAAATATTTTGTATATGGTTGACAATATTAAAAATAATTCTTCTTGCCCTAAAACAGTCAAGATTGGAAGGAAAGGAAATGGAATCCAATAAACAATTTGATATATAAAAATTAATCCAAAAAACAATTCAATAAAGGTAACTATATTCTTGTTCATAGTAAAATAAAAATTAAACGCATATAAAACTGGTGCTGTAATCAGAAATAAAAAAATTACAATAAATGCCGTAAAATCAAAAGACCATTGTAGGGGAATTGCCACAAGGAAAAGAACCGTGGACAAAAATAGCAAGTTTGCAATAGAAAATATTTTTAGAAAAGACGTATTTTTAAATAGATTCATATTTTTAAATCCTAGTACTAATTTTAATATAAAAATTGGCAGGAGACAAGCTCCTGCCAAAAAGTTAACCACCAAAAACTGCTACCCATAATCCTGCGGCAGTAACCAGGCTGTTTGGCCAACCTGGACTACTCAGTATTCTAACTACAAGAGAGGAAACCGGAATGCCGTAAAGAACTGCCGCTGCATACAATACTGGCAAAAACTCCCCCCGCATTTCCCCCGCCATTTCATCCGACATCGGAAGACCGATTTTCTCGATTTCGGCGATGGGATTGCTGGCAAGCTCGGTGTTGATGGTGCTTGCGGAAGCAATGGTGGGGACAATTGTCGCGGACAACAGGAACGCGACAGCTAAAAACAGTGGTGCAGTAATCTTTCGAACACTCTTCATGCTGACCTCCAAGGTCGTTTGTTGTAATACAAAGAACTACTAGCAACTACGAATCTATAGTTACTTGAAGAGTATACACGGAGCAGGTCTCAAAATCAATATTGACAGGGGGGGGTAAAGTAAGGTATGATGGCGGAAGTCTTATGAACCACATCTGTGGTTCATTTTTGCTCTTTGTTAATCAAAAGGAAAAAACATGAAAGCAATGTTTGTGGCAATGGGTATGTTGTTTGCGGTGAATTTTGCGTATGCGGAGGAAGTGGCGAAAGAGGGCGAGGCCGAAGGCCTCGCCCTCGAACAAAAACTTGCTCGTGTGTATGACCTCTATCGTAGAGAAGCCACCGTGTCACTCAAGCCGAGCGAGATGCAAGCGGGGGTGGGAGTCGTGTACACAACCGGAACTCAAGAAACATTTGGGCTACGGCAAAGTGTGCGTGCGCTTACCACGCAAGTATTTGCAAGTCGTGGGGTTGGGCATGGGATGGAAATTTCAGTCGCACTCCCCTACTCTGCAACTTCGCGAAGAGTGGAAACGTCAGAGGCAACACTCGCAAAGAGTTCAGCGTTTGGTGGTGGAGACACAACCATACGCCTGTTGGGTACGCTTCCCACAAAAGAAGTCAGCACAACAGCAATACTTTCTGCAACCCTTCCCACGGGAAAACATGAGCTCTCACACAACGAGGCACACACTTCTCTGGGAGCAAGCTGGAGTAAAGTTCTACGTCCAGCATTTGTTTCTGGGGGCGCTTCATGGGAACGAGACTGGCAGAGTGATGTAAATGGTCTGGGCTACAATCTCGGTATGGGATTCTTTCTCAACCACGCACTGTCACTTGGTGGAGAAATAGCGGGTGTCCTCGTGCTTAATCCTGAAATGGGGGCAGTGCAAGACACGCAAAGCATGGGGCTCAAAGTTGCGTACCAAACCACACCAGATTTTGGTGTGGTGGTATCTACTAACATTGGCATAGGAACCAGTGCACCACAATCATCTCTTGGTATGACAACCTATTGGAGGTTTTGATGAAGAATACTTTGCCACACGTTTTGCTTTTTGTGTTTTCTTTTCTTTTTTCCATACCCACATACGCGTCTTCGGACGAACCGTGGACATGGGACGAGGTACGCTTCGGCGGCATTGTAGAGCAAGGGCTCGACAATTCATGTGGAATCGCATCGCTCCTCACCATTATGCGCATGCATTTTGGTGATGAACGATATGATGAAGCATCGCTTCTTAAAAAGTACATGGAAACTGCAAGTGAGGAATCAATTGCAGAGTCTATGAAAAATGGCTTTTCACTACTTGAGATGGAGAAGTTCAGCACATCGCTAGGGTACACCACCTCAAAGAAAATACTGTCCTTTGAGGAACTGGAGCGATTGGTGGCATTTGTGCCTGTCCTTGTTTACCTTGAGGTTGGGAAATTTCGACATTTTGCGGTTGTGAGAGGGATA
Source organism: Patescibacteria group bacterium (assembly GCA_038062675.1). Classification (GTDB taxonomy): domain Bacteria; phylum Patescibacteriota; class Minisyncoccia; order Phycocordibacterales; family UBA1550; genus UBA1550. Next base: position 181,462 of record JBBTWP010000001.1, read on the forward strand.
CAAAAAGACGTTGTCCTTTTGGGTGACCCATCACGAGGAAATGTGGAATACACACGCGAAGAGTTTTTATCCGAATGGGGAAAACTCAAAGGGGTATCTCAAGAAAAAGGTGCGGGGCTTATGTTGGTACGAAGTGGCGTGATACCAACACAAACACTTTTAACCGGGCCGAGCACAGAAGAACCTTCCTCTTTTGTCGAAATGCAAAGGCAGTTGGTAAGATGAGCAAACATTAAATCCTTACGGAAAACCAAAAGCGGATCAGGAAAACTTGATCCGCTTTTTATTTTTTATTCCCCTGCTTCGTTGCGTGCTTTGAGTGCAGCGATTTCGTCGCGGATGATGGCGGCGGTTTCAAAGTCGAGTTCTTTGACGGCGCGGTTCATTTCTTTTTCTTTAAGCTTGAGGAGTTTTGCAAAATCTTTTCCAAAGACTTGTCCGTCGACGTCGAGGTTGAACTTCACCGCTTTCATGTGTGCGGTTTCGAGATGTTCGGTGATGTCTTTGATACTCTTGATGATGGTCTTAGGTGTAATGCCGTGTTCTTTGTTGTATGCGACTTGAATGGCGCGACGACGATTGGTTTCGCCAACAGCGCGCTCGATGGAGCCCGTGATAACATCGGCATAGAGAATTACGCGCCCTAGCACATTGCGAGCTGCGCGCCCAATGGTCTGGATGAGTGCTGTTTCAGAGCGCAAAAATCCCTCTTTGTCGGCGTCGAGGATGCCAATGAGCGCAACTTCAGGAAGATCGAGTCCTTCGCGGAGCAGGTTCACGCCAACAATACAATCAAACGTACCCTTGCGAAACTCGGTGAGTATCTGAATCCGTTCGATGGTCTTGATGTCACTGTGAAGGTACTCAGCTTTTACACCTTCCCCTTTTAAATATTCTGACAAATCTTCTGCCATTTTTTTGGTGAGGGTGGTGGCAATGACGCGGTGACCACCTGCGACCACTTTCTTTGTCTCGGCGATGAAATCTTGGATTTGCCCGCCATAGCTACCTTTCTCGCCAATTGGTCGTAAAATAATTTCGGGGTCGATGAGGCCCGTGGGGCGAATGATTTGCTCCACTACTTGCTTGCTCGTCTCGCGCTCGTGAGTTGCAGGAGTTGCGGAGGTGTAAATGACTTGCCCGACGCGTTCATTGAACTCTTCGAAGCGAAGAGGACGGTTGTCTTGGGCGCTTGGCAGACGAAAACCGAATTCGACGAGGGTTTTTTTGCGTGACTGGTCACCGGCATACATGCCACCAATTTGCGGAATGGTCACGTGCGATTCGTCGATGATGGTGAGAAAGTCGGGCTTGCCGTCTTTGGTGCGAGGGAAATATGAAAGGAGTGTGTCTGGGGGTGAACCAGCCGCGCGCCCTGACATGTGGCGTGAATAGTTTTCGATACCATTGCAATACCCCATCTCGCGAATCATAGCGAGGTCGTAGGTAGTGCGGCGTTTGATGCGCTCGGCTTCGAGGAGTTTACCCTCCTTTTCAAATTTTTTAAGTTGTGTGGCAAGTTCGGCTTTGATGACTTTGAGTGCCTTGGTCTTTGCCGCTTCGTTGGTGATGAAGTGTTTTGCAGGGAAGATGAAAATGGCGGGTTCGGTTCCCACAATTTTTTGTGAGACGGGGTCAACTTTTTGGATGGATGCAATCCCCTGCATGTCGAGCGTAAGACTCCAAATCATTTTTTCTGAGACGGGCATGATTTCAAGCAGTGAGCCAATAGAGCGAAAGGTTCCCGGAGTGAGGTCGGCGTTGGTGCGCTCAAAGTGAATGGCGATGAGTTTTTTCATGAGCTCTTTGCGATCCATTTTTTGTCCAACGGCAAGTTTCAAATTTTCTTTTTCATATTCCGCTGGCGAACCGAGACCGTAGATACAGGACACCGATGCAACAATAATCACGTCGCGACGCGTCAGGAGTGCCTGTGTCGAGGCATGGCGGAGGCGGTCAATTTCTTCGTTGATCTGAGCGTCTTTCTCAATGTACGTGTCGGTGACCGGCATGTACGCCTCTGGCTGATAATAGTCATAGTACGACACAAAGTAGTGCACTGCGTTGTTGGGGAAAAATTCTTTGTACTCTTGCGCAAGCTGTGCGGCGAGAGTTTTGTTGTGTGCGATAACGAGTGTCGGCTTCCCTATTTCCGCAATAACGTTTGCGGCGGTGAATGTTTTCCCGGAGCCAGTCACACCCAAAAGCGTCTGGCGGTCAAAGCCTTTTTTGAGTCCAGAAACGAGCTTTTTGATCGCTTCGGGCTGGTCGCCAGCGGGAGGCCAGTCGGATGTGAGGTTAAATGTGGACATTGGTTGTGTTGACAATATAGCACAAAGAAGCGTACTATGGTAAGAGTTACTGTAAATTGTTTCCCAACTGTTTCCTGCTCTTTTTTATGAAAGGTGAGATTCCATGAACATGATCAAACGCGATCCTTGGTACTGTTTTCTTGTGAATTTTATTGCCATCATGGGCGTCATCTTCCTGTTCAACTTTATACTCAAGAATGGCGCACTGCAATTTATTTTTCTCTCTGCGTCGTTCCCCTCAGTTTTTCTGTAATACTCCCCTAAGAGAGATTCCTTTCTCAAGCCGGCACCTTCTCGCCGGCTTTTTTCTTTGTGTAACGTGCAACAAACGAATCCTTAAGGGTTTCAAACGTTCCATCAAGAATTGCCGTACGCATGCGCTCAACGAGCGCGATAAGGAAGCGGAGGTTGTGAATGGAGGCGAGGGTGCCCGCGAACATTTCTTTGGAGCGAAAGAGGTGTGACAAATATGCACGTGTATAATTTTTGCAGGTGTAGCAGTCACACTCAGGATCAAGTGGAGTAAAATCCTGCGTAAAACGTGCATTCAAAATATTGATGCGCCCGTCACAAGTATAAAGCGAACCATTGCGCCCCATACGCGTTGGTGCAACACAGTCAAACAGGTCACATCCGTTTTCCACCGCACCAAAGAGGTCGACAGGTTCGCCGATACCAAGAAGATGGCGTGGTTTTTCCTCAGGAAGAATTGCGTTTACCCATCCGACCGCAGCATACATATCTTCCTTGGTAAACGAGCCGCCAATACCATACCCATCAAAGTCCATCCCCGCGAGCACGCGCGCACTCTCTTCACGCAATTCGCGATGTCGTCCTCCTTGCACGATTCCCAACAATGCTTGTCCCGTAAGACTCGAATTTTCCAAGGGTAACCCTTGGATTTTGGATTGGGAGAGTTTTTTGTGTGCATAGAGACTCCGTTCCGCCCAACGATGCGTTCGGTCCATTGCTTCTTTTTGATATGCATACGAAGCAGAGGGTGAGGTGCACTCATCAAATGCAAATATCAGGTCCGCACCAATGTTGTGCTGAATCTCAATCGAACGTTCAGGAGTAAAACGATGCTCACTGCCATCTTTGTAAGATTTAAACGTGACACCGTCCTCGTCGATCTTTGCGAGCTTGCCGAGCACATCCTCGGCTTCAACTTCTTCGGTGACAACTTCGTCCCCCGCCTTGGCAAGCTTGCCAAGCTTTGAGCCAAACGCAACACCGAGAGAGAAAACCTGAAATCCGCCCGAATCCGTCATCGTAGGTCCATGCCAATTCATAAACTTTCCCAAACCACCTGCATCGCGCATGATTTCATCCCCCGGCTCAAGGTATAAATGATAAGTATTCGCAAGGACAACTTGTGCGCCCAGATCTTTGACCTGTTCCGGAGAAAGCGCCTTGACGGTCGCCTTGGTTCCCACCGTCACAAACGCCGGAGTCTGAATGACTCCGTGTGGGGTGGTTAACGTTCCTGCCCGTCCCAATTTTCCGGGGAGTTTTTTATTGATATCAAACTGAATCGGCTTCATGAATGAAACTATACCACAAGATTGACACATATTCGAACGACTGCTAATGTTAAAGATAGGTAGTGTTCACCCCGCCCACAGCCAAAGGAGTAAAGCCCATGAGCATTAAAATGATTGCGGCAGTCGCACTGAATGGCGTAATTGGAAACAAAAACACCATGCCGTGGCATTTGCCCCGAGATTTACAGTACTTTAAAAGTGTAACGCGAGGTCATATCATTGCAATGGGGATGAAGACATTCACCTCTATTGGATGTCGAGCACTTCCTGAACGAGAAACGTATGTTTTGACCAGAGACACCAGCAAGATGGCGAACCGCTATCCAAAGGTCACGTTTGTTGCAAGTATAGATGACATTCTACGTCTTGCAAAAACTCCACAGCAAATCTTTATTTGCGGAGGAGGAGAGCTTTACGAACAATTCCTTCCCTACGCCGACACACTCTACATCACCAATATCGAGGTGGAGGTTGACGGAGATACTATCTTTCCAAAAATCGGAGAAGGTGAATGGGACTTATTCTCAACAACTCCGTTTCCTCCCGACAAAGAAAATGCGCACACAATGACGTTCAACGTGTATTCGCGCAAACAGCCGATAAAAAATTGAACATTTAATAGTTCAAATAATAAAAAGAGTAAAGCCGGCATGCAACATGCCGGCTTTTTATTGATGTCTAGAATTCAGGCGCGACAAATTGACAAAACGGGAGAAAGCAGGTATTCTTTCCACAGAAACGAAACTACTGAGGAGGATTTATGCGTAAGCCCTTGTGCTACAACAAAGTCCCTGAAGATCGTTGCGCCGTTATCCCCCGAGAGCAGTCGGAAGAATTATCCAAACTTGCCGGACAACGTATTCCGTCTGGAAATCCTTGGCTTCCCTGCGCTCTTGAAAAAGGGCATAAAGGCGATTGTGTTCCTATGTGCAACAAACCTGTTGCTGGAAGATATGTTCGAATACCTTCTCAAAGAGGTCCAAAAGGAAGGGTTGTTGAGGAATTATGCTGGCTACCCAAAGGACACAAGGAAGGATGCCGAGACAAACATGGATTTCTTGAAATCTATCGTACGTTTACGGTCTCTGAAAGAAGATTATTCCACCGATGAGCACAACATTAAACCTCATACTTCAATAAGGAGTGTGAGGTTTTTTTATGCATGAAGGTATCTGCACTTAAACAGATAAGTTTTTTAATAATGACCGCGTGCGTACACCATGGCACCATAGAGCCCCCCAAAATCTTCAAGTGTCGCTTTTTCAACAAGAGGGATGGTTGGGAAAATTTTGCAGATTTTTTCAAGATGTGCACGCACAAGAGGCACAGGAATTCCAACTTCTTTCATCATTGAGCCACCAAGCACAATAATATCCGGTGACCAGTACGCAATTATATTATTGAGCCCATAGGCGAGAAACTTTGCCAATTCATCCCACACTGCATCGTCGTGAATTTCATGCGGTTTTTTACCGAAACGTTTTTCAATCGCAGTTCCTGAAATATATGCTTCGAGGTCATTCCCCTCGCAGGTTGGACAAAGGGTATTATCCGGATCGATAATCTGATGCCCCGGTTCGAACCCTTGCGAGCTTTCGTCAATAAGTCCGTCCACGATACGCGCACCGCCAACACCGGTACTTACTGTAATATATGCAACAATAGTCTTGCCTCGCCCCGCACCAAAATGCGCCTCGCCCAAACCAACGAGAGCTGCGTCATTCTCCAGCATAACTGGAACTTTAAACGCATCAGCAAGAGCATTTTTGATATCACGTCCAACCCACCCACCTAGATTGGGACTTTTTACCAACATGTTTTTTTCCTTATTTAAAGGACCGGCAATACCTCCCACGATTGCTTGAATCGGAGTACCGTTTGCAATATTGCCAATGATGCGCTTCAACGTTTCAATGCCTTCGTTGAAATCTTTTGGCGTGGCAATGACCACCGGAGCTCCGGTGAATTTTTCTTTGTCTGCGCCAACCACACGCATTTTTGTCCCTCCAATATCAAATAAAATATACATAGAATCGTTGAATTACTTAATAAGCACTACGCGTGCCGGCGCGCCATCAATATCGCCCATTTTGAGAGGCAATCCGGCAAACAAATAACTTCCGGCACTCGCTTTGGCGAGATCGAGTCCTTCAAAGATTACAATACCCTTTTTCAACAGCGCTGTATGCGGACGCTGATCATCACCTCCGCGTTTTTTCACCGAGAGCGCATCAATACCAAACAGCATAATACCTTTCTTCGCCAAATAATCCGCCGCATCGCCATCAAGGTATACGTAGTCGTCATAAAAAGTTTTAAATCCGCGTCTTGAATTGCTTGTTTTTGCCAAAATACGCTCTCCTTTTTTGATAGCGTGTTTTTTTAGATCCTCTACGGTTATACACTTTTTTGACCTTGTGCAATCGAGCACGCGACAATTCCCAACAAATTTTGAAAGGGGGATTTTGTTCATGCCTACACCATTTGTAAATGAATGTCGCGGAGCATCAACGTGGGTTCCGGTATGAGTGCCGAAAGAAACAAGCGAACGCAGAGTAGTTTCACCTTGCACGCTCTCTATTTTTACCTCAGGATTTTGAGGGTAAGTAATCATCCCCTCTTCGACTGTTAAAGATATGTCGATTATTTTTTTGAATTTCATGCTATTCTTTTTCTTGTTTTACTTCATGTCCGCCAAACTGATTGCGGAGTGCGGACACAACCTGCCCCGTATAGCTTGGATTTTTTTGAGAATCTTCGCGAAACTTGAGCGAGCCCTCAATAATCGGCACAGGAACCCCGAGCTCTTTTGCGGTTTCCACCGTCCACAAACCCTCTCCACTGTGCGACACTTTCCCGGAAATAGTTTTGAGATCTGTTCCGTATGTCTCAAAAGCGCTCTTCGCCCACCCCACCAAACGAGACTCAATAACACTTTGATGATTGTACAGATCCGCCACGCGCACAAGGTCAAGGTCAAATGCGGATTTTTTGAGCACCTCAAATCCCTCGCCAAGAGCCTGCATCATGCCGTACTCAATACCATTGTGCACCATTTTTACAAAATGCCCGGCACCCACCTTGCCCATATAAGCATAGCCGTCCGGAACAGAAATGTCTTTAAATAATTCTTCATGCGCATCAAACACATTCTTGTCGCCCCCCACCATCGTACACGCACCCTCGCGAGCCCCGCGGGGACCACCACTGGTACCAGCATCCATAAAGTGAATACCTTTCTTTTCAAGTTCCGCTCCGTGACGCATCGATTCTTTATAGAATGAATTCCCCCCGTCAATAACAACATCGCCCGCCTGAAGAAGTGGTGTGAGTTCAGCAAGCACCGCGTCAACCGCTTTATGAGGAACCATGAGCCATATCAGACGAGGCAACGTAAGCTTGCTCGTCATTTCTTCGAGCGTATACGCGGGCATCGCCCCCAATTCTTCAAGAGCGACAATGGGCGCAGGGCTTGTGTTATAGGCCACAACCTCCCACCCCTTTTCCAAAAGCCGCTCTGCCATCCCCTTTCCCATTTTCCCCAAACCGACATATCCAATTGTTTTTTTCATATTTGTGCCTTTAGTATATCAAACATATTGTCATTCCTAAAACATATCGATAGTGCAACTATCCGCGCGGCTTTTCCAGTCCACGACTGCCCTTTTTATACCTATGAAGAGGGATGTTTTTTAGCACATCAAGAATTGGTGTAATGAATCCCCAACTTGCAGACACCTCTTCAGTGCTTGCAAAGAGCATCTGGTCGCCAGCAATGCCGTCAAACAAAACTTTTTCGTATGCGTCCACGAGCTGTGCTTCGGAGGATGGCTGGCGATATGAAAAAGAGAGTTCTTTTGGTTCAAGCTCAGGAATCAATCCCGGTTTTTTTGCCCAAAAAAGAATCGAGATGCCTTCGTTGGGTTGTATCCTGAAAGTAAGAATATTTTGATGATGGTGCTCTGCCCCCGGAGGACAGAGACAGGATTCTGTTTTTTTGAAATATACTTTTATTTCAGTTTTTTCTTCATCAAGCGCTTTCCCACTTTCGAGAATAAAGGGAACTCCGCGCCACCTTGGGTTGTCTACGGCAACCTCCATGCGAAAATATGTTTCCGTTTGAGAATCTTTTGATACAGAAGCAATATCTCCGTATCCTTCGTACTGTCCGCGCACAAGCGGTATGTTTTCTGTTCCTGAAGTTATGGGACGAAGTGCACGCAAGACTTCGGCTCGAGACTTACGAATTCGTGAAGCCTCGAGTTCGATAGGGTCTTCCATTGCTACAAAAGTAAGCATTTGAAGCATGTGATTTTGTCCGACATCACGGAGTGCCCCCACCGCATCATAGAAAGCACCTCTGTTTTGTACATCTCCTTTTTCCAAAAGCGAAATTTCAACGCGCTCTATATATGTATTGTTCCAAAGAGGCTCAAGCAACATATTGGAAAACCGAAACATAAGGATATCTTGGAGTGCCTCCTTTGCGAGATAGTGGTCGATGCGAAAAATTTGCTCTTCTTTGAAAAGCTTTCCGAGTGTGTCATCGAGCTCGCGTGCTGTTATCACATCGTTTCCAAACGGTTTCTCGACAAGTATGCGTGTCCATCCTGTTTCATCACTGCAAGATGCTGCAATGCCGGAATGGGCGAGGTTTTCAAATATCGCTTTGTAGTAGATTGGCGGGACTGCAAGATAAAAAAGTTTACTGGCGCATTGCCCCAAACGAAATTCTTCGGCCGCAAGAACTTCCCCTAAATGCTGATAGCTTTCAAGGTTATCAAATGATCCCTGAGCATACGAAATATTCGAAAGAAATTCTTCCAAACGGTCGCGTGACACCAAAATAGGAGCCTTGCTTTCTATTGATTCTTTTGCAAATTGTCGATACTCATCATTTGAGAGTGCGCGGCGAGATACTCCCACAATATGAAATCTTTTTGGCAAAAACCCTCTGGTAAAAAGACTAAAGAGAGACGGAATGAGTTTTTTGGTACTCAAATCCCCCGTCGCGCCAAAAATGGTTATGATGGTTGGTGGAATCATTACAGTATCACGAGAAGACATATTTTTTGAGACTAATTTTCTTGATAGAGGGGGTTACACCTTAGGCAAATACCGAGTTCTTCAAGTCGATTTAAGTATTTAATAACCGTAATAATATATTCTGCATGGCTCCATGCGAGCGGAGTAGCGGAAAGCTGCTCACCGGTGAATGGGTCGAGCTGTTCGGAAAGCATACCTGAAGGGCCAGCATATTTCAATGTCCACGCAATCCATTTTTTCACTTCTTCAAAATCAGACTCTTTTTTTGCCCGAGCAATATAATACTGCGCAAGCCAAAGCGTAGTGATGATCCAAGGATTTCCGGGAACGCCAGTCGCGGAACGGAAGTAGCGATCATTTTCATAGCGCACCACACCTGAGATATTTGTCTTGCAAAGAATGCGCGCTTCAACCTGTTCGATGGCACGCGCCAATCGTGGGTCGTCGATGTCCAAAACCCCAAAAGTAAATACGCCGTAGATGCTCGACATATCGAGTGTTTTATCATACACAAATGTGCCATCATCAAGCACATTTAACATTTTGACGAAAATTCCTTCCTGTTCATCATACAAGTACGTGAGCATTGCCTGCTTAATCTCAAACGCCGCTGTACTATATACATGTTCGCTCTTTTCTTTACCGAGAAGCTTAGCAAACTTTGAAGCAGCAACGAGTGCACCGTAAACGGATGCAGCAGTAAAGGTGTGTATGCCGAATTTTTCTTCCCAAAGGTCATAGGACGCTTTAGGCAGACGAGTTTTAGGGTCACGGTATCCAACCATAAAGTCGGCAGCTTTTTTAATGAGCGTGTTATACACACTTTCGATGAATTCGAGGTCTTTCGTGTGTGTGTAATATTGCCAGAGCGCAATAAGGATCAATGCCGTTTCGTCTTCTTGGATAGGAAGTTCAATTTTCCCATCGCGCATCCATGGATGCCACGAGCTCCCAAGTGAACCGTCAGCTCGATATTTGTGCATAAAATATCCATCTTCCGTTATGATTGAGTTGCAGAAATTGAAAAAACGTTCTGCAATGTTGCCATTTCCTGTGCGAATAAACGCCATCATAGAAAATGCTCCGTCGCGCGGCCACACATAACCATACGTATCACGTCCGCTCTGAAGCATTCCAGAATCTGCGGAAGCGATAATCGAACCATGACGATCCGTATGTGAATGAATCATGAAGAGCGATTTTTTGAAAAGCGAAATTTCTTCTTTTTTAAGTCCGTAAAAATTGAAATCGTATTTGTTCACCCATGCGTGCCAATAATCGTGTGCGCTGCGAACAAGGTGACCGGGTCTTTTCTCAAGCACATACGCATTAAGGTCGCGCGCCTCTTTGATTGATTCCGCAACAGCAACCCAATAGTAGAATGTTTTTGATTCATGAGGAGCAAGGTTGAGATAAAATCCCAACACGGAATCCGACGGACCATGTTCAATGAGGTTTTTAGCAAGCAGGCCGTCTTCGGCGTCTTTGAAACTTCCTTCTTTTCCTTCAATTTTAAAAATGCCAGTCGTGTAATCATCAAACCCTCCATGATCAGAAACACCGTTGACAAGAAAAACGCGCTTGCCATTGTAGTGAATTACCGCGTGATGAATTGGGTCAAAATATGCCGTATCTCCTCGGTGCGATTCGTAAATCTCAAACTCATGATTAAAGAAGACCTTTATGGTGCGTGCACGATCAGAATCATTCGTCACCGTAACTTCGCGTAAAAAAATATTTTTTTCATTATAGACTGAATCGTTAAGCTTGATTTTAACTCCTAATGCGCTGTTCTGCGCGAGCGTTTCACCAGCAAGAGCGGAATCCTGAAAATCTGAATCAATCCTCCAGTTTGAATGCGTAAACCAATTGAGTTGCCCGTCGGCGTACGCTCCCACGCGATGCGAAAAATGCCCACCGATGTGATTTTCGAGCCCAACATACGGAAAATAGATGTCACGAACCTCGGCGTACTTATCTGTGCAAACAAGCATATTTCCGTTTCCAAGTGAAAGTGGTCTGGACATAGTGTTGTTATGTTATTTCCTCACGGTACTTTTACCTCGCGGAACAAGTTTCTTTTTCTTTAAAACGTGTCCAGTTTTTTTCTGAGCGATTTTTGAAATACTTTTCCCATGTATTGCACTCTTGCGCGTCGTTGAAATTTTGTTTTTTTCTTTTGGTTTATGAGAGAGGATACGAAGCTTGAGGTCTTGAAGAGCGTTCATATAGGCAATAAAAGCTTCGTAGGGAGTGTTGTAAGGGTTAAAATATTTGTGTACATCCCCGTCAGAAAACCACTTTGTACACATATAATAAAAGTGATCAGAGGTTTGCAAGCGGCGCCAGTCGTCAATAATCCGCGCATCTTCTGTCTTCAAAGCCTGTTCTTCGAGTTCGTAGATACTTCGAATGGCGTCATGTTGCATTGGATTTGAGAGCCATGCGGACAAATCACGCTCAACATCTGCCCATGACATAAAATGATGCACATCAAGCTCAGCAACAGGCTCATAAAGTGCAATAGCTTCCGAAGGAGTCACAAAGTTGTTGTCGGGGTTTCGTAAAATTTCTTCAGGCAAATGTCGGAGGAAATTAAAAATTCCGGTGTCTTCCCACTGGTGCTCACCAAAAGTCTCATAGTCCATAAAAAGATTAACGAGATTCCCCCCGCCATTCACCTGTGATACCCAGTCAGCAAATTTTGGTGCCGTGAGAGGAAACTCTGCCCAGTCGCGTGAAGAAAAACGAAAAGCAATATCATCCGAGAGACGATAATTTTTCAACAAAAGTTTAATTTTTGAGGTCCCTTGAGGGCGATAAAGGAAATTGGGGCTCCTCCAGCCCAAAACATGATCCGCTCCTTCGGCGAGAATCCCCTTGTAGCCCATCTTTTCGACTTCGTGCGCCAAAGCGTTATTGTAAATGAGTTCAGTATTGCGGAAAACTGTCGGTGTTACACCAAAAAGCTTTTGGACTTTTGCGCGATGAAGAGCAACCTGACGACGAAATTCTTCCGGCGAATACAAAAAAGAAAGTGAGTGGTAGTAGGTTTCCTCGAGTACTTCTACGCGTCCTGTCGCCACAAGTTTTTGAAATGATTCGAGTGTTTCTGGACTAAACATTTCGAGCTGTTCGAGAAAAACACCGGAAAAAGAAAAACTGACTTTGAATTCGGGATGCTTGTTAAGAAGTTCGAGCAAGACAGCATTTGCCGGTAAGTAACACTTCCCCGCCACTTTGTGTAAAATTTTTTTGTTGTTAATCGAGCGATCAGAATCATCATTGAAGTACTCGCTGTCATTTCCAATGTCAAAAACGCGATAATCCTTGACGCGAAAGGGCTGATGAACTTGAAAATAAAAACAGACAGATGCCATATAAGTTTATTATATCAGATTTTTCTGAGAAACAATCAAATGAATCTCGACTCTGGCGCAGGACCGCACGAGCAAATTACTTTTGTGTAATAATCGATGCATTTTTGACCCGCCACATCCCAATTCACCTGCCGAACTTCCTTGCGACTATTTCCCCACAGTGTGTCTTTGAGGGATTTATGTGACACAACCCCCAAAATCTTGTTCGCCATATCCTCGACATCCCAAAAGTCTGTCTTGAGTGCGTGCACAAGAACCTCCGAAACGCCTGACTGCTTTGAAACAAGGACTGGTGCACCGGCAATGATTGCTTCTAGTGGTGTAAGCCCAAACGGTTCCGACACCGACGGCATCACAAATAAATCAGCCGCACGATAGGCAGCATGCAAATCTTGTCCGCGCAGAAAACCGACAAAGAGAACGTGGTCACCAATACCGAGGTATGTCGCCTCCAACATCATTTGTCGTTCCATGTCACCACTTCCCGCCACCAAGAACAGCACATTGGGATTCACATCAAGCACGCGTTTCGCCGCGCGTACAAAATATTCGGGTCCTTTTTGAATCGTAATGCGCCCCGCAAAAAGCACAATCTTTTGCCCTGAATGTTTGAGTTCGATAAATCGCTCAGGAATATCCTCATAGTCGCACTCATCGATACCATTGTGCACAACCTGCACCTTGTCCGGCGAAATACCGTAATGTTCGACGATTTTTTGTTTAGTAAAATTACTCACGGCAATAATACCGTCGGCAAAATTCATTCCATCACGTTCAATCTGATAGACCTCTTGGTTTACCCCCTGTCCACCAGTGCGATCAAACTCAGTCGCATGCATGTGTACAATGAGTGGCTTGCCTGAGACGCGTTTTGCTTCAATTCCTGCCAAAAACGAAAGCCAATCATGGGCATGAATGACGTCAAACTTCTCTTTTTTTGCAATTTCTCGCGCACGAAGGGCGTACCGATGTACTTCTTGGAGTAAAGTTCCACCGTAGATTTCAGTTTGCGTTTTGTCGCGCTCGCGAAGGTACCCCTCAGAGGTTACGTACGGCTTCAGTGTGGATTCGATGGTGTGAAATTTGATGCGTTTGGTATCAGCAAACACCATTTTCATAAACGAGGAAGCAACACCAACCTTTTTGGGGAGTACAAAAATGATTTCAATTCTTTTTGCAGCGAGTGCACGCGTCAAGCCGAAACAGGCTGTGCCGAGACCACCACTGTTATGAGGTGGAAATTCCCATCCGAACATAAGTACGCGCATAATATAAAGTTTGCTCTTATTGTACCATGCCGTAAGATGAAAAAGTGCAAAAATTTGTGTGGATAAGAATTTACTAACAAAAAAAACTGCCACATGAGTCATGTGGCAGTTTTAAATCTAGTACCTTTTGACTAAATAGTTTCAGGTGATTCGATCTTTACAATCTTATAGAGCGACCGCCTAGCTTTTCCATGCGACCATGACGCTTTTTTCTCTACCGTCTCAAGAAGGACCCAATTTCTTGACGCTACTTTGTATCTAAAAAAGAGTATTTTGCCTAGAGGGCTGCTTAAAACCTGTAAATTTAAGTAGACACCGTGGTAGTAAGTAATTTCTTGAACAACAAACGTGCCTTCTTGAGCAGTCCCGCTGCAATGAATTTGCAATACGTCATTTTTATTAATCAAGGAGCTGTAGCTAATTGCCTTATTTCCACATGCATTATGTCTGCCTAAGTAATAATCACTCAACTGATTCTTGTTACTGAGTAATTGAATGTTCTTTGTTCCACAGTGCGGACAGGTAAGTGCTCCCTTTTGGGGGCCTACTAATTGTTTACCGCTCTTTTTAAAGAAAACAACGGTCATCTTTTTTTCAATAGTCACGAAACACGCCCTCTATATTTGTTGGTACATGGTTGTTTTCAATATCCACTTAAAACATAGCACATTTTATGACGTTTGTACAGAGTTACTATCGAAATTCTGCTGGTATTGATTTTCCAAATTGAGTATGTTATAATATAAAAATGAATGAAGAAACCTCATACCCAATGCGCATCAATCGCTACTTGGCACAAAAAGGATTTAGCACGCGTCGTGGCGCCGACAATATCATTACCAAAGGATTGGTAAAAATAAACGGTGTTGTCGCGACCCTCGGTACAAAAGTACAAGAAAAAGACGTCGTTGAGGTTGCGGAATCTGTGCTTCTCAAAAATGCTTTACAGTACCGCTACGTCGCCTACCACAAACCTCGTGGCATGACGACCGACCTCCAGAAAGACACCCAAGGTATTATCGGCGGTACGCCAGCACTCCGCGGACTCTTCCCTCTTGGTCGCCTCGACAAAGACTCGCACGGACTCCTTATCCTCACCAACGACGGCCGTCTCACCGACCGCCTTCTTCACCCCGACCATGCGCATGAAAAAGAATACTTGGTCAGAGTTGATAAACCAGTGACGGACAGTTTTGTACGCCACCTTGAACGTGGCATCAACATTGAAGGCTATCGCACCAAACCTGCGGTTGCTCGTCGTGCCGGAGAAACCACCTTTCGTATCACACTCACCGAAGGAAAGAAGCATCAGATTCGTCGCATGTGCGCAGCAGAAGGTTTTCAAGTTGAAGACCTTGCCCGTGTACGCATCATGAGCATTAAATTGGGAACACTCAAAGAAACGGCGTACCGAAGCATCGAAGGCGCAGAGCTTGCGCTTCTTCTCAAACAAATAGGGCTCTAAGAGCCACGAAACTCCTTACTCGGCGCATCACTTTAAGGGTACGGATTTAGGTCGCGCCCAACGGACTTGCGCGACACGATTCCGCGGAATCGAAAATCCTGAAGTTCACCACAGGGGTACTTCAATCTCTAATCGCTTTGCTCAAGAGATTTTGGTCGCTCGCGTCGCCACGCTCGAAACCCCCTTAAAGTGATGCGCCTCGACAAGTTTCGTAATTCAAAGTAGAGTAGCTCAACCCTTCACTATGAAGGGTTTTTTAGTAAAATAAACTTTCGTGCCGCCAACAAAAAGAAAATCATCCCGATTGCCATAAGAGGACTATGAGGATCGAGCCACAATTTGGGAGCATTTGGAAACAAGTTTAAGCGCGTAAAGAAAATCACCCACCCCAAGGCTGCGGCATTAAAAAATACGCCCCAGATTACCGGCTTGAGAGCAGCGCCGACGCGACCACCGATAGAATTTTTAAGATCAAAGAAAATCATCGCTGCAATAACCGCCACCAAGATGCCGGTAATTTCAACAAGAAGTTCAGGAGAAATGATTGATTGTTCCATATGATAGTCTGATATTTTACTCTTTTAGTATACTTCACTTTTACAAAAATGAAAAATGCTCCAAAGGCGCAGAAACTTCCATCTTTACACTAAACTTGCCGAATCCTCGATAATGCGAACGAAGAACTTTTTATCATACTGTACATAATGCATTTATGGTGTTTATCTTAAAAATATAACATCTATGCTTCCATCCCCGAAAAACTCCTCGCCTTCAGCAACTGCCGGCCTTGAACCCGCACCCCCTTGCTCTTGGTGTGACGAGGCGACAACTCCCGCTTTTCGCAAGTCAGCAAACAAAAGTTCTCGCTCTTCGTCCATTGCCATATCTATTTGATACGTAAGCATCTGTCTAATGTTTTTATCAAAGCCAACCGTACCAACATAAATCAATCCCCCTTCCTTGGTCGTCAGATTTGTCCTCCAAAAACGTACATGATGGCGCTGTCCTACCGCTCCTGCGCTCGCAGCCTTCTCAAATCCAATCGTATGTGTTTCATTATTCCAAAACGATGGCGCAAGGGGTGCTTCCAGATATTCCTTACCCAAGAAAGCCGCTCTCAAAAAACCACCAGCAGAGCCTATGGTCAAATCATCCGCGCGCGACCATCCCGCTTTCGTGACCGCATCCACGAGACCCTGCTCGCTGTCCGTCACAACAATAACATTGATCGGTTCACGACTATTCCCCACAAGGGTCTCGGTTTGGTACGGCAATCCGTATTCAAGAAATGCACTCACAATATTCTTGCCCACCACCTGTGGTTTTTCTTTTAAAAATACCTGACTCGCCGGATGATACCATGTTGCCATGACGACATAAAAGAGGAAAGCCCCTGCCACCAGCACCCACGAGATAATCTTCCTGCTTCGTGGAGAAATTGTCGCGTTGCCCCAATTCTTTTCCGTTGCAACAAGCCATTTTGATACACTAATAGCAATAATGAGCCAAAGGGCACCCAAGAGATACCCGCCCCATACATCACTCAAAAAATGCACTCCTAAATAAAGTCGACTGAAACCAATAGCCAAAATTACCAGTATTGTAGCAAAAAGAATATTCGCTCTGCGTTTCCAGTTTGTGGCGTCATGTTGCCAGAGAGCATACGCAAGGAATCCGTAAAACGCAACCGCGATAGTGGCGTGACCACTTGGAAATGAAAATGATTTTTCCACATACGCCGCCACCTCGGGTCGTGGTCGATGCACCGCCAGCTTGCCAAAGAAATTTACCGCTTCACTCCCCAAGAGCGCAACCCAAAAAGGAATGACGTACATGCGCTTGTTCCATATCCATAAAAGTATTGACGCAACAAACGTAAAAAATAGCACCACCTGCCATTTACCCAACAAGGTAATCCAAAGGAAAACTTGCGTCAGACCATCGTCGCGGAAGGCAAACAGGAGATTGGCAATGCGCATGTCTAGAACAACAACAACATCTGAAACCACCACATCTTGAACAATTCCC
Organism: Patescibacteria group bacterium; assembly: GCA_038062675.1. Taxonomy (GTDB): domain Bacteria; phylum Patescibacteriota; class Minisyncoccia; order Phycocordibacterales; family UBA1550; genus UBA1550. Next base: position 198,505 of record JBBTWP010000001.1, read on the forward strand.
AAAAAAAGCACGAGCACATAGAAAAATGCAACAGACAAAAGCGTGAGGGTCATACCAGTAAAACGATTGCGTGCAAAGCGCGCGGATAAAAATACACTGAATTGCGGATACTTTTTTACAAATTGAATACTGTACGGATGTGCGAAAACAATCTTCTTAAGTGAAGAAAGCATTTGTGACAAAAACTCGACCACTGGTCGACTCTTTTTGATAATAATCCACATTAAAAGCGCCACTAAAAGCCCAACAACTATCACGAGACCCGCGCGCGAAATCCACGCCTCGGCAGAATGAAGAATCTCTCCAAAGAAATAGCCAAGGGAGACATGAGCGACCGCCCACAGCACGCCCCCCGAGATATTCCATAAAAGAAACGTCCGCTGTTTCATTTTGGACAAACCAGCAATAAACGGTACAATTGAGCGAATAGGTCCAACAAAACGACCGAAAAAGATACTCTTGGGTCCATGCCGTGCAAAAAAAGCCTCTCCACGTTCTAGATGAGCAAGCTTCAGGAATTTATTTTCATTTCTAAAAAACTTAGTCCCTTTAGTCCCTAGCCAATAACTAATACTATCTCCCAAAATGGCTCCAACTGCTGCAAACCATATCAAATCGCCAATATCCAAATACCCCTTCGCGGACAAAACTCCAGCAAACACCACAATAGTCGCGCCCGGAACAAATGACCCGACGAATGCGAGGGATTCGAGGAGTGCCACAAAAAAAACAATCCAGTATCCAAAAACACCGACATGCTCGAGGGTTGGCAACAAATTGTTGATAATATCCATATAAAATAATCCCTGCTTTCAGAGTGAAAACAATTCAAAGAGTATACCATAAAACAAAGAGAAATTTCTTTTGCTGCTGAGCACTAGGTTGTGCATTGAAATTAGAAACACCGCGACCCTTTAAAGAGTTCGCGGTGTTGTTTTCCTTCCATTTCAAGTTATCAAACCACCCGTGCCGGAGACCGCTTGCGACGGAATGATGTCCACCCCATCAGCCCGAGACCAAGACCAAGCAATGCTACTGATGCTGGTTCTGGAACCGCAGTTGAAGGGTCAGTTGGAGCTCCTCCGTTGATATCGAACGTTCCTGAGCCGGAAGCATCAAAATAACTAATGATTCCGGTCATACTCATGGGACCATACTGAGCGGCACGTCCGTCAATCGAGGCCTGTTGTTGTTCCACTGTACACGACGGTGGACAATTTACACTAAAGCCTCTAGCAGGGATAATGCCAACCAATGCATCGAATAATGTACTTGGCGGACCGGAAGTGCCAAATGTGTCATCGCCACCGCCAAATACATCGTCGCTGCCAAAATCAATCCCCCACATGCTCACCGCAGAGTAACCATACCCGCCTCGTTCTTCAACTTGAAGAACATTGAGCGGATCGGTACTGCTTGCGCTAAACCGGAGGTTGTTCACCCGAAGGAGATCCCCTTCGCCAAGAGCAAGGAAGCCAAAGTATGGCACTCCACCTTGCTGCTCTTCGAATGGTGCCCCTGGATTCGCCATGCAATTCCACGAATAAAACGATGTGGAAAGAATATCGCACGACGAAACACTTCCTCCTGCCTGAAAATACTCAGGCGTTCCGGAAGTGCCACCAGTTGACGCTCCTGCATACAACGCGTTCAGAGCAACAGGACCCGCTCCCGTCAAACCCAAAGAAGTGGGTCCGACAAACGGGGTCACAGTGATAGCGATTGCATGCGCCGGAATACTCAAGAAACTTCCGAGCGCAAACAACACACCCCACATCCACACACGTATTTTCATAAAACCTCCTTGGTTGAACCTGAAACTTACAAGGTACTGCTATTTCCCTAATATATAAGCATACCTTTTAGAAAAAAGCAAGCTTTACGAAACCTATTGTTTTTCAGACTTTTTAAAACTATGCTACTAAAGTTCCCACAATTTCGCCACGCGTGATACGTTTTATGTTGCCTCGAGAAAGGAGGTCAAAAATACGAATCGGCAGTTTATTGTCCATAGCAAGCGATATCGCCGCATTGTCCATGACCGAGATATGTTCGTTTTTAATGGCATCCATATGAGAAAGAGTTTCGTACTTTACCGCATCAGGATGTTTTTTGGGGTCTTTAGAATATACACCATCAACTTTTGTCGCCTTGAGCACAATGTCGCACCCCAGCTCGAGCGCAGTAGAGACCGCAGCTGTGTCGGTGGTAACGAATGGGTTCCCTGTTCCCCCTCCAATAATAACCACGCGTCCTTTTTCAAGGTGGCGGATTGCGCGACGACGGATGTAGGGCTCTGCGACAGAATCGATACGAATACGGGTTTGGAGACGCGCAGGCTGACCAAAATGCTCGAGGATATCAACGAGTGCCATACCGTTCATAACCGTTGCAAGCATTCCCATATAGTCCGCCGTCGCGCGCTCAATCATTGCTTCATTTTTTGAAAGTGTTGCCCCGCGTAGAAAGTTCCCGCCGCCAACAACGATAACAATCTGCACTTTTGTTTCCACCACAACTTCATGCAACTCCTTTGCCAAGTCAAGCAAGAAGTCGGTATCGATACCAAACGATTGTTTGCCGGCAAATTGTTCCCCTGAAAGTTTGAGAAGGATTCTTTTAGGAGATGATGGCATGTTATTAGAATTTTTATTGCTGACTGACCAAAGGAACAGTAGTCTTGCTGGTCATGGCGCGAGCGACAAGTTCCGGAGAAAATCCCTGCGGAGGGGTGCCGGTGCGAGCGTACTCATAAAGTGCCATTTTGAAAATAGCGCTGAGTGATGAAAAAACAATACTCAGAATCACGACATAGAGAACGAATACTACCCCCACACCAATAGCAACTCGCACATCACCTGCAAGCACAACGGCGCCAATGCTTGCCAGAAAACCGAGAAGAATAAGATGTGACGAGACGAGCCCAACGCCTACATTGCCAATAATGGTTTCTCCCCATGTTTTACGAATCATGGTAGCAGACTCTTTGAATGAGCCAGCGACGCTCATGTTTCCAACTACAATAAGCGGGAGGCTGAAATACGTGAGCAAATTCCATGCTGCCCCAAACAGAAATGCGACAATTTTTCCAATAAGTTCTGAACGATCCGCTATTGCGCGGAGCAGGACTCCGACTGTTGCCGAAATGCAGGACCAAATAAAAATAGCACCAACGCGATGCAAGCTACCCCGTACACCGTCCATGAATGACAGGTCTTGTCCCGACATGCGTGCATGCGCAATAATAAAAATACATGCTTCAAAAAAATAGATGATGAAACACAAGATGATGTAGTAGCCGAGAAGTACGAGATAATGCCATGCGCTGGTAGCAGCTTGTTCGGGCGGGAGTGTTCCAATATCACTCAGACTTACGCCAAGAATCGCAAAAACGTATATTAATCCCATAATGCAGAGCGCAACACCCGTAGTGATCGCTGAAACGACCGGAAACAACATGATCTCCTTGTCTTGTTTCAAGATTGCCCACGACTGTCGCACAATAGCGAGGCTCGTTGCAAACTTCCCCATTTTGACCGGCTGCGTTGGTGTAATTGGTGGCATAATAGTATACTCACATACTATCATATTTGCGCACAAAAGGGCTACGCGTGCATTATGATTAAAAAAACCGCCGGTCGTTTGACTGGCGGCTCTGAAAACTACTACACAAGAACTTCACGAAGAATTTTATTTACGTATGCCATTGATGTATCACCCGTGAGGACAACATCAAATGTATCTTCGTTGAGTTTGAGATTTTTATCAGTTGTTTCATTGAAAAATGAAATGCTCAACAGATTGTGGTAATCAAACCCCTGCACCATGCCAATATCACTCGGACTATCACCAAGAAGGATGACATTTTTTCGGTTCTTGATGGCATCAAATGCAGGATAATCTCGAATTGCGGTCTCGTACTTGTTGAGTGAGTGAATGATGGGCTCACGAAGTGCGGTTGCTCGCCCTGCACTATCCCACTCGTACACATTAGAGATAATGTGTACGTTGTCAGTCAGTTTTCCTGCGTGCTCCAGATAAAGACTAACCCCATCAACGCCAAGCCCACTTGCTGACATGATAACAAGAGGAACATTATGTGCATTGAGCACATCGGCAAATTCAGAAAACTCCTCACGCAATCGAACTTTACCGGACGAAACTACTTTCTCAAGATCGCTCTTGTTAAGCCCAGATTCAATCAAGAGTTTTGCGTGCATGCGCCACCACTCATCCATCGCTTTCCACTTTTCCGCAAAAGGGACAGTGGGGTCGATTTCAATAGCATGATATTTGTCAAAAAGTGCGTGAGCGTTTTCTGTATAGTCCGGTGTCAAATAATTGCCATCACGCAACACTGAGATGAGCGATGGTACGCTTTTGCCATCGACAAATGCGGTCGTAAGGGTGCGGTCAAAATCTGCTAATACGTGCAGATTTTCAGCGCCACCCTCGCGGATAACCTTCAATATTTCGTCGAAATGTTCGGGGTTTCGTATGATAATTTCTTTTTGCATAGGGTGTCCTCTTTTGTTTGGTTGAACATCTATTCCACACAGTACTATTTTCGATCAATTTAGTAAAGACCGTGTGCTGGAATGTGTAACACCTTTTCGATTTATTTAAGGATACAATTTGTTTTTTACAGACAGTAATTTTCTGTAAATAAAAGCCCTCTGTTTTGAACAGAGGGCGTAGAGGGAAACGATTTATGAAATAGTGTACGCTCCTTTTGGTCCATCAAGTTTTTGGTCCCACTCAGGGTAATCACCTTCGGGAATATGACCAGTCCACATAATGACAACAAAACTGTAAACATATGTAGAACGTGTCACTTTTCCAACACTGATCTCACTGTTTTTAGCTTGCGGAAATGTTTTTCTAAGCAAACGGGCCATTCTTGCGATGGCAGTGAGGCTTGAATCGTAGTCCTTAAGCAAGTGAACATTTGCGCATCTCTCTCCCTCTTTGTTTCTGGGCAGGTCGTTTCTCCAATAGATGTACTGATAGGTCGCCATGAATTTCCTCCTGATGAATGGTTGTGTATAAATCCACTAACATTTACTCTGAAATATACAATACACTATCAAGTGCATTTTGTCAACTAGCCTTGGGTATTTAACGACTCTGCAACACTCGAAAAATCTCTACCATAGCTAGGGTGTCGAGTGCGCAGTATTTGAGGAGGTTTGTTTTAGAGATTTCAATTTCGTCCGCAGTCATCTCGCCCTTAATCATCTTTTCCCATTCACTGAGTGCCATGGTGCCGTTTTGGATATCGAGACTTTTGTACGAGAGCTCGGGGAGGAGTACGGGAAGCACTTTTTTGATCGAGGCACTCCCTTGGAAGTCGGGGTGTTGGTAGTCGTCCTTAAACACTTTCATCAAATCAAAGATTCTGTTGTTGATGTCCTGCAAGAATTCACGGTGTTCAGGGTGGAGTTCAGCAAGCTCGATATTCCTTCCCTTTTCAAAACTTTCGTACCATACGATGACGCTACCGGTTGGACTAATGTGTGTTCGCAACATCTCAACGAGTCCGCTTGTTGCATTTTCAAGTTGGTCGGCCAGATATTCAAAATGAGTAAGCGTGCCATCAGCGTCAAGTCTGTGCACAGAGACTTGGAACACGATCTGTTGATTGGTTTTGTAGCCGTCGAGAAGCGGGATGGGGGTGCCGTATGTTTCGTAGTCGAGAAAATAGAGTGGAAAAACGAGCTGGGAGAAAGTCTTGCGAATTGCAGTGCGGTTGATTATGGGTGAGCCTGTTTTTTGAAGGGTTACTTTATTGCGCTGAATGTCGGTGAGGTCAAAATCTTCGGGAATGTCATGGATTTCAAGAATATCTTGATCAAGGAGAAGTTTGAGTTTATTTCCCTGCACAATGTGGTGCACTGAGTATTCGGGAACCTGTGGATTGAACTTAAAAAAACAATCACAGCGTTGTCCGTGGCTTTTGTAGAGACAACTACACTCTGCGAGTGAGATATCGTCTTGTTTGAGGAGCGTAAGTGCACGGGCGATCTCTTCGCGTACCTCCTCTTTTTCTTCGCGGATGCGCTCGGTGACATTTTCGACGATAAAAAGTTGTCTGATGTCCACCTCTCCCCTCCGGCGGTATTCTTTGTTGATGTAAATGATGTAGCTATCCCCTACTTTCACCCCCGCGTCTTCCGCCACAATCGTCTGAAAACCAACATCTTTTATGTGGTTGTGCTTAAGGTCAGTTTTTATTTCTGAACTCGCTTTTATTTCATAGATATCCCACGCGTGTGTTTCTTGATTGAAATCCAAAACATCTATTTTTGCAAAGAGTCCGTCGGCGGTTTCAAACGTCGCCTGGAAAATGGGTTTGTCGCCACGCAAAAGTTCCTGTGTACGCGCAAGGAGTGTCTCTTTGTTCCCGGACACTGCGACACCGTCGGGGAAAAGTTTCTGCACATACTCCTCCACTTCGTAACCATCTTTAATGAGTTTTTGCAGGAACAACGAAAACTCACCGGGGGTGTATTCCTCGGGGCGTTTTTTCTTGAGCCACAAACACTTGTCGCACAAGAGAAATTCTTTAAAATCTGTTTTGGTGAGGGTCATGATGATGTGTGTTTTATGGTTCATTATATCATGTCTGCGCTTGTGGATGGGGTTGTTAATTCTTGACTACAAAAACAACAAATTGTGCTCTATGTTGTCTGCTTCTGTTCCGATTTTTTCTTGTTTGAGTGCCTGCTGTGTGGAAGCAAGGTATACAACACGCTTGCCGAGCTTGTCCTCAAGGATATCGATCTGCTTGTGTATTGCGCTAAACTTTTCAGCTTTTTTTGTGTCACCAAATAGATCACGCTGTGAGGTGTAATTCTGGAGAAGGTCATGAAGGGTGACGCCGGCGGTGCGGTACCGTGTATTTTTGTTGTGTATGGAATCAAATTTTTCATGCGCAAGAGTGGCAAGGATTTCGGGTGAGTTTGATGGCGACGAAAGTGGTATGGTGCCCGTTACTATTTTGAAGTCAGTTGTTTTGAGAAAAATAGAGAATTTTTTGGGGACCAGATTGTAGTGGCGTGCTTTCATGCACGCATCTTCCAAGTGCTTTGAGATTTGTGACCAGAGAAAAGTCTTGTCGCTGGTCACAGGATGAAAGGTTCGTGTCTTTTGTATCGACGAGTAAGCAGCTTTTGTTTTGACATCGACGTCCATAAGGGATGTTCCGTGGAGTTCCTGCCAAATAGTCACATACGGTTTTGAGAGGTTTTGCTCCACCCATGCCAGCTCTTTCATGGTAAAATCAAACGCTGTGTGCACACCCCATCTCATGAGATGCTCGGAAGTTTTTGGGCCAATACCCCATACTTTGTTGATGGGTATTTTTTTGAGAAATGTTGGCGCGGTGGCTGTTTCAATGATGGTTAGCCCGTTTGGCTTTACCCAGTTTGAGGCAACTTTTGCAAGCACCTTTGTGGGGGCGAGACCAATCGATACCGAAATGCAAAGCTCACTTTGTATTTCATTCTTGATCTGCTCGGCTATCTGGAGGTAGGGCATCTTGAGTGTTCGGTCGAGTCCAGTAAAGTCGGCAAAGCATTCGTCGATGCTGTACTCTTCTACGCCATATGCGTAGCGGTTGACGATGGCAAACATCATGTCTGAATATTGAACATAGGAACGATAGTCTCCGGGAAGAATGACTACATTGGGAAAGTCTTGTTTAATTTTGAATATCGGCATTCCTCGCGTGACGCCAAGCGCCTTTGCTTCGTAGGAAAGCGCCGAAGCAATCCCCCGCTCCTCGCCGGTGACGACGGGCAGCCCTTTTAGTTTTGGATTTTTTGCAACCTCGACACCCACGAAAAAAGCATCACCATCGATGTGGAAAATAACTTTTTCTTTTTTTATTGCGGTGCTCATCTATTGCATTACTTTAATACGTTATTTGAGAGTACCGAAAAATGTTTTGTAGTCAACAGCTCTTTAGCTATTTAAAAAGGTGATGGTTAGCTGTAATGCTGTTGCGAATGTGACCCACAGGAGATAGGGAATGTTTACGTAAACTATCCAGCGGAGGGTAGGAGCAAGACGCCAAAGGGAGACGAGCGCCCACACCAGCGTACCGAGAACAAGGAGGATATCAAGAGCCGCCAGTAAATTGTTTTGGAGTCCAAACTGTATTGGTGTGAATGCAAAATTGAATACAAGGTTTAAAATAAATGGCAATGCAATAATGCGGGGAATGTGTCTTCGGTATGCATGGTACAGGACCATGCCAAAAGTCACGGCGATGATGACATAGAGCACGGTCCATACCGGGCCAAACAACCAGCTTGGTGGTGCCCAGGTTGGCTTAATGAGCTCCGCGTACCACTGGTAGGTTTCCATACATACATTGTAGCACGATGTGCCTGATTGCAAATAAAAACCGCTGCGTGTAAATACGCAACGGTTTTTTGGTTATCACACCCACTTTATCGTGTGTCGACGATCGCGACACCCTGGTTGAGCAACATATATATATGTGCCAACAACAGGACAAATGCGCACGTATTTCCATCCACGCCTCTTCTCGTCATAAAGAAATAGTATTTGACCTGTCTCATCTTCTGTTTCGGCCTCTTCTCTTAATCGTAAAGTTTTCATTCTACCGTTTTCCATAAATAAGAGTCCTGCAACTTGGAAAAGTTCATCTTCCTCAAAGTGTGGACCAATGATGTGTACCATGTCCCCTATTTTGAGAAACTCGCGGTGTTTAAAGTTGCAACCTCGATGACCAAGCAAAGAAGTGCCTCTTGCTGTTTTTTCGATTGGAACACCATGTTGAAGGCAAAACGGACAACGAAGAAATCCATTGATTGGTTCATAGAAATCATTTACTTTAATCTGTGGGATACTCATGTGTCACCTCCTGACGTGGTGGTAGTTGGGCACCGCAACAGCTCTGTCTGATTGAAACCATAGCATGTTTCCTAATGTTTGTACATCCTATTTTTAGAGGGTGGGTGTTTCGATGATTCTCACAGGAAAAGACTGCAAGTGAAATTGTTGTTCAATTTTAAGGTGCGAACGATCGGCCCAAGGCGTACTCTTCGGCTCAGTCGTCGGGGTAATACGACCCTCACTCCAAGTGAGGATGTACGAATTGTTTTCAAGGCCACCATAAGGATGTGCAACTTCAGCTTCCCCGCGCTCCTCGGGTGTTTCAATATGGACTAGTGGGGGATTCTCATAATCCTCGCATCCACCAAATGAACCAGCACTCGAGACTGCTCCAGTGGATAAATGTACACGATCGAATGTCCGACTCCAGCATCCCGCATCACCAAAAGGTGTCATGAGCAAAATTGTATTCAGTGTTTTCGAAACCCCAACAATACTATTGCGCTTGAGGGTGGTTGCAATTGTTTTGGTTTTTTGTAATGCCGGATCGTACATGTAGAGTGTTGTCGAGCATTGTCCTCGATAATCGTGGCAGCTTGTGGGGCCGGTGAGATAATAAATCACATTGTCGCTCGGGAGGAAATCTGAAATAATTGAGTTTTCAGAAACGATAAAACCGCTCTCAGCTGAAAAGGTGTGTTCTGTGGCACCATCGCTTGACAGGTGAAGACGTACAAGTGATGGTTGTTTGTTGTTTTTTGAAAAATAAAAATCTTGTGTGCTGGGTGAAAATGAATACATGTCGGCCCCACGGGGAAGCGAGAATATTTTGCGTGCAATACGAGTGTTTGTGTCTATAAAGAATAATCCCCTGTTGGAAGTTTTTTCAAATTTATCCTCTGCAACCAAAATACGTCCCACTCCAACTTTAGGAAATATCCCGTTTGCGATGGTGCTCTCGAGTGTCTTTACAATCCCGCGTGATTCCAGTTCGCACGCTTCAGGAAGCGGGTTTTCGTTGGTGCTTATTACACGAAAAGCAAGCGGATTTGGCTCAGAGAATCGCAGGTATAACGACAGATATTCGTAGGGGCGGTATGGTTCGTTTGATCCACCCCAGAGAAATGTCATGCGTGTCGTTGTTGCGGGATTGAATGGTGCGTATGACGTGAGGAGGTCGCGGTTTGCAGTTATGCTTCTCAACCATGACTCCTCTTTGTTGTTGCCGAATGTAACATTGTAGGTTGTTCGTGACTGGCCATGTTCCACGGACGGGTCCCCCGACAGAAGAATCGCGCAGGAATTATTTTTATTTACAAATACTTGTTGTATATTCTCAAAAAAGTATGGTTTGGTATCAAATGCCGATGGTTCGACAGCGATCCACGCATCGGGCATGCGGACACGGAATGAATATTCCGGGAACTCGACATACGCCCCTTGTATATCCGGTATCTCGGGAATTTTTTCAGGGGACTTTTCAAACGGAGGAGTGCCAATAAAGCTTGGTGGGAATGTAGTTGGAAGGGGCCCGCCATACGTGGGAGCAGCAAGCCTTCTTCCTGAGGGGTCCCATGGGGGAGGCGGTAAGCTTGTAACGAGTGGTGTGCTCGACAAATTGGGCGCCCTTCCCTCAGCCACACGTTTTCCGACGAGATATCCACCAACCCCGATTATTGCAATGACGATAAAAGTAGAGAAGATGAGCAACGCTAGATCCTGTTGTTTTTTAATTTTGAATGCCATTTTTTTTAATAATATCATATTTCAGTTCATGCTCGAATGGGCACCTCAATAAGGAGAACTGTGGCGGGGGTGGTTGCGGAGATGGAAAAGCGGGCTGTTTCGGAAATGCCGATTGCATCGCGTTTTGAAAGATGTTCGCCGTCGATTTCCACTTCCCCTTCCACAACCATAACATATGCGCCATTTCCCTTGTGTGCAATGGTGTACACAAGGGAAGTTTTTGCATCCATGTCCGTCCATGCAATGCGCGTGTTTTGGTAGATTTGCAACGTGCCAGGTGTCTGATCTCCTGAAACTAAAAACTGCCAAGCATTTTTTCTGAGAGTGGGGTCAAAGCGGGTTTGCGCATAGCGAGGTTCTGCGTTTTTTATGTTTGGCTCAATCCAAATCTGAAAAAGAGAAAGAGGTTCCGTTTTGGAAGCATTGTATTCGGAATGCACAACTCCGGTCCCTGCGGACATTGCTTGTACTTCTCCTGCGTGTACCATACCCTTGTTTCCCATGTTGTCCTCGTGAGTGACAGCGCCCGAAAGCGGGATAGTGATGATCTCAAAATTGCGATGCGGGTGCATGTCGAATTTTCCCGGAGGTGCAATGTGGTCGTCGTTCAAGACCCGCAACGCCCCAAACCCCATGCGCGTCGGCTCATACCAATCAGCAAAGCTAAAACTAAAATGAGTTTTTAGCCAGCCGTGATCCCCCTCCCCACGTTCCCCCGCTCGGTGAATTATTTTCTGCATGGCTAAAAAGCTGTTATTTCTTTTTTCCTACTGCAAGCATGGTCAAAATGAGGCCAAGCATCTTGTCCTTGTGGGAGGGATCACTCTCGGCAACCAAGAGCGTGATGGCGGTAAGTGCTGGGGGTGTAATGCGCGAAGTGTCGAGCGCCTTCGCTTTTGCCAGGAACCACACAAACGCATATGCACCACTTCGTTTGTTCCCGTCGACGAAGGGGTGATTTTTAATAATGAAGTAAAGAAGGTGAGCAGCTTTTTCCTCGACACTTTGATACACATCTGCGCCGCCAAAAGATTGCATGACATTTCCCACAATCCCGGCAATACTTCCCCGCTCGCGTTCAGTGGCAAAAAGGTCAGTCGCCTCACCTTTTCCAAGAAGTGATTTTTTAAGTGAAGAAAGAGCATCGGAAAAAACATCGGCCGTGAGTTTAACCGATTTTTTTGTAGCACCCTTTGTGATCAAGGTGTCCTTGTCGTATGCGTCGAGAGAAAGCCATGTGTCAGCAAAAAGCGTAATGAGTTCAAGGACACCCTCTGTATCGATCGCCGTTCCCTTTGGGAGGAGCGCTTTTACGTCAGCTACGGTCTTCAGGAACGCATCATAATTCTGTGCGATGCGCGACTTGTTGATGGTGTAGCCGTCGACGATATGAGCGCGTAAAGTTTTTGTCGCCCATTGGCGGAAAATGGTTGCTTTCTTGCTATTCACTCGATATCCAACAGAAAGAATCATGTCGAGATTGTAATGCATTACATCACGGTCAACCTCGCGCTTCCCCTCCTTCTGAACTATCCGGAAATTCCGGAGAGTTGCAGAGGCTGTTAACTCCTTTGTTTTATAGATATTTTTGATATGTTCATTGATGGTACGCACATCCACGTCAAAAGCTGTCGCAATCTGCGCCTGTGTTGCCCATACGGTTTCCTTGCCAAAGTCGCCCCGAAGCTCGATAGCCCCCGATTTTGCTTGGTAAATCACTGTCTCTTTTTTTGTCGCCTTCGCTTTCATAATGACGTATTGTAACACATCAACGCTTGTTTTCTAGGACGCTTTTTGGTCAGTAGCAAAATCTAGGTCTTGCTCAGGTATTCCTAGTGTCTTGCCGTACGCAGTTGCGTCTGTCCAAGTTGATTTGTCTCCACTTTGAATCGTGAAAATTCTATCCTTAAAAATAATTTTGCCGATATTTTTTTCTGATTGTCGCAGATGAATATACCACGGGCCGCTCGTCAGGGACTGTGAAAGCTCGGTGAGTTGTTTTTCGCCTACCGAGACGTGGTACACCATTTCGTCCCCTTCTCGTTCTGTTTTGTTGACCTTCAGCTTCTCAAGGATACGCTCGTCGCTCAAACTTTTCTTGATGACCACTCCCTTGAATGCTCGTTTTTCAAAATTGATTACGCATTCCTCGTAGAGTTTTTTGATTCTATTGTATTCCTTTTCTGCCTTCTCGACAGCAGCAAGAAGATCGCCCGCTTTTGAGTTTTTGACGGTATCACGTACTGCCTCTTTTGCAATGTCTTTTGCCTTGCTTTCGAGATGTCCTCGTACGTTGGTGAGCTCTTTCAATTTTTCCTCAAGTAACTTTTTCAAGTTGAAACATCCAGGCTCGTCACCCCCTTCTCCCCCCTTTTTCTTTTTTAGTAATTTACCAGCAATGAAACCAAACGGAAGCGTTGCAAGAAGTGCAAGGATTACCCAAAGTATCGGATTTGTGGAGGTCTTTTGTGGGGTGGTCGGTATCGGACTTGAGGGTGTTGGTGTGGTGGGTGCTATTGTCGTGACCGGCGTTGGTGCTTGGGGGTTCGCCGGACGCGGCGCGAGAGGCGTGGAGGTTGTTGCTGGCTTGGGTGCTGATGCCGGTGCGGTTATAGGTGCCGGGCGCGGCGCCGACACCGCTCCTGATGTCGAAGTGGAAGCAGGTGCAACTGCGGGGTCGGTAGTCCCTGTTGGTTCTATAGCTGGCTTAGTTTTAGAAAGGGTTGCGGGGACTGGCTCTGCTATCGCGCCCGAGTCTCCCGTTTGTGCGAGTATTGGGCTTGGGGTGAACAGAACGAGGAGTAACAGTAATTTGGTCATGCTTCTGTTCATGTGGTTGTTATGTTAAAAAATATTCTACGCCTTTTGTTCGTATTTCAAGATCGCATCAACAAGTGGTGGCACCCACTTTTTTTGAGTAAACAAAAGTGCCAAACCAACGAGAATCAGGACCAAAAGAACTACGCGCACTACTCGAATAGTTTTGCTCGAGTTATTTTCCATTCGCTCTAAGATGGGCTGCATATATATTAATAGTATACTACAATTTTGAGATTGTGAATGTGCAGAAATTAATCGCTATTTAGTTGTGTTGCTTGAGCGCCAGCCGAGCTCACGAAGAATTTCTTTGGTTCCGTTCACTACAAAAAAAGCGGATTGTAGGTAAAACTAAAAGCTCCCGAGGGTTCGGTGTAAGTCAATGTTTCAGGACGATTTTCAGTATTTGATAGGCGTGTTGTGAAAATGTGTGGCAAAAATATAAATGCGCCGATGATGCCTGCAGTAAGTGTTGCCAAGAGGACTGCTCCTGCTGCGACGTCTTTTGTATCCCGTGCGTAGGGGTGGTATTCGGGAGACGTGAGGTTGATATCGATTTCAATCGCGGTGTTGAATGCTTCTGCAACCAAAACAAGTCCACTTGCAAGAATGAGGGCAATCCACTCCGTGCTCGTAATCTTGAATACAAATCCAAGCGCCACCGCAAGCACGAGAACTGCTGCGTGCACCCACGCATTATGAGTGCTCTTGAAAAAAATTGTTATTCCTCGACCAGCATGCGTAAAACTCTCTGCACGCTTCACCATCGAAAACTTTTCATCTCTAATCCCCTTGTTGTCTATCATGGTGTAATTATAGCAGATTACGGATTTTTTTAGATCACTGTTCGCCTACGGCAAGGACCGCCCTTGCCGTAGGCATTGTTATACAATCTTTACTCTTTGTGTAATCTGCGCCCTTAAGTTGTCTTCATTTGGGGTTGAAGTTACATGAAGAATAGGAATACCGCAATGATTTAATACCCTATCTACAAATCCGTCACGTAGTTGCCTTTCTGGTTTTTCGTGTGAGGGGTCATCAAGTTCAATTACTAAAATAGGTGAGATATTCTGCTTATCAAAAAGTACAAAGTCCACCGACTTTAAATCAATTTTGTTTCTGTAGCCGCTTTTTAGTGAACCCTTGCCACTTAGTAGGACAATTTTATCGAGAGCTAATTGTGGGAAAATATAATATTGACCCTCAACAGCTTTTTCAAGTATCACAAAAAACTCATGCTCAGCGCGAGTAAGCAAGTAGGACTTTTTCATATATGGGAGCCACTCTTCTTTTTTGGCTGATTTTCCAAGATCATTTTTCTGAGCAAGCAACTTAAAAATGAACCCCAGAACAAAGACAATGAGCGCGAGAACTATAAGCTTGTTCATATTGCACTAAGTATAGCCTGTGAAATTAACCTCGGCAACCTTATTTCGGCCTCTCAAAGTAGGTTTTCTTTGTGGTTCGGGAGTCTTTGCAAATTACACCACACAACTTATTTCACGAGGTCTCACCTCGAGCCCGTCGAATCAACGAGAGGTGGTACCCACATTTTTTAGGTAAACAAATTGAATTTGTTGTTATACTGATAATCGTGCAGTTTTTCTATAAAGTTTATCTTTTTTTCGGCGAAATGATCTTTTGACGGCATAAGGAATTCTTTTATTTTTTTATCTAGCCAAGTAGAAAATTTCTCGCATGAAAACAAAATCAAAAAGAAAAGCAGAAGTAATGACGGGTTTGATAGTGAAAAATCTCCATACGCCCAGAGATGACCGAAAAAAATGGCGGACGGGAAAGTCGCCAATAAAATGGCAAAAAGAACATTCTTTGAGATATAGAAGTACTTGAAAAACGGCTCAATATTTTTCTTCTCGTCTTTAGGCGGAGGATTCTCACCCCTACCATAATGATATTTGTCGATAGCCGTTTGAATTCGTTCATAACGAGCATCGGATAACCAAAACAAAAATTTCAACACTCTATTGGCTAACTCGTTGAGCATGCGTTTGAAAAAAAGTCTATCAGAGAGATGATTTGCCACTAAAATCTCTACAAACTCATTCATTGTAAAACTTCTACTTGATAACTGGTGGTTAACTTTTTGGGTCGCATTATCAAATGTAAATTCGCTACCATCCGAAAAAAAGTTTGTGACTTTTCTTTTGTACTCCTCTCCTTCGGTGATGATATAACTAGTCTTTCCCACCTCTTTTTCGGGCCTAGTCATTACTACGGAATAAAAAAATCCGCGATCTAGGGCAGCGATTTTGATAAACATCCGCCTTTCATCCTTAAAATAGGGCGTATTTTCCGGATAAAGACGAATCAGAGAAAATCCCATTTCATTCTGAAATGCTGTGATTGACTCATCGGAGTTTTGGTGTGTATAAAGTTTTACGAATTCATCGCTCTTCATAGGATTTTATGCTTTTAGCACATTATCGATTTCCTTTTGCTCGATTGTGTGTTTTACAGAGCATCTGACAGTTCTTTACTGAGGTAGCGCCACCCTTGCTCCACGCTGATACATGGTCGGCATCCATTTCGGCTAGCTTCCAAACTTTACCCTTGTTGGCATCATGTCCAAGAGTACAAAGAGGACAGTTCGATTCATTTTTAGCTTTAGCTTTGTCTGTTTGCGTTGCGTAAACTGACTTTTTTGTTGCTTCGTCAAAAACTCTCACCTCTAGCAGTTTTGTATCGGCTGAACCGCCGAGAATGTACTCAAAAATCCCTTTACGGTTTTTGATATACGGATCACCGTAGAGCTTATGTAACTCTCTTGATACCTTAGCGGGGTCGTAAGCTTTCTTGTGGTACTCCTCATACAGTCGTCCCCACTCAAGACCTTTCATCTCGCTCTCCACATCTTTGAATATACTAGAAACCCACTCTATAACACTATTAAAATATGTTTTTAATTCAGTGATATTTTTGTTACTACGATGACTACTCATGTAATCGTTGATATTACCTTTGCTCACCCAATCAAGTGCTCGCTCCAGAAACTCCTGCCTGTTTGCGCTACCTGAGACATACGCACTCCATTTTTGAATATTGGCATTCTGGCTGTTACTAAATTCTTCTTTACCAAGTGTTACAAATGGACCATAATAAACAGCGTTCAATAACTCTTGATGACTCAAAGGAACACCAGAGATGTTAATCGTCTTAAACCACTCTATTATTTCACTTTCTTTACCTTCACATTCGTAAATGAGTAGCTTCGATTCCAAAATCTTAATCTGCTTATCTTTAGCAATACCACTAAAATATTGCTCCATACCATTTTCATCCTTAACAGCAAATTTGTCGGTCACGTAGCGTCCAATACTGGTAATGCGTTGTTGTCCGTCCAAAACTTCAAGGACATCGTCACTGACTTTATTAAAATATATCAATCCAAGTGGGTACCCCTTTAGGATTGATTCGATAACGGCAACATCCTTTTTACCATCTGCATAAATATAGTTACGCTGATACTCTGGCTGAATAGTTAATTTGCCTGACAAGCCAAACAACCCCTTGCCTTCAAGCTCGTTGTAAACAAATCCTTCACAGATATCTTTGACGGTGATGCTAGTTTTTAAAATTGTTTTCATATTATTTTTTTGTTTAACTTACTATGTCTGGCAAGTCTCGCAATTTCTTGCCTTTATATTTAAAATAATCCGCACCTGCATAAGCTCCACTCTCGTTCAGTTCGCCTCGTTGCTCATAGAGTTTATACGCGAGCGGAGATAATTTCCAAACCTGACCACCATATTCCACTTCTCGTTCACCGACAATTTTCGCTGTTATTTTTTCATCATCCTTAAAAACAATCTCTTCCCCATTTTTCAAACCTTTTTTATAAAAGCTGAACAGTCTGCCTTGTCTTCTCACTTTCGATACTTCATCAAACTCTTTTTCCTGGTCAATGTTTTCAGGGTAAATAACTTTACCTTTAAATGAAAGTAGGAGCTCCCGAATCAATTCTTGGTCTAGGGCGAATAGTTCACTCTCACCAACTCGGTGTTTATTAAAAATATCGTGTAAGAGAGTTTCTTTCTCGACATAATCCTCAAGTTCAATTGCAAAAAATCTCTTTAACCCAGCAACATTGTAATAACCATTCGCTTCAAGGTTTCGCATCCTCTCCTGGTAATTATTTGTGCCTGTTTGTCCGATTTTTATCAAACCTGAAACAGCTGTTGTCGTTATATAAATAATTCCCTTCATATTATTTTTTATTATGCCTGATAAAAATTCTTTTATACGCCATCTTTGCGACGTTATTTTCATAATAACCAGCTGTTGGGTTACCTTCCTTATATGCGCCTGTACCACCTGCTTTATAGTAATCGGCAACAAATTCTTTTGTTAAACCTGGTGTTTTCTTAAATTTATCATCAACAATACCATTATCACTTGTTCCTAAAATACTAAATTGTTCCGGAGAATATTTGTCGAGAAAACTAATCGGTACCCCTATAACACCTTTATAATCGCTCGGAATGGCATCAGTAAATGGTACTTCTATAGCGTCATAATTGTCATAGCGGTTATAGGATTCTTTGCCTTTGACTTCTTTATGTTTGCTGTACTTCAAATTGTCCTCCATAGTCATGAGTGGTAATGGCTTGTGACGTCGCCCGTGGTCAAGATTGGTAAACCAACAAGAATTACCGAGTCTTGTATAATCACCCACATATCCGAGTCGAGCAGCTTTCTGCTTGTCTTTTTCGTCAACTTCTGTACCTTTTGGAACGGCAAAAACCATATCACTACCATTTCCAGTCGCCCCCAACCAAGCTTTGTTTTCCTTAATTAGAGGAAAAACTTCCTTGTAGGTAATCGCGTTCATGTTGCCGATAATCACAAACTGTTTATTGGCTTCCACGATCCACGCCAAAAATTCACGGAACAGCGAGAACGGCGGATTGGTAATGATGATGTCTGCCTCATCGCGGAGTTTTTTAATCTCATCACTCTTAAAGTCCCCGTCACCTTTTAAATACCGCCACTCAAGGTCTTCGACATCTGTCTTGCCGTCACCAGTCTTGTCGTGAGTTAGGGTAAAAATTTTTCCGTTTTTGGAAGTTTTGTTTTTATTGTATTGCGAGTCGTTTGCTTCAAAGAGGGTCGGCTGATAGTCACTTTTATAGCTCTTGCTATCTGAAGCATAACTGGTACTAATAAGTTTTTTTAAACCGAGTTTCTGAAAGTTTTGAGCTAAAAATTTTGTAAAGTTGCTCCACTCTGGGTCATCGCAAGGCAATAAAATTATTTTACCCCGAAATGCGTCCGGGTTATATTCCAAATACGCTTCAATCTCTTTTTGAATATCGTTATACTGCGTATAGAACTCGTCATTTTTTGCCTTTTTTGCGTTTGTGAGATTACTGTTTGCCATAATATTTTAATCGAACCTAGATATACAGCTTCAAAGGGCAACCTATTGTCGGTTTATGTTCTTGGCTGGGAGACTAGGAATCGAACCTAGATATACAGCTTCAAAGGGCGGCCTATTGGTGGTTCATGAAGAGTGCTGGGAGACTAGGAATCGAACCTAGATATACAGCTTCAAAGGCTGCTGTCCTACCGTTAGACGATCTCCCAGCACTATTCACGAACAACACCAATTCCTACGGACCGGATAAAACAGTGTACAGACACTGTTTTATTATCCTACCATCAGACGCCCTCTTGAGCCAAGAACACAAACAACGACAATTTCTACTGCGTAGAATCGGATGAAACAATGTACTCACATTGTTTCATTATCCTACCGCTCGCCGATCTTCCCTGCACTCTTCACAAACAACACCAATTCCTGCGAATTCTGAAAAATAGTGCGTCGTCATAAAATCGTTGACGCTGTCGCCATATTAGCGCGAAATGGCTCTGAAAACAAGCGAAACTAGAACAAATCACTGTGTGAGCCAATGTCTACGAGCACCAAGACAAGCTTATCGCCTATTATCTGATACATGAGTAAAATATCATTTTGTATATGACATTCACGGAGACTTTTGAGCCCACCGGAAAGTTCATGATCTAGATATTTAGGGTCAAGCTTTTTT
This sequence comes from Patescibacteria group bacterium, assembly GCA_038062675.1. Lineage (GTDB taxonomy): Bacteria > Patescibacteriota > Minisyncoccia > Phycocordibacterales > UBA1550 > UBA1550. The sequence goes on from JBBTWP010000001.1 coordinate 218,001, forward strand.
CCTTGTGCGAGGGCGTCAACCACTTCTTCAAGTTTCGTCGGATTAAAATCTTTGTGGCGTTTGATACGCTTATGTGCACGCTGGTATCTGCGCGATGGGAAGATTAGATACATGAAACTTCTATGCTATCGCATCATGGAGTTCGCGTGCTGTGCGATACCCCTTACCCTTTAAAGCTTCTTTTGCCTCGCGGACCAGTTCAGCCTTTTTTTCTTCAGGCAAAAAATCTGCACTCATGACCGGAAACGGAATAGAGTTCGTGCGCACAACTTGGGCGAGAAAAAGCTTCACGCCAGTTGACATGTCGAGCCCCATCGCTTGCAGGGCTTTGTTTGCCGCTTTTTTCATCTTGGGGTCAATGCGAATTTGTACGGTTGTTGTCATAATACTTCTAGTATAGACAATGTAGTGACAATGTCAATACCGCTATTTTTCAGCTGGGGTTGTGCCCACAATGCGCATGAGTGCAAGCTCGAGGGGGAGGGTGGGGATGGTGGCGACGTGGAGGTCGCGGTAGGCGCTCAAGAGCTCGGCAACTTCGCGGGAGGCAAGGGTTTTGACAGCTTCTTTTGCGAGGCGCTCCAAAAATGCAAAATCTTCTTCGGCGACATCCTCTTGGATGTGCTTTTTCATTGCTGGCGCGAAACGGAGCAGGAGCACAAAGCGCACTTTGCGGAGCACGAGGTCGAGAAGCACTTTCATGTCCCCTGTCCCCTTTTCTGCTTCCCTGAGTGTGATGAGCCCTTTTTCCAAGTTGCGGTCGGCAATGGCGGAAATGATGTCGTTCACGATGCGGTTTTGGGGTGCGCCGACAATAGCCTCGACTTCTTCGTGGGATATTTTTTTGTCGGGCGATGACGTGATGACTTTTTGTAAAATGCCGAGCGTGTCGCGAAATGATCCATCGCCCAAAAGTGCCAAGAGGTCGGCAGACGAAGGCTCGAGTTTAATCCCCTCTTTTTTTGCGACGGTCTCAATCAATTTTTTCAAAATTGCGTGCGTTGGTGTTTTGAATCGATACGTCTGACAGCGCGAGACGATAGTCTCGGGGAGTTTTTGTTCTTCAGTGGTGGCGAGGATAAAAATGACATGACGTGGCGGTTCCTCGAGAGTTTTCAAAAGTGCGTTGAACGCTTCTTTGGTGAGCATGTGCACTTCGTCGACAATATACACTTTGTATTTTGAGTCGAAGGGTAATGTGTGGACCGCGTCGCGGAGTGCGCGAATGTCATCCACGCCACGGTTTGAGGCAGCGTCGATCTCATACGTGTCGTTGTCGGTGGAGCCAATCTCGCGGGCAAAAATACGCGCAAGCGAGGTTTTGCCGGTGCCACGTGAGCCGGAGAAAAGGTAGGCGTGGGCGATGGTATCGTTCTTGATAGCGCCCGAAAGCCCTGTAACTACGGCCTCCTGCCCAATGACGTCCGCAAATGAAGCAGGGCGGTATTTGCGGTAGAGGGTTATGTCTGACATGGCGATAGTATATCATGTTGGCGCCCCAGCGGGCAAAAAAAAGCGCCTTTGGAAAATATCCGTGGGGCGCTTGCGGAATGCATCTCGGGTCAATATGTGGCTCTCGTGCCTTAGGTTTCTTTGTGTGCTTCGAGAGCCTCCTTTGCTTGTTGATGTCGAACCTCGGCGGTGCTCAGGTGGTTTTCGAGTCGTTCCCGTTCCTTGAGTAGCAGTGCGCACTCGGGAAATCGTGAACTGTCAGCATCACAACCCCGCAGTTTTTCCATGCGCCAATTACATTCATTTAATGCTTGCCTTGTCTCAACCAGTAAGGTTTCCGCAGTGCGGACATCTTGTATCAGTAACTCTCGTTGTTTGAGGGACTGAGGGGTGGTCGCCATATAGTACCTCCAGTTGAGAAATTTAAAAGATTAACTACGCTCTTTTCTCATCCTACGGTATATTATCTATTTTGTACAGATACTGTTTGGGTGGGCAAAAAAATACACCGCACAGATAAATTCCTGTTCGGTGCAATATATGATAGTGCTAACCTTGGAGTGTTCGCTGTTTTTTCTTCATGTTGTCCAAATTCTGGCGCAACTTGAGTAACTTTTGCTCCAATAGAGCACGTTTTTTCTTGTTAATATTAAGCGGGTCTTTTGCGCGTGAGACAAAACCAACAAAACTAAATTGACGATTTTTAATGACCCGCTCAGCTTCGTCAAGTTTGCGTATCTTTGTTTCAATCTCGGCAACGAGTTGCCAGCCTGTCGAAATTTTCTGCGCAATTGCCTTTCCTGGATCGTACTTCCTACGTCGCATGGGGTATATCTCCTCTTTAGCTAAGAACTGTTCTACGTACCATAATAGGACAAATGAATAATTTTGCAATTGTTTATAAAAAAACCGCCGACGCAAGTGCGTGGCGGTTCAAGTGAAAACATCGTCATTGTAAGTACCCCATCCAGGATTTCCCTTGCTTTGCAAGGTCGTGCTCCTCGTGGGATATTTCACTAACGAACAGAGCTTTGTCAGTGTCATCTTCAGACCCATCCAGAGTGTAAGCTTTGGGGATTTCCTGAATTTTCGCAAACGGTGACTGTATTACCAAGAGCAACATAAACAGAAAATCTTCTGTGGTGATTGAGTAGCCAATCGGGAGCAATCCTCTGTTGCAGAGGTTGAAAAGAATCCGAGCCGTTGCCTCATCGGGAAATTGCCAAATGATGTGAGGGCAGTGTCGCGCTAGGTCCTGACCGTACACAACAAACTTTTCACATTCTGAATCGAGCTCCCTGATTGCTGCTAAAAAAATATCGCTAGACAGAGTGTTTGGCTGCTTCCTGACCAAGATTGAGGGCTCGAGAACTCTCACGGTGTATGCCATATCGTCCTCCTAGTGTAGTGGTGAGTGTGGTCGTATGAATGTCAAACAACTACTGCTACTTTTAGAATACAATAAAAAAACAGACTACGCAAGGGTCGTGTTTTTAAGAAAATCACGAGCAATCCTTTCGACGTCGGCTGCAGTGGGTGCGTCCATAAGGCGCATACGGATTTCTTTTGCGCCATCGAAGCCATTTACGTACGCACGATAGTGTTTTTTCATCACGGCGAAACTCTTGATGTCGCCTAAAAGTTTTTCAAAAAGGTGGGTGTGCTCGATGAGTGCTTCGAATTTTTCGCGATGAGTTACAGGATTGTTTGCATCCCGCGTTTCGTCAAAGAGCCACGGATTGCCAAACGCCGCGCGTCCGAGCATGGCGCCGTCGGCACCGGTTTCTGTAGTCTTTGTGCGTGCATCAAAAATGTCGCGAACGTCGCCGTTGCCAATAATGAGTGTGCCAGTCCCCCGCGCAAACTCCACGGCGCGCTTCACGAGTTCCCACCGCGCAGGAACAAGGGAGAGTTCTTTGCGCGTACGGGCATGCACAGTAATGGCGGCAGGTTTTGTTTCTAAAATTGCGCCCAGCCATTCATCCAGATTTTCTTTGTTGTAGCCCACGCGCGTTTTCACGGACACAGGAAGTCCTCCTGCTCCCTCCATGACGGCTCGAATGACTTCCACAGCACGTTTTGGGTCTTTGATATGCGCTGCGCCACAACCCTGCTTCTCAATACTCTTATCAGGACATCCCATATTGATATCGATACCATCAAAGCCAAGTTCTTTAATAAGCGCTGCCGTTTTTTTCATATGTTCGGGGTTTGAGCCGAAAATTTGTGCGACAATAGGATGCTCGCCTTTCGTGAATGCGAGGTCGCGAAGAAGCACCTGTCGACCAAGGCTACACAAGCCGTCGGCAGAAACAAACTCTGTCCAAAATACATGTGGCCCACCACCCTCCTCGCCATGGCGACTATACTTTGCAACAATCTGCCGAAATGCCTCGTCGGTCACGTCTGCCATTGGTGCCAACACAAAAAAGGGCTTTTTAATATCTGCCCAGAAGCCCATAATCGGTTTTTGCGACTCGTCTTTCATGTTTGCACTCTAACACATTTTATTAATTTTCAAACCCGAAAAAGACTTTGTTGCCGAAACGCAAATCAATGTATTCAAGCTTTTTTTGTTGCGGACCATTTACAGGAAACTGCACCGGCAAAGCGGCGAGAAGGTTTTTTGCCAAGACGACACTATCTTGTTCTTTGTTAAAACGAAGTTCAACGCCAACAAGAACGCGATATGCACTGCTTGCATGAATATTAATACTCATTGCTCCGTCTTCCGAAAGTGCGACACGAGATGGTTCTATGCCATGAGCACGAAGCTCACCGATAAACGTGCGAATATTTTCAAATTCCGCGCGAGGAACAATTTTGCATAGCGGTTCAAGAGCGTCTTCCTCATCAAGAAAACCGTAAAGCTGGAGGTATGCACCGTCCGAAAAAATCGGCGCGGAGTCGAAAATGAATCCGGTTTCGTCGAGGTACCAACACGGAGACATGGACTTCACTGCCACCAGACCACACCAGAGCGCGAAAGGTTTTCGTTCCGTAACGGCAACAGTGATGCTGTGCGCAGAGTCTCGTGTCGCTTTTACCGTAGCTAAACGAGGAAACTGCATTAGCACACCCTTCTCAACATCTTTTTGCGGGAACAAACGGCTGTTTTTTCTTGAATATACAAAATAATTATTTCCACCTAGAATTACATCGGTTGCACGTACAATCTCGTCAAAGGGCACTGCACGTGCACCGGTCACCTGTACCTGCTCAATGCGCCATCGCTCATGTTGAGAGATTCCTCCGCCTGCAACAAAAAAAATAATAAGAAGGAGGAAAATCGGCAACCCTCGCCCAAAGACCACGCGGAGATGCGCTCCCACCTTATTGATAATCGTGGAGATGTTTGTCATGGTGCAGAAAAAACACAACGTTATCCAATCTTATCCTTCCCCAAATATGGGCGCAACGCTTCCGGCACCGTAATACTGCCATCCTCATTCTGATAGTTTTCCAAAAGAGGAACAAGGATGCGCGGAGTTGCAATGGCAGTGTTGTTGAGCGAGTGTGCAAATTGCATTTTGCCTTCTTTGTTGCGGTAGCGAATGTTGAGACGACGTGTTTGGAAATCGTGGAAGTACGAAGCTGAGTGTGTCTCGCGGTATTTCCCTTCTGATGGCACCCACGCTTCGATATCATACTTTTTTACCTGTCCGAGACCAAGGTCACCAGCGCAGTTTAACACGACGTGGTACGGAATTTTGAGCTTCTGCATGAGTTTCTCTGACATCTGAAGGAGGAATTCATGATGCTTCACACTTTCTTCGTGACTCGCTTCGCACAAAATAACTTGCTCCCATTTGAAAAACTCGTGTACGCGGATGAGTCCTTTTACGTCTCTACTGTGACTGCCCGCTTCGCGACGAAATGCTGGCGAAAAAGAAATGTACTTTTTGGGAAGGTCAGCAGAAGAGAGCACTTCATCCATATGGTAGCCCATCGTCGCGACTTCAGCGGTGCCGGCAAGGAAATCTCCGTCTTGCGTCTTATAGAGATCCTCTTCGCCTTGAGGAAGAAATCCGGTGCCGAGGAGCGATTCGCGGCGCACAAGAGAGGGAACAATGAGTGGCGTAAATCCTTCCGCAGAAAGTTCGTTGAGTACAAACTGTGAAAGCGCAAAGATGAGACGCGCGCCATCATTTTTGAGTACATACCCGCGGAAACCGGAGATTTTCGTCCCACGTTCAAAGTCAGCCATGTCGTGCTTCTGCAAAAGCTCCATCTGCCCCTTGGGGGTAAAAGAAAATTTTGGTATTTCACCCCATACTTTTATTTCCATATTGTCCGCATCGGTCGCACCCTCGGGCACCGACATATCGGGAATGTTGGGAACCTGAAGCATAAGCGTTTGCCATTTTTTCATGGCATTCGTAAGCTCTTCTTCTTTCTTTTGAAGTTCCTCTTTTACCAACTTTGATTCTACGATCATCTGCGTACGGATAGCATCATCTGTTGCGCGAGCAACCGCTGCCGCTGTTTCGTTTTGTCGAGCACGCATTGCCTCCACCTCAAGAAGAAGTGCTCGGCGGAGGTCATCTGCCGTGAGAAGTTCGTCAATGTTAAAATCGATATGCTTTTTTTGAGCACCGGAAGCAACGAGATCTTTGTTTTCGCGGATGAATTTTATGTCCAACATGATAAGGATAGTATAGCAAAGGGAAGCTTGTTGCGCAAAAATGGGCGCGGCGTACGCCGCGCCCATTTTTGCGCCGAACAACTCTGTGCTAAAATTTACCCATCATGCCATCAACTCCCTACCAAATCCAAGCACTCAACCAAGAAGACTTCCCTGACCTCCTCCGCGAAATCCCCCAACCGCCCGAAAAACTTTTCCTCGCCGGCGCACTCCCCGACCCGACTGAGTATTACTACCTCTCCGTTGTCGGCTCGCGAAAATTTACCAGCTACGGTCGCGAAGTCACCGAGCGTCTCATTGCCGGACTTGCCGGATTCCCCATCTGCATTGTTTCAGGGCTCGCTATCGGCATCGACGGTATCGCTCATCGAGCCGCCCTCGACCACGGTCTTCCCACTCTTGCCATCCCCGGCTCCGGTCTTGATGAACGCGTGCTTTACCCGCGCGCACATCTTACACTTGCACAAGAAATCATCGCCTCAGGTGGCGGACTCCTATCTGAATACGACCCCGACCTCCGCGCTGCACCGTGGACATTCCCTCAAAGAAACCGCATCATGGCGGGCATCTCGCACGGCACTCTTGTCATTGAGGCTGAAGAAAAATCCGGAACGCTCATCACCGCGCGCATGGCGCTCGATTACAACAAAAATGTCTACGCTGTCCCCGGTTCTATTTTCACTGCCACCTCCAAAGGCACCAACAAACTCATTCGGCAAGGCGCCACCCCCATTACTTGCGCGCAAGATTTGCTTGACGAACTTGGCTTTACTACACCTACCGCGGGCACACTCAACCTCACCCTCTTCTCTCCCGAAGAACAGGAAATCCTCACTCTCCTCAACGAACCCTGCGCACGTGAAGACATTCTCGCGACCACATCACTCTCCCCCGCCAAGGCCCTCTCCACACTCACCATCCTCGAAATCAAAGGCATCACCCGCGAGCGCATGGGCAAAATTGAACGCATCTAAACACTACCCTAAATTCTGGGTGAAAACTTGACAAAACCGACAAAAAAGTGTTTCATATGGGCAGAAGTGCTCATTCATATACCTAAAGGAGAGTCGCGTGAACCTTCCAAGTCAAGAAATCATTTCCCGCATCGAAAAGACTATCAAAGATGCTGGATTTTTAATCAATCCTGCCACCCTCCAAAAGTCGAATTCCGACCCAACAGGTGTCTTGAGGATTGATATCTTTGGCTCTGAATCATCCAAAATGCTTCCCCGACCGATTGTCGGTTGCATGACTTTTGACGAAAAACTTTGGAAAATTTTGGTATGCGACGGAGCATACATGGTACAGATTATCGACCTTCATGCCAAACTGACTGCTGAATTGCGGAAAAGGTTTGAACTAAGGGTCCATATACTTATTACCGCTCCAGAAGCCCCGTTGGTATCTATATGAACGCCGACCTGTTGAGATGGACCAATTATCTCATTACGCGAAACAACTACGACCGCATCTGGAGAAATCTCGATGTGGATTCGGATGAGTTTCTTACGTATCTGACTGACCATCTTCTGTATGTAGACGATGAGCTCACAAAGATGTCACAAGAAACTCTGGAAGAAATCATTAATGCCTTTGAAGAAAACCCCACACTGGCGGACAAAAAAGAATTATTCACCAGTGCTAACGTTTCAAGGACTTACGGAAACATGCTTCGCGGAACGGTCGTCTTGTGTCTCGCGTCGGTAATCCGAGATCGTCTTGATCCGATTATTGCACACGAAAAAAATATTCCACCTTATCTCACAATAGAAGCGGAGCGGGCTCAAAAATAGTAGCCTCTTTCACCCCCTCATACTGGCAACAGTATGAGGGTTTTTTGTATTTTTTATGCGATACTTGCACACTGAAATTATCTAAAATATTTGCAAAAATAATTGTTTCGTGTACTACTATAGGGTAATGGCTCTTAAATCATACAAGCTCCTTATTGTCGAGTCGCCCTCAAAAGCGAAGACGATTGGGAAATATTTGGGCGATGAATACGTCGTAAAAGCAAGCGTAGGACACATTCGTGACCTTCCCAAAAGCAACAAGAAAGCGATTGACATCCCTGCTGGTTTTGTCCCCCACTACGAAATCTCGAAAGGCAAAGATTCCGTCGTGCATGAAATAGACACCCTCGCAAAAAAAGCAAGTGAAGTCCTCCTGGCGACCGACCCCGACCGTGAAGGCGAGGCTATTGCATGGCACATCAAAGAGGCGTGTGGACTCAAAAAACCAAAACGCATTGTCTTTCATGAAATCACCAAGAAGGCAATTGAAGAGGCGCTCAAACATCCGCGCACGATTGACGAGAACTTGCGCATTGCGCAGGAGGCACGTCGCGTGCTCGACCGCTTGGTGGGTTACGACCTCTCGGGTCTCATTTGGAAAAAAGTGCGCTACGGACTTTCTGCGGGGCGCGTACAGTCCCCTGCGCTCCGCATCATTATGGAACGCGAACGTGAAATTCGCGCATTTATTCCCGAAGCATATTGGGTGCTGAACGCCCGCGTAAAAACACAGGGCAATGCCGAACTTGAACTTTCGTGCACCAAAGAACCGCGCGAAGAATCGGTGGTGAAAAACATTTTGAAAGTCGGTCGCGAGAATCAATGGTTTGTCCGCGAAGTAAAAGAAAGCGAAGTTGGACGTTCACCCAAGGCGCCATTCATCACCTCCACCTTGCAACAAACCGCAAGCTCACGCTTTGGTTTTGCCCCCTCGCGCACCATGATGGTTGCACAAAAGTTGTACGAAAAAGGTTTCATTACCTATATGCGTACCGACAGCACAACCCTTTCCAAAGACGCGCAGACGGCGGTTTTGGCGGAGATTGCCAAACGCTACGGCGTAGCATCCGCAGAAGAGCGCGTCTTTAAAACCAAAAGCAAAAATGCTCAGGAGGCACATGAAGCAATCCGTCCGACGGATGTCTCAAAAGACCATCTTGGCATTACTCCCGAGGAGCGAAAACTCTACCAGCTCATTTGGGCACGCACCATCGCCTCACAAATGACCGACGCTAAACTCGCGCGAACCACCGTTCTTGCCAATGTTCGCGCCGGCGAAATGCCAGATTTCTCTGTAACTGGCTCGCGTGTCATCCTTCCCGGCTGGCTTGCCGCCGACCCCGACGCGCGCGGTGAAGACGTACAGCTTCCAAAAGTTTCCGAGGGCGAGCCTTTAATATTACTCTCTCTTTCTGACGAGGCAAAGTTCACCGAACCTCCAAGTCGCTACTCTGAGGCAGGACTTGTGAAGGAGCTCGAAAAGCGTGGCATCGGTCGCCCTTCAACATACGCGTCTATCATCAAGACTATTATTGATCGTGGATATGTCCTCAAAGACGGAAAAACACTCAAACCTACTGACACTGGCGATGTAGTAAGCTCCTTCCTTGAAAATCATTTTGCAAACTACATCAGCGATTCGTTTACAGCAGAAATGGAAGATAAGCTTGACGATATTGCAAACGGTGAACGAGAATATGTGAAGACGCTCAAAGAATTTTACGGCCCATTCACCAAGGAGGTAAAATCCAAAGATAAAATCGATAAACTCACCACCCTTGGAGAAGCTGACCCGAAACACAAGTGTCCAAAGTGTAATGGTCCGATGATTATTAAACTCGCCCGCACAGGGAAATTTCTTTCGTGCAAAAACTATCCCGAATGTACCGGTGCACGCATGATCGATGGCACCGAGCTTGCAGGACCAAAAGACACGGGTGAGCTTTGCCCAAAATGTGAAAAAGTAAATCTTGTAGAACGCGACGGGCGCTTTGGTAGATTCATTGCCTGCAGTAGTTATCCGAAATGTAAATTCATCAAGAAAGATGAGGCAGCGGCACTTCTCAACCACACGGGCGTCCCCTGCCCTGTCTGCAAAAAAGGTTTTATGACTGAGCGCAAAGGTCGCTTTGGTATTTTCTATAGTTGTACCGGCTACCCCGACTGCAAACATGCCATCAAAGCAAAGCCAACCGGCAATTTCTGTACGTACCCAAAACCCGACGGCACAGCCTGTGGCGCCCTCATGATGCTCGGCACAAAAACAATTCCCGAACGTTGCAGCGACAAAACGTGTCCCATGCACAACCCACACAAGCTCGACAAAGCACAATAACAGCTACACCTTGTAAATTTTTAAACTATGTGGTAAAAGTATCAACAGAAGGATCATTTCGCAAGTACTACTATCTACGTCACGAGGAGGAGTTATGGACCAATTATTCCCCACGATACCTATCGACAAATTCGATGAAGAAATTTTCGAAGCAATACTCCAAATATACAACGAGGTAGCAAAAACTGAACACTCCCCCGTCCAAAACAATCGCGAGAATGTTGTACTAATTGTCGACTTGCTCAAAAACATGTCTCACGTTGAGTTCGTTCTTGGTTCCAGTTTGCACAATCGCTCAAAACTGTTCCTGTGGCCAATATACAAACAAAACGGACTGTGTGTAGGATTTGACATTGAACCTAACACATCCAACGACTTTGAACCGCACCCGCAATTTATGATGATTGAATTTCGAGACAAGGTGAGCGCATACATCGAAACTCTTTGAATTAAGTAGGAAGAACCACATCTCGTCTGCGCATTGCGTAGACGAGATGTTTGCTTTTCATCCAAAACTCATCTAGTATGAGATTATATGGGAGAAAAACGCAGCAAAAGTCTTGTGCACCCAAGTGCACACGATATTATAGCCCTCATGAAAGCACCGACGGCAAAAGACCGAGCGGTCATAGAAAAAGCGTATGCATTTGCAGAAAAAGCGCATGAGGGGCAAACTCGTTACTCAGGCGAACCCTACTTCAACCACGTTGCTTTTGTAGCGCAAAATTTGGCAACTATCAAAATGGACACTATCACAGTGGCGGCAGGACTCCTCCATGACACCATCGAGGATGCCAATGTGCCTGAAAAAACTATTGAGCAAGAATTTGGAAAAGAAGTATTATTCCTCGTTCTCGGTGTCACCAAACTTGGCAAACTAAAATATCGTGGCGTTGAGCGTCACGTCGAAAGTTTGCGGAAATTTTTCGTTGCTATGTCCGCGGACATTCGCGTCCTCCTAATCAAGCTCGCTGATCGGCTCCACAACATACAAACTCTCGAACATGTTCCGGAGGAAAAGAGGAAACGTATCGCGATTGAGACCCTTGAGGTTCACGCACGTCTTGCCGACCGCCTCGGCATGGGTAAGTGGAAAAGTCTCTTTGAGGACGCGGCGTTTAGGTACGCGTATCCAAAAGAATACATGGAAACTGCCGCCATCATCAAAACAAAACGAGTTACCGATGAAAAATATGCCGAAAAGATTTACCGGTCCATTCAAAAAGAACTCGTCGCAAATGGCATTAAAACAGCACGTGTTGAATATCGCGTCAAAAATCTCTACAGTCTTTGGAAAAAACTGGCACGAAAAGAAAAAGACCCAAGCAAAGTGTACGATATCCTCGCGCTCCGTGTTATTGTGGATTCTCTTGAAGATTGCTACCGAGCGCTCGGAATCATCCATAAACACTGGCGACCAGTTCCGGGACGCATCAAAGATTACATTGCTGTTGGAAAGCCCAATGGCTATCGCTCGCTCCATACCACAATCTTCCGCGGGGATGGAGGGATTGTTGAGATTCAAATTCGTACGCGTGAAATGCACGAAGAAGCGCAGTACGGAATCGCTTCACATTTAGGGTACAAAGAAGGGAGCTCAGGAAACAATACCTTGCAGAAAAATGTTGCTTGGGTTAAAGAACTTGTAGATTTACAAAAAAATGTTACTAAATCGGAAGAATTTCTCGAGCACCTCAAAATGGACTTCTTTAAAAATCGCGTATTTGTAATGACTCCAAAAGGCGACATAATAGACCTGCCCGAAGACTCAACGGCAATCGATTTTGCCTATGCCATTCATTCAAACATCGGCGACCATGTCGCGGGGGTAAAAATCAATCATAAACTCGTCTCTCTTGATACAAAACTAAAAAATGGCAACATCGTAGAGATTGAGACAAAAGAATCGGCGACGCCGAAAAGAAAGTGGCTTGATTATACAAAAACCACACTTGCAAAGAGGCACATCCGCGCACGACTTGAAGAGGCAAATTCTTCCAACCCGATTGAGATGCTTGCAAGAAAATTCTTTAGGAAAAAATAACTCGCTCGTTTCAAGGTCAAGCCCCCCTTACTAACTACGCAACGCAAAATACATCATTAAATAGCAAAATTTTTGATATTGTAAATATCGTCATCCTTGTCCATCTCGTTGTTGATGTCTGCTTCGGCAAGATCGCCTGGCTCAGCTGGTTTCGCGGCTTCCTCTGCTGATTCCCCAAGCGGTACTGAAAGGGTCTCTCCTCCCAGTTTAACCCCCTGCATTTCAGCGCGAAAACGCTGTGCAAAGTTGCGCACATCATCGCGTGAGAAAAAGTCGATAACAATCTTTCCGCCGACTTCGCGTTTTTCAATCTGAACACGCGTACCAAGCTTCTCGGTAAGCTCATGCTCAAGCTCGATAATTTCAGGATCCAAATTAGGGTCCTTCTTTCGTGTCTTATCAACTGCAATCCTTCGGGCAATGCGCTCCGCCTCGCGTACGTTAAGCTTCTTGAAAATAATTTCTTTGTAGAGCGTCAGCTGTTCCTCGGTGCGCCCAGAAAGCATGAGAAGGGGGCGTGTATGCCCTTCGTTGATACGGCGCGCAGCGAGCGCAAGCAACATCTCTTCCGGCAATGCTAGAATGCGGAGCGTATTGGAAACATATTCGCGACTTTTGCCCACCTTGTGCGCAATTTGTGCGTGCTTGAAACCAAACTCGTCGGCAAGACGCTGGAATGCTTTTGCGCGATCAACAGGATTCAAATCTTCACGCTGCAAATTTTCAATGATTGCAAGCTCAAGCTTGATGCGGTCCTCTTCTTCTTTCCCCTCCGACCCAATGCGAATAAGAACCGGAACCTGCGTAAGCATGGCGAGTTTTGACGCACGCAAACGGCGCTCCCCCGCGATGAGTTCGTATTCCACAGCAAGTCCCCCTTCAGGTTTTTCAATCTCACGGCGTGTCACCACCAAAGGTTGCAAGATACCGTACTGCTTTATAGAGTCCGCCAGATCTCGAAGTTTTGAATCATCAAACTCCTTGCGTGGTTGAAACGGATTTGGTTTTATTTTTTCAACTTCGATCCAGAAGATCGCATTTTGGTACATGTTGTGCGTGGTCATGAAAGGTATTGTTTCCTCTCATTATACATGCAATTCGTCTCAGTGCAAAAAATAAAAATATTGACATTTTTTGCTTCACTGCTACACTTATTATCATGTCCTCAAGAAAAGGGTCTCATCATGGCAAATTTCGAAAATGTTCCACGAATAAAGCTGAGTGCTCACGACAAAGCTATAAGGGAAATACACGGAGTCTTGAATGATGGAGTCCTACCAGAACCGAAAAGTATCGAAGAGATTAACAATCTCTTCCCAGAACGAAGGCAGGTACCGCGAGAAAAAGTTGGTGAGATTATTCCTGATTCGGCAACAACGAATACAGCAAAACAACCACCAAAATGGACATACGCTGACCATTCATCAAAGGACAGCTAGAAAATACCCCTGCCAGCTCAGAGCGCCTCACTTGGCGTTCTTTTTTTTATATAAAAGTCCCGCAAGGTACAATCTCGCGGGAAGGGAGGGGTCATTCTATTTTTTCGGAGTCCACGGGGGTGGCTCTGGGACACTTGAAGCTGTGGTACTCTTTTTGTTCTCGATCCCAAGTTCTTCAGGGTATTCCTGAGGCACCCAACATGCACGAATTCCATGTCCTAGTGCCCTCAATAAACGCATGAATAGGTTTTCCATAAAAACCTATTCAAATGAAATGTGCCTGCCTCTTTTCACCATACCACAGAGTTCTCCATCTCCGCAACCTTTTCGAAATCAGTCTACTTCTTATTGAGCTCGTATACCACGTCTTTGCGCTCGACAAACACTTCCCATCCGTTTCGTTTTGCATGCTTCCACAACTTCATATTTGGATTGAAGCAAATGGGGCGCTCAACAAGCTCAAGAAACGCAACGTCACCCTCTGTGTCCCCCACCCCGACCGACCCCTCGAGCGTCAGCCCTTCTTTTTCGACCGCACGACGCACTACGGCAGCTTTGTTGGCAATGATATGCTCATCTTCAATACGACCCGTAAAACAGTCTGTCGGACCCAATTCATAAAATCTCCCATACACTTTGTCGAAACCGAGCTCCTGACAAAACAAGTCAAGAATGCCCTTCGGTGACTGCGAGACCGCAAGAAGGTAGTAATCTTTTTTCTTTAGCTCTTGGATAAGATCCTCAGTAAAGCGATACGTGCGATTGCGATAACGATCCACCACAATCTTTGCGGCAGTTGTAAATTCGCCAAAGTGCACGCCTTTGATATGCTTCAGGAACACTTTTACCACTGCCATAATATACTCCTCGTAATCCCCTTTACGATCGAGCCACTGTACTTTCTCCTCATGATATTCGACCCGCACCGAAAGAGGAAACGTCCCCCGCTCGATGAGAACCTCAACGAGTTCGATCAACAAACTCGACCGAAAGATGGTCCCGTCAATATCAAAAATAGCTACTTTGCGCATAGGGCTATTATACCATGCGCTCCAAAACTGCCGTACATGAGAAATTTTGAAATTATTGCATTCCGGCACCGCGATGTATTTCAATATCCGAAACCGATGAAGTGGTTACGGGTACAAGTTCTCCATTTCCACCCATCATAAACGTGAATTTCGCACCTTTTTTTGCTACAAATATTCCTTCGCTATACAACGAACGCGGAACACCCCATGTTTCTTCATTGTTTGTCTTTCTGTACACCACCACCTTCCCCGGCTCATCTTTCAAACTTTCAAATAAATAACGACTGCCGCTCTCCGTCTTTACAAAAACCTTGTCGCCTCCCTGAAGAGTCTTGAAGTCGAGCTCGTTTGGGTGTTCCATTCCCTCCAAGACGGGCGTTTCTGCCTCCACAGGTGAAGCCTCGGGTGACGCAGGGGGATTTTGCGGAGATTGCGGAGCACGTTCAAAATTAAAGCCAAAAACCATAAATAATATAAAGCTAACAACGTTAATAATCTTACTTGCTATTTTACACCAAAAACGCTGTTGCAACAATCAACTGTGTAGACCCAACCCACTTTCATAGCTCGCACCAGAATTTGACCAAAATAGATAGTCAAAGTCTAAGCAGATTACACTCTGTGACCCTACCGGGAATCTCCCGCGACTCTCAGTTCGTCGTCACTCACCTCGGTCTGGGCACCGCCTCGCGGCCTCGCAAGGTTGCGCGACAACGCTCCGGCGTTCGATTCCCGGATGTTCAGTAAAACAGTAAGCCCCGAATGCTCCACGCATCCGAGGCTAACTGTTTTATGTGAGCCAAGCTTAACGACGTTCGAACACTCATCGAATCCCGCGACCCAGAAACAATGACGGCGATCCAGAATATTAAGATGCTTCTGGCTCGCAATCATGTAACGTTACTTCCATCAATTCATCGGCATGAACATCAGGGGGAAGAGGGCGTAGGAACAACCGATACATGTTAACTAAACGGCGTGCCATGAGCACAGCATCTTCACGGGAGATTCGCTCGTCGAAATTGCGCTCGTAGATTTCTATAAACTCGTTGATTGCTTCTTCGGTGAATTGCATCAAGTAAGTGTATTGATTGTGGGATAAGTACTAAAGGGGGTGAAGTGTGCCTACACGACATAATTCCTCAATTGAAAGTATATTTTCGGATCGTTGAAGACATCAGTCAAGGTATAAAATATTACATCACAGTATGTACACTGCTACGTTCCGCGCTAGTCAAACGATATTCCGAACGCATTGGCAATGCGTTCTAGTTCGCGTTCGGGATAATGCGCACTCCACACTTTCCGAATCACAGCGGTGTCCGCACACAGTCGATCATAAATCATCAGTGCTTCAGGTTGATAAAGATAAGCACTTCGGTTGGGCGTGCCCTCGGCCTCCTCGTAAACTTCGCGAATCACGTCTTCGTGTTCAGCGTAAAAATGATCAAGATGGGACACGATCTGTCGCGACTCTTTTTCATACAGCGGCATAAGTAAATGGATCAACGCAAGTGATATTTCTGGATCACCGCGTCGCGTCGTGAGTTTGTAGTAATGCCGCTCTAGCGACTTCAGCAAATCAAGTTCTGGGGTTGTAGGCGTTTCCATATTTAGCCTAGTAAATTCACTATCGGCTACCTCGACTACTCCTGCAAGAAGGAAAATTCGACGCTTTATCGAATTCGGCAACGGATTAAGGGTATCGTCATTCTTGTAGTAGGTGTCATGTGACATCTCAGACCACAAATGTTGGGCAAGGGTTCGCACTTGAAGTTCAGCTTGAAACTTTTGCGGCGGATAAGTGGCCACCAGCGGGTCGTCCGCACACAGTTTCACATCGACATGTACACTCAGATATCCGACTTGATCCAGTTTCAGCGTATCAGCCTTCTGCTCTGGCTGCCCGCACTTAAACGACTTTTCGGCTAACGCCAAAACCGCGTCGACTTCATTCTTGTACCGAAGAATCACACGAATGCCGGACTTATCGCTCACCGATTCATAATTATGA
Source organism: Patescibacteria group bacterium (assembly GCA_038062675.1). Classification (GTDB taxonomy): domain Bacteria; phylum Patescibacteriota; class Minisyncoccia; order Phycocordibacterales; family UBA1550; genus UBA1550. Next base: position 234,754 of record JBBTWP010000001.1, read on the forward strand.
CTCGGCTTCTTGATCAACTTGCGAATGAAACCATCCATTTCCTTCGCACGGCTGGTTACATCAGCCCAGATGCCCGCTTGACGCAATTCAGTACGTAGCCGCTTTTCAAGTTCTTTGCCGAATTGCTCATACTTGGGCCTCTCTTGAAGCCAGCGCTTCCGGGCGGTTTCCAAATCGGTCATTTATGCACAATGTTTTGTAGTTGATCATGCACAACTATTTGGTCAGTTTCGATGTCGACCAGATGTTCCTCGTCAACAGGCACAGTTACTGTCACGCCCTTAATCGTGTAGAGCGACTTTCGACGAAGCTTGCTTTGAATATCTGAGGTATCTTTCTCGAACCCTTGCAGCGAAACTCGGTTATCGGCAAGGAAGTCCGAGTACAGCTTTTGGTAACTGTCCGGGATGTAATCCTCTATAAATTTCTTGGGTATAATTTTTGTCTTCTTGGATTTCAGCTCCGACAGGAGATGCTCGTACACATCATTTTTCTCCACCGGATCAGTAATGTAACTGTTAACGAAATTAACAGTCGCATCAAACCACTTCTGCGTTGCGATACGCGGTTCTTCTGTGGCACGGCATCCCAAAAACCGCATCCAGAATCGTGCTACATCCGTGCTTCTGGTTACTGAGCGCTGGCTGTCACACGCCGCAGCGCGGAACGTGTTCTCGCCAGTTCTAATAAACAGCGCGGATTTAAAAAGACGCGTGCCATCGGTAAACACAAGGTTGTCGAGCACGGACATCTCAAACCTCCGTCTACCATCAATTGTGCGCAGCTCAAGGTCGGCACCTTGCTCGCGCTCCAACTTTAAAATAGCTAGGCTGGCACGGCCGGCGCTGGCGATATCAATGACACATAACAATCCTGGAGACATCTGACCGCCCTGTTGGTCAAACAAGTATTGCGCCAGCCGTTGTGACATATCAACGAAGTGCTTGATCGAATGAGACTTAGCTGTGAACTTCCCCACTTCATCGGGAACCGGCGAGCTGGTCTCAGGAAGAAATTCAGTCTCGTAGGCAGATTTAGACCCTAGCGCCCGCGTTAGTCGATCCTTCAACATACCAGCCCGCGACGAATCAATCTCCGTTTCGGCATCGGCCAGGGTTGGTATGTTCGTACCGCCCTTAGAATTGTTTGGTACGTCATGGAAAATGATGTGTCTGATTTTTAGTCTGGCGAGATCGTCGGATGTAATCATCTAAACGCTCACTCCCTTTGAGTCAAAAATAGCCTGCATGCCCGGGCCTCATTTATGTGACGCTGTGCCGCAGTGATTATCTTGATTTTTAAAAAGGCACCGATATTTCAAATGGCACCAAACGACAGGGGGTATTATAGACGCGTTACCCAACTGCGTAGCGCTAAATATGGCACAAATATTACGCACCACACGTAGTGATCGACACAGTGACTCATAAATTAGCCAACAAAAACCCCGCCATCAGGCGGGGGTGTGCTTCTCTACTTTTTCCCTCACATCAATCCTCGCTCCGCCATACTCACCACCGCGCTCCCCGTCACCACAAAGTGATCGAGCACGCTCACTTCGACGAGAGCAAGTGCATCCTTGAGCCTCATCGTAAGTGCCGTGTCTGCGGCACTTGGTTCTGCAACCCCTGAAGGATGGTTATGGGCAAAGATGACACTGGCGGCGTTAAGCGCAAGTGCCCGCTTTACCACTTCGCGCGGATGGACGGATGCACCCGCGAGGGTGCCGCGAAAGAGTTCCTCGGCAAGAATGAGATGATGTTGCGTAGTAAGGAAAAGAACAACAAAGACCTCATGTTCTCGTCCGTGGAGCAATACCTTGAGATACTCCTTAACGGTGTACGGTGAAGAAAAAACGTCTTCACCGTAAAGCTTTTCTTCAAGCGAGAGACGGACGAGTTCCCGGGCCACCGCAAGTTTCGGTACGTAGTTTTTGCTTCCTTCCTCTGCATAAAGAAGGGTGGTGAGTGAGCCTTGGTACAGCTTCTGTGCTTTCTTCGAACCTACAAGAAGGGACAGAAGGTCAAGGTGTGATAGGTGGTGAAATGTCATATCGAGCTCCTTTATGTAAAGAACAAACCCGATATACATAATTATCTTTATATAGCCCGAAAACACGACGCGAGAATGTGCCGCGTGGACACGCTGCTAATCACTCAAACAGGCGGGTCATAATTCATGAAAATAAGGTGTGACAATGGTGTTCAATCTGAAAAGGCACAGGAAAAGGCACCTGCAAATTATCAATAAAGAATCGGGGACTATAATTTTGCTCTGTCATAAAATGCTCAATGCTACTAGCGTAATGGGGAAGATTTCATCGTGGGATATTTTCGGCAACTTACCGAAGCAGCAGATTGGCTAGTCACTCATCAAAATTTGGACGGAGGGTGGGGACTTAGCCCAAAGCAAGCTTCGTCAGTGGTAAATACGGCTGAATCAATATTTATTCTCGTAGAGGCAAACCACCTATGCGGTACTCATTACTCTGACCAGATTTTGAAGGGGTTTGAATTCATTTGGCGGCAACTACTAGAACAACTTGAAAAATATCCAAGAACTCGCTATGTCCAATTTGCGCTATGGAATTTCCCAAACCCAATAGTTGATTATCCAGGGGAGGTAAAGCGATACACTGAATGGCTTTTGGGCGCGCAAAATGATGATGGTGGCTGGGGGCACCACTCCAAGGACGGACAGTCCTCACTCTTCCCGTCGGTACTTTCTTTGCTGGTATTGAATCGCCTCGGCACACTCACGAAAGAGAGTCGTGCAAAGGGCATTTCTTGGCTGCTTTCCAAAAGGGACGGGAAGGGGCTATGGGGATTTGTCTCTGGTCAACAAAGCAAAGTTGCAACCGCACAAGCTGTTCATGCTCTAGTAAATAACAAATATGAGATTGACGATAGTGCAGTAAAAAATCTGATCGACTTTTTAAGTTCAGACTTGGATTGGGGTGTGGAAATTGAAAATGTGCCAGGGACAAAATGGGAGCATTCAAAAGTACTGTGGATCGTGCCAAGCCTTCTTCTGCTTGGAACTGAGCCATATGAACATGTCATAGCCGACGCTGTTCGTAAAGTTAACACTCTACGGTATGAGAATGGATGGAAAGAGCCCGATGGAGCAGAGACAATCCGCGGTCAGTTCTGGATTACAAGTATGTACGCCAAACTACATAAGGCTTTCGATCCAGCCATCGTGACTTACAGAATTGAGTCAGCCTTATCAATCCAAAAACAAAAATACCTAGAGCCGGAGTATGTTCACCTCTTGCCCTCATCCAAATATTTTAGATTTGTGTTTCATTCACGCTGGTATCGCATAGCGACATATTTCTGTTTTTTCAGCAGCTTTTGTATACTGTTCCTTGTACCAACAATTGATTTGACCATTAAGAGATCGGCAATCGTTAGTGCATTATCAGTCCTAACCGTGAGCTTGTTTGCATCCTCGCTCATTCTTATAAAGAAACGAAAATCTTTTTTCCCTCCTTGGATAAGCAAAGGAATATTTCCGATTATTATAGGGATTATTATAGTCTTCGAGATTGTGAGTGCTGCGTTAGGAATAAGCGTACAGGATATTTATAAAATATTGTTAACACCCGCAATAACTTCCAAATAATTATGCAGTACATGTACAAAATAGGACTTGCACACATAAGAAACAACAGATTACTTTTGTGCCGTCCATTCGCATTTGACCCCCTGATTCTTCCAGGCGGTTTGAAAAAAACAGGGGAATCACCGGTTGAAAATCTGATGCGGCAGATCGTCGAAGAGCTTGGCGGAGGGGCTCATTTGGAAACCAGTTCTCTCCGTTACTTGGGTAATTTCTCAGATTTTGCGGCTGGCAAAACAGAAAGGATTGTAGAGATTGAACTATATAGCGGGGAGTTGTCAGGAACTCTTGTAGCTTCTTCTGAGATACAGGAACTCAAGTGGTTCTCACCAACAGATGATTGGGAAACGCTTTCCCCCATAATTAAAAACAAGATACTTCCGTTCCTCATACAGAATGGTTCTTTATTGAAATAATACGAGTTGCTCGCGTCAAACACGACGTGAGAATGCGCCATGTGGACACACTGCATTGTTCCCGAAAAACGCGAACACAAAAAACCCGGCCTTCCGACCGGGTTCTACAACTTCCTATGCGCACTGATCCGCACTACTCTTTTCCAACGCAACCTCCTTCAGATATCGACAAGCGACCTGAGCTGCACTTGATGCGGTAAAGATTGCCGTCTTCTCTTGGTGGAGCACCGTAAGCCAGCTTCTCACGTAGAACGCATGGTCACGCCGTGGATGCAGATAGATGCCAAGATCAGCACAAAGAAATGCCGCGCCGAGCTCTGCCACCAACTCTTCCATGGCATAGGCAAAGGTACCGAAGCGACCCGAAAGATCACGGTTCAAGCGCTTGGGGTGTCCCGACCAATGCACATGTTCATGGAGCAGCACCGAGTAGAAGGACTCAGTTGCCGAGCTTGTTTCCGTGCCCACGAATTGCCGACGCTCCGGCATACTGATACGGTCAAAAGCTCTGCTGTAAGCCGCGATGTCACCGCCATAGAGCACTTCCGCACCAAGCGACGAGATGAACGTATCTACGGTCTCCAATTGCTGTGTGCGGTCTTCTGGCAGTTCCTCTGCCTTCTGCCAGCCGTCTACTTGTTCCGCATTGAATACGGAGGAGCTGCGCATAATGGGAGGAAGCTTGGGGGTGTTGTCATTATGTGGCTCGTCTTCACCTTCTGCTTCCCTCTGTTTGAAGTAGATGATGGGTGAGGCTTTTTCTCCCCGCCTGACCTGAGCGCCGAGTTCGCTCCACTGACGGTAGGTGGCAAAGTAGGGTGATGTGTAACCGCGCAGTTGGCACGTAACCCATAATGCGAGGGTATTAACCCCGTGGTAATGGTTGTGGGTGAGTGCATTCCGTGGCATGCCTCCGGCACGTTGGTGCCACGGCATAACATACTCTTCCCCGCTCGCTTCAATGGCCTTGATGATTTCATCGGTTATGCGGGCATGTACATCTCCCCGCTCAAAAGAACGTTCCGCTTTCATATCTGTCTCCTTGTCACGCCAGGAACACCGGGGATTCGGTGCTCCAAAGTGACAACGAGAGAAATGCGGTTTCCTACTTCATCATCGCCCAACGGGTGAGCGCCGGCACGACGTGGGAATGTGCCGCGTGGACACGCTACTATTTGTTCAATCAGGCAGGTCGTAATTCATGAAGTGCAATCTTTCCGCACGACGCGAAAAGTGTCTGTAAGGACATGGCTTCCGTGCCGTGTATTCCCCTGTGTACTAGGTATGCTTTCTTTCATGAAGAAGCATGTACCCATCTCGTATTTCGGAGTAACCAACGGACGGAAGAAGCTGCGGTTCGGTATCAAAGAGCGCGACCGGCTTTTTCACCTGTACGCCATTGGCAAGACCGGTACCGGAAAATCGACACTTCTGGAAACGCTGGCGCGTCAGGATATACGGCACGGGCACGGTCTGTGTGTCATTGACCCCCACGGTGATTTGGCAGAGCGGCTGGTAGCGTATGCGATGGGTGTGCGCCGAGGTGACCTCATCTACCTTGATGCTGCGGACATCACTCAGCCGTACGGATACAACCCACTACGGCGTGTGCGAAAAGACAAAGTACCACTTGCAGTGTCAGGCCTTCTTGAGGCATTCAAGAAGCTGTTTGACGATGCGTGGGGAGTGCGTATGGAGCACATATTTCGGAACACGCTCTATGCCTTGATCGAGTATGGCAACGCGACGCTCCCCGATGTGCTCCGCATGGTATCTGATGCCAAATTCCAGAGGGACGTGCTCAAACACGTGGAGAATGTACAGGTGCGGAAATTCTGGGAAGAGGAATTTCCGCACTACAATCCGCGCTACCGGCAGGAGATGATCTCCCCCATTCAGAACAAAATCGGTGCCTTCTTGGCCGACCCCCGACTCCATCGAATATTCACGGAACCACCGGTTGACCTCCACTTCCGCCACATCATGGATACGGGAAAAATCCTCATCGTTAATCTCGCCAAAGGGCGGTTGGGGGACGACAGTGCGAATTTGTTGGGAGCCTTACTCGTTACCACGCTCAGTCTTGCTGGGTGGTCCCGGAGTGAGATTCCCGAACGAGAACGTCGCAACTTTTTTGTGTATCTCGATGAGTTTCAAACCTTCACCACGCTTTCCGTGACGAATGCGGTTTCTGAACTGCGGAAGTACGCTCTGGGGTTCGTGCTTGCCAACCAACACCTCCACCAGCTCACCGAGGACGTGCGGCATGCGGTGCTCGGGAATGTCGGTACCATCATCACCTTCCGTGTGGGGCCGGAGGATGCACGCATTCTTGCGCGTGAATTTAGTCCGGTGTTTTCCCCTGAAGACTTGTCGAGCCTTCCCAACCACGACATCTACGTGAAGCTCATGATCGACGGTGCGCCGGGGAGGCCGTTCAGTGCGACAACGCTCCATCCCCAAAACCAAGAAGCATCTTGAGGGATATGGCATGAGGGAGTCTAATGCAAAGCTTCGCAAACGATCATGAGGGGAGAACATCATGGGAAAGGTCGTACCGGAAACCATCCTTTCGCATTGGAACACTATGGTCCAGGGGATGAAGCATTCGTCGAAGAGCTTCTATGATTCTGTTGAGCAAATCTTGGGTGCCCACCATCTTGAACATATCAAGATTGAGCGTGTGAATCTTTTCGAGGGCAGTATTCTGTCCGCGAAACGCGAGTATCTGCAAATAAGGCGAGAAGCGTTGGTGTTTCATATCTGTGCCGCACCGTTCGGCAACGGCTTCTTTGTTTCGTGGTGGCTGGGAGAACGGGAAAAAGGATTCTTTGCACTCTTGGCGCGTATTCCCGTTATTGGTTTTTTCCTCCGCTCTGTACTGAAGCCTCTTACCTACTACAAATTTGATACCACAGGCATGTTTCAGTCGGTAACCCACGCGGCGGTGCTCGAAACGCTGGATGCCGTGGTGAATGCGCAGGGCATACGGGCACTGTCCGACCTTGACCGGAAGCCGATCATGCGTGATTTCTTCGGGCGTACGTAGCGCTTCGTGAGTCTCTCGTGACACGCCCCCTTGCAGAGCGCATTACCGAAAGCTTCTACGCATGGGAATTGCGGGGACGTGGGTGGTCCCTTTCCGATTACCCGGTATCCCTTGAGCCGCCCTACCGACCAATCTTTTTGCTTCCTTCGCAAGGTAATGACGGCGTGTGTGACGACGGGAAACGGCCAACATTTCTTTCCTCGCTCGCGTTGGTGACAAAGAATATTTGGAAGAGCGGCAATCATCCCTTTCCAGCTCTTCCCGCTCCACCCTTCGAGGAAATGCTGCCATTCCCCGCTCCCCCGTCCAGTGAGCGTGCAACACTTACGATACGGGTACCGGCGGATTTCGCGGCACAGGTCGAGGTTGCACAAAAGCTTCTGCTTACACTCTCGACCGCGCTTCAACCTCTTTGCTTTGAAATTGTAGGTCGGTACAAATCTGTGGTGTTTCAAATTACCTGCGCCGCATCTGACACGACCCACGTCATTGAAACCATCCGTGGATATGTCCCCGATGCGGTCGTTACCGAAGAATCCGATATTTTGGTGGACGCGTGGGATATCAGAGAAGAGGGCGCCGTTATTGACTTCGGCCTGTCCCACGAATTCTTTCTGCCGCTTCAAGCCGTCAATTCCTTCACCATTGATCCATACATTCCCCTCGTTGGAGCGCTCGGGCAGATGGGTGCAGACGAGTTGGGCTGCGTTCAAATACTCTTCGCGCGGGTCAGGAACCCATGGGCAGAAAGTGCCAGAGATGCGGTGAATGACGGCAAAGGCGGGTGCATTTTTGCCGACGCGCCAGAATTTGTGAAGCTCACGCGCGAGAAAACGGAAACGCCGCTCTTTGCGGTAGTGATTCGTATTGCAGCACAAGGAATGGCACCAGAACGGGCATGGAGTATTGCGCGTTCTCTCGGAAGCTTCTTTCTTCAATTCGCACGCTCGGGCAGCAATGAACTCATACCGCTCGACAATGACGCATACCCCGACGAACTGCATACGCAAGCGCTCCTTGCACGCGAGAGCTACCGCACGGGAATGATTCTTTCCCTTCCAGAACTCTCCGGGTTGGTGCACTTCCCTGACGCATCCGTTCTCCATGAAGCGCTTCACCGTGAACGTAAATCCACCAAAGCACTTCCCGAGGTAGCGCTCGGTCATCATTTGATTCTGGGAGAAAATATACACCGGGGTATTTGCACGCCGGCGACACTGGGGACTAGTGACCGGCTCCAACATGTACATGTGATTGGTGCTTCGGGTACCGGGAAATCTACGCTTCTCCTCAACCTCATCGAGCAGGATATTGCAAAGGGTGAAGGTGTCGCTGTCTTTGACCCCCATGGAGACTTGATCGAAGAAATTCTTGCGCGTGTTCCCGAGGAACGTACTCACGACGTGGTGGTATTTGATCCCGGTGATGAAGCGTGGCCCATGGGATTCAATGTACTGTCTGCAACCAGTGAAATTGAAAAGAACCTCATTGCATCCGACATGGTGGGCATCTTCAAACGCTTAGCGACAAGCTGGGGCGACACTATGAGCGCAGTGTTGGGGAATGCGGTGCTTGCCATGCTCGAAGGTAAGCAGGGCGGAACGCTTCTCGATCTGCGGCGTTTTCTCCTTGATGACATGTTTCGGAAGCGGTTTCTCGCCGAGATTGCTGATGAGGAAATCCGTTTCTTCTGGCACAAGGAATACCCGCTCATCGGTTCCCGCTCCATTGGGCCGATCCTCACCAGATTGAACGCATTCCTTCGCGCCAAGCTCATCCGTAACATTGTGGGGCAGAAGGGTGGCACGCTCGATATTTCAAAAATCATGAACGTGCGCAAGGTGCTCTTGGTTAAACTTTCTCATGGCATCATCGGTGAAGAGAACGCGCACCTTCTGGGAAGCTTACTCGTGAGCAAATTCCACCAGTCGGCGCTCCTCCGACAACAGGTAGCTAAAGACTCGCGCAGTCCGTATTTTCTTTACCTTGATGAATTTCAGCACTTCGTCACGCCTTCAATGTCATCCCTCCTTACCGACTCACGGAAATATGCATTGGGGCTTACCTTGGCGCATCAGACGCTTGCACAGCTTGATGATTCTCCTGTGAAGAGTGCGGTCCTTGGCAATGCGCATACGCGCATCGTGTTTCGGGTTGATTACGCTGATGTGGCGACCCTTGCACGCGGGTTTGCTTCCTTTGATGCAGAGGATGTGCAGAACCTGTCGCGGGGGGAGGCGGTGGTCCGAATGGGGCGTGCGGAGAACGACTTTAATCTGCACACGTTCCCCGCGACGCATATTGAACAAGATGTGGCACGAGCACGGAGCGCATCCGTTATTGCACATTCACGAGAGATGTTTGCGACACCGCGTGCCGTACTCGAAGAAGGGTTCCGTACAGCACAGGAGCCGCAGGAAGCGGCGGTGGTTGGTGCGGTAACAGTTGCAGAAGAAAAACGAGAGGCGACGCAAAAGGAAAAAGCACTTGCCACCCGTAAACGCGAAATCACTCCTCCTGTTCTACCACCATCTCCACCAACTCTCCGGGCACACCCCATTCCCCCACCGGAACCGTCACCCCTTGGCCGGGGCGGGCAGGAACATAAGTACCTTCAACATCTGGTGAAGCGATTAGGTGAGGAGCGGGGGTTTCGCGCAATCATTGAAGAACAGGTGCCGAATGGCCAGGTTGACGTGGTGCTCCGCAAAGAATCGTTGGTGATTGCTTGTGAAATTTCAATCACCACGAACGTCGATCACGAAGTCGAGAATATCCAAAAATGTCTGGCTTCAGGGTTTACTAAAATTCTCTTCATTACGCCCGATGCAAAGCGGCGCGAAAAAGTCGGAAAAAAGCTGAAGGAGGTTCCGAATGGAACACTTGTTGACCTATTGGGACCGGAAGACATTTTGCCTACTTTGGATCGGCTTGATACCATGACGCCGACCCAAACAACAGTGCGGGGTTACAAGGTGAAAGTGACACGGCAAACGCTCTCCCCCGCAGATGTTGCAGAGCGGCGGTCGGTGGTGGCGCAGGTTATTGCGCGGTCGCTTTCAAGAGTGAAGAAGGGGTGAAAGTAGGCTATTGGGCTGGCGTATTCGTGGTTGCTGTGCAATTCTACAAACTATTCCATTAAAGGCGTCTTGTATTGACAAATTATTACAATATGTTACTATGGTAGTTAGAAGTTCTCCTCTCAGGTACGAACCCAGAAATTATCCCACACTGACGCGCCGATGTTTGCGCGCAAATACATCGAGCAATTCCACAACCCGCGATGTCGGCGAAGACTTGAAGTCGGTCAACAGCAGAAATTACTCTTAACTCAACCGTCCGTGAAAAAGCGGTAGAACCCCTCCCCGTACGTCGCCCGTTAGTTTGTAGGCTGAGGTGCATATTTGCTTGTGCATCTCCACTGCAAATCAACTGGAGAAATTTATGGCGGAAAATTCTAGACTTTTTTACTGGATAGACAAAAATATGTTGCCAATTGGTACCGTGGCTATTGTATTGATCACGTCAGTGCTAATCGCCATGTTTTTTGGAGAGAGACCGCATGACGTAGTCTATAAAGGACAATTTTGGGTATATTTCGGCATGGATGTGATTTGCATCGCGTTACTGGTAGCGGAGGTTATCAGTAGCTACTACTATAAGAAACCACGAAAATAATAAGTACAGAATTACACCGTCTCAAGAAGGCGGTGTTTTTAATTCACCAAGGATGAAGATGACTGTTGGGGCAGAAGAACCAAGCGCAACGATATCTCGTTTGCCGTCAGGTGGTATAGCCACAACGTGGCTATTTGTTGTCAGTAGCACATTACTTTCAGCGTACGTGTGTATTCCCACAATTAACGCACTTTTCAATCGATTACTTAAACTTGCCTTACTCAATCAAGTAGAGATTTCAGGGTCTCCCTTTGTGCTTGTCTATATCATTGTTTTAATATCAGCATATTGTGGAATAGCTTCGCGCGATGGCGACAACAAGGATGCCATCGTTAAATCAAGATGGGTCGTTGCCAGTCTAGTAGTAGCATTTGCTGCCGCTTATGCGCTCACAGCTTACCAATCAGTTTTGGTATTTTCGATAGGCATGTTGTTTCTTCCTACTGTTGGAGTTTCTTGTATTCCGAAACATGCACGTAGTCCATGGACACAATTTATTGCTGTTGGAACAGTATTTTCTACCTTCATAACGCTTGGTTATTCCATTTTTAGATTTTCTGAATCTGTACTCTCACCTAAATTTCTGGACTTTATTTTTGTAATCCGCCTAACCTTTTTTATTGTGGCAAGTTTCTGGCTTTTTGTACGTATCACTACAAAAACAATACATGAGTATCGAGAATCTGGGCTGCGCCGAGAATCAGACAACTTAGAGTCATCTAGTCCTATTTTTCGCATTTTTAATGGTTTGGTGGATCTAGCTATCCACTTTGCGCACTCGATCCCTGGCTGGTGGGAAATATTCTGGCGCGTACTCAAGTCTGAAGTTGGCGATTTTTTTAACGCAAAAATATGGGGACGATTGTGGAAATTTTTGATTTCATTGGTCGTGATTTTGTTTGTTGCTTCACTACTTCCCTTTGCTCTAGATAGCCTAGTTCAGCACCTTCAGACTGATTACTTCGTTGGCGAATTCTCTTTGTTTCCCCTATTCACCCTAACTGTCTATGTCCTTGCGGGGGTGTTTGTCGCTGTTGGGTGTCGCTGGCTATTAGATGTTAAATTTGAAATTCGGAAAGACTTTGCACACCGAATTGGTGATCCCATATTAGCACTTGCGCTTGTCGCGTTTGCAATCGGTTGTGTTGGTAAGTTGGCTCATTTTCTCGGTTTGGAGATGATGGGGTTCGCAGGTTGGCCCGTTGCAACACTCATTCTTTTAAGCATCTTCATAATAATGGTCGTTAAGCGCTTTATATCTACCTCAGGACGCTATCGTAAAATCTCATCTCAATAGAATGTATTCGTGGACGGATCGAAACTAGAAAATATCTACTCCCAAAAACCCATTCATCAATTCCCGCCACCGCCCCCTCGGTACCGTCTCACCACTCTCCCAAACCCGCCACGTCCCCTCGTCGACACCAAGGTGCCGTGCTGCTTCCTTGAGGGACCAGCCCATCGCGCGCCGTTTGGCGAGCAGGCGTTCAGGAAGGCTCTCCGGCTTCGGAAAGGGGTCGTAGCCTAAGAAGCGGAAGATGGCGGGCATGGACGCAATCGGTGGTTCAGTTTTCGTCTTCTCCCAATTTAGTACCGTGGCAGAACTGACCCCGAGGAGCTTCCCGGCTTCTCGTTGGTTGAGCTTCATTTCCTTACGTCGCTTGTGAATATGCTCGCCCAAAGTTTGGGGCATAATTTCGGTTTCCTTTGGTTTCAATGCTTTAAGGCACACGCGGACGTATGGCAAGAAGGCAACGCGTCTATGAGGTTTCGTTGCCATTCCGCCACCGTCTAAGAGGGTAGGGGGAGTGTCCGGCGTTTCAGGGGTGAAGGGGGTCTCGGTGGAAGTCACAGAAGCAGGTGGTGCATAGAAGAGGTGGATTTCTACTTCGCCGACGTGAACAATGATCCGCTCAGTAATGGCCTCCACGATTTGGCGCTTTTCTTCGTTAGGAAGCGTTGGCCAACGGGTATAGAGATCACGGGCGCTGGTGACGATTTCCTCCTGCGAGAGGTGGGAGATTTTGAGGACATCCAGTTCCGCTTGTACCTGAGGAAGTTCCTCTTCGAGTTGCCGTTGCCGCAAGGCCATTGGGTGGTATTTTGCTCCGAAGCCTGCCTTGTCAATTGCGCTTGATTGGTAGAGGTCATAGAGCTTGTCTACTTCGGCAGCAAGCTTCTTTTGTTCCTTGTGGAGCACCGTGAGGAGTTCTTCTTTTTCATGAATGGCGGCGTGTGCCTTGCTCAAGTGCGCGGCGATTTCATGGGGTGAAAAGAAGAAGTTTTTGATCTGTTCGTGGAATACCCCCTCCAAGTCAACAACCGGGATTTTGTTGCGGCAGGCGTAACAGACGTATTTCGGAGTGTTGGACGGCACATACATTTTTTGGCCACAGCCGCAGTGGGTAAGCCCAGCAAAGAGGTGGACGGTTTGCCTCGCTAGGCGCTTCCCTTTCGCCCTTTGACCGTCCAAGATGGCATTGCATTCGTTCCAGAGTTCTTCGGGGACGATGGCTTCTACTTCAAGGAGCACCCATTCACTTTCAGGCTTCCGTTCCCATGTCTTTTTGTTGTTCTTTGTTTGGGTGTAGTTTGCGCGACGGATGCCCTTGGCGGTTGGGTCGCGCAAAAGGCGGTCTACCGTCGTGTCGGAAAACAGTGAGCCGTTCCGGGTGCGGTAGCCACGTTCATTGAGGAGCCGTGCCACGGTTTTCTTGCGGCGGTATTCCCGAAAGAGTTCGTACATGAGCTTTCGTACCGGTGCTTCCTTGAGGTCAGGAATAAGCTTTCGATCTTTCCACTGATAGCCGAAAGGTGCTTGGCCACCGAGCGGCTTCCCCATCTTGGCGCGGATAGGGACCGATGCGGCAACCCGCTGCGCGATTTCCTCACGTTCCCACTGCGCCATGGCGGCAATCATCGTATAGAAGAGGCGGCCTGCTGGGGTTGAGGTGTCGATGGATTCCCCGAGCGATATGAGGTCAGCATTGTACGTGCGGAACTCTTCCGCGAATTCGAGGAGTTCTCGGGTGTTACGGGCAAGGCGAGCGAGCTTCGAAAAGATGATGCCGGTGATGTGGCCCTTCTTGATGTCACCCAGCATGCGCTTGGCTTCGGCGGTTTCTTTGACAGTCTTTCCCGAAATGGCGTCAAGACGGTACACCTCGATCACGTCCCAGCCTTTCGCTTCGGCGTAGTGGCGAGCGCGGCGTTCGTGGTGCTCGGGTGATTCCCCTCTTACTTGATCTTCGGTCGAGACACGAATCCAAATGCCGACCCGTTTGGAGCTTTCAGCGTGCATACGTCCTCCCTTTGGTAGGGTGAGCAGGCGCACATTTTACGACAGAGGGTGAGAATTGTGGTGATGGTTTAGTTAACTGGCGCGCCGACGATCAATGCCTTCAGGAAATCTTACCTCACCAGTCACACGCGCAAGTTCGCGCCTGAGTCTTTGCACTTCGGTTTTGAGCAGCAAAACTTCGTGCCCTTGTGATTCAAGGCGCATACGATCGAATATATTCATACCTGTCGTTACCGCACTGTTCCACAGGGGAAGAAGTGCGGTAAGCGGTATCAGCGGATAATCTGTTTGGAGGGACGCTTGCCACTGTGCGCCTATCATTTCAACTTCATTCCACAGTTCCGCACGTTTCGTTTGTTCGGTCATACGACACCCCAAGATTTTTGATCGACCAAATTCTACAACTGCGAGAGGAAAAATATAGCGGAATTTTCACATCTTCACCTTGCAGGCAAACGACCCCCACTCGCAATGCACTCATCCAGCGTGGTGTAGGGGCTGAAGTTGGTGGTACGTGAATAATAGGTTGTTTCAGGGGCGTGACAAATACCGCTCTTACTTTTCTTCACCACGTCGATGTCCACGGGAATGCCTTCTTTGTTCGGAGGTTGCGCCGCCCTAGCTTTCGCGCTTGCACTTGGTGACGTCGGCTCATTCGACTGTCTTTGTGGCGACGGCGCGGACGTCTTTGCATTGTGGCAGTGATACCCGCCGTTTTTGCGATCATTATGACATCCTTCCGCATTCGTTCGACCTCCATGCGCAAATGAGATGGATGGTATCGCGAGGGCTATGATGATAAAAAGTGCGGTGCGCATTGTCCGTCCCTCTTTAGAGATTTTTATGTCAACACAATACTCGCTCATATTCCGCTCGCAAAACAGTATGTGGCACGCCTTGATACTCCTAATCGCGACAGGTGCGACAAATCTGGTAAACGCGGCAGACATCCGTGAGCTGATTCCGGGGAAAATACTGGAAGTTCATTATGAGGGGTTCACGGTGTGGCTTGATTGCATGAAACGGGGTGCATTTCGTTTCGAATATACCGCTACGAAAGACACGGGGACATTACCACGTGTTGCAAAGTTTCTTCTCGATTCCGATGTACCCGGAGAATGTCAGCAAGAGAGTGCGGCTACATACCGTGCTCCGGGGGTAAGTTACGACCGGGGACATCTTGTCCCAGCGAACCATCTCGACGGGTCTGCTATCGGGATACGGCAGAGCAATTTCATGACCAACATACTCCCGCAAGCAGCTTCCATGAATCGCGGGGCGTGGCTCCACACCGAGGAAATCATTGAGTGCTATCGCGACATTAAAGACCTACACGTCGTGGGTGGCGTGATATGGGGTTTCAATCCGCACGACGACTATTTTCTGGAATCACACGGTGTGGTAACGGCGGACTACTTCTGGAAAGTCGTCATCGCAAGCGATGATGCCATCGCCTGGATTGTGCCGAATTCCGACTTGGCAAAAGCGAACATGTTGGATGCATACCTTGTTGATGTTGCGACCATCGAGCGACTGTTGGGGGAAGAATTCGATCTCCCGACCGAATTAAGTACCAAGCATCCAGAGCAATCATGGCCTATTCCAGATGGGTGCAACAAAGGGTAGGGGGTAGGGTCGCAGTGCTACTGAATAAAAAACCCCTCTAGTTCACCTAGAGGGGTTTTTGAGCCATAACCTATAAATTAAGGACAAAGTAATTTTTGTAGCAATGCCCTGTATTTAGGGCGTGGCACGCGCGTTCCCTGTTCCCATGCACGTAGAGTGTTGATAGGGATTCCATATTTTACACTGAAAGAAAACTGACTTAATCCCATTCTTTTCCGCTCTTTTTTAATTTCTTCCGCAGTGAGCTCGGGAATTGAAATGCATACATTCTTTTTTATGGTTGAGGACATTTTCATTTCTGTAACTCCTTTTCAAAACAACAAAAAAGAAAAAGGCCCACACAGGGCCTTACCCATCCAACGTGGAAATCTCTGCACGTTGCATTGAAAGCAAAACATAACTATTAGTTATTCTCGGAGAAAATCGACGTTTACCTCGATTTAATCTTTCTCAGAATTTTGCTCAAAGCCTGTTCCGCCAATCCACGAGCGGACCAATATATCCCCCGTAAACCTCCGTGGTGCAAAATGGTAATTTTTTCAATGTTCAGTAGTTGATTTCGATTAACTCGAAATACCATTCTGATACACGCGCCACGCCCACTAATCCCCACTTCAGGATAACGCGTTTCGTAAACACCCGGCTTTAGTCTTAGTTGGGTGGTCGCTTGCACAAACAAGCGGGCTTCGAAAGGAGTAACAGATGCATAAAAAATGTTCTTCAATTCTTCGTTTGCAAAACAAAGCGTATGCATCGTCTTTCCCCTCTAATTGTCGTCTTTTCAAATCTCCTTGAATTGTAGTACCACAATATATTTTTTACAAGTAAGAATTCTTGTTGGAACCTGTAACATAAATAATGTCAACGCGTGTGTGGTTATCAGTATTCGGGTATGCAGTAAACTTTACTGATGAGAATCTTTATGTTGAGGGGTTTGTTTTGAGATAGGTCCTAATGTCCTCGGGGATGCGCCCCATAAAACACCGCCACAAGCGCCACTGCATCAAACAGACTCTGTCTCGGGTCTTCACTCATCCAGATTTTACGGAGTCTCGGCAAGCGGTGCGCGAATGCCGGCAACTGCCGTGCGATGACTTGTGCAATCTCGTACTTGGTACGTGCGCCGAGGGGTTCAAAGCATGCGCGCGTGGCACTCCGCGAAGAACGGAATACTTCGATGTGCTCGGTCTCAGCGAGGTGCGTAAGCATGCGGTAGAGTTTGCGAATCCGCGACGACCGGCGAGAACCTTTTTCGGTGTAGTCTTCAATGACAAGGTAGTCGGGGCGGTAGCGTTCGATGAGCACCTGGATGCTTGAGAGGGTCCAGTCATTCTTGTGTTTTTTCCTGATGTCTTTTACACCCCAATCATAGGGGCTCTGCGGTCCTTCAAAGAGGGCATAGGCATAGCCACGGCTGGTGGGATACAAAGCAAGGACAAAGGTGTGGTGTAAATCATGATTCATAGTTCTTCAGGTTGATTAAGTCGAGTAATGGCACGTTTAAGGGCGGCGGAAAGAAACTCTTTCTTTCTTTGTGCAGGGAGGCTGCCCTCCTGTTCAAGTTGTTCGTACAAAGTGGAAGCGCGGGCTAAAACTTGCTCTTCGACATCTGCATACAATTTGGGAAAGAGGATGCGAGGATGGATACCGAACAGGATTTCACAGGCAAGAAGGGCGTCGGCGCTGGGGATGCGCTTGCCTTGCTCTAAACGGGATGTGTGAGTAGGGCTTTTGCGTCCCAAAAGAAAGGTGAGTTCCTTTTGGGTAAGTGCCCATTTCCGCCGCTCAGTGCGGAGATATGATTGAACGCGTAATGACATAATGATGGTTCCTGCTGCCATTACGCGGCTACAAGAACTTTCTTTATTGTCGCGTCAAACGTGATTCATTCGAAGTGGTGAGAATGTGCCGATGGGGCACATTCATTCTGTGGGATGGGGATAACTAATAATCACAATGCGGCACCTTTTACCACGCTGTGTAATGGTGCCCAAGAGTCATTCTCGGGTAGACCACGGGTGGACTTGGACGCCTCGCAGGTAGACTTCGGGGGACTTCGTGATGAGGTATAGCGAATGGCAGCAACGCAGGAATATGGCTCAAATGAAAATGTGACGCAGAATTCCCCGCCGCTTCGAGTAATCCCCCAAGTCTACCCGCAAGTCTACCCGACCCCTTTTTGACCAAGTTTCTTCAGGTAGGACAAGGCACGGTTTTGTTGTGAGCGCGGCAAATTGGCAAAGAGGAGCAGCATCTCCGCCGTGACATCGTCGCGAGCATAAAAGAATGCCGTGGGAACATGAAGGATGCTCCCGAATTTCTCCAGGGTCTGAAAGTCAGGAACGTGCTTTCCACGTTCATACTGATTTACGCGGGTACTGGAAGAAAACTCATCGATTCCCGCCTGTATCCCCAAGTTCTTTTGAGAAATTCCCACGTTAAGGCGCGCTTCTCGTAAGCGGCGCGCAATTACGGATACATCTGCACTGTGTTGAGTCCTTGTCATGGGACTCAGAGAATCTTAGTTTTCCTCTTGACCCGATACTCAGGAATACTTAGTATTCCCATCCTTTCGACACAAGATAGGGGGGCGTATGAAAAAGGTGCAGGTGGAGACGTCAATGAGTTGTTCAGTGTGGGGACGAACTGCTCTCGGTATTGGTTTAGCAATCCTCTCCGTCAGTGGCGCGGGGTGTCTGGCAGTCATTCCCCTTCTCGCTATGGCGCCCAGTGCCATGATCATGGGGGCGGGAGCGTACCGGGCCATTGAAGAAGCAGAGGTAGATGTCACGATTCCTGCGGCCAATGTGAGTGCGGTGACCGCGCTCAAAAAAATCGCCATCATCCCCTCTAAGCGCACCGAATCGTATACGTACATGGGGGACAGCACCGCAGTAGCGGAGCATGCCCTCACCAATGTGGCGAGCACGATCCGCGCGGAAGGCTTCGAGGTTATTGAAACTACCGAAATTGAAGAGCAGTTACGGAGGAACAAAGTTGCACCCATAAAAGATCAGAGGACTGGAGAAGAGTTTTTCGGTGCTTCTGACTTGATCCGGGGTGCGTTTGACCTTGGTGCTGACGCCGCATTGGTAACGACGATCTCGTATGGCATGGAAGTGCGCGCAGGGTGGTTTAGTGGAGGGTCAGGGACCAGCGTCCAGGTCAAAACAGCAAGTGGGCGCTTGGTAGACAAGCAGAGTAAAACACTCATGACCGTGAGCTTGACCTACAAAAATGGGCAACCGGCGCAAGAGGCAGGCAAGTCGCTGGGGTTGGTAACGGCACTCAAGATCACCAATCCGCAGATAGATGTAAAAGTGGCCATCAAGGAACGAGGCGCCAAGGGATGAGTAATTACCTCGTGAAGGCGGCGGCTCTCTGTCTCGCGGGAGCACTTACCAGCTGCGGAAGCGGGGGCGGGGCACCAATAGCCACAGTCCCTGCATCCGAAGAAGGGGTACAGGTAAGCATATCGGGAGCGGGGGGCACCATCACGGTCACCGATCCCGCGAGTCCCTTTGCTGGAGCTACGGTCACGATTCCACCCGGCGCAATTGGGGAAGGATTCAACGTACAAATTTCCATCACCCATGAAGACGCCTTGCCGGGTCCGTTTCTTGCTGATGCCGTGGCGCAAGGGATGGTTGCCGTCAGTAAAACTATGGTGCTCTCAAAAAATGTAGCCGGCACGTTTGATCAACCCCTTGAGATCACCGTGCCCTACGCTGCCACACAAATCGACGCCGAGGATGTTCCGTCTGTCCTGTATTGGGATGAGAAGATACAGAGTTACACCGCTCTTGCGGTGACCAACTTTGATCCCCTTGCTGGCACGGTGACGTTTGTCACCATCCATTTTGAAAACATGAAAGTCGTGGTGGTCTCCATGAAGGGGTTGGGAAAGAAATTGCGTGCATCATTCCCCGCCCCCCAAAGCGCCGTCGTTTTCGCGCACGAAGAACTGAGTGCGCTCAGTGTTGATACGGGCTTTCGCCCCCAAGCAGATGGATTTTACCGCATCAATATCTCGTCCTACTCGGCACCCGGTGGTAACTGCTTGGGTATGGCGTCGTTCTCTGACTGGTTCTACGAGCAGGCCAAGGTGCCACAAAACAGCGGCATCGGACTGTTCTCGTCCTACCGGGAAGGGAATCTCGCGAGTCAAGACGATGACATCGTCGCCGAAGAACTCATCGTTCGCGCACACGCCGCAGGCAGTCAAGCATGGGGTGAGCGCCTGCGTAAACAATTTTCTCACGTGAGCCAATTCCAGACAGGGCAATTACTGATCCAAACACTCGCCACGACCAAGAAACCACAGATTTTTTTAATGTGGGGTAATCCACCCTGGTGGAAATTAGGGCTCGGCGCATCGTGGGGTCATGCCTTGGTGGTATATCGCTACAGTGCAGTCGACGGCATCTTCTACGTGTACGACTCAAACTTTCCGCGTGACCCTGACGATACGGTGGGGGTGCGGTTTGACAGCACCGGATTTACCGGCCTCACTAAAACGGGAGTCTATTCCCCCGAACCGAACGAGTTCGCCTTCGACACCACGAACTCCATCTATGCCCCCGCCGACATGCAGACGTTGTTTGATGCTGCAAACACCGGATGGACCGGTGGTCAATTTGGCACCATTGACGTTGCAAGTCTGGGCTTCAATCCTGATGGGCGAACGGCGATAGTCGCGGATCGTGAAAATGTTAGGTTGGCAGGTACGGTAACCATGGACACGGGCGATGTTGCCAATGCGCCGGATCAGATGGATGTATATCTCGCGGGAAGCGTGATCGGTTCTTTCCCCGTTTCGGGCACCATCTTCGATATTCCGCTGCCGCAATTGCCGGATACAACATCCACCGAAATTTTAATGGTCGCCTACAAGCAAGGGCCTCTGGGCAACCGCACCCGGAGCATGTACGGGACGTTTAAGCGGTTTCGAATCAAATCAGGATCAGTGCTCGAAAATTGGGGTTTTGAAAAAGGTAATTTCGATTTCTGGCAATCGGTGCGCTTTTTGTGGAGTGGCGGTGGCCGCATTGATCCTTCAGATAAGAGCGGGGTGGTGAGTTCTGGGTTCGACCCCATCGCTACCACGATTGCCAAGGTGCTCCATGGCGTGTGGGCGGTTCGGGTCAACAACCAAGACAATAACTATCACATCAGCCAGATCGTACGCGACGTGCAAGTCCCCGCCGACACCACTGCGTTCTCGTTGGCGTTCAATTGGGCAGCGGTACTTGAAGACCCCGGGCACATTCCAAGCGAGCAACCCTATGTAAACGTCAGGGTGGTCAACATCACCCGTGACGAGATGCTGTATGAACGCAGATATTACAGCAATGATCCGAGTTACCCCGGTTGGCAATCCTTCCGGAGCGGTCAATGGAAAGCCATTGACTGGCAATCGGTCACCCTCAACAGTTTGGAGCGCTACCAAGGCGAAACTCTGCGCGTAACAGTGGAGGCGGCTGACTGCGCCTTGGGTGCGCATGGCGGGTATGCGTATTTTGATGCTGACGAGTAACACTTGAGTAGCGTAATCGTTGGGGTTGTGGGTATCTCGATGGGGAGGAGTGATGAAAAAGAGCCTAATAGCAGGGGTTTTAGTGGTGTACGCAACAGCTGCCGGAGTAGCGAGTGCTGATGCAGGAGGCGCGTATGCTGGTTTCGGATTTGGGGATGCTTCGAGCGAAGGGATCGTGGCCAATACGACCATGAGTTGGAAAGTGTTCGGTGGGTACGCGGTAAACAGCAAGATAGCGGTGGAAGGCGGATACACATACTTCGGCGAAAGCTATGTCGTCAGGACGAATGGTTTTTCAGCGTACGTTGATTACGTTCAGCTCACCGCTTTTGAGCTTGCCGCAATTATTACATACCCTGCCAGCGAACAATTTTCGCTTTTTGGAAAACTGGGTGTTGCCAGCATAGGTTCGGACAGCACGAGGGAAAAGGACATCACATTTGGTGCAGGGGGAACGTACCGCCTGGCTGAAAATCTCAGCATGCGCGCATCGTGGGAACGTTACCAAATATCAGAAGGGAATATCGATTTGCTGTCAGCTGGCATTGTGCTGAGGTTTTAAAATTGACGCCCCTCAAGGAGAGAAGTTATGAAGGCGGTATTCGTAGTTGTGGGGGCAGTGGTCGGATTGTTTTTCGTTCGTGGGTTTATGTTCGACCCAATTGAAGAAATCGCGTGGCGTATGTTCTGGCATGAGTTATTTAAAGGGAACATCGACATCAATGGTGTAGGTAAAATATTGGCATCGGCGACCTTCATCAAGTCGGTTGTCGGCATAGCGGTCGGGGGTGTGCTTGGGTTTATTGCTGCTACCAAATACACCGTAGCCTGTGGTGCTGCGGAGAAAACAAAGGAAACTGCGGACGGGTAGTGCTTACATAACTACGCGATGAGTCCTTTGGGGATCCAATCCCGTGATAAAATACCGTGCGGGTTTTTGTACAATCAAAACAGGCTTCCCTGCTCCGGTGTTCCCGTCCCGGATCTTTGCCCTCCAGAAGTATTTACGGCAGATTTCGATTCTAAAATTACGCAACCAAGAAGGTTCTGTAGTTCCTCCAAAAACCTACGCTGTCCAGATAAAAGCTTTTGCTGCGCTGAAGGAATATTGAACCATTCGCCTTTATCAACCTCTGGGAATTCTTGCATGACACCAGAACGAGGCGGCCACTCCATGGAAAACATATTGCTCTTCACTGTACTTGCATCAATATCACCTTCCACAGCCCAAGCATGAACTATCTTGCCGCTAGGTTGTTTCAGTGGTGAAAGCGGTAGATACTCCCCTTTAATAGGAGAACCGGTCTCCTCCATAAATTCACGCTTTGCTGTCGCCAACGGATCATCGCCTTCGTCAAACTCGCCTTTTGGAATAGACCACGCACCATCGTCTTTTTTCGCCCAATATGGTCCGCCAGGATGAACAAGGAAAACCTTGAGTTCGCCCTGTTGGACGCGATAAAGTAATATTCCAGCACTTAATTTCTTTTTCTTTCCCATAATTTGTCTCTAAAATAATTCAGGCCACTTTACTCTCGCTAATAATACGATTCCATGCAGTGAAATTCCTCGCATAGAACGGGCTTGGGCCACGCACTTCAAAGCTAAAACTCTCAACTCTCGGCGCACGATACAATTTTGTTTCCACTTGAATCGTCCCCGAAGTTGGAGTTGCGTCAAGCAAAATTGCGCTCCCCATGGGCAAGCAATCATGGGTAAGAATATGGAGTCGCCCTTTGTCTTGTGGTGGGAGACTGTCATAGAGAGCCTTCAGGTCATGGAGCATTTCACCAATCTCCCTGCTTAAGGTTACTGCATCGATATCGAGGGCATGTGCTGCAAGCTTACATGCGTTGCTATTGGGATCGAGCAGGGACAGAACAATTTTAAATGATGGGTTTAGTGCTAATTTTCGACGAAATAATTCAGTTAACGCGCATTCGTTGTTCGTTAATCTAAACGAGATTGAGACAATTTTGATTGAGTGTTGGGCGCGTGCGAGATAAGAATCTAGCCGGTCGGGGTAATCGTGCCGAGAAAACACAAAGCGAGTTAGCCCCTGTTCGCGCAAACGTTTGGCTATGGGTAAGCTGCGCCACCAAGCGGTCGACCGTCGCAATGTAAGCAATACAGCGAACGCAATTAAGCCAAGTATCCACCAGATTGCGTTAGACACAACACCGCCCAGTATTGAACTAACGTCCATGTTTCGTCTCTTGCTTGAACTTTATCTTGTGAGGAATTCGGTCTCTGTAATTTCAGGACAATGAAACGCGTTTTGCAAATTATTGAAACCTGTTACTGCTTCCTTGTGATAGGAACGATCAAGATGGTTGTTGCGTAACATATTGAAAATACAATATATTATTTTATAATGATACACCTCACAAAGTATTTAGACAATCGTCGGACTCAATCGCTACATTACATTAATCGCGATACGACCCCTAAGCAACCACCGTGACAAGATGCCCCACAGGCCCCTCGGGTAGACTCGCGGGTAGACTTGCAGAATTACTCAAGGAGTAGGGGGATTCTGCCAACGTTTGTTGTTTGAGCCATATTCCTGCGTTGCCGTTCCCCTCAATCCCCCTTTCTGAAGTCCCCCGAAGTCTACCCGGAAGCCTCCAAGTCTACCCGTGGTCTACCCGACACCCTCCTAAAAGTCTGATGCCGAGTGATGCTCTTTTTGTGCAATGCCGTACCTGAGACACAGCGCTTCTATCTTTGGTTTTTCTGACAAGGGGAGAACGTAAACACCATGGCTTTTTTCTGTGTGCAGACGTAACCGTGTGCGGAGCAGATGGCCCACATAGCGAGTCGTAATCGGGCGGTCATAGTCAGCGCCGTGTCGTTCGGTGAAAAGGTTGGTGATTTCTCCGAGCGAAATGGAGCTACGTGATGTGGTTTCCGTCAGTTCTGCAAGGAGGGTAAGGAGTTCTCCTTCGGGAGCGGATGACTTCTCATTTCTGAGGTCGTGCTCAAGCCCCTTTGCCGCTTCCCGAATTTCCTGTCTGAGCGTCTCGTCTTCAATGATGGAAAGAAGTGGCACAAGGATTTGATTGAGACGCGGGGAAAGGTTCCGGTCAACGAGTTCAGGATTGATTTCAACATGTTCAAGTGTTTGAAAGCGGTACATGAGGAGCTTGTTGCGCAAGTGCTGCGCTTCTCCCTGTTGGGATTCCGGCAAGTTGATAGGGATGTCACTCCGTAATGTTCGTTGCCCCATTTCTTCGGTAATGAAGCGACTCTCAAGCGCTTGGTCTTGAAATGAATTGCGCATGGCGACGATCTTTGGGCCATAGACCAAAAAGGCACGGGGATCGAATTCCTTTTTGAGGGTGATGGCAGTACGGAGTACGGGGAACCCACGTACATTTCCGTTATTGAATATCTTGACCAACTCTGCCTTCTCATCACTGAAGCGGAAATCCGCCTCGTCGAAGATGAGTGTTCCCCGAAAGGTATCCAGCGTGTGAAAAATGGGCGACACCGTTGATGCACCACTCGCGAAGAATGGTTTGTAACACACGGAGCCGATGACGATGAGGGCGCGGGTCTTCCCTGAACCGTAGTCACCACGCAGGCGAAGGTAGGGCAACTCGTTGAAGGCGTCATAGACCCAACTCAAGAGAACGTAGCAACTAGCAATACGAAGGAATGAAGGAGAGAGGTCAATGTAGCGGTAGAGGTATGCCTGAAGCTCTGCCATGAGGGATTGCGTTGACGTATACAGTTCGGAGCAGGTTGGAAGCAATACCGCTTTGTGTTTCAGAAGATTGTTTCCGGGAGATATGGGGACCAGGTGTTCGTTCCCTGCATCCATTGATGCTTCCATCGTGATGCTGCCATCGCGGTAGAGCACAAACTGTGTGGTGGGGGTACCGGACTCATAGATGAGTTCAAGGATACTTCCGTCAGTAAATACCCGTGAGACGGTGGGCGTGTGTGGGATTTCGTTCTTGTGTTCTGCCATGGGTACAGCGTACCCGACATGTGTCCTCTCTGTGAGGCGTGTGAATGTGCCGCATCCGACAAATGTGTGGTGCGTGACAAAATCCGTGGGCATGCTAGATTTTGGGTAACCCATCCCATGAAGTATTTCTTGTATTGCAGAAAATCAAGTGAATCCGAGGATCGGCAAGTCCTTTCGATTCAATCTCAGCGCGGCGAGATTGAGCGTCTTTTTTGTGCCAATCAGAACATCACTATTATTGAAACCTTCGAGGAATCCAAGAGTGCGAAAGCGCCGGGGCGTCCGCTCTTCGATGAGATGTTAAAGAGAATTGAGCAGGGGGAAGCGCAAGGCATTATCGCGTGGCACCCTGATCGCTTGGCGCGTAATTCCATGGACGGCGGGAAAATCATCTACCTTCTTGACCGCAAGCTTCTTGTTGACATGAAGTTTGCATCGTTCACCTTTGAGAACAACCCGCAGGGGAAACTCATGCTCTCGGTCCTGTTCGGCTTTTCCAAGTACTACGTGGACAGCCTGAGTGAAAACGTGAAGCGGGGAAACAGGGCAAAGGTGGAGAAGGGGTGGCGGCCGTCAATGGCACCCATCGGATACCGGAACGAAAAAGAGAACAAGACCATCATTCGTGATCCAGAACACTTCCCCCATATTAAACGACTCTTCGATTTCGCGTTAACTGGTACCTATTCAGTGTCGGAGTTGTGCGAACTAGCCAGCCACGAGTGGCACTACTTGACACCTAAACACAAGCGCATGGGCGGTAAACCAATAAGCACAAGCACACTCTATCGCACCCTATCAAACCATTTTTACGCCGGATATTTCTACTGGAGTGGCACCCTACACAAAGGAAAACATGAGCCGATGATTTCCTTGGAAGACTACGAGCGGCTCCAGAGTTTGATTCATCGCGACGGCGTACAACGTCCAAGTAAACACATATTTTCTTACACGGGTCTCATGCGCTGTGGGAAATGTGGTTTGCGCATTACGGCCGAGAAACAAACGAATCGCTTTGGCTCAAAATACATCTACTACCACTGCACCAAGCGAGCAATCGGCGAGCGATGTAAACAACCCTCAGTCGAAATCAAGGCGCTGGAACTGCAATTCTCTGAGTTCTTGAAACGGACTACCATCCCAAGCCAGTTTGAGGATTGGATAATCCGAGAGGGCTTACGTGAAGAGCGTGCATCGCGCCTTACCACAGAAGAAGTGCATGCATCGTTAGCGCGCTCCGTAACGGAGCTTGATCGACAACTCGGAGCCCTGACTGATATTCGCGTTCAGGGCTATATTGATGACATTGAGTACAACGCAAGACGGAAAAAGATTCAATTGGAAGTTGGAGCGGCACGAGAACGTCTCGATCAAATCGGAAAACAGGAATCGTGGTTCGAACCCTTGGAGACGCTCATTTCGTTCAGTAAATGTGCGGTTCCTTGGCTATTGCGTGGTGATGAAGAGACAAAACGCACAATCATCAAAACCGTCGGTTCGAACCCTACCCTGACCGACAAAAGACTCAACATTGACTTGGCTAAACCATTCGTTGCCCTCTCGGGAAACACGTCAATTCTCAGTTGGCGAGGGTTCAACAGGTAGAACCTTTCGGTTCCTTGACCTGTAAGGTTATTTCTAACTTTTTTACTATATCACATCGACCCTTCTCGTGCATCTATGAAAGGTGATATTCTCTAGGACGCAACAACCCCCTCTTGTTTCTTTGGATTCGTTGCAAAAAATACAACACCTTTATAACCAGGATCATCAATCATGATTACTCCACCATCCAGATCATACTTACTGCAAATTGCTTCTAGGGCCATCAAGGTAACTAGGCATGTGTCTGACCTTACTGTCCTTCTCAGCTCCACGACAAGCGGTCTATTCTCCTTAAAATCTATCCTTTGTGGACGATATACAGGATGAATAAACTCTGACAACCTCCTATATGATCTTACATATGTGGTATCTGAGTTAACAGCCTTGAATTTATCACGGATATTTTTCTCGGGTATAAATTCCTTGAGTCTTTCTTGAAAGAAGTCGTTCATCTCCTTAGCCTCTGGGGTATATTCATCCAATGCTTCAAACTTCCGTTTCATTCCCCTAAGGGATGCTAGTTTGAAGTTTTTTGCCCTACTTTCTGTTTCTTCTTTGTAGATATACTGCAGATTTATAGAGTTCTCGAGTATAGATCGTGATAATTTAATACAACCCTCGTAGTCGTCTTTCTTCATTAAGATATCCATTGATTCAAATACTCCCAAAATCTCTTCCAGGGAGAATTTAGTTACATCAAAGACGTCTTCTGGGATAGAATTTTTCTTTTCATTTAGCTGCTGTAGATGATCTATCAATATAGATTTGATCGCAGTAAACTTTGTTTTTTTCTTAAATAAATTAATCATCTGATTTCTTGGTTTTATATCGATCAGGATTTTGCTTCTCATCCTCCTTGAGCAACCATTCAAACACGGAAACAACTCTTTCCCTTTCTTCTTTACTCCATTCCTTGGGGTTTTTATTATTTACTTGATTCATAAATAGTGACAAAAGTGACATATCTAGGACGTAGGAATATTACAATGGGCTGTCACTCTACTTATAATACTCAATCTAAAACGTACCTCTTAATTTTTCATCTGTTTTCTTTAAACTTATATCACCATACCGTCCTCTTTCGCGCGGGTTATTAAAGTAATTACCGACAAGACTCCCGGAATCTTCAAAGATCTTTAGGAAAGCTACACCATTATGATCTCTCATATCAGAATCCTTGTTCATTGCGGAGGTTTTATTTTGATAGACGTATATTAACTCATTATTACAGTTACTATTAAGTCCAATATTGGCAATTAGACTATATGAACATGAGCGTTCTGTATAAAGAAAGACATTTATAGATGTTAATGATTGCTTAATTTCAACTACTATTTTGTATGTCCCATTTTGCTCTTTATTTTCTGTGTGAGTGCTCGTCAACTCACCTTCATATCTTCCGTTAATATTTTGTACTCCAAGTAATTTTTTCATTGGATAAAATTTCCATAATTTGTTATTGAATAACCAGAATGCTGCTAAGAGTAACGCAACAGCTGTAGGCACCTCAAAAATACCCGCAGAAGATAGAAAATGTAAAAAATTATTCTCGGGGATGGTATCAACGGCTTTCTTTAAAACTGACGCTAGCCAATATGCCGGCATAGACAGGATTAACGAAAATAATATATAGAATTTACTTGATAAGTAGAAAATTTTCATAATTTATAGATTAAATGCTTTTGACCAGTGATTTTGTGCATCATACTGACTGCCAGCCTGGCATGCATTCAGCGCATGCCCCACAGACTTATCAAGAACATCACAAAATGTTTGCCGATTGGATAAATACCAATTAGCAGTTATATCTTCAGACTCGCACACGCTTTTGATGGCTGTAGGGATCAAATTCCGTTGTCTGAGTAATTTAACAATATGACCCCCAATCAACGCAAAAGACGCAGCATGGTCGTTATAAAAAATGTTATTTGGTGAATTATACACCAGGGATTCAATGTGATACGAAGAAACTACATCTAATCCACCAAAATGATTTGATGCCCAATTTTTAAACATACGGACCATTGGCTTGTAGTTTTGATTTGTGACATCTTGTTTAGCAATTCCATTTTTATAATGTGTATTTGGAAAATTAACTTTCTCAATGCCATTCTTAAATGAGTAAATTGCAATATTATCATTTTTAAGAGCTTGGTTAATTTGAACGGCTGGAACAACATCAGCTTTAAATGACGACGTTCTCACCTCTATGCATTTATCAGCACGCACTACTGTCCATTGATATTTACCTGGATTTAGTATTAATTTATTTTCAATCTCTGAAAAAATTTGATCCCACATAATCGAACTAACGACAGGGACGGAGGAATATGTACTGCTATAAGTATTTACTCTTACTGCAACAATGTCGACATCGTTGATATCTGACGTTGAGGTATCGTTTTTGTAAGAACCCTGCAAGAAGGTATGATGATCTCCCAAGATTTCCTGAATATAGTTTTGCAGATTCGCTACCTCCGTACGTTTTGTATCGGAGATCGCCTTTGTATGTTTTTGCACGTGAGCAAGCGGAATATTGTGTGTCATGGGTTTAGTCAAGATTATTTCCTGCTTTACCGTCTGGGTTCGACACTGGAGTTGGTAATCCATTTACTTTTCGGACATGATAGTCTGGGAAACTCCCTTTCTTTATTTCCTCCACAAATTGTGAGCGGGTCATGTCTTTTCCCGACTTATTGTCATGGAATTTTTGATTTCGCCCTGAATCACTCTCGACTGTAACTACTACTGATTTTGCCATAATTTTAATAAATATCCTCTGGTAGCACTGCAACAACTACTCCTTGGATCAAACAATTATCTGTTAATATAATAGGCTTATGATTTTTGTTACTCGATTTTGGTCGAAGAATAACAGCATCATTAGTCCTTTCAAATACTTTTACTGTTGCCTCGTCATTAATGAGGGCGACTACCTTGTCTCCGTTCTCTGCGGTATTTTGCTGTCGAACAAGGAGAAGATTCCCGCTATTGATACCACCTGCGTTCATTGAATCGCCCGATGCCCTGAGAAAAAAATATTTTGACCCTTTTGGTGCCATTCTTGTTGAAACAGGAATGTACGTTTGTATATTTTCTTCTGCAAAGATTGGTACTCCACAAGCCACAGAACCGACAAGAGGTACGTCCACGGTGCTCACCGAGCTTTCCTTGTAAGTATTTGCGAGTACAAGAGTCCTTCCATTTTTCTTTATAAGGCCAGTGTCGACAAGTCGGTTGACCACAAGACTTGCTGACCGTGGCGATTTTCCTCCTGTTACTTCGTTTATTTCCCGCAGAGTTGGACTCTCTCCATAATGGATAATCTTGTTGCGGATAAGAGCAAATGCTTTTTTATCTTTGTCACTAAGGTTATTTTTCATGGTATAAATAGTATAAACTACCTTATATAAAAATGCAAGCTCCTTTGTGATACAATTTATCCATGAGCATTGATCTACAAGCCCTCATCGAAATCGCTGAGCGGTCCACACAATTACATAATTCCCTTATACCAAAGGATCAACTTGAACACATGTCCCGTATCGCTCACGATGTCCAGGAAAAACTGGGGCCAACGAATCGCCTTATACAAAGT
>JBBTWP010000002.1:0-22567 GCA_038062675.1 Patescibacteria group bacterium
AAAGGGGTGCACTTTTAGCTTTGGAGGGGGTGCATTTTTCGCTTTGGTATTACAATTTTCGACAAGCGCTTGCAGAGCTTCGCCTCTTGTGATAGAGTATCGGATATTCGTTATGGGAGAAACAACTATCCAATTAAGCCCCGTCAACATCGCCGAGCGCAAGAACTTGGCGCTTCGTGCTGGTGCGACAGTGCGCGTTCACTTGAAGATTGAGGAAAAGGGTAAAACCCGCCTCCAGGTTTTCGAAGGGCTTGTGCTCGCAGTGAAGCATGGTAAAGGAATCAACTCAATGTTTACTGTTCGTAAAGTTGCCAGCGGTGTGGGCATGGAGAAAATCTTCCCACTTTACTCACCGGTTATTGAGAAAATTGAAATTGTGAAGCAAGCTAGTGTGGGCCGTTCAAAACTCTACTTCATCCGCGATAAAGTTGCGCGTGATGCTAAGCGTAAAATGCGCCACACGACGACAGGGGTGACGGTGCCCATGCAAGACGGGGAAGAAGAAGTTGTTGCGGAGGAGAAGCTCGAAGAAGTCACAGCATAATTTTATACCAACAAAAAAACTCGCCAAACGGCGAGTTTTTGATTTTGTATATTTGGTAGACGCTATTACCTTGAGGTGATATACTGTTTACATGGGGCAAAGAGGAGCAAAACCGAAAGGGAAGGTGAAGCTTGAGTGGTCGGCAAATTTTGCCTATGCCATAGGACTCTTGGCATCAGATGGGAATCTTTCAAGCGATGGAAGGCATATCGATCTTACCTCAAAAGATGTTGTGCAGGTTAAAAATTTCATCCACTGTCTTGGTTTGGAAAATAAAATAGGTAAAAAGTTGAACGGAACAGGGAAGGTGAGTTACCGCGTGCAATTTGGTGATATTGTGTTTTACCGTTTTTTGTTGAAGGTTGGGCTTACTCCGACTAAGTCTAAAACAATTGGTAAATTGAAAATCCCCCAAAAATATTTTTATGATTTTCTGCGAGGCTCGTTTGATGGTGATGGTTCTTTTTATTCATACTTCGATCCGCGTTGGAAATCGAGTTTTGTGTTCTATTTTGCCATTGCTTCTGCAAGTCCTGCACACCTTGAGTGGATTCGTGACGTTCTTTCAGAAAGTCTTGGTGTGAAAGGACATATTACTAGAGACTCAAAGAAAAGCACCCTCCAATTAAAGTATGCAAAGGCAGAGTCTTGGAAAATTCTGAAAAACATGTATTATAGCAGGGAAGTCGTTTGCTTGATGAGGAAACGACTGAAAGTAGAAAAAGCATTGTTGTTTGAGGGGAAAAGGTTGCCCGGTTGACGAAATAATGCGCAGGTGGTGTAACGGTAGCCACGCTACCTTGAGGTGGTAGTGCCCGTATGGGCGTGGAGGTTCAAGTCCTCTCCTGCGCACCAAAATCTTAGCCCCAGAGTTTTTTACTCTGGGGCTTTTAGATTTTGTAGCTCAGGAGAGGACTTGAAAGCGAGCGCGGGGTACCCCGTCGAGCACGACGGGTCGAGCGAGCAGGGTCGAGCGGAACGAGGAGCGACGGGTCGAGTGAGCGCTTGACCAAGTCCTCTCCTGCGCACAAAAGAAAAACAGCCGGATGCTATAGCATCCGGCTGTTTTTATCTGACAAAGTGACGGTTAGTAAAATAATTTTCGAGAATACAAAAAATCATGATTTCATGATATGGTGGGGGAATAGGGGGGGGGCTCTCACCATGCGCACAAAACACATTTTTTTATTGATAGTAGTGGTGTCATTACTCCTGGGACTCGTAGCTTATTACCAGTTTAGAGCACCTGCTGTTGGTGTTGTTGTGAGCCCGATCCCCGCAAGCATTGTTCAGAATATTGAACCAGTTCCACACCCGTCAGGCGATAGACAAGCAGAAGCCGTTACTCTGTATGCCTACGAAAAAGGTGGCAATCACATTTTTGATGGTGCTGTGATTGTTGCCATGAATACGAAGACGGGGAAAATTGTTGCCGAGCAAGTTGCTGACGGCAATGGAAAAGTGACTTTCGCGCTCCCTTGGGGCACCTACCGCTTTCAACCGTCACCATCGCGTGAAAATAGAGTGGTGGGGTCACTGGGCCTCTCTGTGCCACTAGAAGAAAATAAACCGCAAACGCTCTTGCTTACGGAGATTGGACCCGCCGGCTTTGGTACCCCGGTTGATACCTGTGATGAAAAGAAGGAGGCACTTAATCTCGCGCTCGAGCAGGCCAACTACTGCGAAGTAGATGCTGACTGCAAGGTGTTTCAACCTGGAGGGTTTGGCTGCTTTGGTTATGTGAATAAATCGTTTGACGGGTCAATGATTCTGCAACGAGTAGATGATTATGGAAGAATGTGCCCACTCACTGCATACAAATGCCCCGGAACACCGCGTTCTCCAATATGCGTGCAAGGGGTGTGCAGGGTTGGGAACTAAGGATCTGTGTCTCGGTTCAGTTTTCATTTCATGTTGATTTAATGCTATACTATATCCATGGAGAGCTTTATTCACGCCGATATTTTCTTTTTTGTGGCTACCATTGGGTTTAGCTTGGTCGCGATTGTGTTGTGTGTGGCAGCGATGTATGTTATTCGTATTTTGCGTGAAGTAGAATGCATTGTGCGTCGCGTGCGCGAGGGGGTAGACCATGTGTCCGACGAAGCGGAGCGCATTGTTCACGATGTCGCCGAAGATGGCATCCCCTCAACACTCTCACGGCTCTGGCACCAAAGCAAAAAGAAAAAACGGGCACCAAGTAAAAAATAATTTTATAATAGTATGGCATCAAATAAAAAGAAGGCAGGGGGAGTAGCAGCAGTAGGTGTAGGTATCGCTGCAGTTTCAGCGCTTGCACTCGGAACGTATTTTCTTTACGGAGAGCAAGGAGCAAAGAATCGCAAGAAAGCAAAAGCATGGATGTTGAAAGCAAAAGGCGAAGTGCTCGAACAAGTTGAGGGACTTACCGAAATGAGTTTGGAAGCGTATGAAAACCTTGTGCACACCGTGTTGGGAAAGTATGCAAAGATGAAAGATGTAGACGCTGAAGATTTGGAGAAGTTGATTAAAGAGCTCAAGGCATACGGCAAGAAGCTAACGGCGTCAAAGAAAAAGCCTGTGAAAAAGGTGGCAAAGAAGACAGGAAAGAAATAAAAAGAAAAGCAGGCGTAGCAAAAAGGAAAGACCAAGCAAGATAAATTTTGCTTGGTCTTTTGGTTCCCGAAGGAACCTTAGTGGTGGTCATGGTCGTGACCATGACTGCATGAATGCCCGTCGCCATGGTTGTGGCTGTGCGCCTTGAAACCAAGGAGCCGGGCAATTGTGAAGAACACAATCAACGAACCAATCCCCACCGAGAGGACTCCGTCAATCCAATACCATTTTCCTGCGACCATCATAACGAAACCACCAATGATGACCGCGATGCTGGCTAAAATATCGGACCACAAGTGGATGTCCTGCCAGAAGTATTGGGTGTTGCGATGTTCATCTGGCGCCTCATTGTTGATTTTTCGCTGGTAAATGTTTCCAGCTAGACCAATCGCGGCGACAACAAACATATACCAAGCAACCTCGTGTGGAGTGAGGATTCGTTCAAAACCCTCGTAAACAATCCACACGCCGGCTGCACAGAGAAGCGCGGCACTAATCTTGCCACCCCTCTTCCGCAGAGCATTTTCGTTGCTGTGTCCCCGCGCCATGCGAGAAATTACCACCGAGACGATGTTTTCCATACCGTCCATGATTACATGGAGAGCGTCAGACATGAGCGCAACGCTGTTCGCTGCATATCCAGCAAGGAGCTCGATTACAAAAATGGCCAATGACCATTTTGCAAGCCGAACGTAGCGCTGCGCCTCATGGTCACATCGACAATCATCCGACTGCCCTGTGACCAAAAACCGGCATGCGCCGATATGGTGAACTGCCATATATACCTCCGTCAATGAATGAATTATCTGTTGAGTAGTATAGCAAAAATACAGCATTTTGTCAAGCTTTCTTTACTGCTGTAAAATTGCTCTGATGGTGGAAGTGTGGTAAGGTGAAACCATGCTTTACACTGGCAAAGGCGATGATGGAACAACAAAAACATTTGGTTGTTGCGACCAGCGTATTTCAAAGAGTTCTGCGGTTGCTGAAGCACTCGGGGCGCTTGATGAGGTGAATTCATTTTTGGGGGTGGTGAAAGTTCGTGCGGATACTGCGGGGACGACTTTGGGAGAGATGTCCTATGTTGAGATTGTTGGAAATATTCAGCAAAATCTTTTCACTGTTCAAGCCGAGGTTGCCGGAGCCGACAAACATATAACAGAAGAAAAAGTGCGCGAGGCGGAAACTTTGATCCATGAGATCGAAGGTGAGTTGCCGCCCATTAAGACTTTTTTTGTTTCAGGTGGGACAGAACTTGCGGCGCTTCTTGATGTGAGTCGTACAATTGCCCGTCGTGCCGAGCGCCGTGCGGTGGCTGCTCACGAAGAAGGGAAGGTTGTTGTTGGAAAGAATACGCTTGCCTACCTTAATCGCCTTTCGAGCCTTTTGTATGCCATGGCTCGACAAGTGAACCATAAATCTGGTATAACGGAGGAACCGCCGAGTTATAAATAGGGCGGAGATGGCAAAATGCATGGTGCCTATAGTGTAATGGTCAGCACTAGAGTTTGTGGAACTCTCAGACAGGGTTCGAATCCCTGTAGGCACCCACGAGCATAAAGTTCCGCCTTCGAGGCGGACTTTTTGCGTAGTGGGTGCCTACGCAAGTCGCCTGCGCGACTTGCGTCAGGGATTCGAAGATCTTTTCGTTGTTTGTGAGAAGCTTTGCTTTGAAATGTGTATAATGTAGTAGCAGTCCCAACTGAAGGGAGTCAGCTTTCAGGACCTATTCCTTCGCATGGTTCTCTGCGCGAAGAAATCGGTTTCGAGGTCGCAGAAGAAGCGCGGGGACTTTCTTTGTACTTTAATTCCTGAACACAAAGACAACAAATAGTCGTCATCGATCTTGAGCAAAAACATTGGTATCAGTTTTCAAAATAATTTACTATTATGGAACTTTATTACGCACCGCCGAGTTCAAAAAATGTAAAAAAAATTTCAATTTACGCGCTGTTCGTGGTGAACATCGCGGTGATCTTTGCATTGTGGTGGGGGAACTCAGGTCCTTATGTTATGAATCCAGATGGGGGAAATTTGTTTGTTGGACTGGGGCGAATTTTCGGGCTTCTTGCGGAATATTTTCTGTTGGTACAACTCATGCTTGTGGGGCGAGTTAAATGGATTGAGCATGTGTTTGGTTTTGACCGTTTAAATGCCGTACATCGTTTTATTGGGTATTCAATTCCCCTTTTTCTTATTTCTCACGTATCTCTGTTGACGCTGGGATATGCTGAGGCAAATGGGTTGACACTTACAGCGCAGTTCATAGCGTTTCTCACTGGCAATAACGAGATACTCTATGCATTGGTTGCTCTTTTTTTGTTTCTTTTTGTGATAGGTATGTCGATCGCGATCGTGCGAAGGAAGTTACGCTATGAAACATGGTATTTCGTGCACCTCTCGGTTTATCTGGCGATTCTCTTGGCGCTTCAACATCAACTAGGAGCAGGAGATTTGTGGGGTGGATGGGCACTTTCGTATTGGTACGCACTTAATTTCAGTGTGTTTGGTTTTGTGCTTGCGTATCGTTTTGTGCGACCGCTCTATTTTTTTGGAAAACATCGCTTTGTGATTGAGGATGTGGTAGCAGAAACGCCGGACACGTACTCGCTCTACATTACCGGAAAAAATATGGAACAATTTAAGTTTGAAGCGGGACAATATGCGAACATCACCCTCCTTGCGCGGGGCATGTGGTACACACACCCGTTTTCTTTCTCGACGGCGTATAACGGAAAATTTATTCGGTTTACGATAAAAAGCTTGGGGGATTATACGAGCCAAGTGCGCCGCTTGAAACCGGGAACAAAAGTTATCATTGACGGCCCTTTGGGGCTTTTTGTGGAAGAGCGTGCTTTGCGTAAAAAATTCTTACTTATTGCAGGGGGGATTGGTGTCACACCCCTTCGATCAATGGTGGAGTCTTTGGCGTTTAAAAATAAAGATGCGGTGCTTCTCTATGGAGGCAAGACCGCGGATGATCTGGCGTTTAAAAAAGAGTTTGAGAGTCTTTGTCAGTCAACTGCTTCTGTTGTTGTTCATTATATTTTAAGTACCCAAACCCCTCACTATGAATCGGGATATATTGATAAAGAAAAAATAGCGCGCCTTGTTCCCGACTTTGCAACACGCGAAGTATTTTTGTGCGGACCCCCTCCTATGATGAAAGCGACGGTCGAAAACTTGAGTGGACTTGGTTTCTCAGGTGACCATATTCATTTTGAAAAGTTCTCGTTCTAAGCACGCACTCTCATGGAAGGTGTGGTATGATAAATAGCATGAATACTCAGGGACGGTTTCTGCTTGCCTTGCTGGGTGCGTACACTCTTCTTTTTGCGGTTCTTGCCATAAATCCTGTCGAGCGACATACGTGGTTTGTGGAAAATCTCACCGTGTGGATTATTATTGGTGCGCTCGCAGTGCTCTGGATTCGCAATATTCGTTTTTCCAATCTTGCCTATGCACTCATGGCGGTACTCATTTTTCTCCACACGATTGGAGGGCATTATACATTTGAAAAAGTGCCGTTCGACTGGGTGACCAATTTTTTTGGGTTTGAACGCAATCATTTTGACCGCATCGCACATTTCAGTGTTGGATTTTATGCGTTCGCTATAGTTGAGTGGCTCCACACCAAGCGCTTGGTTGCGAATAAATTTTTGTTGTTTACGTATCCGATATTTGTTATTGCAACGATTGCCATGAGTTACGAGCTTGTGGAGTGGGTCTACGCAGCGAATTCTGCAACTCCGGAAATGGCGCAAGCATACTTAGGAAGTCAGGGGGACATTTGGGATGCGCAAAAAGACATGCTCGCTGATACTCTTGGGGCGGTGCTTGCGGTCATCTTTTATTTTGTGATACGAAAACCAAGCTTTAATAAAACAGAGTCTGTAGTTCCTACAGCGCACTAAAAACAGGTTGGGCAACCAGTCTGTTTTCTCGTGCAGCTGTATCTGGTATACTGGTGCTTATGAAAACCATGTTTGAAACATTCAAGAAGAGCGTCTTTTCGCCGGAGTTTTATCGTGAGGTGGCTGAGGAACCGCTCAAGGGTGGGTTGCGAAACTATGCAAAGTTTGCACTACTCCTTTCAGTGGCGAGCGTCGTTCTGTTTTCAGCACTTCTTGTTCCTTACGCGGTGACTTTTGTTCGTGACCGAGCTCCGGAACTCGTTCGAGAGTATTATCCTCTAGAGCTTGTGCTCAAGATTACGAACGGGGAAATGTCGGTGAATGTATCCGAGCCGTACATGATTGCCACAAAGGAGATTACGCGACACGCCATACAAGATTGGAGGTTTGGCAACGTGGTGGTTATTGATACGCAAAATGAGTTTAATAAAAAGAAGTTTGAGGAGTACAACACGTTTGCACTCATTACGAAGCATGAGATTGTGACGAGTAGTAATGAAGGAGGGCTTACTATTCAGGAAATTCCAAATACAACCAACATGGTAATCGATCAGGAGACACTGCTTTCTTGGGTTGAGAAAGTCCGCGGTTCGCTTGTTTATGTTGTGCCTTTTGGGGTTTTGCTTATGCTTATCATGCTTTTGTTGGGGTATTTGGCGTATCTCGTTCCGCTTTTTCTGTTTGCCCTCGTGCCATTTTTGCTTGCACGCATTAAAAAGATACCACTTTCGTATGGTGGCGCTTACCGCATCAGTCTCTACGCAATCATTCCGGGTATTGTTTTGAAATCAATTTTGAATTTTTCGGGAATCTTCTCTGTTCCGCCGTACCTTACGTTCCTCGTCTTTCTCCTCATTGTGGTCGTTAATCTTCGTGAGGTTGAACAGCCAAGGTTGTTCGGGAATTAATTTGACACACTATATCCCAAGTGATAGTGTTCTCGTAGAGAAAAATATTGCACTGGCAATTCTGCCTAGGCTATACTTGAGGAGGTTTATATGACGGTTAATGTTGCAAAAAACGCCGAAAGAGGGCCCGAGATTTTGTTGCCGGATTTCGACTTTACAGAGACAGGCCAAGTACTCTTGCTTGCAAGCTTGATTCAAAGGGCGTATTTCTTTACACTTCAAAAATATCTTAAAGAAAGACTACAATTGGAAATACAAAGAAAAGACAGTCATTGGATTTCAGAGGTGTTCCCTACTAGAGTTGCTCGTATTTGTACTGATTTTATTGGTGATGACTACTTGCTTCATAATGCAAATAGCGATCAATTAGTTGACCGATTAAAGATATTTTCCAACAACGGCAGAGAGCTTGTTCTTAGTCTTCAGATAATCGAAAGAGATCTTTGGATTGAATTTTCCCTCGAGAGAAAAAGTATTTTCTTGTTTTTCCGTGAAAAAAACTCCCACACCTTGGATGTAAGGTTGCAAGAAATCTTGGGATGGGTTTTAGCGAACAAGATGTGATGTGAGGTGCCAACCCACCGTTTTCTCTGTCAGAATTTCTTGCAGAGAAAACGGTGGGTTTTTGTGTCTGGGAATTTATTACAAATCCTTTCTGGGTGTCGGTAATGTGCGATAGAGAATAATTCCAAGGGTAAAAAGTGCTGTTGAGATGATTGCCGAGATGACGCAGTAAATACAGAACGCTTTAATCAAGAACCCTTGCACATAGATGAAATAGACCGACATTAAGAAACCGATGGTCGTTGCACCAAGGAGGAGCTTTGCGAGCAATACTTTTTTAGTGTCGGCATAAAGGAGCGCAATGATACCGATGGCGAGGTAGAATACTGTGCCGAGAGCGGAAAGGGGAATACCAAACAGTACTGAATGCGGTGATTTTGCAACTTCATCACATCCACTGAAGCCAAGCACGCAGGGAATGGGTGTGCCGACAATACGTTTTGCAAAGAGGAAGGTTGAATCTGCAAAGCCAATGAGGGCAAGCAGAACTATGGCACCAATGAGAAACTTCGAAATTGTAGGAGGCATGAGTTTTTGGGATTATAGATTATTTTGCCAACTCTTTGTCAATAATAACTTTGAATTCTTCGTAACCACGTGGATTTTGCATTTTCTTGCCATTGAGGTAAAACGATGGTGTTGAGTTAACTCCCGAACGAATGCCGACATCTTTGTCGCGTTTGACATGGTCGCGCGTCTCCGTCGAACTCATATCTTTCTTGAAGAGGTTGAGGTCAAGTTTGAGCTCGGTTGCATAACCAAGCAAGATTTCTTCCGCTTGTGGTGCTCCAAGATCCGACCAATCCTTTTGGTGTTCAAAAATCATTGAGTACATTTCCCAGAATTTACCCTGCTTACCGGCTGCTTCAGCCGCGTATGCTGTGCGCTCAGCATTTTTGTGTTGAGGAAGAGGGAAGTGGCGATAGGTGAAACTCACTTTATCCGCGTATTCCGCGGTAATTTTTTCTACAACCGGATAATATGCGCCACACGCTGGGCATTGAAAGTCGCTGTACTCAACAATGGAAACTTTTGCATCTTTTGCTCCCTTAGTCCACTCGTTGGGGCCTACGGGTTCAGCAAGTGTGTCTCCTGCTGTTCGTGGCGGAAGTGGTGTTTTGGGTGGTGCTTTTGCGATTTGCCATGCTGCAATTGCGGTAATTCCTATTACTAATACTGCTGAAACCCATACAATGATTCGTTTTTGTGTATCCATAATAGAGTATGGTAGCAACTAACGATTTTTTGTGCAAATTTTTCGTGACAAGACCATTTCAAATATGGTAAGGTTGTTTATATGGAAAAGAACAAAAAAATACTACTGGGAGGAATTATTGTAGTGGTTGTGGGAGCGGTTTTGTTTTGTTATTCCTCGGGTAATCAGGTATATGTCGGGCGAGCCCCCCTGTCTAATCCCGGGCAAGTACCAATGCCTTCCTCTCAAGTACTGTTCATTGCGACAAGCACGCCTATGAGTGATTGGAAAACATTTGTGAACACGGAATATGGGTATTCAGTGTTGGTGCCACAGGAGGCGAATATTCGAGCAAATGGCCATGTTCTTGATTTACAGAAATCGCCAGAGTTACTTTTTTCTGCGGAAAACGGCGATTTCGAAATTATGGCTGACTATCTTATAATAGCGACAGCTGAAGACACGCTGGAAAAACAAAAACAACTCGCTCTCCTTGATCTAAAATCGTACGCTGAATATCAAAGAAACATAACAGTGAAAGATAAGAATCCTTATCTGTTGATGAAAGTTGGAGTATTAAAGAAAATAAAGTTTGCTGGACTAGAAGCTTACACGTTTGCAATTGAAGGAACATGGGTCAATTTTGGAGAGTCGGCCTATTTTACAAAACCATTTGGAGTGTATGTTTTTACAGAAAACCTACGTG
This sequence comes from Patescibacteria group bacterium, assembly GCA_038062675.1. Taxonomy (GTDB): domain Bacteria; phylum Patescibacteriota; class Minisyncoccia; order Phycocordibacterales; family UBA1550; genus UBA1550. The sequence goes on from JBBTWP010000002.1 coordinate 10,427, forward strand.
GGCAAAAGATAAGCATTTATCACACCACCAACAGTACTTCAGAAAAAATGGTAAACTCTATTAGATTCATAAAATAGTTTGAGGTTTAGTGAACAAAAAAAAGAGGACACCGAAGCGTCCTCTTAAAATTTACAACAAAACAAAAGAATTTTAATACACTACGGAATCATCACATTTGACGACCAGTAGTATCGGTTTGAGTTACCATTGGTGCAGCCATCAACTTGGTACTGCTTCATCAGCTGTCCTTCCATTACGACTCGTGCAAGTGGAACTTGGTCTTTGTCCCCGCTTCCATTGTGTTGGATATTGAAATCAAGATGGACACTCCCTGGAGCAGCGGTGTCCCCCATATAGCCCAAGAATTTTCCTTGCGGTATATTCTGCCCTTGATATATAGTAGGAGAGATTGATTTCATATGGAGATAGCGGCTAGTGATACCTGTTGTTCCATGCATGATCTCGACAAAGTTGCCAGCCGTAGAACTATTGTAAACAATAGATTTGACTATGCCTCCCCCCGCCGCCAAAATGGGAATATTTGCAGAAGCTGGATCAGGATACTTCACAGTACCATCAGGATTAAGTGCTTTCCCCGAGAAATCAATGGAAAAATAACCAGGACCCTGATGACCCCCGTGAATGTAATCGCAACCCCCACCTCCAATTTCCGTGGTTACCCTCCAGTCCAATCCATCAAACGGCATCTTGAGCTCAAGCGTTGGAGTGAAGCTGAGGGCTAGCATCGGACGAGCACCATCGTTTGCATAATCAGAGCTCCGAAATACATTGAATCGATTATCGTTGTATTGCGGAAACAACATTATGCCGTTGTTGGTTGCTGGGTTGTTTTGCCACTCGTTGTACCAAGTCGTGATGTACGGACCCCACCACTGATTTGATGTTGGTGCCGTATACCATCCCCAGCATGGAGAAAAAGACGGTTGAGCACTCCATGTCACGTTGGTGTCCCACGCACTTCCCGCTTTGCACATAGCAAGAGGAGTTGGCGTGGAATTATCTCCGCGAGGATACGAGAAGAGCCATAATGTTGCTGTGACGACATTTTTCGGCAGTCCATCAAGACTAAACTTGAGGTAGCTTCGATACTGATCACCCCATCCACCGACTTGGAGTCTCCCATCGTCGTTTGCGACAAAAGTTTGATTGTAGGAATTACTCAGCCATCCATCCGTTATGTGCGGGATACTGACAGAAGCATCCTTGATCGATTTTTTTACATCACGACTATAATCAATCACTGCTTTTGTCGGATAGGGCGTTGGTTGATACCATATGGTAATCGCATGGGCCGATGATGACAGAGACAAGATAAACACTGATACTGCGGACAGCGTTTTGAAGCGCTTCATAATTCACCCCTTTTGTTGTCAAACTAAATGCTCATGCGGAATGCGCGAGCAAGTACATCCGGGGGCAGTTTAGCACTTGAGGGGGGGGGTACGTCAAGCAAATGTGTCTGTCATCTATTCGCGCTCCTCCGCATTCTCGTGTAGAATACAGATATGAAATACGAACGAGGAGTGAAACGAGAACGCAGTGAAATGGAGAATGCAAATGCTCTCCGTGCAACAGAATACGCAGCGCGCATGCGCGCGGCGATGAGTGATGGGTCGTATGCACTCCCCGAGGCATCGCTCCGATTACCGTTTGATGATGTGCTTTTTGAACGCTCGCGCGCACTTGCAACAAAGCTTGCTGGACACAAGCTTGCATACATCCTTGTGATTGGTATTGGAGGGTCAAATCTTGGTGCCAAGGCGATTTACGAGGCGTCGTCGGGGACGCTCGATCCACATACTGCGTTTGCACCCAAGATGCTGTTTGCTGACACTTGCGCGCCGGAACTTTTGGCGGATATTGTTGAAATCCTTTTGGATGGCGTAAGTCACAAGGATGAGTTGGTGATTGTGATTGCCAGCAAGTCAGGGACAACAACGGAGACAATCATGAACGCATCTATTCTCATTCCGGCACTCGAGGTAAAGTTTGGGTCGCTTTCGGATCGCGTCGTGTGTATCACTGATGAGAATTCTCCTCTGTGGCGGACAGGACTTGATCACGGATTTCATACACTTCCCGTTCCGCGCATGGTGGGCGGGCGGTACTCAGTTTTTTCTCCAGCGGGGGTTTTTCCTCTGCTGTGCGCGGGGGTAGATATGAAAGCAATGCTTCGCGGAGCTCAAGAAGTGGTTCATGAGTGTGTTGAGCAAGGGGCTGAAAGCAAGGCGTATCTCGTTGCAGAAGATGTTTTCGCGTGGCACACTGCCGGCGCCCATATATTTGATTTGTTCTTGTTTCATCCCGAGCTTGAGTCAGTAGGCAAGTGGTACCGGCAACTTTTCGCGGAAAGTTTGGGTAAGGATACAAAAATTGATGGCAATCGTTCAGAACATCACATTATCCCCACAGTTTCTCTAGGTTCCACAGATCTGCATTCTGTGGAACAAATGCACCTTGCTGATGCAAAATTTGTGGCACGGATGCTGGTACGTGCTCATTCGCCGCATTGGGAGCATCAGTTTTTGGCAAGCGATGCGGTGTTTGCTCCCATTATTCCTGCGCTTGGCCGCCGCGCCCCGTGCGAAGTGATGGACGCGATTTATCAGGGGGTTAAAGAAACATATCAAACTCAAGGGGTTTTGTTTGGAGAAGTAGCGCTTCCTGATCTTGATCCGGAATCTTTGGGTGCGTTTTTGCAACTTCAGATGTGTGTGGTCATGCATTTGGGGCAACTCTTTGGTGTAAATGCCTTTGATCAGCCAAATGTGGAGGAATATAAAAAAGTAGTACGAAGAATTTTAGGGGGAGGTCAGAAATAGTTGTTCTATAATTCAAAGTTATAGACTGGGGAAAAATAACGGATTGATTCTGGTGGAGGTGTGGTATAATAAGTGCACATTATTAATAATTTATGAGCCCTATGAAATACATCGTTGTTTTTTGTGTTGCGGCATTGCCCATGTTTGCCCTTGCGGCAGGGGATACGTTGGTTCAACTTGCGCAATTTGAAGATAATTCAAAATTACTGGAATCACTTTCTCTGTGGTCGACGCTCATTATTGCGTTTGTGACGAGTGGTATGGTGTGGGTTGGTGGTCGTACGATGCGCGGCGGAGTATTTGGAAAAGTATTGACGTATTTCAGCATCGGGATGACGCTTGTGTTTTTGGGGTTTGTGACCGAGGTCCCTTGGGTGCAAGGTTTTTCGCCACTTTACCTTAAACTTGCTCACAGTTCTCTTTATATTCTCGGGTACATTTTCATGGGGCTTGCCGCGAACAAGCTTTTGCGAACAGTTAAAGGAATATAATTTTTTAACATCATGAACCAAATCGATGAATATAAATCAGTAATGTCCGAGATTATCGGGAAACAGATCGTGATTCTCGGTCCAGAGATTGCGGTACTGCGCGCACGCAAAGTGCCAGAAATTTCTCTTTCTGAGGATGGCAAGGTGGTAGATGTTAAAGGTGATCCGGACGAGGTTCTTAACAGATTGATTGATACTTATGTGGAGCTTTCTGGTGAAATTGTGACCAATGCTCTTGGTACCATTTTTACCAAGTATCCTTCGATTAAGCGTGCCGCCTAATGTTTCTTGAATACTGAATACGTCCCATGCTTTCCGGTGAGATTATCTTTATTATCGTTCTTATTCTCTCGTTGTACGGGGTGGTTGTTGCTATTTCGTTTTTTGCAGTGCGACGCATGAAGCAAAACTTGAAAAAGAAAGAGATTGATGCAAGGCATCGCATGTATGAACTCGCGATTTTAAAAGAAATTTCGGATCGCACTGGATACTCTCTTAACATTCAAAAAATTCTAGATGTTATCGCTGGGTCGCTTAACCAGTTTTTGGAGTACAGTGTTGCTGGGTACATGCTTATCGGGGCGGATAAAATTATTTTTAAGGCTGACCTCGAACGCTCTGTTTCTCCGCAGTTCATCAAGGATGTCCGCATGCGCATGCTTAAGTCCTTGGAAGCTATTTTAGGGGTTAGCGTTCCAGATGCTCAAGTTGAGGAGACTATCACGGGTGCTGTTATGCTGGAAACCGTTCTCGAGCCGGTGCGCTCATATTTCAATATTCCATTGGTAGTCAGCGGAAAGCTTGCAGGATTGTTGACGATTGCGCACACAAAGGAAGGGCTCTACAAAGAAGAAGAGATTGCAATTCTCTACAAAATCGTAAATCAGGCATCGCGTGCGGTGTCAAAACTGGAAGATGTGGTGCGAACCGAGCAAAGCAAGGTCGCAGCGATGCTTGAGGGAATGGTGGAAGGTGTGGTTATGACGGATCGAGATTATCGGGTTGTTGCAGCAAATCCAAGCGCCAAGGAGGTTATTGGATACACACAAGAGGGGATGCCAACTTTTTTTGATTTCACGACGGGACTCAAAGATACTTTTGATATAAAAACAAAACTTGAAGAAGCGACTAAGTTGGACAAAGTCCTCGCATCTGACGATATAGTGATAAAAGGGAAACATTACGAAGTCTTGGTGTCCCCCGTAAAAGCGAACACAGGTCCAGCAAAAGGACAGATCCTTGGTGGTGCCGTTGTTTTTCACGATATTACCCACGAAAAAGAAGCAGAAAAAATGCGAAACGACTTCACTTCGATGATGGTACACGAGCTGCGGTCTCCTCTGGGGAATATCAAAAAAATAGGAGAAATGTTGAAATCAAAGGAGATTGTGGAAAACAAGGAGCTTTCGGCCGAGTATGTTGGTATGCTTTACGAAAGTTCGTCTACAATGCTCGATTTGGTGAATGATCTTCTCGACGTATCCAAGCTTGAGGCAGGGAAATTTGATGTCGACAAGCAACAGGTCTCCATAAAGGAGCTTATTGTTGATAGGGTAAAGTTCTTTGACACGTCCGCACAAGGTGCTAAAATAGAATTAAGCTCATACTTTGGGGAAAGGGTTCCAGAGAGGGTGCTCATTGACGCCAAAAGGATTGTACAGGTCGTTAATAATCTTCTTTCGAATGCGATTAATTTTACGCCACAGGGAGGCAAGGTTATGGTTGCATGTTTTATGCACAAGAAGGGATTCAATATCGACGAAGAGGCACATCAGCAGAATATTCAGTGGTTTGATGTTGATGAACGCAAAATATCCTCAGCCATCTCTGATTGTTTGGTTGTCGCAGTTACGGATTCTGGTGAAGGAATTGAGCATGAGAATATTGGTAAACTCTTCAATAAGTTTACACAGTTCTCTTCAAGTATACGGGAGCGAGAGCACAAAGGAACAGGCCTCGGGTTGGTCGTTGCCAAAGGAATCATTGAGGCGCATGGTGGCACTATCGGGCTTGGTTCAAAAGAGGGCGCCGGAAGTACGTTTTATTTTACGATTAACTTATAATTTATGCCAAAAAAAATACTGATTGTGGATGATGACAAGGTGTTCTCAAAAATCTTGAAAGACGCCTTTCTGGCGGGAGGACAAGGGAAATACACTGTGGTGGCTGCTTTTGACGGAGAGGAAGGTTTTGCAACCGCCCAACGTGAAAAACCTGATCTTGTTATGCTTGACCTTGTGATGCCCAAAATGGATGGCATTGGATTTTTGCGAGCTCTTCGGGCTGAGTCGTGGGGGGTAGAGTTGCCTGTCATAATGGAAACAGGTATGGATGATTTCAAAAAAATGAGTGATGGTGTCGAGCTCGGTGTTCGCGGGTATATTATCAAAACAGATTATTCTATTGAGGCGGTTTTGCGCCAAGTTGGAGATATTCTCAAAGTCTAATAATTATATCATTATGGAAGAAAGCAAAACAAAATTGTTTAAGGCACTCAGAATCATGGTCGTGCTCGTTGCACTTCTGCTTGTCGCAAAGATTGTGACGGAAGTAAAGGAATATCGTTTTATTGGTGGTGGTGTTTCGGCAACAAATACGATTTCGGTTTCAGGAGAGGGCGAGGTGTTTGCTGCTCCTGATATTGCGACCGTATCGTTCTCGGTACGCGAGGAGGCAAAAAAGGTGGTGGACGCACAGACTAAGGTATCCCTCAAAGTAAAAACGGCACTCGCCGGAGTCGGCAAGCTTAATGTTGAAGAAAAAGATATTAAGACCACAAATTATAGTTCGTACCCAATGTATGAATATCGGGAAATGAAAATTGAGTGTACTGCTACGTACTGCCCACCACAAGGCAAGCGAATACTGGTTGCATACGAAGTATCTCAAACGGTCACCATAACAGTGCGCAACCTTGATAATGCAAGCGCCATTGTGGATGTGTTGGCACAGGCTGGTGTTACGGAAACACAGGGGCCAAACTTTGCTATCGATAAAGAAGATGAGTTGAAAGCCGAAGCACGCAAGCAGGCTATTCAAAAAGCACGCGCGAAAGCGGAAGTCCTCGCAAAAGACCTTGGCGTCTCCCTTGTTCGTGTTATTTCCTTCTCTGAGGGAGGTGGAGGGTATCCTTACTCTCCATCAGAGATGGCATTCGCGAAGGATGTAATGGGTGGTCGCGGCGCCGCACCTGCTCCTGAGATTCCACAGGGCGAAGAGAAAATTATTTCAAATGTGACGGTGACATATGAAATAAGGTAAGTTACAAGGTTTTATTGAATGAAGTCAACGCACCCCGGAACTGTATGGTTCCGGGGTGCGTTGACTTTTGGGAGGGAAAGGAGTATGGTAGAAGAAAGCCTTTTGAGGCGGTTTTTTAAATAGGGACTTGATATATTATGCAATTTATTGATTATCTTCGGGACACAAAAGGCGAATGGAAACATATTTCTTGGCCATCACGTCGCCAAGCGATAGCTTTTACTGTGCTTGTGATTGTGTTGTCAGTGTTTACCGCCCTCTATCTTGGCGGGTTTGATGCACTTCTTACGTTTTTGGTAAAAAAGTTGGTTATTCTTTAATATCACTCATTCCATGTCAAAACAAGAAACAACTGGAGAGCGCAATTGGTATGCCATCCACACCTATGTGGGTTACGAAAATGCGGTGCTTCGCAACTTGAAACAGCGTATTGAATCTTTGGGGATGGAGGACAAAATTTTCAACGTAATTATTCCTTTGGAAAAAAAGATTAAAGTGAAGGGCAATAAGCGTGTTGAAATCGAAGAGAAAATTTACCCGGGATATATTTTGGTAGATATGATCGTTACCGAAGATTCATGGTACGTAGTACGCAATACTCCTCGTGTGACGGGGTTTGTGGGTGCGGGAGTAACTCCAGTTCCTCTTGAAAAAGTTGAAGTTGAGGCACTCTTTAAGCGCATGACAGCGGGCACACCGAAGCACAATATTGAACTCACGGTGGGCGAGCAGGTTACTATCGTTGATGGTCCATTTAAAGACCTTGAGGGCAAGGTTTCAGAGGTGGATGGCGAGCGTGGTCGCGCAAAGGTGCTTGTTTCAATGTTTGGTCGCGAAACACCAGTAGAGCTCGACTTTTTGCAGATTAGGAAAATTTAATAAAAGCCCATTTTGCGGATTGCTTGAAAAAATTCGCGAAATAAGGTAGACTCCACATATTCAAAAACATGGCAAAGAAAATAACAAAAAAAGTAAAAGTACAGATTCCCGCAGGTAAAGCAACTCCGGCGCCTCCTTTGGGGCCAGCGCTCGGTCAGGCAGGTGTGAACATTGGTGAATTTGTCACCAAATTCAACGACGCAACGCGCGCAAACATGGGTGACATTGTGCCAGTGGTGATTACGGTCTACGAAGACCGCACTTTCAGCTTCACCATGAAAACTCCTCCTGCAACAGGACTTATTCTCAAAGCAGCAGGGGTAACTCAGGGATCTGCTAAGCCAAACACCAACAAGGTGGGCAAGATTACCAAAGCTCAACTTAAAGAAATCGCAGAGCGCAAGATGAAGGATTTGAGTGCAAACGATATTGAGGCGGCAATGAAGATTATTGCAGGCTCAGCTCGCTCGGCAGGGATTGAGGTGAAATAAATTTAGGTACAAGCTCAAAGAAAAAAGGACGGAATCGCGAAGCGATTCCGGCCTTTGAGTTTTGCGTTTCCTGTTGTTACACCGCAACAGGTGCTTTGATGGCAGGGTGCGGATCATACCCGACGAGTTCAAAATCTTCATATTTGAATTTGAAGATGTCTGTTATCGCGGGATTGAGGCGCATCGTGGGGAGGGGGCGGGGAGGACGGGAGAGCTGAAGCGCTACTTGCTCCATGTGGTTTGAGTAGATGTGCGTATCACCACCGGTCCATATAAATTCACCCGGCTCAAGACCACAGACCTGTGCAATCATCATGGTGAGGAGTGCATAGGAAGTGATGTTGAACGGTAGTCCTAGAAACGTATCGCAACTTCGTTGGTACAGCTGGCACGAAAGTTTTCCGTTTGCCACATAGAATTGAAACAATAAGTGACAAGGTGGCAACGCCATTTTAGGGATATCAGCAGGGTTCCATGCGGTAACAATGAGGCGACGTGAGTCAGGGTTGTTCTTGATATCCAAGATAACCTGGGAAATCTGGTCAATGGTCTCCATTCGGTACTCATCATCTATCCAATCAGGGTTCCCTGGACCGCCTTTGATGAAACGAAATGAAGGCCAGGACCGCCATTGTTTTCCATACACAGGCCCAAGGTCCCCATTTTTGTCCGCAAATTCATCCCAAATAGATACACCATTATCATTAAGGTACTTGATGTTGGTGTCACCCATCAGGAACCACAAGAGTTCATGGATGATAGACTTCATGTGGAGTTTTTTTGTGGTTACCGCAGGGAATCCTTTGGCAAGACCGAATCGCATTTGATGCCCGAATACACTTTTGGTACCTGTGCCAGTGCGGTCGGATTTCTCGACGCCATTCTCAAGAATGTGTTTCAAAAGTTCATGATACTGTTGCATGTCGGTACTCCTTCATTGGTTGTGAAAAGGACTACTACTCAACCTACACTACCCCCTAGAGGGGCGAGTGTCAAACCCTTGCATGAAAGCCTGTTTTGTGATATAATAAAAAAAGTACATTCTTTTACACAAGAGAGGGAGAAAAGCATGAGCATTAAACCAGATACGTGGATCCAGAGGATGTGTAGCTCTGATCCTCGTCAAAGAGATCTCATTCCCGTACCAACGGGAATGAGAAGGATTGATGGACCGATGATCGAGCCGTTTGAACCAAATCAAGTGAAGGTTGTTGGCGACAAGCGTATTGTTTCATACGGTACTTCGAGTTATGGCTATGATGTGCGATGTGCCGATGAGTTCAAGATTTTCACCAATATCAACTCAACGATCGTCGACCCAAAAAACTTCGACGTTAAGAGTTTTGTTGATGTGAAGGCGGAAGTGTGTATCATTCCGCCCAACTCGTTCGCATTGGCGCGTACGGTTGAATACTTTCGCATTCCGCGAAATGTGCTGACTATTTGTCTTGGTAAATCAACTTACGCGCGCTGTGGCATTATTGTTAACGTTACGCCATTTGAACCGGAGTGGGAAGGGTATGTGACATTGGAGTTTTCCAACACTACGCCATTGCCTGCGAAAATTTATGCCAACGAGGGTGTGGCGCAAGTAATTTTCTTTGAGTCGGATGAAGTGTGCGGAACGTCTTATAAAGATCGTGGCGGTAAGTACCAAGGTCAAAGTGGTGTTTCTGTAGCAAAAGTATAGATAGGTTGTTGAGCCCCGAAAAAAACGCGAAGCGTTTTTTTCGGGGCTTTTTCTTTGCTTGTGCCACATGATATGATGAATATATGAAATTCCAAGAATACGAGGACGAGGCAATCAAGACCGCGGAGTATCCTGTGATTGGACAGGGGTTTGTGTACCCAACGCTGGGGCTCGTGGGTGAGGCGGGGGAAGTGGCGGAGAAGGTAAAAAAGCTTTTTCGAAATGACGGGGGTGTGCTCACCGACGCGCACCGCGAAGAAATCAAAAAAGAGCTGGGCGATGTGCTGTGGTACCTCGCTGCGCTCTCGCGCGAGCTTGGCTTTACGCTCGACGATGTCGCAACGGCGAACATCGAAAAGCTTCGTTCTCGTCTTTCTCGTGGGGTTGTGAAAGGTAGTGGGGATAATCGGTAAGCTTGCTAAAATCACATATTCGTGGTAGTTTTTGGAGAGAAGTTTTTTGCCACTATATTGAGGATGAATTATGAACATTGCACCACACATAGTTATTGATGGAATCACTGGTTGTGGGAAAGATACTCAGATCTCACTCCTTTTGGGTCGTGCATTGCGTGAGGGGAGGCAGTTGATGTCCGGACCTGCGCTTGGCGGGACTGTTGTTGGCAACGAGATGCGAAGGGTGTTTCTTGATCCTGATCTTGGGATGAAGGCAGCTCCGAAGACGCAGTGCTTCATGAACATGACGTCATGGATTGAACAACTCAAGACTGTTGTGTGGCCGTATTTGGATCAGGCTATTCCATTTGTGTGGAATCGCGGAGATTCTTCTTTGCTCGCATATCAAATATACGGGCTTGAGGCGCCAGAACTTGAGAAGGAGTTTTGGTCAATGATGCGTCCATTGGTGTTTGGCGAGCGGACGCCATCGCTCTATATTTTCCTCGAAGTTCTTCCTGTTGTTGCGCATGAGCGTGTTCTTGAACGTAAACGTGGGGGTGGTCCTGGGGCCAGCATTATTTTTGATGCCAAGACGGTTGAGTTTTATAAACGTTTGCACGATGGTTTTCAGGTTTTTTCTCAGCATCCTGATGTCCGGGCGGTGAAGGTTGACGGCAATCGTTCTCGTGAAGAAATTCATGAAGATATTTACCGCATTGTAAGCAAAGAGTGTGGCTGGAAGTAATTTGTTTGTTTCAAAATCAAAACCCTCGGCCGAGACCGAGGGTTTTTTCGTTGCTCGCTAATCATGGTATCATGTGAGGAATTATGCGCATTGCTGTCATTGGATCTCAGAATACGGGCAAGTCCACGTTCGTTGGGGATTTTCTTGCTGAGTTTCCTGAATACTCAACCCCTCGCGAAACGTACCGTGATATTGTGCGAAAGGGAAATCTCGCTATTAATCAAAAGACAACACAACACAATCAGCGTTTGATACGTGACTTTTTGTTTGATCAGTCTGTACACAATCTTGCAGATGATATTTTGTTCGACCGATGTGTGGTGGACAATTACATCTACACATTGGCTCAGTTCGAGAAGGGGGGTATTGAGGAGTTGTTTATGAGGGAAACTGAAGAAATGATGTATAGATCCCTCGATAATCTTGATGCACTTGTTTTCATTCCTACGGCGGTATCGGTGCGTTTGGTTGATGATGCGCTTCGAGACACTGATACACTTTTCATTGATCGCGTGAACTGTCTTTTTATTGAGACACTACTACAGATCTCTCAGCAATCCTCTGTAAAAATTGTTGCCATCGCGGGCAATCGTGAAGAGCGAATAGGTCAAGTTCGCAAGAGTCTGGGTCTGTGAGGGGTTTTCAGGGAAGGGTTTTTTCGTGACGGAAGCTGTGCTATGATGCGCATATATGAAGGAAAAACTTGAGACATTGGTGCGTGAGGCACTTGGGGCGCTGGGCGTGGAGGCGACCGCGATTGTTATTGAGCGACCGGCGGAGATGGCGCACGGAGACTATGCGACGAATGTTGCGCTTGCATATGCAAAAAAGGCGGGGATGGCGCCTAAATTCAATCATCGGAGAGATAATTTATTCGAACTATTTATAGGTAAATTTAAATTATATGGAAAAATTTGATTTCTCAAAAATTGAAGACCAAAAAAGATTTGAAGAACTACCAAAAGAAAAACGCGAAGAGATTGTTGACGATGCTCAAAAAGAGGCGGAAAGGGTTAGGGAGGGTCTTTCTGGATTCATCGAGGAGTTGTCCTTGGGAAGTCTAGGCGAAGCTATCAGAATCAAAGAGAGGTTCTCTCTTCCTGAAGATGTAGTCCAACAGGCTGCGAAAGAAGAGCTCATTATATCTCTCTCCACGGGACATATAAACAACGCCCTCAATATCAAAGAGAAGTTTGATATCCCTGAAGAATTCCTCCTTTCCGCCGAAGTCCAACAAGCTGCAAAAGAAGGGTTCATTAAGTGCCTCTCCAAAAGATACATAGACGAAGCCATCAAAATCAAAGAGAAGTTTTCTCTTCCTGAAGATGTAGTCCAACAGGCTG
>JBBTWP010000002.1:22667-77734 GCA_038062675.1 Patescibacteria group bacterium
CCAACAGGCTGCAAAAGAATGGTTTATTAGGCGTCTCTCCGATGGATACATAAACAACGCCCTCAATATCAAAGAGAAGTTTGATATCCCTGAAGAATTCCTCCTTTCCGCCGAAGTCCAACAAGCTGCAAAAGAAGGGTTCATTAAGTGCCTCTCCAAAAGATACATAGACGAAGCCATCAAAATCAAAGAGAAGTTTTCTCTTCCTGAAGATGTAGTCCAACAGGCTGCAAAAGAATGGTTTATTAGGCGTCTCTCCGATGGATACATAGACAACGCCCTCTATATCAAAGAGGCATTTTCTATATCAATAAAATCAGAAGAGATCATAACGGCACTTCCTGTCATCGGAGAAATGCTGGAACGACTCAAAGAGATCTCTCCGCGCTTTTATGAACAAGCGCACAGATCGGTTGATATCGTTCTCTCACTTGTCGAATTTATAAAAAATCCCGAAACGCTCTTTTCTACGATTGAAGAAAACCCATTCTTAATGGAAGCGATTTCGCAGAATCCGCGTTTCGGCTCAAAACTTCTTTTGCACTATCCGCAGTTTGACAATCTTTCCAAAGAAAATATAAGCACACTCTTTGCATTTAAGGAGGAGATTTTGAAAGAGAATCCTGATATCTCTTCCGAATCGCTCGAATTTCGCCGGCTGATGCAGGAAAAATTGAAAGAATACGGAAGTAATCCAGATATCATTCGCGCGATAGAGCAATCGGGAGTCAATGCGGACGCGTGGCTTCACTACAGCGAAACAGCCTACTTTAACCTTGAATCCGGCGAGGGAACGCTTGCTTTTTCCGAAACCATAGCGACACCGATAGGGAGAATAAAAGAAACGATCAACAGTTACGCGCATACGATAAAAGAAACGCTTCGAGAATATAAAAAAGAGCTGTCGGAGTTCAAAATTCTTCTTGAAGAGCCCAAGGAAATAGAGGGGCAGATTTCCAATATGCAGGCGGAGTTGGAAAAGGCGCGACTAGAAGGAAACGAGAAAAAAGCGCAAGGGATAGAAAAGGGAATTCTTGGACTAACCAAAAAGTTGGAGAGTATAAAAACAGTCGTTCTCTGGGACAAGCTCCTAGGCGATATCTCCGCTTTTCAACGGCTTACGGATGATCTTTCTGGGACGCAGGAAAGATTAATGCAGGTGGAAAACGATTTTCACGAGAAATTGTCGGGGAAGATGCCGTCCGGAAAAGCAATTCAGGAATTGAAAGAGAAAATGAACAGAACAAAAGAAGAATTGAGGACGAAGTTCGGCGTTTTGGAGAGACGAATTGAAGATTTCCAAAACAACCTTCCCCGTTTGATTTCTCCCGCTTTGGGGAAAGAACGAAGCGAGGCGTTGGCTCAAGAAATACAGACGCATCTTGCTGAGCAGTTTGACCACTGGAACACTGACAGGCGTGATTTAACAAATCTTTTTTCCGAGAGAAGCGACAAAGAAAAAGAAAAAATGGCGAATCAGCCGATGAGTATTTTCGTCTGGGCGCGCAACCCCGACATTGATTTGTACCAAGGAAATTATTCTCCTTGCTGTATCTGTATAGATAGCGGGCATATGGGATCGGAGTCAACCATTGCCGACTACCATACAGATGTGGGTGTTCAAATCGTCAATATCTGGGATGAGACGAAAAACGAGCCGGTAACCGCGGCGTGGTGCTGGCTAGGGGAGGACAAAAAGGGAAACGCCGTCTTGGTGGTGGACAACATTGAATCCAATACTCTTTACAGCGCTAATTATTCAGAGCAGATGACTAAAAAACTTTTCGGCTACCTTGAGGGTTATGCGAAATCTATCGGCGTCAAAAAAATAGTTTTGGGAAAAGCGAATAATGATTTGCCTACCGGTGGTGAGTTGGCGAAATTAAAAGAGGACGCGGGAGCATACGAAAAAATCGGAGGATACAACAGAGCCGACGGATATTTTCTTGAAGCGGAAGGTAAGTCAGTAAAAGTTGTATGGGAAAAGACGAAAAAAGAAAAAGAGACGGAAAGAGCAAGAGAAAACCAACCCCGTGTTGTTTTTGAGGAGATAATAACAAAGGATTTGTCAGAAAATGATTTTGGGACAGTGAGGCGATTGGAGCGTGAGATATATGCCGGCACCGATTTGATTGCCGGACAAGCATTGACTGAGGATATAAAAAGCAGAAATGGCTTGGACTACTCCATCATTATTTCAGGAAAGCGGAGTGGCGTAGAAAAAGAAGAGATCATCGGCTATATTGTCGCCGTTGACGGCGAGACGGATGAAGGCGACGCGTGCGTATATCTTGAAGATATCGCGGTCACTCCCGACGCGCAAGGTCAGAAAATCGGCTGGGAGATCTTAAAAAAATTGATTGAGAAATTGAAAGAAAAAGCGCGCAAAGAAAACAAGCCTGTTTTATTGGATATGCACTTGCGGGAAAATTCACAGAGATTTATGGAAAAGCATCGTGACGATATGGACCAGATGGGAGTAAAGATGATAGAAGAAGCGCTTGTCCCTGATTATTATGATGAGGGGGTAGACGCACTATATTCGGTTTATCAAATAGCGGTGAATTAAGATTACAACATCGCCCCGTAGCGGTGGTGCATGAGGAAATATATGCAATAGTAAAAAACGAATGTGGTTGGTGGTAATTTATTCGTTCAAAACCCTCGGTTTCGGCCGAGGGTTTTTTCGTTTGAGAAGCTGTGCTATGATGCGCATATATGAAGGAGAAATTGGAAATACTCGTGCGTGAGGCACTTGGGGCGCTGGGAGTGGAGGCGACCGCGATTGTTATCGAGCGACCGGCTGACATGGCGCATGGAGACTACGCGACAAATGTCGCTCTTGCGTATGCAAAAAAAGCAGGAATGTCACCGCGTGTGCTTGCAGGGAAACTTACGGAGGAGCTCTTGCGCATGCCTACCGAGGAGATAAAAAATATCGAAATCGCCGGTCCGGGGTTTATCAACTTCAGACTTTCGGATGCGCATTTGAAAGGTGCGCTCGCTCTGGCGCTCGAGCAAAAAGAAAAGTGGGGGAGCAACGGAACGCTTGTGGGAAAAAAAGTGATCGTTGAATACACCGATCCCAACCCATTCAAAGAATTTCATATTGGGCATTTGATGGCGAATGCCATCGGTGAGTCTATTTCACGCCTCGTCGAAGCGAGCGGTGCAGAAACAAAACGCGCCTGCTACCAAGGGGATGTAGGGATGCATGTGGCAAAGGCGGTGTGGGGGATTATGAGGCTAGAAAAGGAAGGGGATATTCTTGCACAGAACGCTTCGGTTCTTGAACATGCAGCATATCTTGGTAAGGCATATGCCAAGGGAGCTACTGCGTATGAAGGGGATGATTCCATAAAAAAAGAAATTGTTGTAATTAACAAAAAAATATACGAGCGCGGTGACCTTGGCGTAAACAATGTTTACGATACAGGGAAACAGTGGAGTCTGCAGTACTTTGAAGCAATTTATCAAAAGCTCGGCACAAAGTTTGACTACTATTTTTTTGAGAGCGAAACGAGAAAGTTTGGAGAGGAGATTGTGAGAAATAGTGTAGGTAAAGTATTTGAACAAGGGGAGGGTGGAGCTATTGTGTACAAAGGCGACGAGACAAAGGGTTTGCACACACGCGTGTTTGTGAATTCAGAAGGACTGCCGACGTATGAAGCAAAAGAGCTTGGTTTGGCGAAAACAAAATATGATACGTATCCGTATGATATGTCGGTGGTGGTCACAGCCAATGAACAGAATGCGTATTTCAAAGTGTTGCTTGCGGCAATGGCGGAGATATTTCCCGAGCTTGCGGAAAAGACTATTCATATTTCCCACGGAATGCTTCGTTTGCCAACGGGCAAAATGTCGTCACGCACAGGTGATGTCATTACGGCAGAAGGGCTTATTGAAGAAGTGAAAACGCGCGTCCAAGAGAAATTCAAAGAGGGCATGTTTTCTCCTGACGAAAAAGAAAAAGTTGCGGAACAGGTGGCGATTGGCGCGATAAAATACTCGATTCTTCGCCAAGCATCCGGAAAAGATATTATTTTCGACATGGAGCAGTCGCTGTCGTTTGAGGGCGACTCGGGTCCATACTTGCAGTATACCCATGCGCGCACGTGTTCGCTCCTTGCAAAAGCAGAAGGGAAAACTATTGACGCGATGAAGTTTGAAGGAGAAATTGGTACACTCCACAAGTATCTCCTCCAGTTTCCCGAGGTGGTGTTCCGCGCGAGCGAAGAACGTGAACCGCATCATGTGACGACCTATTTGGTTGAGCTCGCCCGTGCATTCAACGCTTACTATGCAAACACGCCCGTCCTCGATGGCTCCCCCAACGAACCCTACAAGCTTGCGCTTGTCCAAGCCGTGTCACAAACCCTCAAAAAAGGCCTTGAGCTTTTGGGGATACCAACACCTGAGCGGATGTAGGGTTGGCGCCCGCAAAAAATCCCTTGCGGAGCAAGGGATTTTTTGCGGGCAGTGTCGTTTTGTGATATGGTGATAGATATGAAAGAAGACTCAAAAAAAGTGGAGAATGTAAAATCGGAGATCGCGCTTCGCGAAGAGGCGACGCTTGCGTTTTGGGAGAAAGAAAGGATATTTGAACAGTCGCTTGAGGCAACAAAAAACGGCAAAGAATTCGTGTTTTACGATGGTCCGCCGTTTGGGACGGGTCTTCCGCACTACGGACATATTTTGACGAGCGTACTTAAGGATGCAATCCCTCGGTATCAAACCATGCGGGGGCGCCACGTGCGTCGCGTGTGGGGTTGGGATTGCCACGGTCTTCCTATAGAAAACCTTATTGAAGGTGAGCTTGGGCTCAAAAACAGAAATGATATCGAAGTGTATGGTATTGAGAAATTCAATGAGGCGGCGCGTGCCTCGGTTCTTCGCTATGATACGGAATGGCAAAAAATGATTCCGCGTATTGGGAGGTGGGTGGACATGGAGCATTCGTACAAGACGCTTGATGCAAAATACACCGAGTCGATTTGGTGGGCATTTAAGACACTCTATGATAAAAAGTTGGTGTACCAAGGATTTAAGGCGATGCATGTTTGTCCGCGATGCGAGACAACGCTTTCCAATAATGAAGTTGCGGATGGCTACAAAAATGTTTCGGACTTGTCGGTGACGGCGAAGTTTGAACTCCTCGATGAACCGGGGACATTCGTTCTTGCGTGGACGACGACACCGTGGACATTGCCGGGGAATGTAGCACTTGCGGTTGGAAGAGGTGTTGGGTATGCAAAATGGAAAAATGGCGAAGAATTTTTTATTCTTGCTGAAGATTTGGCTCCGAAATATTTTCCAGATTTTGATAGCACAGATTTTTCGAGATATGAAACTTTTCCCGTAGATTTTTTGATAGGGAAAGCCTACAAACCTATTTTTAATTATTATGCGCAAGATGAGAAACTAGAAAATCATAAAAATGGATGGAAAATATACGAAGCAGATTTTGTGACAGCTGACAGTGGTACTGGCGTGGTGCATATTGCGCCGGCGTTTGGTGAAGACGACATGGCTCTCGGCAAGAAAGAAAATTTACCGTTTATTCAACATGTCGGCATGGACGGCATTATGAAGCCTGAAGTGAAGGATTTTGCTGGAATGCAGGTGAAGCCGAAATCGGACGATGAAAAAACGCGGCTCTCGACGGACATTGCGGTGCTCAAATATCTGCAAGACAAAAAACTCTTCTTCTCAAAGGAAAAAATTAATCACTCCTACCCGCATTGCTGGCGCTGTGATACACCGCTTTTGAACTACGCCGCAGGGTCGTGGTTTGTAAAAGCGCCAGAGCTCAAAGACAAGATGCTTTCTGAAAATGCGGGCACGACGTGGGTTCCGGCACACATGCGCGATGGACGTTTTGGAAACTGGATCGCGAATGCACGCGATTGGGCTATTTCTCGTTCACGATATTGGGGTGCCCCACTGCCGGTGTGGGAGTGTGCAGTGTGCAACAAGCACGAAGTGTTCGGCTCTTGCGCTGAGCTTGCAGCACATACAAAAAAATCAGGCAATACGTATTTAATAATGCGCCATGGTCAAGCTGAAAGCAATGTACGAAATATTGTGAGTTCAAAGGTGGGGAGCGTTCATGACCTCGGCCTTACTTCCGACGGGCGTATTTCTGTATTTGAAGCAACCAAAGATTTAAAAGAAATGCAGGTTGACATGATTGTCGCTTCACCGTTCGCGCGCACCAGAGAAACTGCCGAAACGGTGGCACAGGAAGTTGGCATGGATCCAAAAAAGATTGTTTTTGATACACGTTTGCAAGAAATAAATACGGGTGTTTTTGACGGACGCCCTATCGAGGAGTATCGAACTTACTTTGCTTCAATGCTCGAGAAATTTACGAAGGCGACCCCCGAGGAAGAAAATCTTCTGGAGGTAAAACGTCGTGTGATGGCAGTTCTTGAAGAGCTTGAGGCAAAAGAGCAAGGCAAAACCATTTTAATTGTTACTCATGAATATCCGGTATGGATGCTTTCTGCTGGTGCGCAAGGAATGACGGTAGACGAAGCACTCGCAATCAAAGAAGGAAAGGATGATTTTTTGAGTACGGGCGACTTTGTCGAGCTTTCTTTTACGCCGTTTCCGCATAATGCCGACTTTGAATTTGATCTTCATCGTCCGTATATCGATCAAATCCATGTTGATTGTTCCTGTGGTGGTACTATGGTGCGTGTGCCGTACGTGTTTGACTGCTGGTTTGAGTCCGGTTCGATGCCGTATGCACAGTTTCATTACCCGTTTGAGAACAAAGAACTTTTTGAGAAAAATTTTCCCGCGGATTTTATTGCGGAGGGCGTGGATCAGACGCGTGGGTGGTTTTACAATATGCTCGTGCTTTCCACTGGGCTTTTTGGCAAAGCACCATTCAATAATGTCATTGTAAATGGCATGGTGCTTGCTGAAGACGGGCAAAAAATGTCCAAGAAGCTCAAAAACTATCCCGACCCTCGGGCTGTTATCGACCGCTATGGTGCGGATGCGGTGCGTTACTATATGTTGAGTTCGCCCATCACGCGCGGAGAAGACCTGTCTTTTTCTGAGCGTGGCGTGGATGAGGTGGTAAAAAAGCTGACCATGCGTCTTTTGAATGTGGTTTCGTTTTATGAACTTCACGGCAGTACAGAAGTGACAGCAATAGAAAAGAGCACGCATCCGCTCGATCGATTTATTTTTGCGCGCATGGCAACGCTGACCAAAGAAATGACGACCGCATTTGACGCATACGAGCTCGATCGCGTTACGAAACCACTCATGCTTTTTGTGGATGACCTCTCTACGTGGTACCTGCGCCGTTCGCGAGATCGATTTAAATCAGATGATGTTCTGGATCGAACACATGCGATTTTGACCACGCGCACAGTACTCCTTGAGTTTTCAAAATTGTTGGCACCTATCATGCCGTTTCTCGCGGAAGAAGTATACCGTCGTCTTGGTGGCACGGCAAAGAGTGTGCACTTGGAGTCGTGGCCGTTAGTCGGAGCAGTTGATGAAGTGATTCTTGTTGATATGACTGAAGTCCGCCGTGTTGTTTCTGTGGCGCTCGAGGCGCGTGCGAAAGCAGGGATTAAGGTTCGACAACCACTTGGTAAACTCACTATCAAAGAAGAGGCACTTTCAAATAAGACAGAGCTTCTTTCGCTCATTGCTGATGAAGTGAATGTTAAGCGGGTTGTTTTCGACAAAACAATTACACAAGAAGTTCTTCTTGATACGGAAATCACCCTTGAGCTCAAGAGCGAAGGACGTTTTCGTGATTTTGTACGCTCGGTGCAGGATTTGCGCAAGAAAGAAGAGTTGAAGCCAAGCGATATGGTTCTGCTTACGATTGCCACGAATGAAGACGGTGATGTCTTAATCCGTGCTTTCGAGGACGAACTCAAGAAAACAGCCATCCTTCGCGAAGTGGTGCTTGTGCCACTCCAAGAAGTTTCCAAAGAGGCAATTATTATTGACGAGATTCCATTTCTTATCTCAATTCAGCGCTAAGGTGAATTGAACAAGCAGGGTTATTTTATGGCGCATCATATTTATCATACGCGCGGAATCATACTTTCGAATGTTGCGACAGGGGAGGCGAATCGTTTCTATAAATTACTCACGGAAGATTTGGGGCTCATTGGTGCAGTTGCGCAAGGAGTTCGCGAAGGGAAAGGAAAGTTGAAAACGATGCTTCAAGAATTTTCACGAATTAAGGTTGACTTGGTTCGAGGAAAGGAAGTGTGGAGAATTATCAGTGCAATGGAAGAACGTCCAGCGGGAGGATTGAAAAAGCAAGGAGAAAATATGGTGTTGTTTGCACGCATGGCATCGCTTGTTCGCCGATTGGTGCATGGAGAGGGTCGGAATGATGAATTATTTAGGGACATGCTCGCCGCACATGATTTTTTGGAGATGGTTGCGATTCCCGCGAATTTAGTGCCCGCATTTGAAACACTTAGTACTTTGCGCGTGCTTGTATGGCTCGGATATTTTGATGCTTCCTCGTACGAAATGTTTTGTAAGCTGGGGCCATGGACTATGGATATGTTGACTGAGTGGGATAAAGTTCATTCGCGTGCGGTTTCCGATATCAATGCCGCGCTCAAGGCGTCGCAACTTTGAGTCTTTACCCTCGCATTTTCTTGATTGATTATGGTATAATAGTTTTTATGAGCACTGACGGAAAAAGTAGGATTGCGGAGCTCGAAAAAGAGCTTAACGCAAAAGAGTTTACTCCGCACAAAGCCGCAGACACTCTGGAGCCCAGAGCTTCGGATGTTAGGGTAGCTTCATCGTGGGATCAACCAAAAGATTCTACGGCGCTTGCTGCGGAAGAGGTGCACATAGCACAACACCACCATCTCATGAAAAAAATACTTCTCGGTTCGTTGGGCTTTTTTGTGGTTGCGGTGGCAATTGCGATGTTTGTTTCGTTAAACAGAAGCAATCTTGTTTCCCCTGATAAGATTGCAATTAATATCACTGCTCCTGTTGCGATTTCCGGTGGGGATTCTTTTGAAACAAAAATCACTATTGTAAATAATAATAGTGTGCGCATCGATCAGGCAGATCTATTTTTTGAGTATCCTAGCGGGTTTTATTCTGCATCCGACAAGAGCGATTTGCTTCGAGTCTCACGCAACATCGGAGCCCTTTCTTCTGGAGAATCTGCTGAAGAGTCAGTGAATACTATGGTGTATGGAGAGGAAAATACTGAAAAAGAAGTGCGTGTTGTTTTGGAGTATCGCTTGGCGGGGTCGAACGCAACATTTAAAAAATTTACGACTTATGTCGTGAAAGTAACCTCTTCTCCCGTGAACGTAAAACTGGGAATGCTTAAAGAGGCAAGTTCCGGACAAGAAGTAGAACTTTCGGTTGACGTAGAATCAAACAGCATTCGTTCGATGGAGAATTTGTTGCTCGACGTTTCATATCCTTTAGGATTTACATTTTTAAGTGCATCTCCAGCTCCAAGTTATCAAAACAATGTTTGGAATATCGGCACACTTGCGGCACAGGGAAAGCGTACGATCAAGATCAAAGGAATCGTTGAGGGTCAGGAAGGGGAAGAAAAAGTTGCAAAAGTTTCTTTGGGGACGCAAAGCTCGAAGGATGAGCGAGTCATCGGCGTGGTATACACCACCACCACTGAAACACTTGCACTCACCAAGCCGTTTCTGGGGGTCGACCTTGTAGTGAATGGTGATCGTTCACCTGAGTATGTTGCCACCAAAGGCGAAGCACTTCGCGTGGATGCATTTTGGGTCAGTAATAATACGAGCCCCATTACTGATGCGGTCATTGAGATAAAGCTTAAAGGCGAGGCGCTCAACAGGTATTCTGTGTACGCTTCAAATGGAGGTTTCTATCAATCCATAAACGATACTATTGTTTGGGAAAAATCACGAAATCCCGAGCTTGCAGTTATCGAGCCGGGGGCGCGTGGTAGTGTGAGTTTCAGTTTCTCTCCAATTCCTCTCTCTGTCGATGCGGGAAGGATTTTAAAAAATTCCCAAATTGTTCTTGAGCTTAAAGCCCGCGCACGTCGTCACACAACGGGGAGCATCTCCGAGGAAGCTTCAACGTTTGCAAGTAGAAAAATAAAGCTCGAGACTGACATACGGCTGACTGCACGAAGTCTCTACTATGCCGGACCATTTAAAAATATCGGAACGCTTCCTCCTCGCGCAGACAAAGAAACGACATATACTATTGCATGGACAGTGCACAACGCTTCAAACAATATTTCAAATGTGTTTGTGCGTACAACACTTCCTATCTATGTGAAATGGCGTGGAGCCGTAGATCCTGCGGGGGAAGATGTTGTGTATAATGAGAGCGGAGCCGAAGTGGTGTGGAACGCGGGAAGAATTCCGTCGGGGGGTTCTCGTGAAGTTGCGTTCCAGATTGGACTCACACCAAGCTTGAGTCAGATTGATACTACGCCACTTTTGACTGGAGACAGTCTTTTAACGGCAGTTGATGATTTTACAAAAACTAATCTTCGTGACAAAAAATCCGCAGTAACAACGAATCTTTCCTCAGACCCACAATTTGGTCAAAATGAAGGAGGTGTGATAAGATGACCCTTTGAATCATCAAGATTGGATAATGAATCATATGTCGGATAAACAAAATATTGCAGAAGGCCGGATGGAAAAAATTACTTCGCTCTCAAAAAGGCGCGGGTTTGTATACCCCTCTTCAGAGATTTATGGCGGCGTTTCTGGTGTGTACGACTATGGGCATTACGGCACACTCCTCAAAGAAAACATTAAGAATGAGTGGTGGAAACACATGGTGCAGTTTCGTGATGACGTGTACGGTTTGGATAGCGCTATTTTCATGCATCCGCAAGCATGGGTTGCGTCTGGGCATGTGGGAGGGTTTAACGACCCGCAAATAGATTGCCGAAACTGCAAGTCTCGTTTTCGCGCTGATCATGTGCTGGAAGGTTTTGGTATTGTGGCTGACAAGATGCCGATTGATTTTATTAACACCGAACTCGACAAACTGCGCGCAGAGAAAAAACTTGTTTGTTCAAAGTGTGGTTCCGCCGACATTACTCCGGCAAGATCATTTTCAATGATGGTGAAGTCAAACCTTGGTTCGCCGGTGGATATTTTGACCGAAGAGAATGTTATGTATTTGCGTCCAGAAACGTGCGGAGGTATTTATCTTGAGTACAAAAATACACTCGACTCACTTCATCCAAAATTGCCGTTTGGTATTGCGCAGGCGGGCAAGGCATTTCGCAACGAAATCGCTGCCCGACAGTATATTTTTAGAACGCGCGAGTTTGAGCAATTGGAAATGCAATATTTTCACAATCCTGCACAGACGAAAGAGCTCTATGAAATGTGGAAAGAAACTCGATGGCAGTGGTTTTTGGATCTTGGTATCCCTGCAGAAAAGCTCCGTTTTTACAAACATGAAAAACTCGCGCACTATGCGAGTGATGCTTACGACATTGAATACGCATTTGATTTTTTCGGAGGGGATTTCAAGGAAGTGGAGGGGATTCATGCGCGTGGAGACTGGGATTTGTCGCAACACTCAAAGTTTTCCGGTGTATCGCTTGATTATTTTGATGAGGAAACAAAGACGAGATTTACGCCACATATTATGGAAACGTCAGTTGGTCTTGGACGTCTGTTCCTCATGTTTATGGACAACGCTTATACGGAGGTGGTGGAAGGCGAAGAGACGAGGGTGTTTTTGAAATTTCCGCCGCGCCTCGCGCCGGTTAAATGCGCAATTTTCCCGCTGCTTAAAAACAAACCTGAATTAGTGGCGAAGGCGCGCGAAGTTTTTAATACGCTCCGCAAAGAGTTTATGTGTGAATTTGATGACAATGGTAACATCGGCAAACGCTATCGCCGTCAAGACGAGATTGGTACACCGTGGTGTGTAACGATTGACTTTAATACTCTTGGAGAGACTCCCGACCTCAAAGACACGGTTACGGTGCGCAATCGCGACACAGGAACTCAACAGCGCCTTTCTCTTTCTGAATTGTCAGGGTTTTTGAAAAATAGTATAATATAAGAAGGTTCCCTTGTTTCGCTGTGTGTTTTTGCGAGGAGGGTTGAGCGATGGAAATTGTCTTAATATTTCTCGTTGTTCTTAGTGTGGCAGTAATAGTTGTAGGTTTTCAGGTTTTTTGTTGGGCGATCTGGACATTGCAAAGCGGACTTTTGTTTTCAGTTGCGTTCATTTTTTTGGTGATAGGTAGTTTGATTATGGGCTTGGCGGTCATATCTTTATAATAAACAAGTAAGGATGGACGAATCTTAAAGCAAAACATGAACCGGTCTTTTATGGCCGGCTTTTTGTTGACGAAGGATGCGAAAAAGCGGTACACTAGCGACAGATAGAGAAGGAGGTTTGATATGAACATGCTTCAGTTGTTGACACATGACTTTCCAATGCTTCAGTCGGGCATGCCGCTTCGGTTTAACGTTGTCGGTGATATTTATTTCGGACCGGTGAGTTTGCGCAATCGTCACGAAATATTCCCGAGACTTAATCTTGGAAGGTGTATTGCTTCAAAGCTTGAGGGGTATTGGCATTGCAATGAAGAGGGACGCCTTGTTCGATTTTTAGGAAAAGGAGAAAGCATTCTCGTCTCTGAAAACCATCCACACTTAGTGGTTGAAGTCGACCTTCGGCGAAACTTTTCCGAGGTTTATGAATTGTATTGCATGCTCACCAATCCTGCGTTTCTTCCTGTGCGACAGGCGCTTGTTGTTCTTTCTTAAAGCGGCTTCGCAAGAAGCCGCTTTTTTGTTCAAAAAAATGATTCTTGTGAACGGTGTTTTTTCGCAAAAAAGAGCTCCTATGGTAAATCACAAAGGAGAAGTGCAGAGTCTTGGAAAAAAATCTGAAAAATGTTATTCATACTATATGAATAACATTGAATCCGCCAAAGAATTTGCCACCCGAAAATTCGCCGAAGTTAACGTCGAAAATCATTTTTTGGAAGTTTATGGTTTTTTGAAAGAAGATTTTAAAGTGAATGACGAAAATATTTTGGTTGCGGGACTTTTGCATGATGTTTTGGAGGATACCAATACCACAGATGAAGAAATGTCTGAAAAATTTGGGCAAGACGTTTTGAATTTGGTTTTGGAAGTATCACATGTAAAAAACTGGAAAGATCCAACAAGGCCTGAAATGACAAAACAAGATTTGATGTCGGAATATTACGAACATATCAGGGAAATTCCTGGCAGGGCGAAATTGATCAAGATTGCTGACTTCACTTCACACATGGGCAACTTCATTAAAATTTATCAAAAGAATGAACAACATCTATATCCAAAATTTGTGAATAATGACAAATATATTACTCAAATTCAAAATTTCCTGAATTCCTGTGAAGATTCTTTGGCAAAGGAGAAGTTGTGGAAACTAACCGTAGAATTGGAACAAAAAAATCGACTCAGCGCGTTTAATATGCTAGATTAGAAACTATGACTACTCACGAAACTGACAACTCAAAAATTCTGGAAAAGATTCCGGGGATTTTAGAAGTTAAACGAATTTTAATAACCGAAGAATTTGAGAAACTCGTCGGACCCGTTGTTGCACAGACAGCAAAACAAAATGCACAAAATATTTTTGTTTACAAAATCATCTACCGCTCCCAAGGACATAAAGTTGTCGGATTTATGGCAGAACCTCGCATAGGAGAAAATCTTCCGTGTGTTATTTACAATCGAGGTGGTTCGGGTGAATTTGGTGTACTCAAGATCGGCATGTTTTTCTTTCGGCTTCCCGCAGAGCTCGCAATGCAAGGCTACATTGTAATCGCTTCGCAATACTCCGGCAATGCCGGAAGTGAGGGAAAAGACGAAATGGGTGGCTCGGATATTGAAGATGTGCTCGTACTCCAAAAAATTCTCAAAAACTACAGTCGTGCAAATGCAAAAAAAATCGGCATGCAAGGCGGAAGTCGCGGAGGAAGCATGACCTACCTCGCTCTTTCAAAAGTAAAATGGATAAAAGCTGCAGTAACTGTTGGCGCACCGACAAACTTACTTCGTGAAGAAAAATTGCGACCCGAAATGAAGGCGCATTTTAAAAAAATGTTCGGTGGAAGCCTTGCGGAAAAAAAGAAACGATCTGCAATCTTTTGGTCTCACCTGTTTCCTAAGAAAACCCCTCTTCTTGTCATACATGGAGCTTCCGACTGGCGCGTAAGTCCGCTTGATTCGCTAGAATTATCTCAAAAACTTCTTGCACTCCACGTCCCTCATCGTCTGGTACTTTTTGAGGGTGCTGACCACGGACTCACTGAACATACAAAAGAATCTAATCAAATGATAATTTCTTGGTTCGATCGATTTTTAAAAAATGACGAACCCCTCCCCAACACAAAACTTCACGGTTTGTAATATAAAAAGCCCCGTTCCTTTAAAAAGAACGGGGCTAAGTTTCAAAAACTTTTAACCGACAAAGACTGGTCTGGATTGGTTTGCGAGAGTGGTCGTACATTCACCACAACCGCCACCAGCACAATCGGGGCTCTTACTATCGCAGTCCGCTGAGCTCTCCACATTAGTTGATGGAAAAACTTTCTGAAGATTATTCAGTGGCTCACCAAACTCAGACAAGAAAAGTTCTTTTGTTTTGGTAAAGGCGACAACCAAATCCCTCGAATCTGCCTCTCCTCGCATACCGAAATACGGAAAGTGATGTAAAAAATATCCAAAAATATCTTGACTATCTTTAGCGTATTTCCGTGTATCGAGAATGTGATAGTGCCAAATTGTATCAAGCACCTTGCTCGGCACGATTGAAACAGAGGGATATTGAAGGCATAAAAATAAGAATCTTTTATACCACTTCTCCGCCATGTTAACTTGTTCCACTGACCAACCTTCGCCCTCTTCCTGCTCCATCAATTTTACTTTAATGGGGCCGAGATCGAGCTGATTAATCGCTTGAACGCTAACCAGTTGACTACTTGTCAAACTTTGAACTGCTAGTGTCGCTACCATGGTACATCTCCTTACAAAGAACATTGATACCGTCAAGATGATCTTGAACAATAAGCACCGAAGTATCTACGTACAACCCTATCAGGCTTTTTCATGAAAGTCAATTTTTTTTCTTGGTACGCGACCCCTCACACTGTGTATATAACTGTCTAAAATTTGGGATACCGGCCATTTTGAGCTCTGTGCTGGCAGTCTTTTTGTTTTTGGTACTCTCCATGGTAGACTCTGATTACTATGAAATTCAAAAAGAAAATATTACCGAGTGGTTTGCGAGTGATTACGGTGCCTATGGCGGACAATCCGACAACGACCGTGCTGGTTTTGGTGGAAGCCGGTTCAAAATACGAGACGAAGGAGAAAAACGGCATTTCGCATTTTCTTGAGCACCTTTGTTTTAAGGGCACAACGAAACGACCCAACGCTTCGGATTTAAGCATTGAGCTCGATGGTTTGGGGTGCGAGTACAACGCATTTACAGGGCAGGAATACACGGGGTACTACGCAAAAGGAAAAGCGGCAGATTTTCCTCGTTTGCTCGATATTATTGCGGATTTGTATGTGAATCCTATTTTTAAAGACGAGGAAATAGAAAAAGAAAAGGGAGTCATTGTGGATGAGATAAATATGTATGACGATTTACCGATGCGCAAAGTGCACGATGTGTGGTCGGAGCTTCTGTATGGAGACCAGCCCGCAGGGTGGACGATTTCGGGTGCGCGCGACGTGGTGAGGGGGATGACACGCGCCGAGGTGGTGGCGTATCGCGCAAAGCACTATGTTGCGTCTGCGACAACTGTTGTTGTTTCGGGCAATATTGACTCGGCACTTGTGGTGAAAGAGGTGGCGAAAAAATTCGCTAATGTTTCCGCTGCAAAAAAGGGAAGCAAAAAGAAAACGCAGGACATGCAAAAAGAGCCACAGGTTGCTGTGCAGTTCAAGGAGACCGATCAGACACACTTTGTGTTAGGGGTGCGCTCGTTCCCTGTTTTTGACGACCGAAATACTACACTTGCGGTTTTGGGTGGAATTTTGGGGAGTGGCATGTCTTCACGCTTGTTTCGAAAACTGCGCGACGAGATGGGGGTCGGGTATTATGTGCGCGCGGGGAACAATGCCTCGACCGACCATGGGTATTTTTCTGTTTCGGCAGGCGTGGACAATAAACGCATCGACGAAGTACTCAAGGCAGTTCTTGCGGAATGCTCGCTCCTTAAGCGTGAACTTGTAGGCGCGGAAGAACTCGCGAAGGTTAAAGAACATCTTGTGGGAACAATGTATCTCGGTCTCGAGTCCTCGGATGATCTTGCGGAATATTATGGTATGCAAGAAATACTCCATCGTGATATTCGTATGCCAAAAGAAAAAGAAAAACGCATACGTGCGGTGACCGCAGAAGATGTGCGGACATTGGCGCGCAAAATATTTATCGAAAAAAACTTGAATCTCGCACTCATTGGACCGTTTAAGGAAGGTGATGAGTTTTTGCGGACACTCAAGTTTTCAAAATAACCCCCATTGGCTTCGCTTTTTTTGTTATTTCACCAAAATAAGGTACTATAAAGGTATGAAAAATAGCGAAAAAGACACCGTTATCTCAATTACGGCAGGAACAATTATTAAGGGTATCGCTATTGTGCTTGGTTTTGCGGCACTCTGGTTTCTGCGTGATCTCGTACTAGTGGTCATAACTGCGGTCATTGTTGCATCGTCAGTCGAGCCAGCGGTGAACTTTTTTGCACGCTACCGCATTCATCGTATTCCGGCGGTGCTAGGAGTGTATCTTGGTTTAGGGGGGCTTTTGGTGGGAATTTTTTACGCTTTTGTACCTCCACTCTTGGGAGAGTTGTATGAATTTTCTGCAAAGCTTCCGGATGTTGCTAAAGAGCTCAATTTGAGTATGTTGGGCGGGGAAAATGATCCGCTCAAAAAGAGTGAATTGTTGTTTGCGCAGGTTGCCGAAGGGGCTTCCCCAAAAGACCTTCTTGCCACACTCGGGAAGATCTCAAGCGCCTCGCAAAGCTTTGTGGGGGCAACGAGCGGAATTTTCGGAGGGTTTTTCAGCTTTATTCTTATTGTCATCCTCTCTTTTTATTTCGCCATGCAAGAACGCGGTATTGAAAACTTTTTAAGAATTGTTATTCCTTTTGACAAGGAGGCGTATGCCATTGATCTGTGGAAGCGATCAAAAGAAAAGATTGGTAAATGGATGCAAGGTCAGCTTATTCTTGGGGTATTGATTTTTGTGCTAGTCTATCTCGGGCTTACGATTTTTGGCGTGCCATACGCGCTTATTCTTGCGCTCTTGGCGGGTATCCTCGAACTTATTCCCGTTTTTGGGCCAATTATGGCTGCTATTCCTGCAGTACTCTTAGCATTTTCTACTGGTGGAACAGGGCTTGCTCTTGGGATTACTGCTTTTTATCTTGTGGTACAACAGTTTGAAAGTAATTTAATTTATCCGCTCGTGGTGAGAAAAATTGTCGGTGTGCCGCCGATTATCGTCATCCTTGCCCTGATTGTAGGAGCAAAACTTGCTGGATTTTTAGGTATTCTTATTGCTGTTCCTGTAGTAGCGGCGCTTATGGAAGTGGTGGATGATCTCGAAAAAAGCAAAAGAGGTAGCGTTTAAATTATTTTTATACGAAACTATGGATGCACACAATATGAAAAAATTTTATATTACGACCCCGATTTTTTACGCAAACGCGGAGCTTCATCTTGGTCATACGTATACGCTGGTACTTGCGGATATTCTTGCACGGTACCATCGTGCACTTGAAGAGAACACTTTTTTTCTCACCGGTATGGATGAGCACGGAGCAAAAATTGTGCGTGCAGCGCAAAAAGCTGATACGGGACCTCAGGATTTTGTAAATGGTCACGCGACGAAGTTTCAAACACTCCTCGATAATCTTTCTATTTCGAATGACTTTTTTATTCGTACTTCGGATCAAAAACATCATTGGCACGGTGCAACAAAGCTGTGGCGTGCACTTGAAGAATCGGGGGATATTTACAAGGGAAATTATCAGGGGTTATATTGTGTCGGTTGTGAAGCGTTTGTTACTGAGAAAGAGCTCGTAAATGGTAAATGTCCGCACCATGACACAGAGCCTGAAAAAATCGATGAACAAAATTATTTTTTCAGACTTTCTCGCTATACACCGGAGCTCAAACGCCTCATAGAATCAAAAGAGCTTTTAATAACACCTGCAACGAAGGCAAATGAAATGCTTGCCCTCTTGGATGTGCGAGGGAGTGAAAATTATGTGGGAGATATCAGCATATCGCGACCAGAAGGGCAGATTCCTTGGGGGATTCCTGTTCCGGGTGACCCATCGCAACTTATGTATGTGTGGTGTGATGCGCTCGCAAATTACCTTTCGGCTCTGGGGTACGGGCAAAAAGATGATGAAAATTTTTCTTTGTTTTGGCCACCTGACGTGCAGGTTATGGGCAAAGACATTATTCGCTTCCATGCGCTTTTGTGGCCGGCAATGTTGTTGTCTGCGAAACTCGCGCTCCCAAAAGAAATTTTGGTGCACGGTTTCGTAACTTCGGGTGGCAGAAAAATGTCCAAGTCGATTGGAAATGTGTTGGTGCCTGCGGATTTTTTGGAAGAGTATGGCGTTGATGCACTTCGGTATTATTTCGCGCGCGAAGTTGCCCCTACTGACGACTGGGACCTTACTCGTGAGAAGTTCAAAGAAGTATACAATGCAAACTTGGCGAACGGCTTAGGAAATCTTGTGTCGCGTACACTTAAAATGGCAGAGCAGTATTTTGCAGGACGTGTAGAGGGGACTGTGGCGGAGAGTTTGCCACTTCGCACACATCATGCACCTATGTTTGAGTCGGGGGACTTGGCCGGTTTTAATATTCCTTATATTGCCACCAATAATATTTTGCCTCGGTATCACGCGCACATGAAGGCACATGAGATTAACAAAGCGGCGGACGTAGTGTGGGAATTTATTGGGAAGTTGGATCAATATGTGACCGACTATGAGCCATTCAAGCTCATCAAGACGGATCCTGCAACTGCAGAAAAAGTTATTTGGGCGCTCATTTACGGACTTCAAGAGGTTGCACACATGACGGAGCCTTTTATTCCGGAAGCATCCCAGAAGATTCAAATGCTTATTGGGTCTTCTGTAGCAGGAGAAAAAGAGGGGTCGCTCGTTTTTTTCACAAAAGCGCCGCTCGCGCCGCTCTTTATGCGCAAGGAGTAATGCCTTACGTAAATAACTATGAATCCGCAATTTTTTGACATCCATGCGCATGTAAATGACGTGCGGTTTAAAGATGATGAAGCCGAGGTTGTGGCGCGGATGCTCGCCGCGCGCGTCTCGGGTATTATGGTGGGCACCGACCTCGCCATGTCGCGCGCGGCGATCACCCTCGCCGAAAAATACGCGCATGTGTGGGCGACCATTGGGTGCCACCCTGTCGACAACACGAAGGAAATTTTTGACGATGCGGTATATCAAAAAATGGCGGAGCACCCACGCGTGGTTGCAATAGGGGAATGTGGGCTCGACTACTACTGGCCAGCGGATGCGGGGTGGGTGAACAGTGAAAGTGTAGAAAAAAAGCGTCAGACGGAGCTTTTCAAGCGCCAGATCGCCATTGCAGTTGCCGTCGACAAGCCCCTCATGATCCACGGTCGTCCCACAAAAGGGAACATGGATGCCTATGAGGATATTTTGACGATTTTAAAAGAGGCAAAAAAAGAGCACGGCAACCGCGTGCGTGGGAATATTCATTTTTTTGTCGGCACATTGCCGATTGCCGAGCAATTTTTCGCGCTCGATTTCACGATTTCATTTACGGGCGTTATTACCTTTGCGCGTGATTACGACGAGGTCATCCGCCGCGCCCCCCTCGACCGCATCATGTCTGAAACCGACGCGCCGTATGTTGCGCCCATACCTCATCGTGGCAAACGCAACGAACCCATTTTTGTAGAAGAAGTCGTGAAAAAAATCGCCGAAATCCGTGGTGAAGATTTTGAAACGGTGCGCAAAGCGCTCGTGGTCAATGCAGAGCGCGTGTTTAGTGTTAATAAATCCTAGTATTATCGTGCTACACTATTTCTTATGAAATACCTCAAACTTTTTGGGAAGGGATTGCTCGGGCTTGTTGTTGCGACGGTGGTCGCTTACACCGTTTTGGTCATTCTTGTGCGTCCTTCCAACGAGCGCGATTGGGCAACGGATCAGGCTGTATTGCCGTATGCTGAAATAGCAGGGGATACGGTCTCAATCCACAACATTCGCAATTTTTCGTACAAGAGTGTGAGTGAGTATACGCCAAATTATTACGACGCGACGTTCAATGTGAGCAAGCTCAAGAACGTGTATTTCATCGTCGAACCGTTTTCGGGATATGTGGGGGCCGCGCATACCTTTTTGAGTTTTGAATTTGAAGGCGATAAATTTGTGGCGGTCTCAGTAGAAATTCGTAAGGAAAAAGGGGAGTCGTTTTCTGCAGGCAAAGGCCTCTTGCGTCAATATGAGATTACGTACGTCATCGGTGATGAGCGAGATTTAGTGAAGTTGCGCTCAAACTATCGCAAGGACCTCGTGTATGTATACCCCATTAAAACCACGCCGGAAAAAATGCGTTCCGTTTTTCTTGACATCATAGCGCGAGTGAACGAACTCAAAGCAAAACCCCAATTTTATAACACCGCGACCAACAATTGCACCACGAATATTGCAAGCCATGTAAATCAGATTTCACCCGGACGCGTCCCGTGGGACATTACACTGCTCCTTCCTGAAAATGCAGACAGGTATGCATACGACCTCGGCCTTATCGACAATACGCGAACATTTGAAGAAACCCGTAAAGCCCACCTCATCAATGATCTAGCTGAGCAGTATGCCGATAGCTCCGATTTCTCGCTCAAAATTCGCGGGAGGTAGTTTTTTGACTTTCAGCCCCCTTTCTGGTAGGATAACCAAGTTATTAGCAATGGTCCTGTTATTGAAAAAACAGGGCTTTAATTGAAAAAAGTATGATTCATCAGGAACACACGGAGCCTCGCGTTTATGAGCTTGGCTACCATCTTGTTTCGACGCTTCCTGAGGAGAAAATCCCGGAAGCATCGGGAGCCGTGCGCGCGATGATTGAACAGATTTCCAAGGACATTATTGCCGAGGAGCTGCCAATATTCATCGATCTCGCATATCCAATCGTGAAAACGGTTGAACACAAAAACCAGACCTTTACAGACGCATATTTCGGGTGGATAAAGTTCGCTGCATCCCCAGAAGGTATTGCGACACTAGAAGAAAGTTTGAAAAAGGATCACAATGTTCTTCGCTATCTTGTGGTAAAGACACTTCGTGAAAATACCCTTATTGCCAAGAAGTTTCCTTCGTCAAAGACAAAGCGCCGTGACGAAAGTACGTCCGCAGTAGCGGATGTTTCCGAAGAAGCTCAAGTCGAAACCCTTGCAGCAGTAGCTGACGACCAGCTGGACAAAGTTATTGAGAAATTGGTACTATAGTCTTATGTATCTCAATAAAGCAATCGTCTACGGCAATCTTACGCGCGATCCTGAAATGAAGGCATTGCCTTCAGGGATTAAGGTCACCAGTTTTAGTCTTGCGACTAATCGTGTCTGGAAAGACAAAGCAGGAACAAAGCAGGAAAGTGTCGACTATCACAATATTGTGCTTTTTGGCAAACTTGCAGAGCTTGCGGCGCAATACTTGAAACGAGGCGCCTCTGTTTTGGTGGAAGGACGCATGCAGACGCGAAGCTGGGACGATAAAGATGGCAGCAAGAAGTACCGGACTGAAGTTATTGGAGACAGTATGCAGTTTGGACCACGTGCAGCTGGTGGCGGAGCTCCTTCAGGCGCTTCCTCATCTGCTCCAGCACGCGCTGGCGCCAAAAGTGCCCCTGTGGCAAGTGCTCCCGAGCTCGAGACGATTGAATATCCCGAAGAAGACATTAACCCCGACGACATACCATTCTAACGAACCATTCTTATGAACCAACAGTGTTATTTTACGACGAACAATATTAAACTTATTGATTACAAGGATATCGAAATTTTGAAGAAATTTTTGAATCCTCATGCACGCATGATTGCATCACGCCGTACAGGTGTATGTGCAAAGCATCAGCGCCAGCTCGCGTCTGCGGTAAAGCGCGCGCGCTTCATGGGACTTATTCCTTATATCGCTCAATAGTTGAAGAGGGAAATCCCCCCCCCCAACAAAAAACCCCGCCTTAAAGGCGGGGTTTTTTGTTGGGGGGGGATCTACTTTTTATCTACTCGTTCAACATAGTCTCCAGTTTCCGTATTGATGCGGATGATGTCGCCTTCGTTGATGAACATAGGAGTATTGAGAGTTGCGCCGGTTTCGAGAACCACTTGCTTGGTGCCACCTTGGACTGTGTTTCCTTTCACTGCAGGAGCCGCTTCTTTGACCAAGAGCTCAACTTTGATAGGGAGGCGCACTCCAATCACCGCTTCGGCAAATACCATCGCCTCAACGAGCGTATTGGGCTTCAAGAACTTTTGTTTACCTTCAAGAACTGCGTCGGTGAGTGTAAAGCGCTTGGAAGGGTCACTTGCATCACAAAACCATGATTCACCACGCGATGCATAGAGATATTTGATTTCCTTTGTCTCAATATCCGCTTCGCGCACCTTTTCTGCTTGGTGGAATGATTGCTCCACAATACGGCCCGTAATCATGTGGCGGAGCTTGGTTTGGTTGACCGGCTTGCGCATTTGCTTGCGAAAAACGTGCGATGAAAGCACTTCATATGGCTCATTATCAAAAATAATGCATTTCTTGGGTGTGATTTCACTATAATCCAACATAATGAAGCCATCTTACTCTAAAAAAGCCAAAAAGTCCACTTTTTTTCAGAGGTGGCGCAGGTGCTCAATGTTGCACGTATTTGCATAAAAAAATCCCCCAAACCTTGCGGTCGGGGGGATTGAAAGTACTACTCACATGGTTCTTTGATCACATCAGTTTGAACGAGTTTGAAAGAGGCCATCCGCAGGTAGAACCCCAACCCCATTTGTCCAACGAGGATCATTGTCGTCTGTGTTCCCGACTGTGTTCCAAATGAAGCCACTCATAGTTGTCCCCAATACATCGTTCACTGTTCCTAGAGCAAAATTTTCTGCTCCGGTTGACGATGAAAAGCGGGGGTCCCCCAAGAGTTTTGTGACGCAGGCGTAGGTTACTTCCTTTGGTACCACGGTCCCTTTGAGCCTGAAATAATAAGCCCCACCGGCTGGCACAGTAACTGGCGGTAGTCCAAAGTAAAGCCCTACACTGTTTGTTGACGGACCAAGCTTTATTGTTCCCGTGAGGTTGCCTTCCACAACTCCATATATCGGTGTGGTGTAGCTCTGGTCACTATAGGCAAACAATGCAACATCCTTAATCTCCAGTCCTGTGCAGCTAATGGAAAAACTCATATGACGCAACGCGACGTCCCCATGCCAATCAGCCATTACTTTGAATTGAATGAAACTTCCATCCGCAAGACTTGTCGCGTTTAGAGGTTCCAATGCAACCGTGGGAAATGACTTGAACATGCGATATCCTGCAGTTTCTGTGTACCCAACCACGTTCGTGACCAGACCAGACGAATCGCCGATAGCAAAGGTGGTTTCTGGGTCTATTTCAATCCGAATGAAAGCACCTTCAATTCCCGGATATCCAAGACCTGTATCAGAAAGAGTTGCGCGGATGGTAAAATCTTTGCAAGTTTCTGTTGAAACCCATGGACCTGATCCCTTAAGGAGCATTGTTGTGGTGAGACGATCTCCCACAAAAATAGATGAACCCCATTGCAGAGTTTCTCCTCCTTCACCTCTGTAGTCCCAAATTGTGACGTCGACGAGGCTTTGCGGAGAACCTGAAGCCAATCTCAAGCCAACTTGGTAGAGATACTGACCTTCGTTGGTCCCACAAAACCTATAGACCCCAGAATTGACATCTTTTGAACCAGAAGCCACGAGGGTATATGACGGACTACGAGGCGATGTGGAGACGGATAATGATCCTACTCCAATCGTTATCGTACTGCCACTGACCCCTATGCCGGTTACCGGTACATTTGTGCCTGAAGCCACGCCGGTTGCGATTACTGCTTTGATTTGCTCCGTACTTATCCTCCATGTGAACATGCTCCCTTGAGGGGTGCTTGAAGAAATGTTGCATTTGAGCCTCAATGTCTTTATCGTGCCTTTCAGAACGGTAAGGGCCGAGTCGTAGATGAACGTTTCTTTCCATGTGTAAGGATTCACAATGTTGGACCCTGTGTTGATTGGCGTTGCGCCATCAAATAGTTGACATGCAGATAGATCTGCATAGATGCCAGGGCCAGGGTTTAGGGTAAGAGGGAGGCTGTGAGTACGGACGTCCTCAGCTGATGCAGACGCATCAAGCTGGAATTCCGCGAATACCACCCCCTTCGTTCCTGCAACAATAGTATGCGCAGGCGGGTTTACCGATTGCGAAATACTGAGTGCGGGACCTCTTGCTGTCACTGTGCTCATGATGAGTAATGTGTCAGCGAGAGTAATGCCTTTGCCAGTAGCTTGATCTTTTACACCCACCCAATCTTTTGAGGGATTGAATGATGTGGTAAATGTCGTGCCATTGGAAGTCTCCGAACTCACCATCCCCTTGAGGACATACGTGTGTCGCCCTTTTGGGTAGGTAACCATATCGGTGAACGTCACAATCTCGGAATCACCTTCACCGCGTGTTGCATCAACGGGACCGGCGACAATTGCGCCAGTTTCGTTGTAAAGTGCAACATTTGTTGAGAGAGGTGACCGAGCGGATGCCCTGATATGGAAGATTGAAGTGTCCGCCGATGTTGGTCCGTTCGGAACATCGATGATGTACCCACCAAGATATTGGCGAGGTACACCGATGGCAATGTTTTGAGCGGGAGTATTCAGCAGTGTGACCGTTACGCCACAGGTGTCTGTTCCCGCCGCCACGACGCACGTCGTTTCGGTTTCAGGTAACGTGGGGCAGGGGACTTCTTTGCCGTCCTGCACACACGTGACTCGCACTTCCGGTGGGACTTCTTTAGGAAGCTTGATGACGCACGCTGTCGTGCTTGCCACCAAGAATGCCAAAAGCCACAGTTTCATTTTCTGCATTTGCCTCTCCTTGTTGAAAACGGGGAAGAATTCCTCGTTTTGTCTTTGTTTTTACTGATGTTTTTCAAATAACAATGCCCCAAAATGGGGAATGTCTGCTGGTTACTATTATAGCATAGTTGATATGTTGTTGTCAACTGGTCGAATAAGTAGGTTCAACAAGTAAGTGCAACGCTCGATAATATATCAAGTGCATGAAATACAAGCATTTTACCATCGAGGAACGCGAGAAAATCCAAGAAATGCTATGACAGTCCTTGCCATGAAAGCATGCATGCGTAGATGTTATTGCCCCGCTTCCTTTTTTTGTCCCGCATACCCTGTGTATGCCTGCATCAATTCAAGAGGAAGGGTGAAGACGACGGTGTTGGATTGGTCGGAAGAAATGTCGTTGATGGAGTTGAGGGTCCTCAAATGAAGCGCCCCAACACTTCCTGATAAAATTTTGGCAGCCTGCGCAAGGTTTTGTGCCGCAGAAACTTCACCCTCGGAGTTGATGATGACCGCACGGCGTTCGCGTTCTGCTTCTGCTTGTTTTGCGATCGTGCGTACCATGTTCTCAGGGAGTTCAATGTCTTTGAGCTCAACCGATGCCACATCCACACCCCAACCTTTTGTTGCTTTGTCGATAATTTCCTCAATCTGGTCTGAAATTTTCTGACGTTCCGCAAGGAGTTCGTCGAGGGTGACAGAACCGGCAATGTTGCGCATGGTGGTTTGTGCAAGTTGGAGCACGGCGTAGTCAATGTCTTGGATGTCGATAATCGCTTTTGCAACATCCGTGATCTGGTAATAAATCACGGCATTTATTTTTGCCGAGACGTTGTCTTTGGTAATAGCGTCTTGAGAGGGGACGTCGACAGTTTTTAAACGTACGTCAACTCTTTTGATGCTCTGGAATACGGGAATGACCAAGCGCCACCCCGGGTTTGCTACGCTCGTAAATATCCCAAAGGTGAATCGTACGCCACGCTCCCATTGATCTACTTGTTTGATGCTGGCAAGGAGGAGAATCACCAGCATTACTATCCCATATGTTATTAATGTAGTCATTGTTGTAAAGTTTTAGATTGTTAAATATTCACGGCAGGGACTGTCCTTGCCGTTGAGAGTGCTACTCTACCTCCTTGAGCTTTTCGCGGATTTCTTTCAAAATGTCGGCACGAACGGCCTTGTTTTCTTTTTCAGCGAGGAATGTGCAGGCGGAGTCGTATCCACGGCCGATTTTGATGTCGCCGTAAGCATACGAAGAGCCAGACTTTTGGAGGATTTCAAATTTCTCCCCCAGGGTCAAAATTTCGCCTTCTTGTGAAATACCTTTTCCGTGAATGAGGTCAAATTCGGCTTGCTTGAATGGCGAAGCAACTTTGTTTTTAACGACTTTTACTTTAGTGCGACTGCCGATAACCTCATCACCTTTTTTGATTTGTGCAATGCGACGAATGTCGAGGCGAACCGAGGTGTAGAACTTGAGCGCCTTGCCCCCCGGTGTAGTTTCTGGGTTGCCAAACATGACACCAATCTGCATGCGGATTTGGTTAATGAAAATGACGATGGTCTTTGAGCTGGCAACAATCGCGGTGAGCTTGCGGAGAGCCTGTGACATGAGGCGCGCTTGCTTGCCGACATGGTGTGCGCCCATATCGCCTTCGATTTCGTCTTTTGGAGTAAGCGCAGCGACCGAATCCACCACGAGTACGTCGATTTTTCCTGAACGGACGAGACTCTCTGTGATTTCGAGCGCTTGCTCGCCGTTGTCGGGCTGTGAAATGAGGAGCTCGTCGACGTTGACGCCGAGCTTGCGTGCGTAGTCAGGGTCCATGGCGTGCTCAGCGTCAACAAAGGCGCAGATACCGCCCATTTTTTGTGCCTCCGCAACCACGTGGAGGGTAAGTGTGGTCTTACCTGAAGACTCTGGTCCAAAGATTTCAATAATACGGCCGCGGGGAAGTCCACCAACGCCGAGCGCGTAGTCGAGCCCAATAGAGCCGGTGGGGATGGCGTCAATGCCAACTTTTGGCTTGTCGCCAAGTTTCATGATGGAGCCTTCACCAAACTTTGCCTGGATAGCCTTGATAGTGTCCTCAATATTTGCGCCGTGCTCTTTAGGTGCCTTTGCTGGTTTTTTTTGCATAAAATTAAAAGTTATTTAAGGGTTGTTCTGGGTGCAGGATTATTTCTATTTTTTTCTCAGTCGTGCGACCGTACCGATCTTTTGCCTCAACGCTTATTATATTATACCCTTCGGCAAGGAGCAATTGTCCTGAAAAGTTCCCCTCGAGATCCAAAGCTGTCGGTGCGTCGTTTATGGTGAAGGAATTTACGTGTACAGCATGGCCTATGATTGTGACAAGGGCAGTTGTTGTGGAAAAGCCTGTTTGGGGTGTTGTAATAGTAATCCGCGGACCTTGGATAAAGCCCGCAAGGGTTATTATTGAATACCCGCCGACGATGACGAGTCCAAGGATGATCGCTATTCGTTTGAGCAGTTGGCGACCGTACATACAAACTAAACTTCACCCTCAGTTCCTGGTTTAATTAAAACCAATCGTGCTTTGGCACCGTCGCCGGGACCTATCACGCTCCGTGCTTCAAGCATGTCGACCAATCGTGCTGCTCGTGCATAACCAACCTTAAACTTTCTTTGTAGGTAGGAGACAGAAGCTTTTTGACTTGAAATAACCTCCTGACGGACCTCCTCATAAAGGTCGTCATCCGCTTCCTCATCACTTTCTTCGGATTCCTCATCAAATGATGAGGAAAAGAGGGCGTCCCGTCCTGCCCCTGTGGTTCCTTGCGAGAAGTTAATCTCGTCGGGGATTTGGTCGGCAGTTATTCCGTTGACAAGGTGTTTGACAACCGCCTTGAGCTCAGTTTCTGAAACAAAGGCGGATTGAATGCGCGTAGGCTTAGACATTTCACCTGATATATAGAGCATGTCGCCGGCACCAAGAAGTTTTTCTGCACCTGATGCGTCCAAAATAGTGCGCGAGTCGATTTGTGACGAGACTTGGAGGGCGATGCGGGCAGGGATGTTGGCTTTGATGAGCCCCGTGATGACGTTTACACTAGGGCGTTGCGTTGAAAGGATAAGGTGGATGCCCACGGCGCGACTCATCTGGGCAAGGCGCACGATGGCGCTCTCGAGCTCGCGTGGGTACGCTTGCATGATGTCGGCGAGCTCGTCCAAGATGATGACGATATAAGGAAGGCGCTCGGGGAGAACCTCAGGTTCTTCATCTGCACTCTTTGGTGCTTTTTTTGCTGCGGCTTTGAGTGCCGGCTCGAGGATGTTCTTGTGGTAAGAAGAAATGTCACGCACCGACTCGGCTTCGAGGATGTTGTACCTTCTGTCCATTTCTTTTGCCGCCCATTTAAGGGCAAGGATGGCTTTCTTAGCATCGGTAATGACGGGGGTGAGGAGGTGGGGGATTTTGTTATAGAGGGTGAGTTCAACGCGCTTGGGGTCGATCATGATGAGGCGCAGATTCTCAGGAGCATTTCTAAAGAGGAGTGAATTGACGATGGCGTGAATGGTAACGGATTTTCCCGCACCGGTTGCTCCGGCAATAAGGAGGTGAGGCATTTTGCCGAGGTCAGCAAAGTAAAGCTTTCCCGAGACGCCACGACCGAGACCAAGAAGGAGCGGCTTGGGAGATTTTTGGTATTCTTCGGACGAAAACACGGTGCGGAGTCCGACGACTGTTTTGGTCGAGTTGGGGACTTCGATTCCAACGAGCGACTGCCCCGGAATAGGTGCCTCAATACGAATGGGATGTGCCGCGAGCGCGTAGGAGAGTTCATTTTGGAGTCCGGCAATGCGTGCAAGCTTGACCCCTTCGGCGGGCTTTAGTGCGTAGCGTGTGATCGAAGGTCCGATAGATACTTCATCCATTTCTACGGTGATACCATACTGTGCGAGGGTGCGTTTAATAATGTGCGCGGTTGCTTTGATGTCGCCCACGCCGGGCTTGCCACGATCGCCTTCAAGGAGGGTGAGTGATGGAGACGTGTAGGTGCCCTGTGTGTACTTGCTGAGTGGCATGCCGTCAAATGCGCCTTCATCTTTTCTTTCTTTCGTCTTAGTGATGTTGGCAACTGCCTGCGCAAGGAGGGGAGGTGTGCGCGAAACTTTTTCTTCCTCTGAGGTGGCATCTTTTTCATTTTTTTGAGCCGCACCATTTTTGATATCCATGTCCTCAATGTCGTCTTCAGTTTCTTCTGGAGTGTCCGAAAGTTCTTTTCTCCAGAATAAAAGTTTTGAAAAATTTGGTCGCGTGTTGAACATCACAAGGAAAGAAATCGCTAAAAATGCGATGAGAAAAATTGTTGCAACATAGGTGTCAAAAAGCTTCACAAGGGGGATTGAAATCATGCGCCCAAAAAGTCCACCGGCATTGTCGCCGGAAAAGATATTGATCAGTCCGAGCGAAGAGAAAAGAAAAAGAAATGCACCAAGGCTCGCGGTGATGGCGAGGTTGGGGCGGGACGCGCGCAGAAAAGAAACACCAAGAAGAAAGAAGAGTGTAGGAAGAATGAAATAGCCGACACCGAGGAGGTATTCAAATCCGCTGTAAATATTTTCTCCGACGAGCCCCGCCTTTCCAAAAGGTGCCACAGAAAAGAAAACACCGACCACGAAAAAGAGGATGGCAATCACCGTGTGGCGAGTCTCGTCCGAGAGGCCGGCGAGAAGTTCTATGCCCGACAAACGAGAATCTTTCTTGTCTTCAGTCACCTCATTCTTTTTTCGTCCGCGAGTTTTTTTTGCCATATAAATTACTCATCTATAGTAACAGAAAACAACCAAAGATTAAAATGTCTTTTTCTAAAAGACATAAGCAAGGATTGACTTTTCATGGATGTCCGTTATACAATGGACAAATATTTTGAGCGACAAATTCAGGAAGAGTTTACAACTGCATAAAGGACATCAAAAGGACATAAAAAATCACTTCATGGACATAAAAAAAGATATTCAGAGTCAAGGAATGTTGAGCCAGCAATCAAAAGGTGGTATGGAGGTTTTTGCTGCGTCGACCATGAAAAAAACCGAACGCTTGGCAACGGCGCTCTACCTTGTAACCAACTTTCTTCCCGATGCTGAACCGCTTAAACTTCGCCTGAGAGAGCTCGCTCTCGAACTGGTTCGCGAAGCTTCAAATGTCCGATACGGGACCAGCGGTGTTGAAGCGCGTGTCCTTGAAGACATCCAAACAAACATCGGAGAGACACTCACCCTGCTTGAACTCGCGTTCATTTCCGGAGCAATTTCCGAGATGAATTTTTCTATTTTGAAACGCGAATACGTTTCTTTGCGTGGGGCGGTTGAGATAAAAAAAGTATCAAAAGAATCACGCACGGACACCCTTCTTGGGGATTCGTTTTTTGGGTTACCGTTTGGAGGTGAAGAACGTCGCGCGCTTCCTCGGGTAGGGTACAGTGCAAACCTCCCGCATCTTGCGGCTGTGGACAGTGAGGCGGGGAAGTTTTCAGAAAGCACAGTTCTTTCTCAAGGACATGATAAAGGACATTCAGAACATAAAATGTCCTTGAAGATGTCTGATACAAAAGCCAAAGAAAAAACAGGGAACGTTCCCGTAAAGGAAAAGACAGATAAAGGACATTCTTTTTTGTCGTCATCTCAAAAACCTAATGCGCTCAGCACGCCGAATGAAATCCAAAAAGATTCTCGTCAAACGCGAATATTGAAACTCATAAAGGACAACAAAGAAGTCACGATAAAGGACATTACATTTTACTTTCCTGAATTGTCTGAAAAAACCATCCAGCGAGAACTCATCTCCCTTGTCGAAGCAAATGTCCTTAAGAAGTCCGGCGAGCGCCGTTGGTCACGCTATTCTCTCGTAATTTAGAAAACTCTTTTCTCGGTGTGAGGGTTGCGCGGCACGCGTATTTTTCTGCTGAAAAATCGCTCTGCTCGGGTCGTCACCCTGCGCAAGGCTCCGCAACCCTCACACCTTCGATGAGTTTTCTAATTTCAAATCGCAAAACCCAATTTTTGTTGCATTTCGTTCATTTTTCTGCTATGCTGGTTGGGTGCGGAGTGCTGTCGGTGAAGGGTGAATATGGAGGTCATATTCAGCTGTCCACGAGTTATCCACACATATGTTTTGCAGGTTTGTCTTGCAGAATATATAATGTATCTAAGTTCAGTACGGTGGAGAAATCCGCGGCACTGGATTTAGGCGTAATAATGTTGATCGCTCAACATTATGAAACATAGAAAGCTCCCGGCAGACGATAGATTGCAAACACGGGGGAAGGTCATTGAAAACTAGGCTCACCACGCAAAATTTTTTAGCAATTTTACTTTGCTGTTTTTTTCTTGAAAATTTTGCGTGGTGGGTCTTGCATAGGAAGAACATCACACAAAAATGGTGCGCTTTCAGTGTGCGTTAACGATGACCTTTGACCCTTGTGGTCGAAGCACTACCGAATCGGCTTAAGAAACGACAGAACGACATTTATCATTATGCAGCTAACTCTCCGTGGTGCACTCTCGCAAGAGCTTGCACTGCAGAGACGTAAGTCAAAATCACGCGAGCATATCAGCACCGAGCTTTCTCTCAACAATAATTAATAGAGAGAAGCACGTGTCGAAGCTGATTTAATTCGCGTGCGCGTCACTGCGGTTTTTCAGTACATTAAGTTGTACTGAAC
This sequence comes from Patescibacteria group bacterium, assembly GCA_038062675.1. Classification (GTDB taxonomy): domain Bacteria; phylum Patescibacteriota; class Minisyncoccia; order Phycocordibacterales; family UBA1550; genus UBA1550. Next base: position 54,531 of record JBBTWP010000002.1, read on the forward strand.
ATTGCGAGTGACATGAGGAAAGAATAAAAATTAATTATGAGTAAAAAATCAATTGCGGGAGTGATCGCATTGGTGGCTGGCTTTTCGTTCATTGCTTCAGCAATGGCGGCAACCATCACCTTTACGACATCTCTCAAACAAGGTAGTACCGGCATGGATGTGAAAAACCTCCAGATGGTACTCAACATGAGTTCAGACACACAAGTGTCTACGGTAGGAGCAGGTTCACCGGGAAATGAGACAAGCACGTTTGGTCCTGCGACCAAAAAGGCTGTCATGAAGTTCCAGGAGAAATATGCTTCTGAAATTTTAGCACCGGTTGGCCTTACTTCAGGAACCGGATTTGTTGGTCCTTCAACTCGCTCGAAACTTAACATGGTTGCGGCAGGAGGAGTTTCAACAGGTTCTACAAGTACCATCCCTGGTTGTACTTCAACCGCTGGATTCAGTCCAACGACAGGTCAATCATGCGCAGGCGCTGTAGTTACTCAGCCACCAGCTGCAGGAACAACAACGACTTGTACAACGGTGGGCAGTGTAACGACATGTACGACAACCAGCGGAACTTCGGTTTCAGGTGGTCTTACTGTTTCAGCACCTGCACAGCCGGGTAACGGTCTTGCTGTAGAAAGTGCAGCGCGCGTTCCATTTACCAAAGTTACTCTTACAGCAGGAGCTTCTGATGTAACAGTAAATGGTATTACGGTAGAGCGCACAGGTGCGGCAAGTGATTCCGTCTTCTCTGGCGTTGTCCTTGTTGATGAGGATGGTACTCAGCTCGACATCGCAAAGACATTTGGTTCAACACACCAGGCTACGGTTGGTGGTACCTTTACGGTAAAGGCAGGAACTTCAAAGACTTTGACGATTGGAGGAAATATTGCAGCAGACCTTAGCTCTTACGCAGGTCAGGTTGCAAGTATCTCGGTAGTAAGTGTAAACACATCAGGAACAGTTTCTGGTGCGCTCCCTATTTCCGGAGCAATGCACACAGCTAATAGTACGCTCACAATTGGTACTGCTGTAGGTTCAACGTCATCATATGATCCAGGAACAACAGCAAGTAAAGCAATTGGTACGACTGGCTACAAGTTTACAGGCGTTCGCGTTACAGCTGGTTCAGCTGAGGATGTTCGCTTGAAAGCAACTCGCTTCTATCAGGCTGGTTCAGCAGGGTCAGGCGATCTTTCAAATGTGAAGATCTATGTTGACGGAACAGCTTACGACACGACGGTTTCAGCAGATGGTAAGTACTACTCTGCAAACTTTGGATCAGGTATTGTCATCGCTAAGGGTCTTGGGAAAGACATCTGGATTGCTGGCGATATCACTGGTTCTGGTTCAGCTGCACGCACGGTTGACTTCGACATCCAGAAGAACACCGACGTATACGTTGTTGGCGAGACTTACGGGTACGGAATTATTGGAAGTGGCACAATTACCACATCAACTCCTTCGTTGAATGGTTACGCTCTTACAATCAATGCAGGTTCAGTAACTTCGGTTAACAAGGCTCTTTCAGTAGGAGCTCAGAACGTTGCTGTTAATGTTGCGAACCAAGTACTTGGCGGATACGAAGTTGATCTCAAGGGTGAGCCAATTTCAGTTCAAAGTCATGTATTTACTATCGCTTCAACAACTGGTAGTGGCACAGGTCTCTTGACAAGTGTTTCTCTCTACAACGTCAACGGAGCTATTGTAGCTGGTCCAGTTGACGCAGTGTTTGTTGATGCTACGACACAAACAGTAACCTTTACCGACACCGTAACCTACCCTATCGGCAAGAGTATCTACACTCTTAAAGGTAAGGTGGCTTCAGCTATCGGTAATGGTGGTACGTACATCGTAAAAACAACTCCTTCTTCACAGTGGACGAGTGTAACAGGTCAGACGACTGGAAATACAATCAGTCTTTCTTCTCTTTCTACTCAAGTTGTGATGAACACAATGACAGTACGAGGCGCTGCTCTTGGTGTTAGTGTATCAACACAGCCACCTGCACAGACTGTTATTACAGGTTCACAAGGATTCACGTTTGCTAACGTCCTCTTGGATGCTAGTCAGTCAGGTGAAGATGTACGATTCTCTTCAATCCCACTTGCTATGACATTCGCGACAATGGTGGTAAGTGAAGCAACTTCATGTCAACTCTTTGATGGTACAACGGCTTTGAACACAGGTTCAAACGTAGTGAACCCATCAGGAGCTTCAGATGCTGATACGACATTCACATTCGATCAGTCATTGGTAGTAACAAAGGGAACAGTTAAGACTCTTGCTCTTAAGTGTAATGTTGCAAGTTCGGTGTCAGCTGATGATACTCTTTCATGGGGTATCAACGCAGCACCTACAATTGCAGTAACAGGTGTAACTTCAGGAAATGATGTAACTGAAACAGTTACCGCTTCAGCTGGTCAAACAATGACCGTTGCTGCAACTGGTTCTTACACAGTAACAAGTGATGCAGCACTTCTCTACAAAGCAGTTCAAGCAGGAACAACAGGTGTTGAGCTTGCTAAACTTCGCTTTACTGCTGGATCATCTGAGAATATTAGTTTGAAGCAAATTGCTCTTGAGTTGGGCAACACATCTTCAAGTTCACCTGCTGATCTTTCTGGTCAGACGGTAACCTTGTGGAATGGCGCAACTCAGATTGGTACCGCACAGTTTGGTGTTGGTGCTTCTCCTGACAATGCAACTTCTACTCAATTGTCTCCTGCTCCAACAATTACTGCTGGAGAATCAGTGATGATTACTGTTAAGGGTGACCTCACAGCTCACAACGCAGTCGAAGGAACACCAGGCGCATTCTTGTCTGTAACCTACGATGGTAATAACGTTGGAGTTAACGGTAACTACGCTCTTGGAGTTTCTTCTCAAGCAAACATTAGCTCGGGAACAACTTCAGATGTAACAACGACTGGCATGAGAATCTTCAGAACAGTTCCTACTGTTGCAGTAACAAGTACTGGCGGAACAGGAACATTGCAGGCTGGAGCAGATTTGTACAAGTTTACAGTTACAAATCCAAACACCAGAGATGTTGTGTTCCAGAAGTTTAGCTTCTCGATTGCTACATCAAGTTCTGCTGTAAATGCCTTCACACTTTATGGTGATGGAGTAGCATTCAACACGACGGCAGTAACGGTAAACAGCACTGAAGGAGCTGTGTTGGAAATCCCAGCAAGTGGCACTTCAAATGCACAGGTTATTGCTGCAAACAGCACGAAAACCTACATCTTGAAGGCTGCTACAGTACCTAATGGAAGTACAACGGTGATTGACTCAATCACACTTGCTCTTCTTGCGGATACATCATATCCTTCACTTTCAGGAAATGTGGGCACAGTAACTACAGTTGAAGCTGGATCAGCTGACACAGACAACATTGTTTGGTCACCGTTCTCAACAACAACTCCTGTTGCTACAGCCGCTACGCAAAGTAACCTCGACTGGACGAACGGATACGGTTTGCCTGGATTCCCATCCAACACCGCATTCCCAACCCAGACTTGGACAAGCGCAAACTAACCTTAGGTTAGCTTGCAAAAACAAAGAGAATATACAGAGAGTAATTAACTCCGCATAAACTCCACGTTTGCAAAAACCGCCCTTCGCTTTCGAGCGAACGGGCGGTTTTTGCGTGCAAGGGCACAAAATCCAAGGGTAACCCTTGGACAAAACAAGCCTTATGTTATAATAGTTTTATGGAAAGGAAATTTAAATTTGCTGTCGAAGAATTTTACCATGTTTACAATAGAGGGAATAACAAGATGCCCATTTTTCTTTCTGACAAGGATCACAAACGCTTTCAGAAGCTTCTCTATGTCTGTAATGGCACCAAGCCAGTCGTCTTCAAAACTATCCAAGGGTTACCCTTGGATAAAATAGACAGAGGAGAAACATTGGTGGATATCGGTGCATATTGTCTTATGCCAAATCATTTTCACATGCTTCTGCGTGAAAAAAATGAGGGTGGTATTAGTCGCTTTGTGGAAAAATTGCTTACTGCGTATTCAATGTACTTCAACAAAAGAAATGAAAGAACCGGACGTCTTTTTGAAAATTCATTTCGTGCAACACATGTTGATTCAGATGAATACCTCAAGTATCTTTTTGCCTATATTCATCTGAACCCAGTGAAGATTATTGACCCAAAATGGAAAGAGAATGGAATTAAAAATCGATCAGTGGCTCAGGAATATTTGTCGGCATATTCATACTCAAGCTATCTTGATTACTTGGGGCAAGAGAGGTCTGAACGGCATATACTCAACAAACAAGCATTTCCCGAGTATTTTGCACAATCACAGGAATTTGACAGTTTTATATCCGAATGGCTCAATTATCCAAGGGTTACCCTTGGATAATTTTGAGGTTAAAGAATTGTTTGATACAATAAGCGCAATTATATGAGCACAGAAACACCGGCACCGTCGACACAGACAGCACCCAAAGAGCCTAAAATACCCTCAAAGCTTCGCAAATGGCTTAAGAGGATTGGGTGGACGGTGTTGGGAGTTTTGGTGTTTTTTGCGCTACTGGGGCGGTTTTCTAAGGAAGTCTATGTTGGGTATGGCACAGTGCTCGAATATTTTTATAACATCCAGCGTGACAAAGTGCTTGCAGAGTATGCAAAAGACACTATTGGCGGGGAAACCCCTGAAGAAGTGTTTGATCTCCTCATTGATGCGCTCAAAAAGGGGGATATTGACCGCGCGGTGAGTTATTATGATTTGCCAAGGCAAAAGGAAAAGAGAGGAGATTTTGAGCGTCAACTAAAAGCAGGAGGAGATTTCAAAGTAGCACTTAATTTTTTTGAGACGGTTCGCATGAAGGGAAAAAAAGATTGGTGCGGGAAAAATTATGAGAATGATAATGCATGTGTTTTTGTTTATAAATTTATCACAACAGAAGATGCGACTTCCTCAATAAAGAATAGTAGCGACAAAATATTTATTCCCAAAGGAAGTCCAGAGAAGTGGCGAGTGGAGATTTTGCAAAATCGTTTTAATAATGTGTGGAAAATTTGGCGCCCATAATCATGCTCCGCCTCACTCTAATAATCTCGTTTCTTTTTTCGCCCCTTACGCTTTTTGCCTATGAGCCTACTACGACGCACGCGGGCTTGACTGAGCAAATCGTTTCTTTCTACAATCACGGAGCATCTCCTTTAATCACGGAAGATGATAAGGAGAAAATTGTTTCCGGAGCTATTGCAGAAGATAGCGGTCTTCGCTATTTTAACCATCTCTATGACCCTACGCGAAATGCAGGCTACAATAACTATCGCTCGGCAAAAAGCTGGGCTTTTGACACAACGGGGCTCAATGGTTATGCGTGGCAAGACGGCATACAAGCGTATGCTGAGGGGAGAAATGCTGATGCGATGATTTCTTTGGGGCACATTTTGCACCTCATTGAGGATATGGCAGTGCCAGAACATACACGGAACGATGGGCATGGGATAGAGACTTTGGTGCACGAAAGCCCTTATGAGAAATGGGCGCATGAAAACAAGAATCGTACTACACTTGCTGGACTTTCGAATACCCTCATTTCTGAAGGTGTTACCGTGAGACATTTGCCAACTTTTGAAGAATTGTTTGACTTTATGGCGCGGTACTCAAATGGAAACTTTTTTAGTGCGGATACGATTGATAATAAAATTATTTCTTATGCAAATCCAGTGAAAACGAGAACGGATGGAGATTATGTGTATGGGGTTGATTCTTTGACAAACAAAGAAGTAAAGCTTTTGGTTAAAGACAAAACAGAATATGGGCAGACGTTTTCTGCAATGTTTACACAGAATGACAAATCTATCCTCTCTTCATATTTCGACCGTCTTTCTCGCCAGGTCATCCCTGCTGGTGCCGGTGTTGTTGAGTTTTTTGTGAAAGAGGGGGAAAAAGCTCGAGCAATCTTTTTGGCTGAAGAACAAAGAAAAAAGGAGATGGTGATAGAAAAAGCGACATCGCGGGCGCAGGTGCTTGCGAGTGCGTGGTTGGGCACAGGGTGGGTATTTAAGTCTGTGTTTGCTGTGACTGACACGGTGACAGGGGTTGTCAGTTTTGGATTAGATACCACAGGCACTTTGGTTGGCTGGGTGGTTACCGGAGTAAGTTCGGGAACACGTCTTGCGGTAGATGTGGGCAAGCTTGGTGGGACTTCAATTGGTGTTGGGGCTGCTACAAGCGCGTTGTGGGCGTATGACACAGGAACTGACGCAGTAAGTACTGTTCTTGCCGAAGGAAAAGTTTTCATTCAAAAAACGCTCAAGGAGGACAAGTTGGATGGCAAAGCGCAGGCGGCGGGGTTGGTTGCTTTTGTTGTGGAACCCGTGGATTCTGCGTCTGTGAGCACTAGTGTTGCAAGTGTGGAGAGTGTTCCCGTGTCGGTAGCTTCGTCGGCGGATACCCCGCGGCTTATTTTTGTTGGTGCGCAACCCTTGTCTCCGGGGTTTGGTGGTGGGGCGCCAGCTCCAAAGCCCCCAGAAACAACAACAGTTCTCGCATTTGTTGATAGCACGGGTTTGGTTCCGCCGGCTGAACAATCATCGAGTGAAACAGAAGAAACGGCACCGGAAACGCCTGTTGTTGCTCCAGAATCAGAAGAAACTGAGCGCGACGCCAGTGTTGCTGTGCCGGAAAAACCCACAATACCTGACGCACCCATAATCGACGCGCCACAGTGCACTTTTTCTTTGGCGACCGATGGGTGCCTTCTCGCAACTACGAGCATTCATTTTGAGTGGGCGCCGATTGCTGGCGCGCACTATTACCATCTCAGTAAAAACGGCATCTTTGCCACGACAACAGAAACGACGATTGACGTGATGGCGAAAGATTTTTCAGATTATACGCTCGAGGTTGCGACGGTTTCGGTTTCGGAGGCGGGCGGATTGGTCACGACGAGCGCCACGAGCACCAAAACAGTATCGGTGGCGACCATTCCTGTTGCGATTAACGAAGTGGCATGGGCGGGGACGCTCGCATCCGCAACCGACGAATGGCTTGAGCTCAAAAACAACACGGCGCACGCCATCGATTTGAGCAATTGGGCGCTTGTGGCGGGGGACGACAAGCCGTATGTAAAACTTGCAGGGACGATTGCGCCTCGGGCGTATATTATATTTGAGCGCACGAATGACGGCGTAGTGAAAGATGTTGTTGCGCAAGGGGTTTACAAAGGTGCGCTCGACAATGATGGCGAGGAACTCTTTCTTTCTTATGCATCTTCGACACTCGACAAAACTCCCGCAATTGTAGGCAAAAAATGGGCAGGCGGGGAAAACAGCTCTACTACCAAGAAAACCATGGAGCGGTATGTTTCAAAAGAACCCGGTGCCGATGCAAGTAACTGGGGAACGAATTTGGATTTTATGCAAAATGGCACCGATGCAGATGGGGGTGCCATCGAAGGAACGCCCGGCGCGCGAAATTCCGTGAGCTATCTTATCAACAAGGGGGAGGATATCACCGAAGATACAACTTTACGTGCCGATGAGGGCCCGTACATTGTTCGCGACGGTGAAGAAGTGCGCGTGCATGCATCGAGCACGTTTACTATCGAGGCAGGGAATACCATCTCGTTTCAAGAGGGGGATTCTGCAACATATCGTGATCACGCATGGCGTCGCAAGAGTATTTTTGTGGAGGGGCGCTTGGATGTGCAGGGTACTGAAGAAAATCCGGTGACCATAAACGCACTTTCGCCACCACGGGGCAGTTTTCTTTTTGACGAACTAAGGTTTTCGGGCGGGGCTGGCACAAGCACCATAAATCACGCCAACATAGAGGGGATAGAGGGGATTTTGTTGGAAGATGGCGCACGGGTTGAAATACGAAACTCCGAGGTGGTGGGTACGGGCACGGGGATCACTGTGCGCAATGGCTCGAGTATCGTTCTTAATAATGACCGTATTGCAAGCACAACGCACGGCGCACTAATGCTCATAAAGGGTAGTAGTGGTGTCGTTGCGTCAACGACCATCGAAAATATTTTGAGTGGCGATGGGATCAGTGCGTATGGGGATAATCAACATAGAGAGAGCATTAAGAGTGGGAGCTTTCTTCAAGTTTCGTCTACTACAATCCGCAACATAAGTGATGGTGATGGTATTGGTTTGTACAGTAGTACGGCGATCATAGATTCCACAACGATTGAAAATATTGCTGACGGAAGTGGTCTTGGGGTATATCACTCTGTTCTCGATGTCGCTTCTACGACGATTCGGGGTATTGCAAGTGATGATGGTGCCATTGAACTTTATTCCTCAACTTCAACCCTTTCACACATTGTTCTCGAGAATGGAAATGGCGAGGGGTTGGAAGTATATAAAGGGCAAGTGGATGTGGACGATATGGTGGTGAGCGGGTTTCAGGAGACCGGCATTTTGATTGCAACGACGGATGCGACTATTACCAATACGGAGACAAAGGAAAATGGTGTGGGAGTTGTGTTCCTCTCAAAACCCGCATTTTCAGATATTTTGGCGCATGATAATACGGTGAATGTTTCAGACACAATGGTGGATTTAGCGGTTGAGTAGGCTGGGTTGTTGGGCGCAGTTGCGTAAACTTGCGGTTTTGATACTATATAAACACTATGATGAATAATAAAAAACTTGGGATCATTGGGCTTATTTCTGCGACGGTTGTGGCGGGGGTGTTGATTTATAATGATTTGCGAAGCGTGAAGAAGCCCGCCGAAAATTTGCCAGTAATAACGAGTGCAAGTACGACACCCACCACTGTTTCAGGGGTTACTATGACGGGGAATGGCAATGTGAAGATAGAAGCAGTTCCTATTTCTTCAGGCACAAAACTTCCACCACAACCTACACTTATACGACCTGATTTCAAAAACACCCTTTCCTCTAAGGCGAAGATTATGGTTATGAAAGAGATTGAGAGACTGACGACGGCAATTAAGGCAGAGCCTAAGAATGTGGGTAATTGGATATATTTAGGCGGACAAAGAAAGGCGCTTGGCGACCTTGAGGGTGCACGTGATGCGTGGGAGTATGCAAAGGCGCTTAATCCCGGAAACATTGTTCCGTGGAACAATTTGGGTGACCTCTACCATTTTTACCTCAAAAATTTTGTAAAGTCGGAAGAAAACTGGAAGAAAACTATTGCTTTAAAGTCTGACTATATGCAGGGGTATATCGGACTTTCAGAGCTTTACAAATACTCGTTGAAAGAGAAGCTTGCGGAAATAGAAGCGATTTTAAAGAAGGGTATTGTTCAAAATCCTGATTTTGTCGATTTGCAAATTATGCTTGCTCGCTACTATGCTCAAGATGTGAAGCAAATTGCGGATGCAAAAGCGGCGTATGAGCGCGCGATTGCAACAGCAGAGAAGGCGGGGAACAAGGAATTGGTTGAAAAACTCAAGGCCGAACTTTCAGAGGTTAAATAAGCGGACACTTTTGGATGTTGGACGCCCAAAAGTGTCTAACAAAATCCACAGAGGTTTGACTTTGACGGATTTTGCGGGCTATGTACATAAAGTGTGTTGCGTGCGATAATGACATTATGTCCGAGATATTAAAATTTATCTTTGGTTTTATGGGGATTTTGTTCGTGGGCGTTCTTGGGATTGTTGTCTCTTCGTTTTTCAGACTTGGGGATGCCCCTGCTTCCACATCGGCGACGATTGACAATGTGTCGAGTGTGCGATAGTATGGTTTTTGAAGCTGAAGAAGTAGGCGGTTCGTGAAAAGCGAACACTAAGCCCTGCGGAGGTCGACTCTAACCCGATTTCGGGTTGGCTTTACGGCTCCCGCGCATCTGCGTCGGAGCCGTTCATTTGTTCAAGAAAATTATGGCAATTACAAAACAGAAAAAACAAGAATTGGTAGCAACAATGAAGGAGCGCCTTACTGGCGCGAAATCATTGGTCTTTGTAAATTTCAAAGCTCTTTCGGTTGCTGAGAGTAAAATACTCCGCCGAAAACTTTCTGCAGAGCAGATTGGCTACTTTGTTGCCAAGAAGACGCTCGCAAAACGCGTATTGAATGACCTTAAAGCTTCCGGCGAAATGCCAGAGCTTCCGGGAGAGCTCTCTATCGCATACGGAACAGATCTTCTTGCTCCTGCGCGCGAGACCTACGCATTCCAAAAAACTGCTCGTGATAAGGGCTCTATTGCTATCATGGGAGGTATTTTTGACGGTGTGTACAAAAACCAAGCAGAAATGGTGCAGATTGCACTCATTCCTTCTATGTTGACGCTCCGTGGTCAGTTTGTGAACCTTATCAATTCACCTATTCAGCGTTTGGCGGTGGTGATGGAAGAGATTCGCAAAAGCAAAGAGGCAAAAACAGTGTAGTGCAGGGATGGAAGTCCTGCCAAGGCTCGACCTTGGCAGGTGAAATAATAAACAGAATAATTAACTATTAATATCATGACTGAAGAAAAAAAAGTAGAAGTACCGGCAAAGTTCAAGGACCTTGTTGAGAAAATCGAGACTATGTCAGTGCTCGACCTTCACGAACTCGTGAAGGTTCTCGAAGAGAAGTTTGGCGTTTCGGCAGCGGCTGTTGCTGTTGCGGCTGCTCCGGGAGCTGGCGCACCTGCAGCTGAGGCAAAAGATTCATTTGGTATTGAATTGACTTCAGCAGGCGAGACAAAGATTGCGGTGATTAAGGTTGTCAAAGAAGTGTTTGCTCTTGGACTCAAGGAGGCAAAGGATTTCATTGATGGCGCACCTTCAATGCTTAAAGAGGGTGTAAAGAAAGCAGAAGCTGAAGAAATCAAGAAGAAGATTGAGGCAGCTGGAGGAAAAGTTACGCTCAAGTAACTTTTCGGCCGGAGCGCGTCGGCGCGAGGCGGGGTAGCGCACATTTCGATTCTGCGGAATCGTGTCGCGCAAGTCCTTTGGGCGCGACGAAATGATGCGTGACAAAGTTACGCTCAAGTAACTTTTCGGCCGGAGAAGAAAAGCACCCGCCGTCCCCCTTGGGGACGGCGGGTGCTTTGTTTTTTTAAACAAATCCGCAAAATGCTTGCAAAAAAAAACACTTCTGTGCTACACTCGGGGCTGGTTTGTTCTTTGGAAGTTAATAGAGAAAAAGCCAAAATGATATTTCGATTCTGCGGAATCGTGCTGGGTGAGTCCTTTGGGCACGGCAAGAAATGTCTATTGAAGTTCATCAACTTGTGAGGTATTCTAAATGAAGAGATTGTCAATTGTTTGGATAAGTCTTTTGTTCATAATCGGCGCGTTTAATGCACATGCTGTGCAGCCAAAACCGCCGACGAGTACGAGTTGGTACGTGGCTCCTATTTGGGCAGACACTGACAACGTGCTTTATGGTTGGATGTACAGCAAAGGGTATGCAGCTGGGCAAGTTGACCTTAATACTCCTGGGACTCAAGACAGTGTTGTTATTCTTGCTTTGGGCAATCCAAGAATATCAGGAGGAGTATATGGTGCTTCTGGGTATGGACGCTTTTTGAGTGTCAATACCATGAGATTGGTTGCGTATGCGTTCGCGGCTGGTTATTGGGATGGCAGTGGAAGCGATGGCGCATCACAAATGCGTATTGTGCTTGGCACGAACAATTCTGTGATAGATGGTTATACGGATACATTTTTGTATAATCATGGTGCCGCGTGGGTACAAATGGTAAAAGACACGGCGGTGACAATTCAGCCATTTGCGAGTCAGGTCATGGTTTTCGGAGGAAATGATATTGAGATGGGCTACTCATTTCCAGGGAAAGCAATTTCTTGGGTCAATGGGTATGCGAGTGGGTATGTTGCTCCTTACTATCTTTTCAACTTCGGAAGTGCAGACGGGTGTCCATTAAGTGGAACGACTGCAGTGCCGGGTGCTTGTGTGACAGTAGAGACACAACAGAAAGGATATGTGTGGTCACAAAACGACATAGAGTATATTTCGTGGCGCGCACGACCCTCATACCCGCTTCCACAGATTTATGGTACGGGGGGTGGTAATGCGAAACAGTGGCAACAAATCGCTTTGTATTCATACTTGAAATACAATCAAGATATGTTTATCACAGCACCACTCTCACAAAGCCAAGCATGTACTCAAAATGGCGGGTGTGCTGGCACAAACAACACTCCCATCCAAGCATGGAACCAACTTTGGAACGAGCTCAACAGCAATGTAAGCACTTTCCAAGACTTTTGGTGGTCAACTGACATCAAATGGCGCCAACCTTAATCTATCTCAGCAACAACTTTACTGGAGAAAATCATTATGACCAAAAAAGTAAAAATCATTACTCTTACCCTCGGATCTCTTGCCATTCTTGGCATGGGCGGAGCGTATGCGGAAAATTTGTACCAACAGCAGGCAGAGTACAAAGAATGTCTTGCGCGTGAGGAGATATTTTTAATCAAACCTCGCCAAAGTGTCTCCCAAGAAACTCCGGGGAGTCCCGAAGCTTTGAAATGGGCGAAAGCTCTTCAAGAAGGTGAGGCGCGAGCGAAGGAGCAATGTCGTCCTAAAACATCCGCGGAGATTAAAAAGATGCTTGCGAGCAAAAAAGCAGTACGCGAGGCGCATCTTTTGGAAGTTGAAGAATGGAAGAAGCAAGGGCTTCTGGAACCTCAACGAGCAAATCCACGCGATTTGGGAATCGATGAGCATGCAGATAATTATCGAAAAGGGGTCTACCAAACAAACGCATGGCGGGGATATTCAGACGAACAGCGTCTTGATAGTCTTATGTTTGTGATTGCCGGTAGTGCTTCTGGAAATATCCCACAAGGACAAGTTATCATTCTTGACAAAGGATATGGAGGGCCTGCTTCCGAGTATCCTACCCCCACCGCAACCGGGCCTGTGCGCATCACCGCAGAGAAAGACGGCGTACTTACGCTTGAATCTCTCGCGGGAACCTACGATGTGTATGAGTCTGGTCCTGCCGGTGAAATTCCTTTTAGTGAGCAGAAACATGAAAAGGTTACTGCTATAGGCGGAGTGACCTACTACTTTGACCTGAAAACCCGCACTTTCCGTTAAAACATACGTTTTTCTTTTTCTCAACTATATTGAACCCCTTGTCGAAAGACGAGGGGTTTCTTTTTTTTGCTGACTTTTCAGTTTTCCCCATCTAGTGCTATAATACAGGGCATCTATGGATATTTTAGAAAAACTTTTTGGCAGTGCGGCGCGCGTAAAAATTCTCCGCCTTTTTCTGTTGAATGCAGAAAGTATATTTGATGCAGGGGATGTCTCTGTAAAGAGCAAAGTGAATCCAGCAGAAGCTCGTCGAGAGATTGCTCTTTTAAAAAAAGCAGGGGTCCTTGCTGATAAAAGTTTCTTCAAAGAAATTCCGCCACGCAAAGGATCAAAGCATCCATCTACAAAAAAGCGTGTCGCAGGGTTTCAGCTCAAGGCGGGTTTTCCTCTTCTTTCACCATTGAAAAATCTTATCATCTCCGAAACTCCTTTGAACCGCGAAGGGATTGTCCGTCGCCTCCGTTCAGTGGGAAAGGTGAAGCTTCTCGTTCTCTCGGGTATTTTTCTTGAAGAATCAGAATCACGCGTAGATGTGCTCATTGTTGGAGATGGTTTGAACAAGCGTGCGATTGATCATGCTTTGCGCTCAATTGAGGCGGAAATTGGCAAAGAGCTTTCTTATGGTGCTTTCGAAACGGTTGAGTTTCTCTATCGTGTCAGCGTTTACGACAAATTTGTTCGCGATATTCTCGATTTCCGTCATGATCGCGTCATTGATAAATTGGGGGTGGTGTAAACCCACCTCCGGCTTATTCTGCAGGAAATAACTCCACCATCTCGTCTGAATAATAAAAGGCATGCGCAAGAGCGCCAAAGCTCCACGGGGCGCCGTTGATGTCGATGGTTGCTCCTCCTGACATGGGAGTGCTGTGTGGTTTTGATTTTTCAAACCCAAGATTCCAAAGCGTGGCGATAATTTCAGGTTTTTTATTAATAGGGAAGCCGGCGTTCTTCCATTGGGTGGCGATTTGTGCGACATAGAGCCCTGCGTAACGATACGCATAGGTGTGGTCGCGTTCGGCGACAATACGAGAGAAGCGCTCTTGGTCGGGCTCATTGGTTGTGAAATCGAGCGCGTGTTCAAATTTTACCCCCAGATAAAATGGCGAGGACGGGTCTTGCAAGTGTGCCTCAACTGCGCGTGCTGTTTCGTCTTTGATACCGAAAATACCCCATGAAAATTGACTCTGACTTCCGAGGATTTTCAGTGGGCCAAATATTTTCTTGAAAAGCGGGCGATTGCTGTGAAAAAGACGCATTTGTTCCGGAACCAGTATGGCAATCAGGGTGCGTGGGGAAGCCCCCGTTTCTTTTGCAATAGCCTCAATCATGCTCTTGTCTTTTGCTACTGCTTGGCGAAAGGCGACCCATTCCGGCGTGTGAGCAAGAGGGAACGTGGCGTATTCGCTGGTGCTAGGCAAAAATGAAGCACTTTGCTGGTCGATGACTCCTAAGGTGTCGGTAAATCCCGCCCGCACGGCGATGTATCCCACCACAAAAAAGAACCCAATACAGGCAAAGAGGATAGTGAGGAGCTTGAGGGCGGTGCGTGCGTGTTTGTGCATATCATCGAGTATATACGGAGAACGCCTTTAGTGCAAAACATTGCTTTTTTTTTGTGGCGTGGGACAATGTAGTCATTATTATGTAAAGGCACCCTTTGGTATTTCCATGAAAAAATTCTTACTTGCAGTTTTGATGATGGCGATGTTTCCCAGCTTCGCGATGGCGCAGGTAACCCCCACTTCGGATGTTGATCCTGCGGGCACATCGATATCTTCATGTGTGAGCCTTACTTCCAACATGCGTTACCGCATGCGCGACACTCAAACCAACGGCGGAGTTTCTGTGTTGCAGGATTTTCTCAATACGAAAGGTTTTCTCGGTTCTGAGCCAACCGGTTTTTTTGGAATCGCAACTCTCAAGGCGGTAAAGGACTACCAGTCTTCAATCGGTCTTTCTCCGACGGGCTATGTTGGACCGCTGACGCGCGCAAAGATCAATGCGTCCTGCGGGGGAGGTGAGTCCACGACCACTTCTGGGAATTTCCCCGCCGGTTGTTCTTCAACAAGTAGGTATAGTGTGACGACAGGGAAGTCTTGTTTGTCTGCGCACCCACCAGCTCCTCCGGCTGTTGGTGTGAGCTACGTTGTAACTCCTACGAGTGTACAGCGTGGTAGTAGCTATGTATTTGCAATACAAATTTCTGGTGCGCCGGCGAATTCACCAATCTATTTTTACCTCCAAGGACCTGATGGTTTGCTGAGGTATGCTGGTTACAATATCGGACAAAGCACCAATGCCAGTGGTTCTTGGTTGGGTGAAACGAAACAGTTTATCCCAGTTGATGGCCAAAACGGTACATGGATTTCTTGGGTAACTGTCGGCAACAGTGTTTCTCCTAAGCAATATCATCAAGTCAGTGGAACTACGATTGTAAATACAAATAATAGTGAGATGCGAACAGTGGTAACAATGGTTACCAACAGGGGGGCGATTACTTTGGAGCTCTTTAACGACAAAACGCCAAAAACCGTGGAAAACTTTATAAAGCTTGCGAAAACTGGCTTTTATAATGGTACGCGTTTTCATCGCGTAATCAAAGGATTCATGTTTCAAGGCGGGGACCCTCTTTCAAAAGATGTGACAAATCAGAATAGTTGGGGGACGGGTGGTCCTGGGTATGTGTTTGCGGATGAAATTTACGCTGCAAACAACAATGTTGCTGGTACTATTGCTATGGCAAATTCTGGACCTAATACCAATGGTAGTCAGTTTTTTATTAATACCGTAAACAATAATTTTCTCGATTCCAAACACACTGTTTTTGGGCGAGTGGCGGCGGGGATGGAGGCGGTGACTTCAATTGAAAACAGCAAGACGGGGCAAAGTGATCGTCCTCTTGAGGATATAATTATTCACAGGATCGACATAGTTCCCTCGAATATCCCCGCACCTACGGTTACTTTGTTCGCAAATCCATCATCACTTACTCCGGGTTCCACGACGACTCTCAAATGGTCTTCCGTCGACGCCACCAGCTGTACTGCCAGCGGTGGGTGGACAGGGAACGCCGCTCTTTCGGGGGTACAAACACTTAGTAATCTCACCGCAACCAGTACATACACTTTGACCTGTACTGGCGCAGGGGGGACGGTGGCAGAATCCGTGACCGTCATGGTCGCGGAAGTAACATCAGTTTCTATCCCCGCAGTTACCTCATTCACGGTTATTGATTCAGGAAAATGGGCGGGGTCAAAATCATTTTTATGGACAACAAGTGGGGCTTCAACTGTAGATTTCATTATTGATTGTGCAAGTGGCTTAAATATTTATTCAACATACAATGGTGACGGAGGCACAGTATTTCCGTGTGGTGTTACATGGAACATTAAAGGGGGCCGACTTGATCTTGAAATGATTAAAAATACCACTTCTTCCCCCATTACGATTAGGGCCTCAGTAAGAGCGGTTGGGAGTTCTGGATATAACCCAGCTGCAAAAAATCTTAGCTTAACAATTCCACCGGCGCCGACAAGCATATCTGTTATTTCTCCAAATGGTGGTGAGGTTATTGACGCTAATCAACAACTAACCGTTAGTTTTAAGCCAGTTGCCGGGAAAAGAACGTATATAAACTTAGCTAGTGCGAACAACGCAGGTCATGATTTGCTATCATTCAATAACATTACCAATTTAGTCGGGATTTCATCTGATAAGCAAGCTGTCGCTCTCAATTTGCCGATTAGCTGGATTAACTCGAATGGTAGTGATTATAAGATTGAGATATGTTCGGATATCGTCTGCGATAAGAGCGATAATTATTTTTCGATAACATCGACAGCATCTATCCCAACCATTGAAATCATTGGAACTCCAACGTTGAGCATTGGATACGATTCAACGCAAAAAGAATCGGTTCTGGTAGCAAAGTACACGGTAAAAATTACCGCAGGATCGCAAACCCTTTCGTTGCCAAGCGCGGGGAATGGGTCACCTGTTGGCTCTACTCTTGCTACCACAGATGGACGAGGAATAGGCGCGGCGGTTTCTGTCGTAGGGTCTACAACCACTATTCCTTCGGGGTCAAGCGCGACGTACTCAATTGAGTTGTCGGCAATCCCAAATCAAATTCTTGCAGGATCATATTATGCGAAAATAGCCCCATATGTGTATTCTTTTGATCCAAAATTGGGATATTATGCCGGGATTTCTGCAACATTGGTTGGGAATTTTAGCACAAACACAGTCGCCATTATTGGTGAACGTGCACCGTATATCAAGTCTGTTTCATTGGGAATTGACGGTTCCCTAGATGTTAGCGCTCTTCGCCTTGCTTCTGTAAATAATACCGTTTCTTTCAATGGGAAAACCGCCATATTGCCTGCATCAGTTGGTAGTGATGGCACGTGGTTTACGATATTAACGAGGTCCCAGTTTGGCACTACTACACCAGGTACATATCCTCTACAAATATCAACCACAGAAGGCGCAAGCAATGTCTTTAATGTAAACATCACACAATAAAGGATTGAGGGAGTTACTTTTTGCTCGTACGTTGCTTTTTCTGCGGTGTATGGGCGCCATGAGGTTTTCTTCCCAAGGTGAGACCTCGGGAAGAGGGTAGTGTGGTGTAATATCGTTTGACTTCCATGTTTTGTCTATGATAGTATTGAATATATGTCAAGTACTGTTAGTCTCACAAAAGCAG
Source organism: Patescibacteria group bacterium (assembly GCA_038062675.1). Taxonomy (GTDB): domain Bacteria; phylum Patescibacteriota; class Minisyncoccia; order Phycocordibacterales; family UBA1550; genus UBA1550. Next base: position 72,248 of record JBBTWP010000002.1, read on the forward strand.
AGTATGCAGATCTCACGAGTCGGGCAAAGGCCTATGATTTGATTATTTCTCTTGCGCAAAAAGAGGTTGCGCACGTTCCTCCTGTGCGAAGTACGAAAAGAATTATTACGGAGCTGAAAAAGACAACACGCTACTCCCAAGATTTTTTGAAAAGTCTCGAACGAGGGTTTGAACGCTCGGCACATTTTACGAAGTAACATCAATATTTTCCCACTGCACGCAGAAATTGAGGATTATCTCAGAGAGCGTAAATTGGTAAAAAAGTTTGAAAAACAGGTGAAGTTTCTTGAAAAAGATATGGCACACCCAAGTCTTGGTGTTGAAATGCTTGAGCCGCGACACCTCAAGATTTTTAGCTTTCGTGTAGATAAAAAATATCGTGCCATTTTTGTTTTCCTGCGGAGAGATACGATTGAAATTATTGATGTGAATAATCATTACCGATAGTCCTGATTCCCGAGGCGAGACCTCGGGAATCAGTTTTTTGCGTATGGGGTCGGTTGCTTTTTTTTGGTGGTGTGGGACAATGTTAAGTATTATCAAGAGGGTGTAACCCATTAGCATTATTTATGAAAAATTTCTTATTGGCAGTCCTTGTTGTTTTGTTTGCGTTGCCCAATTTTGCAAGTGCTCAAACAGCAGATGTTGACCCTGAAGGAACATCGGTGTCCTCATGTGTGAGCCTTACTTCCAACATGCGTTATCGCATGCGCGACACTCAAACCAACGGCGGAGTTTCTGTGTTGCAGGATTTTCTCAATACGAAAGGTTTTCTCGGTTCTGAGCCAACCGGTTTTTTTGGAATCGCCACTCTCAAGGCAGTAAAAGACTACCAAGCTTCTGTTGGACTCTCGCCAACAGGCTATGTGGGACCACTTACGCGCGCGAAGATCAATGCGACGTGTGGGGGTGGTGAGTCCACGACCACTTCTGGGAATTTCCCCGCTGGATGTACGTCGGCGAGTGGGTATAGTCTGACAACAGGCAAGTCTTGCTCTCCTTCAACCTCTTCGACCAATAAAGGCACAACTTCTTGTGTGACTGTAGGTAATGTTACGACGTGTACGACTACGGCTTCCACCTCCACACCTCCGCCAACAAACTTACCTTCGGGTTGTGTTGTTGCATCGGGGTATAGTTCAACCACAGGATTGAGTTGCTCGCCTTCAAAAATGGCACCCACGGTTACTTTGGTTGCCAACGGCCCCACTGCTACGGCAAAAGATTCTGTAATTATTCCTTACAACACGTCTGAATCATTGAGTTGGTCATCACAAAATGCAACTTCGTGTTATTTGGTCGCTTCTCCTGCGTCTTCAGATTGGGCAGGAAATGTCCCTACCTCCGGTACTCGATCAACAGGCAACCTCACTGAGTCAAAAACATATGCAGTTCATTGTTCGAACGGCGAAGTTTGGAAAACAGCCCGTTTTGATGTTCGGGTGGAACCTGCGAATGTCTCTTGTGTGACGACAGGTGGCACTACGACGTGTACGACATCCCCCGTAACAACACCAAAGGTTACGTTGACGGTGAATGGTTCCACGGGAATCACTTCAGCGGCAGCGGGTTCAAGTCTGAACTTAAATTGGACATCTACTGGAGTCACGAGGTGCTATCCTCAAGGTATGTGGTCTGGCAGTATTGGGACATCAGGAAGCCTGACGCTTGTCGCTCCGTCCTCTAGTGTAGGCACGGGGTATATCTACATCGTTTCGTGTGATACAACGAGTGGCACAGGTATTCAAAGTCAGGTTCAGGTAAATGTTGCTCCGTCTACAACCTCAGCAGTCTCTAGGGTTGAAATCCTTGGTACCCCAACCCTCAGTATCGGCTACAGCTCAAAGGATGGACAAGAAGCATTGATTGCGAAGGCAACCGTGAAGATTACCGCGGGTGCGTCAGGTTTTAAGCTTTACAAATATGGTGCATTTGATAGTACTACCGAGGCATTTCTGGTTAAGTTGAATAATGCACAGAATGCAAATGGTTCAGAAGTGAATCCTACGTATTACAAAACATCAGGCGATACTGTAGATAGTGGTACCTACTGGTTGATTCCAGCTGGTCAGACAGCAACGTATAACCTTGATGCTAACTTGTCGAGCCCCAAGGCATTATTTGCTGGAAGTTATAATGCTACGTTCTCAGTGTATAGGCCCGCGGGTGGTTCCGGTGTTGCATCTGCTGTGATTTCCAATAACACAACAAACTCGGTAACTGTTGTAGGGGAGACGGCACCATACATTTCGTCAGTCACTCAACCAACATCTAGTGGGTTATATATTGACCAACTCCAAATTCGTGGCATTCGTTTCGATTCAACATATAACCAAGTAACCATAAATGGAATGACGAGAACATTCTCAACAGGTGCTTCAGATGTAGGCCCAATGATTTTTGTTAAACCTTCTGATTTCGGTATTGTTTACTCTGGTGGAAGATATCTCGTAGTCGTTTCTACAACGAAGGGCGCAAGTAATAATGCCTATGTGAACATCGTTGCTGTTCCTCCTGTCTCTGCTACCCCCACCGTCGAAATCCTCAGCACTCCAACCCTCAGTATCGGTTACAGCCCAACAACCGGAAGAGAGATATTGATTGCAAAGGCTACGGTGAAGATTGCCGCAGGAGCCTCGGATTTTAAGCTCTATAAAAATGGGGCATTTGATAGTACCACCGACGCATTCAAAGCTACTTTGAACAACGCACAGAATGCAAATGGTTCAGAAACTAACCCTACATACTACAAAACAGGGGGCTATGCTGTAGACAACGGAACATACTGGACGATTCCAGTAGGGCAGACAGCAACATTTAACCTTGAAGCCAACTTGCCGGAAACCAGAGCATTGTTTGCAGGAAGTTACAACGCCACATTCTCTATGTATCGACCGGCAGGGGGTTCACCTGCTGTGGCATACATAGCAAATGGTACGACAAACTCAGTAACCATCGTCGGGGAGACGGCACCGTACCTTACTGGCATTGTAAGCAGTGTTGGTTCAACGACGAACAGTTATACAATAAAGGGTATCCGCTTTAATGCATCATTGCTTTCGGTGACGATAAACGGAAAGACGCTAGCGTTACCTCCTGCAAATGGCACAGAAGTTCCTTTCAATCCTTCAGACTTTGGCATCACTACGTCAGGGAATTATGTCATTCAGGTGAACCACTCGACAGAGGGGATGAGTAATAGTATCTCGGCGAACATCTCTATTTGTACGACAGAGGGAAACACAACGACGTGTTACTAGGGTAGTTGTCCCCAAGGTGCCACGAAACAGAAATGCCGGCGTACGCCGGCATTTCTGTTTCGTGGCACCTTGGTCGGTCTCCTTTTTCTGCAAAAGTTATCCACAGCACCTTGCATCATAGGCACAAAAAGATGATATAATAGTAGGAGGATTCAAATTCCTGTGCTCGTGTGTTCTACATAAAAGTAAAATACATTCACAGAACAGAGACGGGAATTGACCAAGTTTATTATCAGGTTTTAATAATTACATGGTTCAGCGCGGGTACACTGCGCGGGACAGTACAAAAGATATGCAGGATGGATTAATCACACAGTGGGGCATGCAGCTTAATGACGCTTTTCAGGGTATTGGTATTGAGATTCTTCAATTCCTTCCAAAGCTCGTGCTCGCAATTATTATTTTTATTGCAGGATGGGTTGTGGGCTCAGTGCTCGCAGAAGTTATCGAGAAGTTGGTGAAGGCGCTCAAGGTTGATGCGCTTCTCGAAAGTGCCGGCGCACGCAACTTGATGCACAAAGCAGGATTTCATTTGAACACGGGCGCATTTTTGGGTGGACTCGTAAAATGGTTCCTCGTCGTGGTCTTCTTGGTTGCTTCACTCGACGTACTCGGACTCGACGGAGTAAATACCTTCTTGCGTGATGTAGTCCTTGGATACATTCCTCAGGTAATTGTTGCAACTTTGATTCTTATTGTTGCCGCAGTGCTTGCTGATATTGTCCACAAGCTTGCTATGGGTGGAGCAAAGGCTCTTGATTCAAAATCAGCAGGCTTTATCGCCGGCATCGCTCGTTGGGCTATTTGGATTGTTGCTATTCTAGCAGCGCTCTCACAGCTTGGTATTGCAGGAGGTATGATGCAGACACTCTTCACAGGACTTGTAGCAATGCTTGCTCTTGCCGGTGGTCTTGCATTCGGCCTTGGGGGCAAAGAGGCAGCAGCTCGCTTCATTGAGAAGCTTCGTGGAGATATTTCAAATCGCTAATAAAGGTGAGTTTGAGACCGATTTTACCCCCACTTTAGTGGGTAAATAGGGCAATAAAAACAGTGTCAGGCGGAAACGCTTGACACTGTTTTTATTTCGTATATACTAGCTGGTATTGTTGCATATAAGTAAAAAAGAGGAATATCGCGTGAAGCGGAGCAAGTAAGACCTTCTTTTGGTACTTTCTTGAGCCCGCTCCTTGAGCGGTTTTTTCTTTTCTATTTATCGACTGTTGCTTGACATCATTATTCTGTCACACGCCCACTTGAAGATCTTGTGGTGTGTGGAGACAGGCAGGTAAAAAGAATATCACCTCCTGTTGTAAGCGGGAGGTGACGAATAATGAATTGTGGTTCTTAGATTTCCTAATAGGAAATTAAGAGCATATGGTGGATGCCTTGGTTCTCAGAGGCGACGAAAGACGTGGTATGGCTGCGATAAGCTTCGGGGAGGTGCCTAACAACCTTCGATCCGGAGATCTCTGAATGGGGAAACCCCCTAACCGTTATTGGTTAGGATCCCGCTTGCGGGAAGTATACCTAGGGAAGTGAAACATCTCAGTACCTAGTGGAAAAGAAAAAAAGCCGCCGAATGGCGGAACATTTCCTTAGTAGCGGCGAGCGAAACGGAAAGAGCCCAAACCTACTTATTTATAAGTGGGGGTTGTAAGGCAGAAGCGTCGTATTTATACGAGAGAAGTTACAAAATGCAATGTTAGTTGAATATGCTGGAAAGCATAGCCCTAGACGGTGATAGCCCGGTAAACGAAAACATTACATCTTCTTTGCTTCTGTTCTTGAGTACTTCGAGACACGAATAGCTCGGGGGAATCTGCCAGAACTAACTGGTAAGGCTAAATACTCTTAGAAACCGATAGTGAACTAGTACCGTGAGGGAAAGGTGAAAAGAACCCCGGCGAGGGGAGTGAAATAGATCTGAAACCATATGCTTACAAGGAGTCGGAGCCTTCAAATTTATTTGGGGGTGACGGCGTGCCTATTGAAGAATGAGCCAACGAGTTCATCTATACTGCGCGGCTAAGCCCTTATCGGGTGGAGCCTTAGGGAAACCGAGTGTGAATAGCGCGTTTTGTAGTATGGATGAGACCCGAAGCCAGATGAGCTTGCCATGAGCAGGGTGAAGTTTGTAGAAATACAGATGGAGGCCCGAACCGGTTGGCCGTTCGACACCATCGGATGACTTGTGGTAAGGAGTGAAAAGCTAATCGAATCTGGTAAT
>JBBTWP010000003.1:0-198244 GCA_038062675.1 Patescibacteria group bacterium
GCCGTCATGATATCGTAGATATATCTCCGCGGTCCTTGGTTCGAGTCCAAGTGGGTGGACATTTTAGCTCAGTCGGCTAGAGCACGAAGCTTGTCATGACAAACGAGGAGCGCGTGAATAAGTACTCTTATTTACAGCGTCCGAGTGCCGTCATGATATCGTAGATATATCTCCGCGGTCCTTGGTTCGAGTCCAAGTGGGCGGACAAAGAATTTTAATACCCCCATATCCCCAGAGTCCTTGGCGTAAAAACAAGTTGATTTTTCTACTTTTTTAGGATATTATCCGTAGTAGTATAGAGCTCATTCCAACGAGGAGACAATCAATGAAAATAGGCCTTGATTTTGATGGTGTTATTGCTGATTGTGGAGAACTTAAGTATCGTATAGCCAAAAAGATCTACGGGATCGATATACTTCCTGAGAAATTCAAAAAAGAAATTGTGGTAGGAGAAGGATACCTCACCACAGAACAATATCGCGCCCTTCAAAATATTATCTACGGGACGCGCGAGGTTGGCTTTCTTATGAAACCCGTTCTTGATGCACTTGAATATATCTCACGGCTCATTGCCGATGGTCACTCAGTATGTGTTATTACTTCACGCGAAAAAACCTTCCTTAAAATCGCCAAGGAATGGTCTTTGGGGCAAGGGCTCAGACTCGACTTTGTTGGTGTCGGTCCCAAAAACAGTAAAGCAAGCGCCGCAAGAGGGCTTGATCTATATGTAGACGACGATCTCGACAAGTTAGAGCCCCTCGTCGACATTGTGCGCCATCGATTTTTGTTCTCGTGGGGCTATAACATACACATAGACGCCGGAAACACCGCCAAGCGTACCCAATCATGGAAGGAGCTCTACCACACAATTCAAACACTTTGAAGTGTCCAGTTATTGGGCACTTCTTTTTTATTACTACAAATACATATGCTATAATACCCCCATGGACAACGGTAAATCTCAAGCGATGCATATTTTCTCGACACTCCTCGCACTCTCGGCGCTGGGAGGTCTGGGCTATTTAGGCTACCAAAACTACCAACTTACGCAGAAAAAAATCGCACTTGAAGCAGACCTTGCCACAACGAAACAAGAATATGCATCGACATCACAAAGCCTTTCAAATAACATTCAAACATTGCAACAACTTTTACTAGCAACCCAAGAAGACGTGCAAGCGAAGCAAGCAATTGTAGCTACCATGCAAGCACAAGTAGAAGCAATGTCAGGCACCCTTGGCACACTCAAAAAACTTGCCAACACAAATCGTGAACTCCTCAAGAAATATTCTCGCATTTACTTCTTGAGCGAAAATTATATTCCACCCTACACCACACGAATCCTCGACACCTATGTGAACGAACCTGAAAAAGAAAAAACTATTGCTACTGAAGTATGGCCGTTTCTCCAAAAACTCCTCGATGATGCAAACGCCACAACAACCGACCTCCGCGTCGCTTCCGCATATCGTTCATTCGAAACACAAAACAAACTTAAGACCGCATACACGGTGAGCTACGGTTCCGGCGCCAACAAATTCTCGGCAGACCAAGGGTACTCTGAACACCAGCTCGGCACAACCGTCGACTTCACGACCGTCAAACTCAAGGGCAACTCGGCTACGTTTGAAAAAACTCCTGCCTACGCATGGCTCACGGAAAACGCCTACAAATATGGATTCATACTTTCTTACCCAAAAAAGAATGCTTATTATGTTTTTGAACCTTGGCACTGGAGATTTGTGGGGAAAAACCTTGCCCTCAAACTCCACAATGAAAACAAAAACTTTTACGACCTCACGCAAAATGAGATTGATGAATATCTCGTAACTATCTTTGATTAACCGACATCCTTTTTATGGGCGTCGAAACTTGAGAAGCTTCAATCCGGAGAAAAACATCAAGTAACAGCCAGCGATGACAAACGGGATGGGCATGGATATCAAAAATGAGTCAATTAGCCCACTATCCATTTGTGGAAACATCGTCTCTAGGAAATCTTCTGCCTTGTAATAAAACGAGTTGTCAAGAAAGACTCCAATTACAACCCCAACAACCATGACAATCATTCCCAGTCCTATATAGAAAAGAGTTTCTGCTCTATTGAGCAAGAGAAAATCATCCGACTGAGGTGGCGTGGTCAATCGGTCACGATTTGTTTTATAAATTTTCCACATCATCCAAAACGTACTAGCCGCGACCACACCCATAATTATCATGACAGGAAGAACAAGTGCTGCTGGTCCTCCAAACATCAGGATGATAAATGCGACAAAAGCAATGAGAAGACTCAGTATGAGCAATAACACCGACAAGATATAGAGAAAAATTTTCATAATGCCTACATTTGTTGTCCCGGTGCTGGGGGCACGTCCTTCTTCATCATCGAACGCGCGGTGATTGCAAAAAGGACGATGAGCACGAGCCCCGCAAACCCCATTCCCGCCCACGGTAGCCATGCGTATTTCTCAGTCACGCGGCTTTCGACGCCGTCACAAACATCGCCAATCTTGTCGCCATCTACATCTTCTTGATATCGATTGGGATTATTAGGGCAATTGTCCGTATTGTTCATCACGCCATCTTTATCAAAATCATCACAGACATCCCCACGTCCGTTGCCGTCTACATCCACTTGGTCGGGGTTGGCAACCGAAGTACAGTTGTCGCGCATGTCGGGCACGCCGTCTTTGTCAGTATCTGCGAGAGTGTAATCCGAATTTGGCTGTGCACTCACGGGCGCAAGGCGCTTTACCCCAACATCTGAGGAAAGATTTCCTGCTTCCCCTACCCGCATCGGCACGGAGCGGTCTGCGTCAAAATACACGCGATAGCTGTGGTCCGGTTGTGCAAGGAAACGAAGTGTGCGGGCATTGGTCATCCCCACACCAGCTTCGTCGAGTGCAATTTCAGTAATACGGAGCAACTGTCCGTACGAAAATGAAACTATCCATTCTGTTGCCGTGGTTTTGGGAAATACTACATGAGTGCTCTGCATTGTACTGCGCGCAAGAACAATCTGTTCCTTTCCAGAAACACGTGCGCGCACTTCGACTGAAGTTGGAAGTGCAACATATTGATCCAAGAAAAATGACATGCCTGAGAGCGCAACCGGCTTTTGCGCGGTGAGCACCAAGCGCACTTGCCCCTGCCCATTTTCGGGCAATGAAAATTCAGAAAATGTGCGCGTGTCACCATCAAGCATCCTCAGTAAACCACCGAGCAAACCGCTATTTGCTTCACTCCCCACAAGACCCACAGAAACTGGTGTACGCGCTTGGCGCACATTCTCAGAAAATAAATATGGTTGAAATGCATTGGTCCCAACATCAAGCACAGCAAAATCAAAACGATTAAAGAATGTTTCAGAAAACGGAACTTCAACAACGGTCGGTACTTTTATTGCCGGCACAACTATTTGCTTGTACTGTTGAAATGCAGATGTAACAGGAAGTCCTTGATTAAGGACTTCTGCCGCACTCAACGTGAGCGTGAAGCCTATAGTTGCAATAATCGCGCCGATGGCAATAATCTTTTTCATATGTTTATGTGAATTTTTTTGATAATCTATTTCTTTTTTCTGCCAATAAATGCGGTTGCTACAAGGACAGCCCCTACCAAGAAGAATATGAGGATATTCCCATCCTTGAACGACTCAATGATAATGAGATGTCCGGCAACAAATGTAAGGAGTACTGTACCATAGCGAGAAATAAGTTTCTGCTCATTTCTGTTGCCGTAAGCATACGCAATAAAGCCGATGACTGAATAAATACTGAGCGACACCATAATGGCGGATGTTTCTGTCATAATGGCGTGGAATGAAAGCCAAATAAGTATGTAGGCAAACACTGACCCAACAATCAAATGAACTGAAGGAATATCTTTCAGTGAAGTTTCTTTTTCATTGCGAGGGATCAACATAAAGAATATCCCAAGAATAAGGAGGGCTCCCGACATTAGAAAAAGAATAAAGAAGTGGTCCCATGGGATATGCGAACTCCAATTTACAACAATACTTGCCGAAGAAAGCAGCGCTGGGCCAATCATCAGCAATGATAGCAACTCTGAAACAGAGCGATCTCTAGTAATAAGGTATGCGACAATAGGAAGAAGAGCGCCTTCTATAATGTATGCAATAGTGAGAGGGGCACCATCGAGCGTGGTTGCAGTTGCTGCAGCGAGCATCACAACCCCAACTCCCGCATACACAAAAAATGGTTCTCTGCGTTTCGTGATCGAAAAAACAACAAACGCAACAACTATAAAAAGTAACATCCATCCTACAATAACGAGGGTTTTCCACTCAGAAGCAACATGAGTGACTACCCACGCAAGCAACAAAAGACCATTTATCCCTGCAGCAATAACATCAGAATTAATATCTTTGTCCTGTGATTTCAAAATGCCGGCAGTGTTTACAATAAAGAACAAAAGGGTGAACGCATAAGCGCACCAAAGAAGAACAGCTTCTTGCGCACCTGCCGAAAAGAGCCCAAAATGAGGGAGGCTGTAGAGAACAAAAGTAACGAGGGCGGCGAGGGTCAGTACCCGCCATCCTGTAAGTGCCACAACCCAAAGGACGCCAAGTGTAACCACAAAAAGATACACAAAAAGTTCGACATATTGAGGAACAACACTCGTGAGAAGAAGTGTTGGCGCAAAACTTGCAAGCATCAAGCTCGTAAAGGCGAGCGGCAGAAGTCGATATCGAACACTCGCCAACGCCACAAACATTGAGCTCATGAACATGATGAAAAGTGAAATTTCTGACGGAAACAAATTATACCCGTATGTCGCAGTAAATGACGCCAGAATAATTACTATGGAACCAAGTACCAAAAAAATACTCCCCTGTCGCACAAACTTTGCCATTCGGATCCATCCAAAAAACAGAATGCCTGCACCTATAATAAGACCGAGCGTAACCCTGCCAAGTTCACCCAACACAAGACCAACAGCGAGGAGGAACCAAGCAAAACCAAGAAGCAACACAAACGCTCCTAATTTGAGGAGCCAATCTTCTTTTGCCCATGCCATAAATCCACCACCCTGTGGTGAGTGGAAAGTTGGCATACTTACAGGAGCAGCGGGTTGTCCCTCGACACGAGCAGTGTCAGGCATTTGAACTGGCGTCGATGTAAATACTGGCACAGAGTGCTCGGGTGCCACCACTCCTCCCGCTCGAAGTTCCTTGACTATTGCCTCCAACCTCCCCACGCGACTATTAAGCGCGAATAAAAATACCGCAAGAATTATCAATATAATAAATGTCATAATTTTTATTATATCATAACTACAGCACCGAAAACACCCTCACGCAAAAGGCGCGGCCGTACGGCCGCGCCTTTTGCGTGAGGGTGTTTTCTTTATGCCACCACCTCCTCCACTTTCCGCTTTGGCATAATCCCATTCGCAATCAAAATTTTCTCAAACTCTTCGCGCTCCAAAGACTCACGAGCCGTCAATTCATTTGCAATAGCATCAAGTGCATTGCGATGTATTTTACATGCCTCGCGCGCACGCGCAAACCCTTCATTCATAATATACGAGACCTCCGCATCGATTTTTGCCGACACATCCTCCGAATACGAACGACCGTCTATCCCCCGTCCAAAAAGTGCGCGTCCGCCCATTCCTTCGAGTGCTACCGGACCCAACTTGTCCGACATGCCGTACTTGGTGACCATGTCCCGAGCAAGAGCTGTCGCCACCTGCAAATCATTCGAAGGTCCCGTCGTAATATCTCCAAACACCATCTCCTCAGCCACATATCCACCGAGCGACATTGCAATATCATCCAAAAATTCTTTCTTCGACTGGAGGCGGCGTTCCTCAAGGGGAAGCTTAAGTGTGTACCCGCCCGCATGCCCGCGCGCAATAATAGAAATTTTATGGACAGGGTCTGCGTATGGCAACACCGAAGCAACCAACGCGTGCCCCGCCTCGTGATATGCTGTGATTTTTTTCTCCTGCTTTGAAAGGATATGGCTCTTGCGCTCAGGTCCCAACATTACTTTTTCAATAGCGCGGATCAAATCAAACTGTGCAACTTTGGTACGTGCTTCTCGTGCTGCAAGAATTGCACCTTCATTCATAAGTGAGAACAAATCCGCTCCCGAGAACCCCGGAGTACGCTCTGCCACTACCTTCAAATTCACGTCTTCTGCAAGTGGTTTTTTAATGGAGTGAATAGCCAAAATTTCCTCACGCCCTTCACGGTCTGGGAGCTCGAGCGTCACCCGACGGTCAAAGCGACCCGGTCGAAGAAGGGCGGGATCAAGCACATCAGGGCGATTGGTTGCCGCCATCACGATCACTTTTTCCGTTGGCTCAAACCCGTCCATCTCCACGAGAATCTGGTTCAATGTCTGTTCGCGTTCGTCATTTCCACCACCGGTACCACCACCGCGAACACGCCCCACGGCATCGATTTCATCTATAAAAATAATGGCCGGCGCCGCCTTCTTTGCCATCTTGAACAGATCGCGAACCCGCGAAGCACCAACGCCCACAAACATTTCAACGAACTCAGAACCCGAAAGATGGAAAAACGGCACACCTGCCTCCCCTGCTACTGCTCGTGCAAGAAGTGTCTTGCCAGTCCCCGGTGCACCCATGAGAAGCACGCCTTTAGGAATGCGCGCCCCGATATCCAAAAACTTCTTCGGACTGCGCAAAAAATCCACAATCTCTGAAAGTTCTTCTTTTGCCTCCTTGGCCCCTGCTACATCTTTAAACGTCACTTTTTGTGCTGCATCCTCGGGGTCGATCATGCGCGCCTTGGATTGTCCAAATGAAAATGCTTGCATTCCCGCACCCTTCACTTGTCGTGATAAAAACCAAAACAAAAATACGATGAGGAAAAGTGGCAACAAAAACGGAAGCAAGTTCAGCATCCAATACCCGAAACCGCTTTCACTTTTGACCTCAATATTCACCTTTGCAAGCTTCTCCGCGGAAACTCCGTAGTTTACCAGCGTCTGAGAAAACGATGCTTCAGACTCTTTTTTGGATTTCTTTTTTGTACCATCAAGGTACTCTGCGTTTACCGCCTCCCCTTCCACAGAAACATTTTTAACAAGTCCTGCTGAGATATCCTGTGCAACTTGCGAAACTGAAATTTCCTCTACTTTTGCTTTGTTGCCCACAATCGTGGAGTAGAGTGTCGCGATAATAAGAAAAATGAGGATTGTACTCGCAATATTTGAAAAGATTTGCCCTTTTCCGCCAAAACCACCAGAAAGCCCTGAAGGAGGTAGGCCTTCCCCTTTTTCTCCTCCTTGCTCACGCTTCCCAGCATTTACGCCAAGATCCTTCTCTTTTTTGTCCTTTTTCCCCTCTTTTTTGTTGGTAAAAATATCCATAGTAGAGTTAGTATACACGAAATTTCATTTTCCCTCAAAACAGGGAAAAATAACCCTTAAGGTCTTTCTTGAGCAACAAAAAAGCCCCGACTATCAGCAGGGCTTTTACGAATTTTTTTAGACAAACATTATTTTAGATTTATTTCACAAAATCTTTTGCATAGCTGCATAAGGGATTCGTACACTTGGCCACACACGAATCTCCGAAAACACCATCTGGGTCCCATGCCGCCATTGTTTGGTTTGGTTCATGAGAACCAACATCCCCAGACAACCCCAAGAAAAATCGTGCATCTTTATCGTGGACAGCAGGAACAACGCATATCGACAACTCTCCGCAGGTGGGACACATGTCACCGTCACGGTAACGAATCTTTTCATTTCCCGAAATTTTCTTTCGTTGTGACTTCACCCAACTCTTTCCGCGGGTCATGTAAATAGCTAACATAATCATTGCAACAACCATGGACCACAGGAATGCCTGATTATCTGAAAAACTAATAAGGAGCCCAGATAGCACTTCTTTTATTTTTTCCATCATTTTCTCTCTCGTTTCGTTGAGGGTTTATGAGTTTGTCATTTTTTTACACCAAGAACATACTATTTTTAATTATAATGCATAATAACCAATTGTCAAGTAGCCGTTTCCCTGCTAGAATACATTTGATGTCCCTCATCCAAAACAAAAAAGCACACTTCAACTACGAAATCATGGATCGCTACGAAGCGGGCATAGAGCTTTTTGGACCTGAAGTGAAATCCGTCCGCGCAGGAAGGGGCTCCATCGAAGGGGCGCATGTGACCATCCGCGGAGGTGAAGCGTTTCTCATTGGAGCAACCATAAGCCCCTATCAGGCAGCCAATACGGCAAGAGGCTACGACCCCATACGTCACCGCAAACTCCTCCTCACCAAAGATGAGATTGCGACCCTCTCCGCAAAGGAGTCCATGAGAGGCTTGACAATTATCCCCACAGTGGTGTATAATAAGGGGAAGAAGATTAAGGTAGAAATTGCGGTTGTCCGCGGGAAAAAAGCCCACGACAAACGCGAAACCTTGAAAAAGCGTGAACATGAACGCGATGTCATGCGCGACATCAAGCTCACGCGGTAGAGAAAATTGACAACAAAATATATGGGGATGATCGGCCTAGACAGGCGGTTCCCTCTTGTAGGTGCTATGCCGAGAATGCTCGAGATCTCGTTAAACCTCGAGCACCAACCTAGTTGCAAAAAACAACCTCGTTGCAAAAGCAAAGTCAATTGTTTCACCTTTCTTTAAGGCGAACGACTTTGCTCCTGCTTACGCTCTCGTAGCCTAAACAGCATTCGCACTCAGTACGCCCTCTAGGGAGTTGCGAGTGATATAAAAAGAGGGCTCATCACTTTAAATGACTCTACAAAGTGAAAAAACAAAGAGTATCGAGAATGTGTTATTTAGAATACTTTCAAAATACACTCTTTAAACCCAATGAAAATTGGAATGAAGTATTCTACGCATAGTAGATTCCCACAAGAGCATCGTCTGCACGGGGGTTCGATTCCCCCCATCTCCACAAGTCGCACCGCCCAACTCTGAAAGAGTTGGGCGGTTTGCGCTTGTGCGAGATGGAGGGAATCGAAAGGCGCAGGCATCTCGAGGCTTTTGCGAGAGAGCCGAGCCGGGGTCGAGAGTACTTAGTGCGCACAGCGTGTACTCACGCGAGCACACTTAGTAACTCGTGACCGATGAACCCTGCGCGTCTCGCGTGAGGGAATCAATTTCACAGCAATCTTTCATAATCGTACTCAAATATCTTTAGTCTGGACGTTTCGACGCGTTACACATCTGAATTCTCTATTGAATTTTTGTAACACTATGCTACATAACTTCCAGAGATGTCGAAAATGATGTTGTAATTGAACACTTTTAAAAGACATAGGTTTACACACACCTTCTTTTGTTTTTCCGTATCATTTTTTTGAGTTATCCACCTTTCTCAAAAAAAATTTAGGGGTACAATGAAGATACATTAAAGAAAAGCTATTCAAAAAGAGCGTTAATGTAGAAAAACAAAAAACTGCCGAAACTTCCACTCAACTGAAGGCTCTCAACTGTAGAAGGGAGGAGAGCGTAATTGCACCTTAATGGAGCTAGGCCCGCCAATGGTCGGGAATACTAAACCATCTGCAGTTGGGTGGAAGTTTCGGCAGTTTTTACTTATTCATATTATACACAAACCACAACTCTTGCACTACTATATTTGTGGATAAGTCTCTTAAATGTTCAAAACTATAGACAAAAATCAAACTACCCCCCCCCAAAGACATTTCCTTCAAAATCTAGTAAGCTAAGAGAAACACTTATGAAAAAACTACTTAAAAAAATACTTCCCGAAGATGCCTTGCTTTTTTACCACTATCTTCTCGCGCGGGTGGCGGCATTACTGTATGGTTTCCCTTCAAGAAAAATGATAGTCATTGGTGTCACCGGAACCAAAGGAAAAACTTCAACCATCAATTTCATCTGGGCGTGCCTTATGGCGGGCGGATACAAAACAGGTATCATTACCACCGCCAATATTCGCATAGGCGAAAAAGAAATACTCAATAGCTACCACATGACGATGCCGGGGCGATTTACGATTCAAAAACTCATGGCGCATATGGTGCGCGAAGGGTGCACACATTGCATTGTCGAGACAAGTTCTGAAGGGCTCAAGCAATACCGCCATGCAGGAATTGCGTACGATATTGCGGTCTTCACCAACTTGTTTCCTGAACACTTGCAGTCACATGGAGGAAGTTTTGAAAACTACAAAATGGCAAAGGGCAAACTGTTTGCGGCACTCACTGGTTCACCAAAAAAGATTGCGGGTCGTGAAATCGAAAAAGTAATTGTCGTAAACAAGGACAGCGAATGGAGCGATTATTTCCTCGGCTTCCCCGCCGACAAAAAAATCGAATTTGGTACCACTGACAAAGCCGATGTGATTGCGCAAAATATACAAGAGACAAAAGAGGGTGTCACCTTTTCCGTCGGAAATATTCCGTTTGCTCTCAGTATTTTGGGAAAATTTAATGTCCACAATGCTTTAGCTGGCATCACTATTTCACGACACTTTGGCGTGAGCGACCATGCAATTGCCCGAGGACTTCTTGACCTCAAAACCATTCCGGGGCGCATGGAGTGTATCACCGAAGGACAACCTTTCACTGTGCTCGTGGACTATGCACACGAGCGACAAAGTATCACCAATCTTTTGGCGACCGTACAAGCTATGCGTAATCCTCAAGCAAAGATAATCATACTCACCGGTTCGGAAGGGGGCGGTAGGGATAAGACAAAACGCGCAGCAATAGGAGAACTCGTTGGCACTCTTGCTGACTTTGTAGTAGTAAGCAATGCCGACCCGTATAACGACGACCCTATGGAAATTATTGAAGGTATTGCGACTGTTGCCGAGAAATTCGGAAAAAAGCGTGGAGTGAATTTGTTCCCCATCGAAGACCGACGTTTAGGAATCAGGAAAGCGCTGTCGCTTGCGCGTGATGGCGACATTGTGATCATTGCCGGCAAGGGTGCAGAGCAATCCATGATTATGCAAAACAATGTTGAAGTGCCGTGGGATGACCGCAGAGTGACGCGTGAGGAATTGAAAAAACTCACCCAAAATTCTAGCGTATAGCAGTTTGGGTGAGGAAGTAAAAAAAAAGGGGGGGGTGCGCTCCGCGCACCCCCCCCTTTTTTTTTACTTCCTCATGTCTGCAACACTCTCTACTGAACAAGAGGAGGTGCTACATAGCCACCCGTATCAGTATGAAACGGCTCCGGAACTCTCCCCTCCATCATTCCAGCTCCCCCCTGAAACCCTTGCTCCTGAGGTGTAAACTGAGAACCTCTATCGACAGGATATGTTCCTTGCATGTGTTCACCTTCTGGTGTCCTCGGATCACGAGGTGGCATACTTTGCATATTAAAAGTCTCCCCTGCCCTCCCTTCCCCTTCTTGCATCATTGGTCTTCTGCCATCAAAAGGTGGTGTCCCTGATCCCATTGGATACACTCTTCCTTCACTTCCTTGCATCATGTTTCCGCGGTTAGAAGGTACTGTTCCCGACCCCATAGGATACCCACCACCCTCTGTTCTACGACCTTGCATCATTGGTCGCCCGGGAATACTGTGCGGTGCCGGCTCTGGAGGACTAAAACCTGCTCGAGGGTCCCTTTGTGGCATATCCCCTTGACCTCTCTGCATCATATTTTGCGGAATACACTCTCGCATTGAACGCTCTACTTCTTCGCGTGAAATAACTTCTCCTCGTTTTACTTCTGCTTCAAGCTCCGCCCGCTTTCCTTCAAGACATACGCGGACTTCTTCTGGCATCTCCTGGAGTGCTGAAGGTCGTTGATTCAAAACACGCTCCGATGTAGTTCCTTGCTCATCTCCCCTCGGGCGATTCATTTCACGCATGCCGCCACTCTCGCCACCCTGTGGCATAAATTTCTCAAAACACTCGTGTGCACGCTTACCAACATCTGCACTGGGAGTGAGTGCCCCTGCTTCAATATTATTCAACACGTCCTCACCAAGAGCTTCTTTCAAACATGCCTTAACCTCTGCCGGTGCATGCTCAAGCCCCATACGCATACGTCCTGCGCCCTCTTGAATATCCTGCACTTGCTGTTCATCAATAAGTCCATGTTCACGCGCAAAAGAAACGCACACATCCTGATTTGCAGGGTTGTTACAAAAATTCTGACATGCCCGACCCACGCAACCACCCGGACCTTTGCCTCCAGTCTTTTTTGCCATCTCAAGCTCTTTCGAACTCATGAATCCTGCTTTTTCAGCAAACGCAAGACACTCAGCCGTATGATCTCCACTCTCACAATACGCTTCACATTGCTCGCGTGACTTACAACCACCGGGTGTTTCTCCGCGCGCCATAAGTGGCAAGACTTTTCGCGCATGTTCGAGCTCCTCTTTTTTCATAAATCCCGCTTTTTCGGCGAAGGCGAGGCATTCGTCAGCATGCCCAGTATCCGCGCAGTATGTTTGGCAAGATTCTTTCCCCTTGCATCCACCGGGAAGCTTCGCTCCACCCTTGAGAGCCTTTACAACCTGTTTCATTTCTTTCAACTCATCAGGGGGAGCAATATTGTGCTTCTCTGCAAACGCCACGCACTCATCTATATGTACCGCATCTTCGCAATACGTCTCACAAGCGCGCCCCGTGCAACCACCGGGACCTGTACCAATCTCGGCCAGCTTCTTTGCTTTTTGGGCATTTTCTTTTGAGATAAGTTTGTGGTCCTCAGCAAACTTCACGCACACCGTCAAATTTTCTGTCTTATCACAAAAACTTTTGCACGAAGCTTTATCTGTACAATTTCCTAACTCCGCAATTGGAAAAATAATCCCTCCACCTTCTTGTGCGTGCACTACGGAAAAAGAAGTTGCAATCAAAGCAAACGCAAAAACAACAGCTCCAACAATTAAAACATTCTCAACTCTTTTCAGGAACCAAGTGTAAAGTAATGACATTGTATTTTTATTGAAATGGATTCTGATAAGTTCCTTTGAGCGGGTTTGTCTCCACATTAAAAGGATTGGTTTCCGGCACTTTTCCAGCAGTCGGGTTCTCTACGCTTTCCGAAATTTGTGTCCCGAGTCCTGCCGTAGTATTTTCCGGAAGTGGTGCGACAACTTTGACTGACGATGGTGCAACTACTTTTTGTTTCCAAAACCATCCACCCACAATCGCGGATATCACCACAATTACACTTATGATAATAATCAGCGGCGTATGACTTCTCTCAGGTAAGGGCTGCACTGCATTTTCCATTGTATTATTTTGTTCCATATTTTTTCTTTAATTTTAGCACGCGCAAGCCATAAACTTCTTCCTTCCCCCTGTGTATAACTTTTTTCGCGCTGGGTGTATAATTAAACCAAGGTCATTATTAAGGTTTCTTAACGAGGATATCTTTATGAAAACATTATTTGGTGGGATTCTTGGGTTGGTGTTGGTTGCACCACTTGTCGCGAGCGCGTGTTTGGGTTTTGCTGACGACACAAGGGGTGGTTACGGGATGATGGGACACGGAAGCAATACTTTCTGGTTCTTTGGCACCGCTATCCATCTCCTTCTTATTGTTATTGGAGTTTTGACTGCTGTATGGCTTTGGCAACACATCAACAAGAAATAGGAGAATAGGGTTCGAGGGTGAGGGGTGCAGGGGAAAAGGCGGCTTTTGCCGCCTTTTCCCCCGCCCCCCGCCCCCTCCCTGTTTTCAATTGACTTTCATTTCAAAATAACCTATAATCTACAACAGCTCCGCAATGGTCTTGCGGCGTTGTTAATTAAAGGGATGTTCCCCAAAAACACCCCTACCACACCCATTGATTCCCCGTATCAAAATTAATCATCTCATTCGAGCAAAAGAGCTTCGCGTTCTTGGAGATGACGGCGAAAACTACGGAGTACTTTCACTTTCTGCGGCACTCGCAAAGGCAGAAGAACTCAAGCTTGACCTTATTGAGATCTCTCCCAATGCAACGCCGCCGGTTGCGAAAATCATGGATTATGGTAAATTTCAGTATCGAGAGAGCAAAAAACAAAAAGAAGCAAAGTCTCGATCACACATTACTGAAACCAAGACCTTGCAGGTAAAAATTGGTACTTCGGAACACGATTTGGCGCTCAAAGCAAAGAATGCGTCCAATTGGCTCAAAGAAGGACACCGTGTGAAGATTGATCTCTTCCTCGCGGGACGCGCCAAATACAGCGACCTTGAATTTAAAAAAGAGCGATTAAACAGACTTTTGGTTCTTATCTCTGAAGATTATCGAACTTCTAGTGAACCAACCAAAAGTCCTAAAGGCCTCACTGTTGTTATTGAGCGAGCGGCAAAAAAATAATTATTATCATATGAAAACGAACAAATCATTTACCAAGCGCCTCAAAGTGACGACTTCAGGGAAAATCCTTGGTCGCACTCCGGGACAAAACCACTTTAACGCTCGCGCAAAACGCTCAAAACAGCTTAATGCGAAGAAACTTCAAAGTTTTGCGATGAGCAAGAAGGAGAGAGCGCGCTTTTTGCCAGGACTTTTGTAAGAGTTAACCATTTAACAATAAACTACCATGACTAGAGTAAAACGAGGAGTAATGTCAGCAAAGAACCGCCGAAATGTTTTGGCGCAGGTGAAGGGCTACCGCTTTGGACGCAGCACCAAAGTTGCACAAGCGACTGAGGCTATTGCTCATGCCGGCGCATACGCATTTGCTCACCGCCGTGACAAAAAGAACGTCTTTCGTCGCCTTTGGACAGTAAAAATGAACGCCGCGCTCCGCCCTCTCGGCTTCTCGTACTCAAAGTTCATTAATGCGCTCAAACAGAAAAACATCATCATTGATCGAAAAATTCTTGCAAATCTTGCAGAATTTCACCCTGAAACTTTTGTAAACGTAGTGAACGAAGCAAAATAGCTTCTAAACCAAAACATACAACACAAAAGGCGGAGACCGTACGGTCTCCGCCTTTTGTGTTGTATGTTTTGGCTCTTCATCCATCCCTGTGATACTATACCGTTATCATGTTCAATTTTTTTCTTGCAAAACAAAGCAACCGCGCAATACTTATGTACCTTTCGCTCATGATGAGCGGTGTTATAATTCAAGAAATATACGGACAAACAGGCAAAGAAAATTTTCTTGAACGCTTCACCACTCACGTCTCTGCAAAACCTCTCCCCATCTACGAAAAACCGGCAAAAGGAACTACCATAACCATTCCCGTAATTGTGTACCACAGCATTCGCCCCTCATTTCCCGAAGAAACTCTCGAAATGAAGCGATACTCAACCGAACCGCACATCTTTGAACAAGAACTTGTCTTCCTCAAAGAAAGCGGCTACCATGTCATTTCCTTCAAGGAAATGTTGAACTATTTCGACCAAGGGATTCCCCTTCCCGCAAAACCTGTCATCCTCACCTTTGACGACGGATGGAGGAATCAGTATGTTTATGCATTTCCATTACTCAAAAAATATGGATTCACGGGAACATTTTTTGTATTCACCAATGCAATGAAAAATAAGAACTTTATGTCGTGGGATGAACTCCGTGAAATGGACGCTGCAGGTATGACTATTGCAGGACATTCAAAAACACACCCCTATCTCACTAAAATTTTTGACCCCAACACACTCACCGAAGAGATTGCCGACAGTAAAAAAATACTCGAGGAACAAATCGGAAAGCCTGTTGTCGCTTTTGCTTATCCCTTTGGTTCCCTTAACGCTGCAGTAGTAGAAGAAACCCTCCGTGCTGGCTACCGCATCGGACGCACCTCGGACGCCGGCACAAAGCACACCGAAGAAACGCTCCCTCGACTGACCGCGCTCTATGATAAAAACAACCTCGCAACATTCATAAATCTTGTTTCCACGCAATAAAAAACTCGCAAAAGCGAGTTTTTTATTGCGTGGAACCTTTCTTCCACTTACATAATCCGCTCCCCTGTCTTCCCACCTACGCCATCATTGTTTTCGTATACATACAAAGGGCACTTTTCTCCAATATCACAAACTTTTTGTTTTTGAATGAGTGCGATAAGATCCGAAACAACACCCTTAGGAGTTTCATTAAAGGCAACAAGCCCTTCTTCCTTGCGATGACTTTTCTCCAACATCAGCTCAATGACTTCGTCCATGTCCCACGACCCACGAAGCACACCAAGTGGTTTATGGTCTTCGAATGCAATCGTAAATTCATTCATGGTTCCAATACGTCCGCATCCCACAATTACGCCATCTGACGCACGAGTAAGTAGCAAGTTTCGTCCCGAATACCCAAACCCTGTATAGACGATAATATCCAAATAGTCGAGCGGAAGTCCGTACACCTCGACGTGTTCTTTTTCGCTTGAAGCAGGTGAGAGACCGATTGAAGTTCCCCCCGCTTCTTTTGCCCCCATGGCTGCCCACAAAGGAAATCCAGTCGTTGCGCCTGTCACCAAAATACCCCCTTGGCGCACAATCTCACGCCCAAGCTCCTTTGCCTTTTCCATTGCATCCTCACCGCAGTGCGCAGTATCCGCCGCGCCTGAAACGCAGATCTTTAATTTAAAATGTTGATGTTTATCGGGTCCCATAAGTCCTGTGATTATACCGCAAAATGCAAAATGAAACAATCATTTATTTTTTGTAGCCTGTTGCTAAAAATCAACCTCCACTACTTCCCCCGCTTTTGGTATGTGTGTATCAATGGCGAGATAATCACGCACACGCTGGGCAAAAAAGAGCGCGACTCCCGGCTCCGCGTGCACCACAAAAACTTTTTTGATTGAATCTTGCACGCTCGCCACAAACTCCAAGAGTGCATTCATGTCTTTGTGTGCGGAATAGCCATTTATGGTAACAATTTTTGCCCTAACAGAAACATCATCGCCCATGATTTTGACCGACTTAACCCCCTCTTGAAGTGCTCGCCCCATCGTCCCTATTGCCTGATAGCCAATGAGGAGTAGTGTGTTTTTTGGATCACTTAAATAATTGCGTTCATGATGCAAAATGCGCCCGCCGTTCGACATTCCTGATCCCGCGATAACAATTTTTGGCGCAGGAACATTTTTAATCGCGATGGAGTCAGCCGAACGCTCAGTAAAGCGCAATTTGGGAAACTTAAAAATATCATCACCGGAGGCGATGGCATCTGTCGCACCCTTGTTGAGATACCCCTCATTATCCCGATACACTTGAGTCACCTTAATTGCGAGTGGCGAATCCACAAAAACCGGAATCTCGGGAATTTTTTTACCCTCTACCAAATCATTCAACTCAACAAGAAGCTCCTGTGTGCGCTCTATGGAAAATGCAGGAATCATCAAAACACCCCCACGTTTCACCGTATCTTCAATGACCTGTTCAAGAATGTGTGTACGTTCTGCATGGTCTTCGTGAAGAGAACTTCCGTACACCGCTTCCATAATCAAATAATTGATTCCTGAAAGAAGTGCCGTATCGTGCATGAGTGGCCCCGGAGAGTTGCCCAAATCACCCGAAAATACCATTTTTTTATCATTGTGGGTTATTTCGAGCATTGCAGAACCAAGAATGTGTCCCGCATCACGAAACCGAACATGAAGCCCATCCCCCAACACCATGTCTTTTTCATAAGGAAGTGTTTCCCAATTCTCAAATGCTTGCCGCACCGCATCTTCGTCGTAAAGTGGCGCATGATTGTCTTCTTTTGCCTCGCGCGCAATAATGCGCACCGTGTCCTCGAGCATAAGTTTCGCAATCTGACGCGTGGGTGGAGTTGAGTAAATTTTTCCCTTGAACCCTTCATTGAAAAGTTTTGGAATACGGCCTACATGATCGAGGTGCGCATGGGTTACAAAGAGAGCCTCGATCGTCGATGGGTCATATGCAAACGGGTCATTGTTTTTATCATCGCAAACCTTCACCCCTTGAAAGAACCCGCAATCAATCATAATCTTTGTTCCTGCACCCTCGAGCGTATGGTTTGACCCTGTTACTTCGCCTGCCGCTCCATAAAATCCAAGTTTCATCATAATGAATACATTATAGCACTAAATGTTTCCGTACCACCATTGCCACAACCAAAACAGCACCGAGCGTGTCAAAGAAAATATCGCTCAGGGTGTCGGCAAGTGCATTCACGCGCCCCTCAACAACAACCCCAACGATTACCTCGTACCCCTCCCACAAAACACCGATAGCGAGCGCGGTACCCACCCCAACCAAAACCAGCGTCTTGAATGTTACAACGGTTTCAGGTGCAAGTTTTCTCCCCTGCCACCAAATCGCCACCCCAGAAAGCCATGCTCCGCCCGCAAAATGCATCATCATATCAAACCAAAAAAACAAACGATACCAATAATATGTGTGTGCAAAAAAATTCACAACCGCAATTGCGACCACCAGCACCGCCAAACTCGCAGGAAATGTCCGTAATTGCATAAAAGTACCCTTAGTATAGCGCGTTCGGCACCGCGACGCTATTTTTGTTTTATGGAAAAACATTATTGAAAAAACCCCTGCGCAGGGGCGCAGGGGTTTTTTTCGAGGGTCATTCGAAGGCATTGGCCCTAGTAATAACTAGGTGGGTGCCCGCAATCATGCACCACGGCGCATGATGATGTAAGGCTCCCTTGCCAATAACTTAGGAGTCAATACCTCAAATAACCCTATTTCAAGTATATGCCTCCCCAAAATCTTTTGCAATGTTGATTTTTTATTACAAAACAAAAACCTTGCGTGATGCAAGGTTTTTGTGAAGAAAACTTCGAATCCCGCGAGCTTAAAAAGCTTCGTCCGCGTACACGTAATCAAAATTATTTTTCTTGTAATCAAAAAGTTCTTCATCAGCAAAAAATCTTTTTACTTCTGCTTTCCCCGACTCAACAGAATCCGAAGAATGAACCACGTTTGACTGAATCGAGAGCGACAAATCGCCGCGAATACTTCCGGCATCAGCATCAAAGCCTTTCGTTGGTCCAACCAAAATACGCGTAGCTGAAACCGCGTTGATTCCCGAAAGCACCATCACCACAACCGGCGATGCTTTCATAAACGCCTTGATTCCGGCAAAAAAAGGCTTGTCCGCAATGTGCGCATAGTGAGCTTCGAGGAGTGCGTCTTCGAGCGTAATCATCTTCATACCCACAATCTTGAGACCTTTGCGCTCAAAACGTGCCACAATCTCGCCCAGAAGTCCCCGCTGGATAGCGTCTGGCTTTACAATAATAAGCGCTTGTTCTTCTTTTGGATGTGCCATAATATTAAAAAAATTACTGAATAAGATTGGTTTATACTAGCACGGAGCGCCCTGTCGAGCAAATTCAGCCCTCCAACTCAACACGTAGTATCACTTCGCTTTTCGATAGAAATAATCTGTATCTTTTCTTCTTTTATATAGATAATTCGTATATCACCCACACGAACACGGTAACACGCTATTTCATTTTTTAGCCCCATAGGCTAGACCTATGTAATCACGAATACAGCTCGGCATGTGTGCCAATATCTATAAATAGTACGTCGTCAGTTGTTGTGCCTACCTTTCGATAGACCGCGCGAATATCTCCCGTCACATTTATACTTCTGCAGTTCATATACTTCCCGTGCAATTCGTGATTACTCAGTCTTTCATCGTAAATATTTTTGTAAAAAAGTTCTAACTGAATATCAAACTTATTCTGTATCTTCTCAGGAAATTTCACGAATCGCTTACGAAAATATTTATGAAAAAATACTTTCATGTGATTCTATGCGAGTTTTCGCAAATAAGCAGACGCTTCTCGTGCATTCGTGAACGCTGGAGAAATATTTTTGTTTGCCTTGATGTCTTTTTCCACCTGTTTAATTACCCCTTCAAGATATGGTGTCATACGAGGCAATGCCGAAAACTGCACTTCACGCGTTCGGACAAATTGCTTGAGTGAGGCGGTCACAAGCGCAGACAAAGAAAAGCCGAGTTCCGCAGCAAGCTTTTGCGCCTCCTCTTTAACCTTCTTGTCCGTCTTTATATTAATCATTGCTGTCTTCATACCAAAAGTATATACTTTGGATGGTTTCTGTCAAGGGTCTGTGCCCTTACTCAAGGGAAGGGATGCTACTGGGAAAGAACTTTCCCGCAAGGAAACCCCGTGGCATAGGCCACGGGGTTTCAAATTAACCAAAAAAATATATCCCAAAAAACATAGAGACCACAAACGCAAAAAAAGTAAATAAGAGGTATGCGATGATTTTAAGCTTGAGCATTTTCCCCTCTTCTGCTTTCTCAGATTTTTTATAAAAATTTATCCCAAGAATTAAGCAGGCTCCCGTGAATATCACTACACCTACCATACTTACTACTGAAGGAAACCATCCTGCGATAATAAAAAAAACGAGAAGAAAAATGGGTATTTTGTATACTAATGCTCTCCAGCCCTCCATAACCTTAGACTCAATATAAAACGCAAGAGTGATAGTTGCAAGAAATCCAATTAAGGATGGGAAGAGGTATCTTTTTTCATCTCCACTAAAAAGAAAGAGAATAATCCCTATTATGAGAACCACTCCCATTGCGATCACGGCAATCCAATACTTGCGGGCTTCCGGATTTTTGATTACACTCACTTGAGTGCTTGGGAAATCTGGACTAAGACGATTTATTGTTTCATTTGTATTTATTCTTGAGAATATTTTCTTCTGAACAATCAAATAATAGATACCAAATATCAGAGAAAGAATCGCGTAATAAAGACCGAGTGGTATAATCAGAAGCCCTTCAAAACCAGCTCCACCAGGAGCAATCACTAAAAAATAAAAAAAAGTAACAACAAAAATCCCTGTAACCAGCGCCGTTTGCAAGCCACGCATTGATCCCTTGATTGTAGCCACAATAAAAGGAAGTACAAAAAGAAGAGGGAACACCAATAAAGACCAATGAAAATAGAAATATGGGAATTCATCACCTTTCAACACATCCACAACAGCCCAGAATAAAGCCTTCGCAACTGGCAAAAAAGCAAGTATTGTCAAAGCAATAACAACTTTCTTCCTCCAACCATTTAATTTTGTTTGTATCTCCATAAATTTAAGAAATAGTCACTTTCTTTAAAGGTACCATTTTTTACAAAAAAAAACAATCTGTTTGTATAATCTTACTCCGTTTCTTCCAAGGGCATTTGGAAGAAACGCGAAGTTACTTCCCACCCTTAAACCGTGCGAGGATTTCGGACTCAACCACCTCACGAGGAGCGCCGTACTTGAGATATGAAAGTTCTTTGAGTTTTGTTGCACGTTCTGCATCCCCTTTTTCAGGAGGGAGCGTCGCAATATTAAACGACTTAGTTGGTTCGCCGTTTATGAGGAGATTTAGATATGCGTTGTAATTGTCGAGTTTCGTGATATCCTGCGCACTGAATGTTGGTGCGAACTTACTCTCAAGATATTTTGCATCATCAGGACCAACACGAAACGCCGCCATGGATCCCACGTTGCCAAACACGGCATTTTTAATTTCGTCGGAAAGTTGCGCAATGTATTGGTGCGCAATATTGAGCGACAGACGATACTTGCGCGCTTCAGAAAGAATGGTGGCAATCGATGGTGTGGTAACATTTTGAAATTCATCGATATAAAGATAAAAATCGTTGGGTTTTTGTGCGGAACCAAACATATCCACCCGCGAGAGCGCCGCCATGGTAATCTTCCCCACAAGCACCAGACCAATCAAATTTGCATTGATGTCCCCCAAACGCCCTTTGGACAAGTTGACGAGCAAAATCTTTTTCTCGTCCATAATCTGTCGAAAATTGAATGCTGACTTTTGCTGAAGCACAATCG
This sequence comes from Patescibacteria group bacterium, assembly GCA_038062675.1. Taxonomy (GTDB): domain Bacteria; phylum Patescibacteriota; class Minisyncoccia; order Phycocordibacterales; family UBA1550; genus UBA1550. The sequence goes on from JBBTWP010000003.1 coordinate 21,714, forward strand.
GACGCATGATGTCATTGGAAATAAAATTGTCGAATTTGCTGGAGATGTACGGCACGAAGTTTGCAAGCCCTTGGTCGCCCGTTGTTTTTTCTGCGCTCGTCCAAAACTGTAAGATAATCGGATTCTTGCACTTTGCGAGCTTCATGTCACGAAATGTTTTGTCGGCAAGGACGCGGGTGATTTCCAAAAGCGTGCTACCGGATGCCGTGTCTTCCATCACGAGCGCCGCCGCATTTCTAAAGTATTGCTCAAACATCGGACCCCCGCCCGTCTTCATGTCGAACAACTGATTGAAAATATTCATCATTTCATTGACGACAAATGTTTTTTGTTCAGGAAAGCGCTCATCGTATTCGAGCATGTTGAGTCCCATGGGATGCTCGGTGTGAGCCGGATCAAAATAGATGACGTCGTTTGCACGCTCGGGAGGAATGAGCGAAAGAATATCTTGTACGTCTGAACCATGCGGGTCAATGAAACACACCCCTTCGCCGTTTCGAATATCCTGCACAATCATATTTTTCAAAATCGATGTCTTGCCGGTTCCCGTCTGGCCAATAACATAAAAATGTCGTACACGATCCTCGCGCCCCATGCGCACCAGAGTTTCTTTTCCGTGATAATTATTGACCCCAAGAACAACACCGTCGGCAGATGTGTTTTGCGGAGCCGGAGCGACTCCCGCTTTCGCCTCTTTAAGCTCTGGGGCGGACACACTGGTAACCGGAAAATGAAACATCGTGGTAAGCTCTTTCAAGTTAAGAGGGAAGCTCTCATCATCGGAAAAAGTGCGGAATGAAAACTCATGTGCTGAACGCAAAAGGTTCTCGCCTTTTTGTCGTTTCCATGAAACTCCGTTTGCTTGAGGTTTTCCAAACTGATTGAATGCTGCCTCTATCTCCGTGAGCATCGCCTGCGCACGGTCTTCCGTTACTGCAGAAACCACAATACGAATATTAGTATCAACAATTGGCGAAGCAATTTTTTCCGAAATGCTGTCGAGCACCGCTTGGTCGATCTCATCCGCTTCTTTCTTTTTAAAACCAAAGATAATCTCTTTTGCTACTCCCGCAAACTCATTTGCAAAGCGAAGCACTGCATGCTCAAGCGCCTTTTTTACCGGTGTGCCTTTTTTGATCTCTTCGCGAATATCTTTATAGCTTTCATTAAAAACCCTTCCTCGTGGAACAACCACAAATTGAACCGATGCTCCTTCACCCTCATGCTTCATTTTACTAAATGCACCCAAAAGCACCGTCAATGGGTCTTGAGGAAAAGTTTCGAATGTCTTCATCGCAAAGACAGGGCTCCCACTTGGTTTTGCCACAGAAATGAGAGTTGAACCTTTTTCATTAAACGGATTGTAATCTTCTTTATGTTCACGAAGCTTCGCATCAGGATATACTGCAAGGACTTGTTTTTCAAAAAGGTCCGAGTGTTCGGCAGGCACCGAAGCATAAAATACCAAATCACTGGAAAAATTTGAAAGTGCAAGCTCGAGTGTGAAATAATTTTTCACCTCAAGAGGTCCCGCCATGTTTTCCACAGAGAGCATACCAGCATAAAACTGCTCCATGCCGGTTACGAGGTCGTTCCATTTTCGCTCTTCCCCACTTGGAGTGATTGGCGGAAGCGTAACCTCATAGAGTCGCATACGGAGTGCGCGGAAAAGTACGCGCTCTTTCGCCACCCCCGGAACCGCATCATCTTCAGTAATAAACTGCACCAAAAAACGATGAAAGTCGTCCTCGACATGCGGATTGTTCATTTTTTCCAAAACAGCGAGCGCATTTTTAACACCGCGCTCCATCATTGCGCGCAGAAGTTCATCGACCATCCCCTCGTGATCCTTGCCCATATTGAGAATTTTTTCCTCAATTTCGTGCGCTTTGATTTGATAGCTTGGAGCAAGCACCACTTCCGGAGCTTTTGTGCGGTAGGTTGCAACCTGCTCGTGTGCCACCTGTGCGCGCTCGGGTGTTTTTCCTTGCACAACAAGCTCGCGTTCACGCTCTGCCACTTGTGCGCGTAAAAACGCAATCTCCTCGTGCGGTGTCGAGAATTTTGCACTTTCAAGGGGCGCGGCCGTCGGCCGCGCCCATCCCACCCCCTCAAGTTTACATCCAAATAATGCCATTTGTAGAAATTATAGCACACTTAGAACATCAGGTCGCTTTCGGCAGAGTTGGGGCATTTTCCTCAATCCTCTTACGAAGCGTTTGAGCGACTTGTGACGCATTTTTGATACTCACTATATATAGAGTATCAGGAACGTACCGACTTCCACTTTTACCCTGATTTACCATCGCTCCCGTCCTCATCTGCAAGGCAATACCACCTTTCGACGAGTCACCCACCATTTCCACGTCACCGGCAAATTGCTCCCAACTTATCGTCCTGTTTTTATTTTTTTTGTATATTACTAATTTTTTAGCAGTACCTGCATACCAAGCACCTTTTGCGCGCAACAAATACAACCCATGCCCCACAATACCTACCCCCACTAAGACAAAAAGTCCAATAATAAGAATAGGAAATATAAGTGGACCCAAATTATCAGGCCCTGCGACTGTAGCAACCCCATTTGCGGTAAAATGAACTTCCTTCCCCAATAAGACAGGACCGAGGAACGCATATACAAAAATACTTGTAAATCCAAGCCAAAATGTTCCGAACCCCAGCTCATAAAAAGATTTCTTTGATGGAAAAGCTCGTTTTGATTTCACTATGAAATCAGGCGCCTCACCTCCAAGCAAATCATGTATCGCTTTTGGTGCTGTTTCTTCATACATATTATTTAAAGTATATCACACCCTCGTCAAAATCTCGGCGGGGCCGGTTTCGGTAATGACAATAGTGTGCTCAAAGTGGCCACTCCGCTTGCCATCGCGCGTAGCGTACGTATAGTCGTCAGAAAGGAGCTTCACGAAGCGTGTACCTTCGTTTACGATTGGCTCAAGGGCAAGAACCATGCCCGCCTTCAGGCGTGTGCCGCGTCCGCGGTCGCCGTAGTTTGAAACATGCGGATCCTCGTGCTGGTGATAGCCGACGCCATGCCCACCCAACTCTTCCACCACCACAAATCCCGCTTTTTTTACATAGGCTTCAATCGCATAACCAATATCCCCCGTTGTGCTTCCCGCACGTGCCGCATCAATCCCCACCGCAAGAGCAGCCTCGGTCACCGCAATCAATTTTTTTGCACCCTCGTCCACCACCCCGACTGGCACGGTCATTGCCGCATCGCTAAAAAGTCCTTTGTGAATCACGCCAAGGTCAATCCCCACAATATCTCCTTCATGCAAAACACGGTCACCTCCAATACCATGCACTGCTTCGTTGTTCACCGAAACACAAAGAGTCCCCGGATACGGGCGACGTGCACCCTCGGGGGTGTAGTTCAAAAATGCTGGTTCATCACCGTTCGCGCGGATAAGTTTCTCTGCGAGCGCATCGAGCTCACGCGTAGTCACCCCCGGTTTTACAATATCTCTAACAGCAAGAAGCACGGTCGCCAGTCGCCTGCCGCCTTCGCGAATAATCGCAATCTCCTCTGCTGTTTTTATCATCCCCTTTTTTGCCATAATAATGCAATTATTTAAGTCCAAGTCCTTTCAAAATATCTTCATGCACCACTTCTGGCGCCTGCTCCCCGTTAATATCAAGGAAACGATATTCAGGTGCCGAGCGATAAAACTCAATTGCAGGAACCACATCTTTTTCATACCACGAAAGCTTGCGGTCGATGACTCCCGGAACCACATCGTCAGATCTTCCGCGACTCCGAAGTCGTTCCTCAACCCACCCCCGCGACGTATTCAAAAAAACAACAGTTGGTTTTGTGCGCCCGTAAAACGGAAACAAAGTATGTAGCATTTGTGCTTCAGTAAGCGAACGCGGTGTACCATCAAACATAAGATGCTCGTTTCCCTGAAATTTTTCAATGAATACCGAAGCCCATACCCACACGGCAAGAAACTCCGGCTGGCGCTCCCCTGCACTATTGAGTGCTCGCGACCGGCTCCATGTATATCCCTCCTTGCCAATATACTCTCGGAAATACTTCCCCGTCTCCATAGCAAGAACAGGTACTCCCGGAGTTATCTCATCGAGAAATGTCTTAAGAAGTCCCAGCTGTGTCCCCTTGCCCGACCCCGAACGCCCGATGAAAATGATTGTTTGAAGCTCCATGCCGAAAGTGTAACAGGGAATGGACCAAAAACAAAGCGTTGCCAAAAAGGACGGTGCCGAGCGGACTCTAATATTCCCTCATCGAGATCTGCGCCTCTACTTTTTTCACAAGATCAAGAACAACAGAAACAACAATGAGAAGCGCCGTTCCGCCAATGGCAAGACTTGCAAACCCAGTAACCGCAGACATAATGAGTGGCAACACTGCAATAGCACCAAGGAATACTGCGCCCACGAGCGTGATGCGGGTCAAAATCTTTGCAAGGTACTCAGCTGTCTGTTTGCCAGGGCGAATACCGGGAATAAATGCGCCGTTCTTCTGGAGATTGTTTGAGATTGATTCAGGATCAAAGGTAACAGCTGTGTAAAAATACGTAAAGAGGAAAACGAGACCGAAATACAAGAATCCATTCACCCAGTTGTTGGTAAGTGCTTTTTGAATAAACAACGCAACAGACTGCACCATGGCATTCCCCGACGCTGCAAAAGCATTGGCAAGAATCTGAGGAAAGACCAAAATAGAAAGCGCGAAAATGATAGGAATAACGCCTGCCTGATTCACACGGAGAGGGAGGTAAGTTTCGCCACCACCATACGTGCGCGTACCGCGAACCTGTTTAGCGTAGGTTATAGGCACTGGACGCTCCGCCTCGGTCATAAAGACAACTGCCAAGATGGTCAAGACGGTCGCACCAACAACTGCAAGGTAAAGTGGCGCCTGTGCTGCCTCGAATGTAAAAATAAGTCCGCTTATTGTAGTAGGAAGACTTGCTACGATTCCGGCAAAAATAATGAGTGAAACACCATTACCGATACCGAATTCTGAAATAAGCTCGCCAATCCACATAAGAAGCATTGAGCCGGCAGAAACAACGAGTACATTAGTGAGCATTTCAAATGGCGAAAGACTGGTTAAAATCCCCTGTTTTCCGAGATACAAAATGAGTCCGTATCCTTGCATAAGAGCGAGCGGAATCGTCAGAAGACGAGAATATTGTGTAAATTTGCGGCGACCAAGCTCTCCTTCCTCGTGATACATTGCCTTAAGCTTTGGCATGGTCATCGTCATGAGTTGCATGATAATCGACGCAGTAATATAAGGACCAACACCAAGCATTACAATAGAAACAGCAGAAAGCCCGCCACCAGTAAGGAGGTTTAGGAAGCCGAGAGCGGGATCACTCGCCATAAGAGCGCCGAGATTCTGACCTGCAGCCGCAGGAATTGGAATCGTTGCAAGTACTCGGAAAATAGCAAGAGCAATAAATACAAAAATGATACGGCGACGGAGGGTTGCGTCTCCTATCATTAACTTCAATTTGTGCATGAGTGTTTCCATAAGAATGTTTTTGACCGTGTCACCTCATCTATACTGATTGAGTCGCCCTATCGTTATTTAATCGTTCCGCCCGCTTTCTCAATTGCCGTTTTCGCGCCCGTCGAATAAAGGCATCCGAGAACGTTGAGCTTTTTGTCGAGTGTTCCCGTACCGAGAATCTTTACCGTAGGCATCTGGCTTCCTTTCTTTTCAATGAGACCTTTCTCAAGGAGAATTTTTGGAGTTACTGGACCCCCTTCCATAAACACATCGTTAAGTACGTGGATATTCAAAACAACAAAATTGAGTGCAGGAGTTTTAAAACGATTGCGTGAAGTTCCCTCACCGCGACGCTTAGGGAGCTTTTTGATCATATCGCGAATCATAGGACGAATACGGTGTCCTGCGCGAGCTTTCTGCCCTTTTGTTCCACGACCAGCCGTCTTACCGCGCTTGCCGCCACGGCCAACAACCTTCCTCATTTTTCTTGGTGTCTTTGGTTTTAATTCGTGTAACTGCATAATCGTTTTCATTACTTAAGAAACATGCTTACTCTGTTGCCACTCTGCGCACCTTTTTTGTGCGGAGCGTACTGAGCGCCATGACCGCAGCGCGAGCATTGTTGAGTTTGTTTTTCGACCCAGAAAGAATCTTTGCGCGTACGTTTTTAATTCCCGCAAGTTCAAGAACATTGCGCACAGAACTTCCGGCAACCATACCACGACCTGGGGCGGGCATAATCATGACAGATGCGCTTGATAATTTTGCCTCAACATGATGAGGAATCATCATCTCTTTTGAGAGCGTAACTTTGATCATGTTCTTCTTTGCATTCTTCATCGCCTTTTCAATAGCAGTTGCTGTATCTGCAGCCTTGCCGATACCTACACCCACTTTCCCTTTACGATCCCCCGCAACCATCGCTACAGAAAATGCAAAACGACGACCACCGGCAACCACACGAGTAACGCGACGAATTTGAATCATTTTGTTATCAAACTCCGGACGTGCGCGTTCAAACCCACCGCGTGAAGAACCACCCTTGCGAGGACCACCCGACCCACCGCGTCCACCGCCAGCACCACCACGAGCACCCCCCGGACCTCCCCGGGATGGTCCGCGCGAACCACCTCCGCGCGAAAAGCTATTTTTTTCAAAAACTTTACCTGCCGTCTTTGCCGCTACAGGAATAGCGACTGGTGTGGTTGTTTCGGTATTTTGTTGTGTTGTGTTTTCAGTCATAAAAAATATTAGAATGTGAGACCCTCAGCGCGAGCACTTTCTGCAAACGCACGAATGCGCCCTGTGTAAACAAATCCACCGCGATCGAAGGAAACCTTGGTTACCCCTTTCGCAAGAGCAGCCTTTGCGAGAGCAACTCCAGAGAGCGCAGCGCTCTCGGTCTTTGTTTTACCTTTGGTTCCCATATCACTCACCGACGCAAGAGTAACGCGTTTTACGTCGTCAATAATCTGCGCATAGATATAGCGATTTGATTTGAATATTGCCAAACGAGGACGAGTAGCATCTCCTTTCACTTTCGCACGAATACGGCGATGGCGACGAACGCGATTGGTGTATTTTGTCGTAATAGTCATATAAATATAATAAATTATGCAGACTTCTTGCCTTGCTTTCTGCGAACGACCTCGCCGGAATAGCGGATACCTTTACCTTTGTAAGGTTCCGGTTTCTTGTTGGCACGAATCTCTGCAGCAAACTGCCCAACAGACTCTTTGTTGATGGAACTCAACGTGATGGTGTTTTTTTCAACAACAGCTTTCACATCTCCAGGAGGGATCATAGGAACTTTGTGTGAAAACCCAAGACTGAAGACCAATGTCGTGCCCTGTTGTTCAACTTTGTATCCCACACCTTCGATGATAAGCTTCTTTTCAAAAGGCTTATTCACGCCAGCAACCATGTTTGCCACATGTGAAGCGTAGGTACCCCAGAGAGCTTTCGCTTCTTTGGCGTTGTTTTTTGGTGCAAAAGAAATTGCATCGCCCTCAATAGTGATTTCAATAGGTCCGGGGAAGCTGCGAATGAGCTCACCTTTTGGACCTTTCACAGTAATAACCGTGCCACTTTTGGTGACTGTGGTTCCTGTGGGGATATTTACGCCTTTTTTACCGATTCTTGACATATATTATAAATTACCAAATCTTAAAGAGAGCCTCACCGCCGACCTGCGCGCGTCGCGCCTCATCGCCCGTCATAATACCCTTTGGTGTTGAAAGCACCATGAGTCCGTAACCATTGCGAACAGGACGAAGCTCAGCTGCTTTTACATAAGAACGACGTGATGGCTTTGAAACACGCGCTACGTTCACAATGAGTGGTTTCTTTCCTTCGTAAGCAATGCCTACCTCGAGCGTCTTTGCAATCTTTTTACCTTTCTTTGCATACGACGTAATGTACCCTTGCTTGAAAAGCACCACAGCAATCGACTCTTTCATTTTAGAAAAAGGGATGAGTGCAAATGCCTTACCGGCATTGCCCGCATTCTTAATATTAATCAACATGTCTGCAATAGGATCGTGCATAAAATAAAAGGATTACCAGGAAGACTTCTTAATGCCGGGAATTTTGCCCTCGTTGGCAAGTTCACGAAAACAAATACGACAAAGATCGAAATCACTCATATAGCCGTGTCGACGACCGCATTTGAAACAACGACGAACAATGCGCGAACTGAATTTCGGTTTTTTTTGCGAGCGAGCGATTACTGATGTTTTTGCCATAAATGATTATATCTGAAATTCAAACTTCACGTATTTCACACCCAGAATCTTCTCATGGGAGAAGATTCTTTAATTTACAACTCTTCGCTAATATCGCGCGTATATTCTTCTTTGGACGAATGTTTCGAAAAAAGAAGGAGAAACGCGGATTGAGCAAAGTTTTCTACAAGTCCTCGATTGAACCTTGTATGGGCATACTAGCATACTGAAAGATAATGTCAATATTTATACGGATATTAAAAAAAGCGGCCATCGTTAGCCGCTTTTCCGAAATTTGGAAACCCTACATTATGTTTTTTCTGTGTATACTGCGCCCATTACTGAACTGCTTCCTCTTGCCCAATCAAAAAAAGTGGATCATGTGGTTCTTCTTCTGGGTGATGGTTAAGGCTCCTACCGCTTCCGCAGCAGTGAATCACCTTGTCTCCGAGCGGTGGAATCAATCCCAGTCCGCCGTCCTGAAGCAATTTTTCAAACTCTTGCCATACATCCTGAACAGGATGTATATTCCTTTTATTTCCTGAAATGTGAACTATCTTCACAGTCATGATGACTTACTCCTATGTATAAAGTACTACCAACGTTTATCCCGAAACTTCTCATTGGGGGCCTAGAAAGAATCATAACACCAGAGAAACCGACATGCAAGCAAAACCCCAAGGGCGAAGCCCTTGGGGTTTTGCTTGCATCACACTATATTCTCCCTAGAGTGAACCCTCAACTTTCTTAAACGGAATTCCTACAACTTCAAAAAAACGAGTTGCTTCTTTTTTGTTCTTTGCAGTGGTCACAATAGTAACTGCGAAACTGAAGAAATCGCGAATGTCTTCGTCGGCAGTCTCAGGGAAAACTGATTGCTCCTTTACTCCGAGTGTAATATTGCCCATTTCATCTACACTTTTCTTTTCAAACCCACGAAAATCGCGCATGCGAGGCACGGCGACATTGATAAATTTATCAAGAAAACCAAGAGCGCGAACACCACGGAGTGTTACTGCAACACCAACCTTGTCCCCTTCGCGAACTTTGAAGGCTGCAATAGATTTCTTTGCACTACGGAGCGATGGCTTCTGCCCAGTAATCTTCATAAGACGACCCATGACATGTTCATTTTTATTCTTGTCTTTTGAGCGCCCAGTAGTTGCAGAAACAACGACTTTAGAGAGACGTGGAGCAGCAAGTTTGTTTTTGTAGCCAAACTCGCCCTTCATCGCATCAAATGCGCCTGCTTGTTTTTCTTTAATTGGTTTCATTGCCGATTTCATAATAGTTGAAATTATTGAACTTAGACTGCTTACTTGAGCTCGCTCGCACTTTTCTTGGTAACACGCGTATTTTTGCCACCGATTACTTTAATCCCCACACGAGTGCGACCGCCCGTTTTTGGATCAACAATCATAACATTTGACGCATTGATTGGCATTGCGCGTTCTACCATTTCACCTGCCTTGCCACGAACGCGTGACTTTTGATGAATCTTTGCAATGTTTACCCCCTCCACCACTACGCGATTTACTCGAGGAAGAGCCTCAAGGATTTTACCTTTCTTTCCTTTGTGTGAACCCGTAATCACTATTACATTATCTCCTTGTTTAAGTTTCATAAAAATAAGATGAATTATACGACTTCAGGCGCAAGAGAGCCAACCTTCTGATAACCGGCTTCCACAATTTCCCGAGGAATAGGACCAAAAATACGGCCTGCCTTTGGTTCCTTCTTTGCCTTTTCAACGATTACCACCGCATTGTCGTCAAAGCGAAGGTATGAGCCGTCTTTGCGACGAAACGCATTTCTCGTGCGCACAACGAGCGCCGTAAGAACATCTTTCTTCTTTACAGTCTTTCGTGGCTCTGCAATTTGTACCGAAATCACAACCAAGTCGCCAATTCCCGCGTAGCGTTTCTTTGAACTCCCGAGCACTTTGAAAACGCGACCGATCTTGCCGCCGGAGTTGTCTGTAATCTTAACGATTGATCTTGATTGAATCATAGTAGATGTATTAGAAAGTTTTCTTGCCAATAACGATAAACGATTTGTCTTTCGAAAGAGGGCGGCACTCCTCAATAATTACTTTATCCCCCATCTTGTAAATACCAGCCTCATCATGTGCTTTGTATTTCTTGTTGGTCTTCAAATATTTACCATATTTGGGATGCTTGGTAAAGCGTTCCACACTGACCGTTACCGTCTTCATCATCTTGTCAGAGACGACAGTTCCTGAGAGTGTTTTTTTGTTTTTGATTATCTCTTTTTTCATAAAGGTTATACCGTTACTCTCTTGCGAGCATTAACTTCTGTAAGCGCGCGTGCGATTTCTTTCTTTGCAAGAAACGCGTGTTTTGCGTTTTTCTTTGAAGTCCCCGCAAGATCAAAGCGGAAAGCGCGAAGCTCTTCTCTTTTTTCTCCCACAAGCTTCGTGAGGTCCGCAATACTTTTTTTCTTTAATTCTGACATATATTGTATATAAATTAAACCGCGCGCTTTACGATTTTTGTCTTCAAAGGAAGTTTTGCTCCCGCTTTACGCAAAGCTTCGGTTGCAATCTTCTCGTCAACGCCGTCAACTTCAAAAATAATACGACCGGGGCGCACTTCAAACACATAACCCTGTAAGTCTCCCTTTCCCTTTCCCATCGGTGTTTGTGCGCCTTTTTGTGTATAAGGGCGGTCTGGGAAGATACGGATCCACATTTTACCAGTCTTGGTAATCGTGCGGACAATTACTTTACGAGATGCCTCAAGTTGGTTTGATTTTACGCGAGCAGAAGTCATCGCCTTGAGACCATAAGACCCGAAAGAAAGCTTGATACCTCGAGTATCAGGAGCCGCAAGTCGTGCAGGACTTTTACGGTCGTTTTGCCACTTTCGATATTTTACTTTTTTAGGGAGTAACATGATGGGATAATTAACTGCGCGTTATGCCGTTTTCTTTTTATTCTCTGCAAAAATCTGACCTTTATAAATCCAAACCTTGATACCGATGGCACCATAGGGAAGGCGGGCGGTGTGTCGCGCATAGTCGATATCTGCGCGGAATGTCTGAAGAGGGATCCCTCCACGACGAATCTGTTCGTAGCGCGCCATTTCAGCGCCTCCAAGGCGACCCGAAATAGCGATACGAGCACCGAGCACATCGCGGTTTGCCATAATTTTCTCAATCGTTTGCTTGAGAATCATGCGGAATGGCATGCGCTTCTCGAGACCTTCGGCAACCATTTCGCCTACGATAGCAGCATTGCCTTCAGGTGCACGCACTTCTTCGATATCAAGTTTAAATTCGTTAGGAATATCAAGCTTGAGGCGCTTAGCTTCTTTCAAGATATCGTTCTTGAGCTTTACTGAACCCTCTCCAGCGCGACCAATAACCATACCAGGGCGTGCAGTCTTGATAACAATACGAAATGTCTTTGCATTGCGCTCGATTTCAATACCTGCGATGTGGCTTCCGCGAAGACGCTTGCCCAAATATTCGCGGATCATAATATCCCCTTTCAAGAATTTCTTGTATTCATCTTTTGCGCCAAACCAACGCGACTTCCAGTCACGGATGATTCCCAAACGATGCGCATATGGATGTACGATGTGTGTCATAAAAATTATTTGGTCTTTGCGGAAACTTTTTTAACGGTCGCTTTTTTTGCTTTTGCAGGTGCATCGTTTTCTTTTGCAACCGCAGGCGCTTTTGCCTTTTTTGCGTCTGCTTTGTCGGTGTCGACATGTGCTACAAGCTCGATCATAACATGACTGGTGTGTTTGTGGATTGGCGATGCGGAACCGCGAGCGCGGGGCATAGAGCGCTTAAGGATTGCTCCTTGGTCAACACGAACTTCTTTTACAAAAAGAGCGCTTTGTTCAATACCTGAGTTTTGCTTTGCGTTTGCAACAGCAGAAAGAAGAAGTTTCTTCATGGGAAGAGACGCGCGCTTTGCAAGATGATCGAGCTCCACAAGAGCACGGTCAACCGTCTTACCTTTCATAAGATTTGCCACGAGGCGAACCTTGCGGGGAGCTTGGCGATAACTTTTGAGGAGAGCTTTCATAATTATTTCTTTTTAGCAGGAGTCTCGGCTTTAGCAGCTTTTGCGGCAGTAATCTCTGACTCCTTCTTCTTCTGTTCGAGCTCCTTCTGCATTTTACCTCCGTGGCGAACAAACTTCTTGGTAGGAGAAAATTCTCCTAAACGATGACCGACCATATCTTCGGTTACGCGAACCTCGATATGAACTTTGCCGTTGTAAACACCAAAAAGAAAGCCGACCATTTCCGGCGCGATCTGACTTGCACGCGCCCATGTCTTGATGAGCGGTGCTGTCGAAGCGCTTTTGCCTTCGATTTTCTTTAATAGTTTTGGGTCAATGTGTGGCCCTTTTTTGAGTGATCGTGTCATGGGGAGGTTTAAATACAAAACAAGCTCGGATGAGCTCGCTTTGTATCTTACCAAACTGGAGAATATTGTCAAATTTTAGAGATATTTCCTCTAGAATTGCCACCATCTTGCCTTACAGTCGGTGGAGTTTTTTGGGTTTTCTCCGTTTGAACACTTCAGGTCGCCCACCCTACAAGATGGGTCGGTGCTTATAATACCCAATGATGCACAAGTAGGAGGACCTCCAACAGGACAATCTGCAGCGCAAGTCGTACTATTTTCATAAGGACTGTCGCAAACACCAGCAGCATCTCCGCATGTACTTGGACAACTAGAACCGGTAGAGCAACTTACTGGCGGAGAATTTACCATGGCACCTCCTATTACACATGTCCCTGAAGTAAAACCTGAAATAGGGTCTCCAACATTAGCAGCACTGCATACGGTTTGTGGCACACAAGGACCAGCAGTAAACGTTGGGTCAGCTGGTGTACATCCCCCACCGCCACTAGCAGTAATTATTGGACACACATCGTCAGGGCCGGGGGTTGTTGTGATATCCGGCGTAAAATTGATCCACCCCATAACAGCATCTCCCCATGCATATCCAGAAAACTTATTAGCAGTTATTTTCACCCCAGAGGTAGTGGGAGCTGTTTGCCAAGCGTGGGGGGTTGCCGGCGCATTATCATCCCCATTTGAAAGCTTGATCCACCCGTCCCAGCCACCAACAGCACACACTCCTCCTGGTCTTGGATTGCTCCCCCCAAGAGAGCAATCGCAATCATTAAAAATTCCTCCAGTGAAGTTACACACCGAGAGTGCTCGCGCCCACCCCGTCACTTCACCACCTCCACCACCAGCTTTCACCCACGCAACGTGTGCAAGATGTGCCCCGCTGGGTGATGTTGAGTAATCTGCCCCTTTGCCGGCAGGCGAGCGACCAGTATTGGCAATATCAAAACTAATGTAGCCAACATTTTCAGAGTACGCATGCCCGCTAAAAATTCCTATACCCCCTGCTTCCCGATCTGCCTCATTCACATTGACACCATAAGGAATGAGTGTTCCATCGGTTGTGTTATTGAAGCTAATCCATCCGATTCCCACTCCATCTTTTGAACTTCCGCCTCCTTCCGCAAATGCCCACCGAGTTACATTTTCAGATGCCGCAGATTCCACCTTTTTTGTCGTAAAAAGATGTGGGACTGAAATATATGCGCCAACAATAAGAATGGCGACAACCATCGCCCCCAGAAATTTGTGTATTGCGTTGCCCCCCAAGAAAGATGTGTTCATAAAATAATATGGTTAGTATTCTTTACTTAGTATAGCACCAATATTCTTTGCACCATAAAAAACTGTGGATAACTGACACTCCGTACTTCTATTTGAAATGCACACATATTCGCCTGCTGGCGAATTGCTCTGCTCGCCTCGTCAGGCTCCGCAAGGCATTTCAAACGGAAGTACTTCGCTCTAAGGTTTGGTGCGGGGGCGCCGCACCATCCTTAATTCTCAAACAAGAAGCATTCCTTGCTTTAAGGAAACACTCCACAATATAAAAAGTTGAACAAAAACAACAGTGACGCCATACGGCGTCGCTGTTGTTTTTGTATCCAACCTTAAAGCGAGACACCTCCTTTTTTCAGGGTCCGCAGGCGCTTTGCTTGGTTCGTGCAGTAATCTGCACGAAAAGCGCCGAGGATTAGCGAGCCTTCCGCAGGAGAAGGCGTGGCGCCCTGAAAAAGGGAGCGTGTCGAGCGTATTACCTCATCCGCTTCGTCTTTCTTCGTGTAACAATAAGATTGTTAGAATATTTCTTTGGCGTACGTGTCTTGCGTCCACCTGTAACCTTACCCCAGAGAGTTTTTGGTCGTTTTGTACCGCGTCCTTGACGTCCTTCACCTCCACCGTAAGGGTGATCCACGGGGTTCATGGCTGTACCGCGAACCGTAGGACGGATTCCGAGCCAGCGTGCGCGTCCCGCCTTACCAAGATTGCGATGTTTAAACTCTTCGTTTGAAACAGTCCCAATCGATGCCCATACATTTTCAGAAACTTTTCGAATTTCACCTGAAGGCATCTTGAGATGTGCCTGACCAGCATTGTTGGCAACCACCTCGGCATAGTTTCCCGCTGAGCGGGCAATGCGAGCACCGCCACGCACCTGAAGCTCGATATTGTAAACAAATGTACCTACGGGAGCTTTTTTGAGTGGCATGCGATTTCCCGGTTTTAGTGGCGCATCCTCTGCGGCAATAATCTTGTCTCCCACATTGAGTCCTTTTGGAATAAGCATGTAGCGACGAGCGCCGTCCGCGTAACACACCAAACCAATAAATCCTGAGCGGTTTGGATCGTATTCAATAGTCTCAATCGTTGCAGGAATATTGATTTTTTCCATAAGGAAATCAATCTCACGGAAAAGGCGCTTGTGTCCACCACCCTTGTGGCGTGTCGTAATGCGTCCGTCAGCATTGCGTCCAACATGGCGTTTGCGTCCGTAGGTCAACGCTTTATGTGGCTCTGATGCCGTCAGTACTCCACGATAGGTAACAATGGCAGTTTGGCGACGTGATGGTGATGTAGGTTTAAATTTTTTCATAGTATGAAATTATAAGTATTAGATAAGTTCAATTTTATCACCCTTACCAAGTGTCACCAATGCTTTGCGTACGCCCGCCTTTACTCCCATTTTCCCGCGAATAAGTGCGCGAGTACGAGGAAGGTTGATAATGTTCACACGAATAGGTTTTACTCCATAAAGTGCTGACACCGCCTTGGCGATTGTAATTTTATTCGAGTGTGGCGCAACCTCAAATACATAGGTGTTCTTCTCCGCAAGGAGCGCCGCTTTCTCAGTCACGTGCGGGCGAACCAAGACGCTCGCAAGCTCACTCATACTTACCGCATCCTTGTCACCACTCTTTCGAGCAACCGCAACCTTCACCTTTTTTGGTTCGGTTTCCGCAGTCTTTTTTGTTTTTTTTGTAAAGATAGACATAATAGTATTGAGATTACTTGTTGAGCTTTCCTTCAATGAACTTGATACTTGCCGCAGGGCTCACTACAAGCACATATTTGTGGCTCAAGAGATCAAGCGGGTTCATGTTCTTCACATCGTCGAGATCGATGTTGGCAAAGTTTGAAAAACTTTTCACCACCGCAGGAGATTTTTCAGCAATAGTTACATATGCCGCATTCTTCTTTTTGGTGAGCAAACGTTCGAAACCTTTTACGCCGGCAAGTGCGCCAAGAATCGTCTTTGCTTCTTTGGTCTTTGGCTCTTTGAAAGAAATATCATCAATGAACATAAGCTCATGACGGCGAAGTTTCTCAGAAAGAATAACGTACAATGCTTTCGCGCTTGCTTTTTTGTTGATCTTTTTTGTGTAGTCCTTTGCGGCAAGAGGTCCATGAGTGACACCTCCGTGGCGCCAAATAGGTGAGCGACTTGAACCGTGACGAGCGCGTCCTGTTCCCTTTTGCTGCCATGGCTTGCGTCCACCTCCCGAAACTTCTCCGCGGTCTTTTGCGTTTGCCGTCCCTACGCGTGCATTTGCGCGCATAGACTCTGCAATCTGGTACACCAAGTCAGCGTTCCAAGGGAGACCCCAGACTTTTTCATTCAAAGCGATTTTCCCCGCTTCTTTTCCTTTTGTATTGTAAATAGTTGCTTCCATAATAGTAGTGATAGAGATTATACTGTTTTGATCTCAAGGATTGCTCCCTTGATTCCCGGTACACAGCCCGACACGAGAATTTTCCCGTTCTGTGTATCAATGCCTAACACGCGAAGACCTTTGACCGACACTCGATCAGAGCCCATGCGGCCTGCCATGCGCATGCCTTTCGCCACACGACCACCGGCGCGTCCTCCGCCTCCGATTGATCCTGCTTCGCGCTCGGAATGCTTTTGTCCGTGCGAACGAGGTCCTCCATGGAATCCATGGCGTTTAACCACACCTTGGAAACCCTTACCTTTTGAGATTCCCGTTATTGTCACCTCGTCGCCAATGACAAAAAGTGAAGCATCGAGTTTATCTCCTTTTTTCCAAGCAGATGAATCATCAACACGGAACTCACGAATCGCCGCAAAAGAACCAAGGTCTTTGCTGTGACCCTGTACTGCTTTTGAAATATTTTTTACTGGACGCGTACCAAAACCAATCTGTACGGCATCGTACCCTTGCGTGCTTTTATCCTTCACTTGAGTAACGACTGTAGTGCCAAGAACAATAAGCGTTGCCGCCGTACTCAGGCCGTCGTTACCCATAAAGGTAACCATATTTTCTTTTCTTCCTAAGATAAATTTCATAACGGGAACCATTGCAACCAATTTTCAGGTTGTTGGCATTTTAGAGAAACCTAATAAATTACATCATCTTCACGTCGATGTTGACGCCGGATGGAAGGCTCATGTTGGTGAGCGCTTCGATCACTTTTGCGCCCGGATTCAAGATGTCAATCAAACGTTTGTGAATGCGCATCTCGAATTGTTCGCGTGCATTTTTGTAAATGAATGCTGAGCGGTTGACAGTGTACTTCTTGATTTCTGTCGGCAAAGGCGTAGGTCCCTGCACTTCTGCATCGTACCGAAGTGCCGTGTCAATAATTTGTTTTACCGAATTATCGAGCACTTTGTTTTCGTAGGCACGAATACGAATGCGGAGCTTGTTCGTGACCTCTTTATCTTTTACCGATTTTGTCATAGATGTAAAAATGAACGGGGTCAATTAAGCGATGATTTTTGTTACCACGCCGGCACCTACAGTACGTCCACCCTCGCGAATAGCAAAGCGCTGTTCAGCTTCAAGAGCAACTGGAGCAATGAGCTTAACTTTAAGCTTCACCGTATCTCCCGGCATAACCATTTCGGTTCCTGCAGGAATAGTTGCGTCACCGGTTACGTCCGTTGTACGGATGTAGAACTGAGGTTTGTAACCATTAAAGAATGGCGTGTGGCGACCACCTTCCTCCTTTGTAAGGATGTATACCTCTGCCTCAAACTCAGTATGAGGAGTAACAGAACCCGGCTTGGTGAGCACCTGACCGCGCGTAATGTCTTCTTTCTTGATACCGCGAACAAGAATACCTGCATTGTCGCCGGCGATACCTTCGTTCAAAGACTTGTTGAACATTTCGATACCGGTTACCGTTGTTTTTACCGTATCCTTGATACCAACGATTTCAATTTCTTCGCCTACTTTAATAGTACCGCGTTCAATACGACCGGTAACCACTGTTCCGCGTCCTTCGATTGAGAATACATCTTCAACAGGCATCAAGAATGGTTTCTTGATATCGCGTTCTGGAATAGGAATGTATGTGTCGAGAGCACTTGCGAGCTCAAGAATTTTCTTTGCCCATTCATCATCAGCTGACTTTGCCTCAAGAGCCTTGAGTGCCGAACCGCGGATAACTGGTGCGTTCTTGCCGTCAAAGTGGTATTTTGTCAAAAGATCGCGTACTTCCTCTTCAACGAGGTCGATAAGATCTTTGTCGTCAACCATGTCGCATTTATTGAGGAAAATGATGATTTTTGGAACACCAATCTGCTCTGCAAGAAGGATGTGCTCTCGTGTCTGAGGCATCACACCGTCCGTTGCTGCAACTACGAGGATAGCGCCGTCCATTTGTGCGGCACCCGTAATCATGTTTTTAATGTAGTCGGCGTGGCCCGGAGCGTCGATGTGCGCGTAGTGACGAGCTGCTGTCGAGTACTCGTTGTGAGAAAGCGCAATAGTAATACCGCGCGCCTTTTCCTCGGGAGCTGAGTCAATCTGGTCAACTGACTTCATTTTCACCTGCTGTCCTGAAAGGTGGAGCACGTTCAAAATTGCCGCGGTGAGGGTTGTCTTGCCGTGATCAACGTGACCAATGGTACCTACGTTGACGTGTGGCTTGGAACGATCAAATGCTTCTGCCATAATATTGTTGTAGGTTGCGATCAAAAATCCTTACACGAGAGAATCCTCAAAGACTTTTTACCGCAACGCAAAATTAATAAACTTTAATAAATATGCGCCAAAATGGCACAAAACGAAACAAAAATACCGCACCACGCGATACAGAAGACATCTTACCAAATCGTCAAGAATAGTCAAGGGGTGAAGTAGAAACAGGCAGTTCTCTAGATCAGAACCCTGCCCCAAAAAGATAAAACACCGCCCAATGGGCGGTGTTTTATCTTTTTGGGGCAGGGTTCTCTTTTCTAAAAACTACTTCCTTGCCGCAATAATCGTCGTTGCCACGTTTTGGGGAACAATGTCATAGTGGTCAAACTCCATGGTGGATGATGCGCGGCCTTCCGTCATGGAACGAAGTGCGGTAACATATCCAAACATTTCAGAAAGTGGAACTTTTGCAGTAATAACTTTCATACCACCTCGCTCTCCCATGCCTTCGATTTGTGCGCGCTTTGAAGAAAGGTTGCCGGCAACGTCGCCCATGAATTGCTCTGGCATAACTACTTCTACTTTCATGATGGGTTCAAGGATAACGGGACCTGCTTTTTGTGCAGCTTCCTTGAATGCCATGGATGCGGCGATTTTGAAGGCGATTTCTGAGGAGTCGACTTCGTGGAACGAACCGTCGTAGAGCTCGGCTGAGATGTCTACCACCTTGTACCCAGCTTGAATACCGCGATCCATTGCTTCACGAAGACCTTTTTCAATAGGACTGATGTATTCCTGAGGAATGACGCCACCTCTAATCGCATTCACGAATTCGAAGTGATCGCCATCACGCTTGGTGTTCTTTGGAAGATCTTCCTTGTCCACTGTCTTGTCGATTGGTCGCAGGCGGATCTTTACGTGACCGTACTGACCGCGTCCACCTGTTTGTTTAATATATTTATAATCAGACTCCGCTTCGCGCGTAATAGTCTCTTTGTAAGCAACCTGTGGTTTTCCGACATTTGCTTCTACATTAAATTCACGCTTCATGCGATCAACGAGAATTTCCAAGTGAAGCTCTCCCATGCCTGAAATGATGGTCTCCAGTGTTTCCTCGTCAGTTGAGATACGGAATGTTGGATCCTCGTCAGCAAGCTTGCGGAGCGCAAGGCCAATCTTTTCCTGATCTGCTTTTGTTTTTGGCTCAATACGAAGGGAAATAACTGGCTC
The DNA here is from genome assembly GCA_038062675.1 of Patescibacteria group bacterium. GTDB lineage: Bacteria > Patescibacteriota > Minisyncoccia > Phycocordibacterales > UBA1550 > UBA1550. The sequence goes on from JBBTWP010000003.1 coordinate 41,462, forward strand.
TGGAAATTTAATCTGCTCGAGGATAATTGGTTTTTCTTCACTACAAAGTGTGTGTGAGGTTTTGGTGTTTTTGAGTCCAACCATGGCAGCAATTTCTCCCGCGTATACCTTTTTTACTTCCTCGCGCTGATCAGCCTGAAGGCGCACCATACGGCCTACACGTTCGCGGTCACCGGTGGTTGCATTATATACATACGAACCCGCTTCGATAGTACCTGAGTATACACGGAAGAAGGTAAGCTGTCCCACGAATGGGTCTGCTTGAAGCTTAAATGCAAGCGCCGCAAATGGCTCTGCGTCTGAAGGAGAGCGTGTGATAGTCTCGCCAGTATGAGGATCGAGTCCGCTTACCGCCGCAATATCGAGCGGTGAAGGACAGAAATCAACCACAGCATCGAGCACAAGCTGGACACCTTTGTTTTTGAGCGCCGAACCTGCATACACAGGAAAAATCTCGTTTTTGATCACCGCCTTGCGCATCGTCGCTTTCAAAACATCCATCGGGACTTCCTTCCCGTCGAGATAATCCGCCATGAGTTTTTCGTCATTCTCAACAATGCGCTCAATCAATTCTGAGCGATATTTTTTTGCATCAGCAAGATATTTCTCAGGAATTTCTTTTTCAATAACTTTGATACCCATATCGCCTTCAAAGAAAAAGGCTTTCATTTTGAGAAGGTCGATAACACCCTCGAACTCATCTTCGAGTCCGATAGGAATTTGCATACGAACTGCCTTCTTGTTCAAACGATCCAAAATAGATGCGTACGAACGCTCGAATGAAGCGCCGGTACGATCAAGCTTGTTAATGAAACAAATGCGAGGAACCTGTGCTTCGTCGGCATAGCGCCAGTTGGTTTCAGACTGTGGCTCTACTCCGGCAACACCGTCAAACACCACCACAGCACCATCGAGCACACGAAGACTGCGCTTCACTTCAACCGTAAAGTCGATGTGCCCCGGTGTATCAATAATATTAAAACGATACATGTTTTCCTTTGCTTTTTCAACATCGGTCTTGTTCCAAAAACAGGTGATCGCGGCGGCAGTAATCGTAATGCCACGCTCACGCTCCTGCTCCATCCAGTCGGTCACTGTTCCTCCGTCATGCACTTCACCAATCTTATGCGTCATGCCCGTATAAAACAAAATGCGCTCAGACGTTGTCGTCTTACCGGCATCAATATGCGCAATGATTCCAAAGTTTCTTACTTTTTGAAGGGGGTAGTCTCGTTCCATAAATGTTTAATGAATAAATTATTTTTAAAAATGGGAAATTAGGGATTCGGTGCGGGGTAAAACTTCTATGAAGGCGGTGACTTGTATAGTACATTATTCTCATCAAAAATAGGTTATTTTTAATGTAGCACGAGGCGCAAAAATCGCGGAGTGGTGAGCCGTACAAAAGTACGGTGAACCAAAACGTGATTTTTTAGCAACAAAGTGCTACGCAAAAATTACGTATTTTTTAGAAGGCGAAGTGAGCAAAGGCTTTATTCGCCTCCGCCATCTTGTGCACATTCTCACGCTTTTTCACTGCCTCACCCTCATTCTTGCTTGCAGAGAGAATCTCGTCAGCAAGCTTCATGTGCATGGGGCGGCCCTTTTTGGATTTTGCAGCGTCGATAATCCAGCCCATTGACAATGCGAGGCGACGCTCTGGACGTACTTCGCGAGGCACTTGGTAGTTTGCACCACCAACGCGTCGTGAGCGCACTTCCATAAGCGGGCCTGTGTTTTTCATTGCCAAATCAAAAACTTCGAGAGCCTCGATTTCCTTGTTCTTTTCCTTAATAATATCAAAAGCTCCGTACACGATAGTACGTGCAGTGTTTTTCTTGCCGGATTGCATGACATAGTTAATGAACTTCTCAACTTTGGTTGAGCCGTACACAAGGTCTGGTCCTACAATATTACGATTTTTTACTTTTCTACGCATGAATTAAATGGATATAAGGGAATTATTTTTTTGCTGCACCTCCTGCCTTTGGACGCTTGTTACCGTAAAGACTGCGTCCCTTGCGACGACTTTCAACACCAGTAGCATCAAGCACACCACGAACAATGTGATAGCGTACACCGCCCAAGTCCTTTACGCGTCCTCCACGAATCATCACTACCGAGTGCTCCTGAAGTTTGTGTCCCATACCGGGAATATATGCCGTGACTTCCATGCCGTTCGTCAAGCGCACACGGGCGATCTTGCGGAGCGCTGAGTTTGGTTTCTTTGGTGTCGTGGTGGTAACTTTGGTACAAACGCCGCGTTTAAATGGTGAATTGTGGTACACCGGACGATTTACGAGAGTATTAAAGCTTTTTCCGAGCGCAGCAGAACGAGACTTCTGAATAGGAGTCTTGCGAGCACGTTTTGTTAATTGACTGATGGTAGGCATAATTTAAATTAAAACTGTGTCGTCACGCGACAACACAAGGTGCTCCTACTCTACTATGAAGGCAAAAAAAATGCAAGCTGGTGGCTCGACACCCTCTTATTTTTTTACTGGCCGGTCACCGCGCTAAAAAATAAACCTGAAATTGGAAGAATAATATACTGCGCGAAAAAGAATACGAAAACAAGGAAAACAATCCAATTGCGTTCCATCGTGTCGTGAATAGCCTCAAAACGCTGAGGAAGCAACGAAAAAAGGACTTTTGCGCCATCAAGAGGTGGAATAGGAATAAGGTTAAAGACTCCCAAAATAATATTAGTCCACACAATCGTCCCTAATATTTCATAAAATGCGCTTCCCCCAACAATCCCCAACTCCGCATGAAAACGAATCATGAGCCCAAAAATAATAGCAATGAGAAAGTTTGCCGCAACTCCTGCCACCCCTACGAGAGTAACCCCAAGACGACCGTGCCGAAGATTGTACGGATTATACGGTACCGGCTTTGCCCATCCAAACGCAAACGGATGCCCAACAGCACTTGAACCCACAAGCATGAGAGCGGGAAGAATGATTGATCCCAATGGATCAATGTGGGGTACTGGGTTCAACGTAAGCCTTCCCGCCAAACGTGCCGTTGGATCACCAAGCTGGTCAGCGACAACCCCATGCGCGATCTCATGAATAATGATCGAGAAAATAAGGATAACGAGAAAAAAAAGTGTTGCTATTTCCATATAATATATACTGTATTTATTACGATCAAAGGGACAAAAATGAGTATTTTTACTCCCCCGCTTGCATAATGTTCAATTTATGATAGCATAAGCCGACATAGATAAGAAATATCCGTATGGCAAAATCATGTCCAATCTGTAATAAAGGCACCATCATCGCGGGAGGTTACTCCAACCGCGTGCGTGCAACCAAGTTCAATCCTGTCGGAAAGAACCGCAAATACCCAAATCTTCAGTGGGCACCGCTCGCCGACGGCTCACGCCTCAAAGTATGCACTCGTTGCATGAAGGCCGGAAAACACTTGGAAATTAAGTAGTTTATCAACTGCCCCCACAAAGAAAAAGGAGGTTGCCCTTGGGCAACCTCCTTTTTCTTTGTGGGGGCAGTTACCGAGGATCGTCCTTGTCACCAGAAGTAAAACTACGTCAACTGCACACTCTTTCCTAATGCATGCGCAACACGATTAAGCGTTCCGAGTGAGATGCTGTGCTTTCCGCTCTCAATACGTGCAACAACAGACTGGGGCATTTGCGCCTTTTTTGCAAAAGTTTCTTGGGTCAACTTCTTTTGAAGGCGGAGATGCTTTATCTCGCTTGCAATTTTTAACCTAAAAAATTCTTCGTCGTATGCTTCTCTAAATTTTGGAGACTTTAATTGTTTTTTAAGTATTTGTTCAAACGTTTTAGTTTTTGGAAGTTTTTGTGCCATATATTTGTGTTCCTATAATTATGAACCTATATTGAAATGCGCCTAAATATTTTTATTTCATCATTTTATAAACATTCACTGCTCTCTGTATTTCCTGTGGTGGCGTCTTTTGAGTTTTCTTGATAAACCCTGATACAAAATAAATTGCATCTTTCTTTACAAAGAAGAGAATTCTGTACCTTTTTACAATCAACTCGCGAATGGGACTTTTAAGCAATTTTGTATAAACATTATCAAAATTTGTCTCCATCATTTTGATACTTGCTGAGACTTTCGCGCGATCTGTTTCAGGAATTTGCTCAAAAAAGCTCAGTGCGTCATCAAAGAACTTAATGTTAAATTTCTTCACAACCATTATTCCTGCAATAATTAATATAATCGACCCAAGTTGAGTATAGCAAAATTGCTATACTCATGTCAAACGAATGTGGGCACCGCTCGCCGACGGCTCACGCCTCAAAGTATGCACTCGTTGCATGAAGGCCGGAAAACACTTGGAGATTAAATAATTTACCAACTGCCCCCACAAGGAAAAAGGAGGTTGCCCAAGGGCAACCTCCTTTTTCCTTGTGGGGGCACAAAACTATTTCAAAATTACACCACAAACCTTTTTCCCCAAGGTCTCACCTCGGGTGTCCACGAGGACGATCCTTACCATGGGCTATCTCTAATACACCTTAAAAATACCTTGAGTCCCATCGACGCCACCGTCGTCGCAATAATTTACAGCTGAGGAGGAAACGAGTTCAACTCTCTCTATTTTCTCTGTTTGCAACGTGCTGAGTCCTACTCGCTTTAAAATTGCCCTCATTAGTGGGAGTGACGGAACTGTCGGATTTCCGGCATGTGCACAGTATCCACTTCCTGCGCCAGGCCATCCAGGGTAACCACTTCGCGCCCATTCACAATACTGACCTTCATATACTTCCGCAAGATTGGCATTTTTAGCATAAGAGCACCTAAAATAGAGCGTAATAGGTGTCCGAATCGTCACCGTCACCGATTTTGACACGGTTCTATTATTGCCTCCCAAGCATACTAATTTGTAAGTGTGGCTTGAGGTAAGGGACCCTGTATAATAAACCCCACCAGAACTAAACTTAACTCCATCCCAATCCCCCCCACCACCAGACCCTGTGCAGGAAATAACATCTTTTGACGACCACACGAGGGTTGTCTCCGCCCCAGCATAGGAAACATCGGGACTAGCGGAAGTCAACGTAACCGTCGGGTCCTTTATCTTTACCGTTATTTTCTTTTCCACAGAACCCGCGGCATTTGTACACGTTAGTGTATATGGAGTGTCCTTATTAATAGGGCTGAGTGTTTGTCCCGTAACGACAAAACTGGTAATATTTTGATTGTCATTCCACCCTGTAGCAGAGCAAGAATCCGCATTATAGACTGTCCATTCAATTTTTGGTGTCCCATTTAATCCGATTTGAAAACAATCTCCATCTGAAGAACTGCAGGGGTTTAGTTTGTTTTCGTCAGCAACATATGTCGACTTGTCATGATTGGCGGTAAAGGATAGTATCCCTGGTTTCACCTTTACGGTCACCGATTTCTCAACAAGACCACCGGGACCCGTACAGGTGAGAATGTAATTTGCCGTCTTTTGGAGTCCGGATATCGTCTGTTGCTTGCTCAATTCCGGCTTGTTTATGTCGTACACTACCCCACTCCACCCCCCAGACGCAGTACACGAAGTTGTGTCGGCAGAAGGATTCCAGAAAAGAGTGGCCGAGTTATTGTAATCCACGACAATACTAGGGTTACTGCCACTACCACTGCTTACATCAGTTGTGCCATTTACACCCTTTGCAATCAGCGTCCCCGTAGGAAGCGCAAGGAGCTTCACGGTGACAGGAGTGACAGATTTAGTCCCTCCGGGTCCTGTACAGCTCAAAGTATAAGTCTTGTAGGTGTTAGCAGGACGCGTAATAGCCGCGACCGTACTGGTTCCAGAGACAGGCTTTGCTCCACTCCATCCACCACCTGCCGTACACTGTGTTGCATTTTCAATATTCCAGACAAGTTTGGGTTGTGTCCCAGAAACAATTTCTGTCGCCTCGGCATAAAAATCACCCTTAGGAAGAACTTTGATGGTCACTGACTGTGGTTTGGACTCCCCGCCGGCACCAGAGCAGGTAAGAACGAGTGCCTGCGTGGTGGTAAACGGACCCACAATCATCGTACCAGAAATCTCCTTTGTGCCACTCCAAGGTTTTGTCAAATTCTCACCACCGGATGCAGTACATGAAGTGGCACCCTTTCCTGCTGTCCATGTGATATTGGTCGTCTCGCCGTCTGGCACCTGGTTCGGACTTGCACGCAAAGCACCTGCTGTCGGAAGGGCAACAACACTCACGCTGACTGATTTTGAAACTGAACCGCCCGCGCCCCGGCAATTTAGACTATACGTTGTTGCGCGAGTGGTAGGAGCCGGTGTTTCTGAGCCCGAAGATTCTTTCATGCCTGTCCACCCCCCAGATGCGGTACATGAACTCGTTCCCTCAGAAGACCATACGAGTGTAGGGCTTGTGCCATACGGGATTGATATTGACTCTGCAGAAAACTCCATTGTGGGCTTTACAGAAGGCGATCCCGCCAAAACTTGTGCTTCCACTCTTATGGTAACTGTCTGCGGAACAGAATCTCCCCCCGGTCCGGTGCAGGTTAAAATATACTTCTGTGTGGCAGTGAGTGGGCCAACAACTTCACTGCCTTCAGCTGTCTTCATGCCATTCCAAGCTCCGCTTGCCGTACACGAAGCTGCATTACCAGTAGCAGACCACGTGAGTGTTGCGTTGCCATTGTAGGGAACAATATTTGGCTCCGCAACCAGCGTCCCTTTTGGCACACCGAGCACTCTAACGGTTACCGACTTTGTCGTCACCCCTCCGCGCCCAGTACACTTTAGAACATACGTCTTCGAGGAGACAAGCGGACCAGTGGATTCCGTTCCTGTGGTTGCTTTTCTTCCACGCCAAGACCCAGAAGCATCACACACCGTCGCATCAGACGAAGACCATGCAAGGGTAGTGGTGCCTTTATAGGGCACAGGATTTGGCTCTGCAGTCAAACTCCCTGAAGGAAGAGGAATGACACTCACCGTCACCGAAGAAGTTACACTTCCACCCCGCCCTGTACATTTAAGAAGGTATGTCTTCGTTGACAACAATCCGCTTTCTTTTTGATTCCCCGCTATCTTTTTCTCTCCACTCCATCCCCCTGATGCGACACACGACTCGGTTTCATTCGACGAAGACCACGTAAGCATAGTGTTGCCATTGTAGGGAATAGGGTTTGGGCTTGCATCTAGTCTTCCTGTAGGAAGTGGGATAACATTCACCGTAAGAGACTCAACTAAAGACTCACCGTTTTCTCCGGTGCATTTCAGGTCATAGGTACGTGCGGAAGTAAGGGGACCAGTAGAGAATGTTCCTGAGGTTGCTTGCTTTCCTTCCCAACCGTCGAGAGCAAGACAAGAAGTACTGTTGACGGAAGACCATGAGAGAACTGCTTGGCCATTGTAAGGAACAATAGTTGAGTCGGCACTGAGCACGGCTTTGGGATAGAGAACCTCAGGTCGAGGTGCAAACGGTGTGGGAAACGGATCCACGAATGCGGTTGGTCCGTCTATGGGAGTTTTTGGGGTTGCCACCAAAACATAGGCAATGATTGCCCCCACAAGAACAATGACCACCAGTCCAATAATTTTAAATGCGAGAGGAATATCTTTCATGAAGTAATGTTCCGTGTTTACCGTCAATAACAATTGTCAGTAAACCTACCCCCTACAGTATACAAGCATCTTGATTTTTGGGCAATGCGAAATGTGCAAAACAAAAACCCCCCGAGGCAAAGCCTCGGGGGGTTTTTGTTTTGTTTGCATGCACAACTATATTATTTTTACTTCGAAGTAACTGTCTCAACTGTCTCGATACTTGGGAATCCTTTGCAGGTAAGGTTGAAAATGGCTATTCCAGAAAGTGAAACAGTTGAGAAACTAACCGCTTGTGTTCCTGAGAGAGCTTTTGCGCCACTCCAGTTGCCTGACGCCGCACATGAAACCGCGCCCACCGTTGACCATGTTACCGTCTTTGCTGGCCTGTTGATACTGAAGTTAACCAAAGGGGGTATCATGACCGAAGATGGAGCCGAGGTACCTCCAGGTCCAGAACATGTCAGAGAGAATGAAGTTGGGGAACTAATACCCGTGACACCCTGCTGTCCAGAGAGCCCTTTTCCTCCCGCCCATCCACCGGATGCAGCACAAGAAGTTGCGTTTGCAGATGACCAAGTAAGAGTTGCGTAGTATTTTGTAGTCAGCTTGCCCGCATTTTTGTACGAAAGGGATGCTGTTGGTGCAGAGATGGTAACGGTTACTGTTTTTGGAACACTTGCGCCGCCGACCCCATTGCACGTTATTGTGTAATCTCTTGGGGAAGTAGTTATGTTGGAAATCGTTTGATTCCCTGCAGTATCTATAGTTGTCCCCGCCCACGCACCACTAGTCGTGCATGAAGTTGCATCAGTCGAGGTCCATGAAAGCACCGTGCTCCCCCCAAGAGAGACAGGGTTTGAACTTGCAGTGAATGATGTTACTGTTGGAACAGGAGGTGGGGAGACAAAGGGAGCGACAGTAATATTTATTACATCAATATCTATATCAGTAGGTTCAGTGCCCGCTCCTCTTGTACACGTTAAGGTATATGTGGCACTTGTCGTAAGAGTGCCAAGCGGTAAACTTCCTGAGAGTTCTTGTGGTCCCGACCAAGAAAGGGACTCTCCCCCAGACGCTACGCACAAATCTGCGTTTGTTGATGTCCAGCGGAGCGTAGTGGACTCTCCCCAAGCAACACTCGCAAGATCTGAATAAAATGTATCAATAGAGACAGGGGGAGAAGGAGGTGTGCCCCCGCCCACTGATGGCGTCGTCCAACCTACCCCACTTGAAGTATACTCACCTTTTGCGTTTTGGGTTGGAGCGACAAACGTAAGCACTTGCCCCAGAGCCCCCCCAGGAACAACAAGCCCTGTTGTAACCAAAACAGCGGGTTTTGAGGTGTCGCCACTATCAATGACCAAGTTTCCCTTCTTTGTCTGTTGTACACTTCCCGTCGTCAAAGGCGCATCCGCATTTCCATTGGGTGGTGCAGCAGTAGGAAGAACCCATGCTGAAGCAAAACTAATGCCAAACGATAGGATGACAGCAAGAGCAATGAGTTTAACGTTTTGAGCGATGTTTTTCATAATATGATAAATGATGATTGATTAGATAATACTTCTTTAGTATATCAGTGTGGAAGCAGGAATACTATGTGGAGGTGTGGATAAGTGAGTTACCGAGGACGGTCCTCGGTATGTGGGTAAAAAGATAAGAGGCCTTGCGTGAGCAAAGCCTCTTGAAATAAACAAATGTACAAAACTAAGGGATGATTGCTTGAGTGTTAATGAAGGATCCCTCAAATTCCATTACTCTGATTTGGTTCCCTCCATCAGCATCAGCAATGGCAACCGGTGTATATGAAGAATCACGAAAGAATGAAGAGAAAAAGAAATCCTGTTGAAAAGATATCCTTCCATCTGATATCCACCGCGGACTGCTTCCCTCACCAATCTCCGTAAAGCCGGATCCATCTGTATTCACCGTAGCAAGGATTTCCTTTTCGTGCATAAAGGCGAAATCTTGCATCTTTGCAGGACTGCTGTAACCAAAAACCAACTTTTTTCCATCAGGTGACAGCGACATGCCAAGTTCCTGTCCACCCCAATTGACTATATGCCAATCTGCGCCCGTAATGACTTCCGTAATTGGACCCAGATCTCCCGTTGCCAGATCGATTGATCGCTTGAAGATACCGCACGCCGGACGACAAGAGGTAAAATATTCTTCCCTGCCATCACCAGAAAAGACCGCACTGTAGTCTTTGTAAGTATCATTGGTAACCGAACCGACCTGGTTAGGAGAGATGCGTGTAAGCAAAATATCTCTTGTTCCCTCAGAACTTACCCCACTGCAAGCGATTTCATTCTCACTGGGAGACAAACTCATACCTCCGCGACAATCATTACTTGAAACAATCTGCAACCCCTTGTTACATCCTGCAGACAAAGGAACAACTCCTGCCATATCGTCAGCTGTGCATCCTGCTCCATCTGTATCCAGAATACCCATCTTCTGGCTATTACTATCATTTGCCTTAAAGACAATCTTACCATTGCGCGAAACAATTAAACCTTCACTGTAGCGACTAAGGTGAACAAGTGGCAAATAGGTCAAAATATCCTCTTTGCCTGTCTCCATGTCGAACCGGATGATTTCATCATTTCTCACAAAAAACGCTTCCTCTGTTGCAATACGAGCAAAACCAACTTCCAAGGGAAACGTATTGGCAAAGACTATCCTCTGTTCCGTCGAAATATCCTTTACTTCAGAGATAGTAAAGACAACATCGCGGACGGCATCAGACACACCGAAAGGTGGTATTTCTGAAAAGCTTGCTTCCAAAATAATGGTCGCAACCTCCTGGTAAATGTAGGAACTAAAATCACCATCCACGCCACCAACTTGCCATAAAAAGCTGGAGACAGGATTACTAAGGATTAGTGATGCCTGTCCATTTACCACGGTAGCTGTCACGTACTCCGTAGGATTTCCAAGGAAATCCCATTCATTTCGCGAAGTCCCTCTGGCTCTCACCTCTGTAACATACGGAGCAAGAGCACCACTGACAGTCAGCACAACCCCTGAAGATGAAAATTTATTCTCAGGGAAAAAGTTGCACTGCCCAACCTTCACAAATCCTTGCGGTTTGCGAGAGATGAGCACCCCAGGACCACACGAAGCAGCGACAGCAATAGGCGGAGGAATTGGCACTACAACAACAACTGACGCACTAACAATACCCTCACCAAGATCCATACACGTCAAATTAAGCGTATATGTTGTACCCGCATTTAGTCCAGACAAAGTGTAATTACTATTATTAACCGTGTAGCTTTTTTCCCACTCCCACCCGCTTGCTCCTGAAGCACTGCACGAGCTAACATTTGCTGTTGTCCAGGACAACTTTACACTTGCGGACGAACCAACAATAACTGGGGCACTTGCGACGAGCTCCAAGCTTGGTGTTGGCACTACTACCGGTGGCGGAGGCCCTGAATCAGACCCTCCCCCACTCTTACAACCAGCAACACCGAGAACCAGAACCGCGAAAAGACAGACTGCCTTTGAGAGCGTCTTCATAGTAAACCTCCAGACACATTGAGTTGAGATGGCACCGTGCCATCATTGATTGACAAGGTACTCTTTCTTCCATATAAGAAAATTTCCTTTATGTAGTATATCCAATTACAGATTGTAATCTGAAAGATTATGTTTGTCAAGGGGGGGGTTATCCACAGTGGGGGCTACGCGCTATTTTTAACAAACGATAGGGGCGCGACCGTGGGCCGCACCCCCTGTCATTTGTGCTCCCCACGCACCGTTTCCCCATCACTCTTAAAAATGAGTGTCCCTTGTTCGGCAGTGCTCCGCGCAGAAATCTTCAATTCTTCCAAAAGCGCAGTCACTTCTTTGTGTGGGTGCCCATACTTGTTGTCTTTGCCTGCGGAAATGATTGCGTACTCTGGATTTACTGCCGAAAGGAATTCACACGAGCTCGATGTGCGCGAGCCGTGGTGCCCCAATTTCAAAACATCAGTTTTAAGTAGACCACCCTCCCTTCCCACCAGATACTTTTCGATAGCGATGGGCGAATCCCCCGTAAACAAAAAAGAGGTGTTGCCATACGAGAGTCGCGCAACAATTGAACCCATATTGGTTTCCCACCCTGCAGTACTTTGGGCAGGGAACAAAATTTCAAGCACCACACCCTCGTCGAGAATAATGCGTTCGCCAGTGCGTGCCAAAATCCGCTTCGCATGTTCGCGCTCGATGGCATTCTCAAACGCAGCATATGCTCCCGTATCCGATGTGTTCTCGGTCGTCACCACACCATCCACACTCAGACGGTCGAGCACTGACGGCAACCCACCAACATGATCTTGGTCAGGGTGCGTCGCCAGCACGAGATCAAGCGAACGATCAAAAAACGGCATGACACGCCCAAGCGGTCGCAAGATCGCCCCACTCGACACACCACCATCAATCAGCATTTGATTCCCGTTCGGCGCTTCTATATAAATAGCATCTCCCTGCCCCACACCCAGAAACGCCACCGTCAGCACACCATGCCGATCCGCGCGCATCGTCGCAGTCCAAATAAAAATATTGAGTACCAACAAAATGCCGAGCACTGTCCACGATGCATAATGTTTTGAAATTGTGCGATTCATAAATCCACCATACTGAATTCTGCCAACATGATATGATGGGTATATTACCATGATTCCCGACACATCCATCGAAACCATTATCGCCTTCGCAGGTTATGCAGGAATTTTCCTGCTCATGATCGCAAACGGGGCGGTGTCATTTCCATCAAGCCAAATCCTCTACATCATTGTCGGGTACTTCATTGCACAGGGTGACCTCGCGCTCGTCCCCGCAGCGCTCGCTGGTTCGGCAGGAAACGCCGTGGGTAATGTCATCCTCTATGAACTCGTTCGTGCACGTGGTCGCGCATTCGTCGAGCGCATGAAACTTTTCCCCGCACGCGAACTCGCAAAAGTCGAAATCGCATTCAAGAAAAAAGGTGCGTGGTTTGTTTTCATCGGCAAGCTCCTCCCTGCTATCAAAGTGTTTGTCCCCATTCCCGCCGGACTCGGCAAAATGCACCGCGGATGTTTTGCGAGCATCATGTTTGTCGCATCATTTATTTGGTCGCTCGGCTTCATCTCCATCGGCTACTTCTTTGGCAAGTCATCTGACCTCTTTGGCAAATACGCCATCGTCCTCGTCATCGTCGCCGCACTTGTCCTCCTCTTTTTCTACCGCTACATCAACAGCGAAGAAATCGTCCGCGAGGTGGAGAAATAAATTCCACTCTCAAAATCCTAAACCTTCAAAACTGCATCCAAAAAATTTACAATCTTTGGGTATGCATCGAGGCGATTCTTTAATTTTTTCAACCCGTGCCCCTCGTCGGCATACACCAAAAGCTCTGATTTTTTTCCTGATTCAATAAGTTTTTTGTGCATCTGCTCCGCCTCAGAAAGTGGCACACGCGGATCATTTGCTCCGTGAACGATGAGGAGTGGCGCTTGAATGTCTTCAATAAAATTGATGGGCGAGATTGATTGCAAAAATTCGCGGTCGGTCGCAAGTGAGCCGTATTCCGCCTCCCTATTCTCGCGCCGGTATGGCGATGTGTTTTCGAGGAATGAAACGAAATTTGAAATTCCCACAATATCAACACCCGCTGCCCACAACTCGGGACGAAACGTCAGCCCTGCGAGCACCATGTAGCCACCATAGCTAACGCCCAAAAGCGCAACCTTCTTCGCATCAAATCTCCCGTCTTGCTCCAAAAACTTGTGAAAATACTCAAGGTCTGTGACGGAGTCCATTCTTTTTTTTACATCATCAAGCGCCATATAGGCCTTGCCGTACCCAGAACTCCCGCGTACGTTCGGCAAAACTACCGCATATCCATGATGCACAAAGTATTGAGCAAGAGCATTAAACCTGGGGCGGGATTGATCAGTAGGACCACCATGAATGTCAACAATAACGGGAATTTTTTGCCCGCTCGATTGGACTTTTGGCGTATACACAAACACGGGAACTTGCAACCCATCAAATGACGGATATTTCACGAGCTCGGGCTCCACAAAAACTTCCTCAGGAACGCGACGCGGACTATGAGTAATTTGCCAATATTTATTTTCCTCCTTGGACCACACCCACACGTCGCCATTTTTTGCTCCACTTGCTAAAGAAAAGGCAATGTGGCTCCCATCAGACGACCATGTTGCTCCACTTATCATCCCTTTAGGAAAGTTTTGCTTGCTGACCGGTTGCAAATTTTTTGTTTCATAAACCGTAAGCGTGTTGTATCCATCTTTATTGACCATCACCATCAGATGTTCCCCATCTCTGGTTATACTAATGCCATCAATGTCATGCTCCGGCACCAGCACATACAAACTCTTTTTGGTGGCAAGATCAAAAAAAGATACTCCACAAAAATCCCGACCTCTATTTTGCACAAAAAAGAAACCACGCTCATCAGGAAGCCACCTTGGTGGCCCAATGATACCTTTTTCGTCTTCAGGAGTGAGGAGCTCAGCAACACCACTTGCAACATCCACAAGGTGCAAATCATTTCTTCCTGCTCCATAATTTTTCGTCACCACCAACTTACTCCCCGTCGGTGAAAAACTATAACTCCAACACGAGCCACCCTCACCATAGACCATCCGAGACACCCCCGTTTCAACATCCATTATGTACACATCGACATCTTTCCCGTTCCGAACATTAGAGTGGTAAGTAATAAATTTTCCATCACGGGACCAGCCACCAAAATTATGAAATGCTGTTGGCTCACTGGTGAGCATGCGCACCGACTTCGAGGCAACATCAAGTAGAAAAAGTTGCACATTTTCGTTTCCTCCTTTTGCCATACCGAACACAATTTCGTTGTTAATTGGGGAAAATGAAACAGACGAAACAGAATCCTCATATGCAGTTAGCTGCTCGGGCTCACCTCCGGTACGAGGCACGACATAAAGCTGGAACACTCCCGTCACGTTGCTCAAAAACGCCACCGTGTTTCCATCAGGACTGAACGACGGAGCTACCGCAGACTTGATATCCAAAAAATCTTCAATAGTATATTGTGGTTGCATAAATGGTATTTTAATCAAGAAAACATTTTTTTGCTAATTGTTACAAAACTCAACTCACTCTCAAGTATAAAAAATCCCCGCAAAATTCACGGGGATCTTGATCGCATAGTTAGTGTCTACTAACCGTCGCAATCACCATCACACCAACTACCGCCAGGACCGCAATCACCACCGCAGCTTTCGGCATACATCTTGTGTGTCGTTTCCATAAAGAAACTCCTTCAGCAAGAAACAAAACAAAACAAAACATTAGCGTTATCGAGACCCTCTCGAAGTTGGGCCGCTAGTGTCAGTAATATTTTTCATCGTCACGGAAGGGGTTAAGGGGTATCACAACCGCCCTCACACCCATTCACGGGGCATTCACCCTCTGGATGATTACTCATATCACACCTCCACAAGAAACATTAGCGTTATCGAGACCCTCTCGAAGTTGGGCCACTCATGCTTTCAAATAAAGTACCGCCACACGACTTTGACTAAGGGATGCACCCATCGTCAACTTCGTTTCCACCCTCACAACCACCATCATCAGTCATATCAACCTCTGCTCGTGATTAACATTGATTAAAACAAATCGCCATCAAATGCTGGCGCGTGCTCAAACTCGTCAAATGACGGTCCTGCACCTTGGTTACGCATCCCTGCTCGATCAATCTCGACCGGGGAACTCGTAGACCAAGGAAGTTCTGGCGTCTTCATGGCAAAGAACTCCTCTCGTTGAACGAATGCCTGTAGTTATTGGGCCGATCCCAGAACCAACATTCGTTATTACCTATGCTCATCTTACAAACTACAAAAGTGTTGTCAAAGACTAACAACATGCACGCCAAATTCCGCCATGGGTGTCAAAAATTGTCACGACAGGTTGTAAAATAATGCCCATATTTAAAGGTTTATGACTAAAATTAACGACCTGTTGTTGGCAGTTGACAACAGTCTCTGTTCCTGTATTCTGTGCAGTAAGGCTATTTGTTAAAAGCTGACAACATGGATATCAACAAAGTATTACAAAATTTTGAATTCTCCGACAAGGAAATTGCCGTGTATCTTGGCCTGCTTGAGCTCGAAACAGGAACCGCGACACAGATTGCCGACCAGTCACAAATAAACAGAAGCACGGTATATGTCATCATTGAAGCACTTCAAAAGAGGGGACTTATTAGCATCAACAAAGAAGAAGCGAGTATCACAAAATACGTCGCATCTCCCCCTGAGCGTCTCTTGCAACTTGCCGAAGAGGAAACGAAGCGATATCAGACCCTAGTCGGGCAAATTCATTCAGTTCTTCCTGAACTCAAATCTCGCTATCGGGGAAACAAACCTCGACCCAAAGTAAGACTTTACGAAGGGAAAGAGGGACTAATAAGTGCGTACGAAGACACTCTAACATCAAGTGAGCCAATACGTGCCTACGCATCAATTGAAAACATGCACAAAGCTCTCCCTGGATATTTCCCAGATTACTACAAACGACGTGCTGAAAAAGGGATCGCTATACGTTCCGTTCATCCCGACACTGAAGAAGCTCGTAAAAGAACAATTCACAACTCGGAAGAGCGTCGCGACTCGGCGCTTGTCCCACCAAGCGAGTATAGCTTCTCTCCTGAGATAAATATTTACGATAACAAAATTGTCTTTATGTCACTCATCGAAAAATTTTCACTCATCATAGAAAGCAAAGAACTTGCAGATGCACTTAAAAAAGTATTCGAACTTTCGTGGAAGGAGGCGGTACGACTTGATAATCTCTCAAAAAAGAAAAAATGAACACTCCAACACCCATCATAAAAATTGATGCGCTCTCATCCAAATACCCCGATATTCGCATGTATATTAAGGACGAGAGTGTAAACCCTTACGGAACAATTAAGGACCGTCGCAATGCACACATCGCAAAAGAGGCTCTTCGCCTTGGTGTCGACAAACTAGCAATGATCACTTCTGGGAACAACGGGTATAGTCTTTCAAGGCTTGCGAGTGAAACCAATATCAAAGTCACTTGCATTGTAGACAAGACGGTTAGCGAAGATGTTCACAAGAAACTTTCTGAGGTTGCATATCAAGTGATTAAAATAAATCTTCAAGATAAAATTTTGCGTACTGAAGAAATTATTTCCTTTGCGCGCGATCGCGACGATGAGGTCATTTGGGATGTCACCAATGGGTATGAAGAATCGTACGGCATTGTGGTAAACGAAATTCTTGCGCAACTACCACATGTTGATTACATTGTAGTCCCCTTGGGGAGCGGTGGGATCTTTGTGGGCATTGCAGAGCAACTTTCCAAATCTAATCACATTGCAAAAGTAATCGGCGTTGGACCCAAAGCAAACTATCGGAGCTTTGCTGATAAACTTTCGACACCATGGTCCCCATACACGAAAGCAATCGAAGGGTATGAGAAGCGCGGGCACACTGTTATTCGCCTATCCGAATCAGAAATACAAAAAACTTATTTACATTGTCGCAACATCTGCAACTGCGAACCTTCGGCGTCGATTGTTTTTGCAGCACTTGAACATTTTAATTTCAAAAAAGAAGATACGGTTGTTTTTATAAACTCCGGCAATTCTGAGGCGACAAATTTTTTACATCGATCAATTTCCTAAAACTCGTGCTCAGATATTTTTTTGTTTGGTGAAGTTGTGGTGCGGGGGAAATTTTTTACGACGATGTAGCCGAGGGCGACGTATGACAAAATGAGGAGTGTGAGCGGAAATGTTTTCAAGTGAAGTGAGCCGTACGGAACTTTTGCAAAAAGTTCGACGATGGAAATAATGTACGCAAGAATGATGTAAGAAATGTATCCGAGCATCGCACCCAAGAGCGGCACCCATGCGAAGCACGCAACAAGAAGTGCAGCGAGCATCGCAAGTGGGACAGCGGGTAAGACAATGAGGTTGGTGATGAGCCCAACCACCGACGCACTGCCCATGTGGTAGAGAAGAAGTGGCAGTACAAAAATTTGTGTGGCGACAGTGGCAAGAAAAATCTCGCGCATCATGCTTGGTGTCCGTGAGCGTGAAACACCAAAAAAATATTTCTCGAGAATAGGGACCAACACAACAAGCGCGAGTGTAGCCACAAACGAGAGTTGAAATGAAACATCATGAAAAAGAATCATGGGGTTGTGAAGCACCATGAGTGTACCTGCGAGGACGAGTACACGAAGCGCACTACTCTCGCGACCAAGTGCGCGCGCAATGATGACGACGAGCACCATGATGGTCGCGCGCACCACCGTGGCCCCACCACCGACAAGCATAGCAAACATCACAATGCCGAACGCGCTCATCACAAGGCGAAGCGTAAACGAAAGCGACCCAGCGACGCGCGCGAGCGCGCTCGCAACAATGGCGATGTTGTATCCCGAAAGCACGACAATGTGCACCACTCCCGTTTCACGAAATTTCTGTAACAGCTCTTCGCCGAGTGATTGTTTGGCACCAAGCAAGACTCCGCCCGCAAGCGACGCCTCAGGCTCGGGAATGACGCGGTTAATATTCTTGAGTAGCACATCTTTCAATGCAAACAATTTCTCATACACCATGTTTCCTTTATGTTGTGAAGCAACCTCAACTACTGGATAGAGCATCTGATAGAAGATATCGTCGCGTGCAAGATATGAACGATAGTCGAACATGCGCGTCTCGGTTTCGCTTGTGAAATTTTTTGGCACCAACATCTTGCCCTGCACGCGCACAACATCACCATACTGAAGTCGCGGGTACTCTGCCGTACGCACGAGCACGCGCACACGCTCGTCAAGGACATGGATCGACGGTTGTCCAATAGAACTGACCGATACAACTTCAAAGACAACGTTCGTGTAGGCGTCGCGAGCATCCACTTCGCGCACTACCAATCCCTCGAGCGTCACGGATTTTCCCACCAGCGAATCCAACACGTGCATGTTTCTCAACAGGCGCTCGTTGTTAAACTCCTGCCGAAAAACTCCGAGAGCACACGATATCAAGATGCATGAAACAAAGAAACGCTTTCGCGCCTCTCGACCAACGCCGTGCATCACCAACAACATGCACGCAAGAAGAAGCAAGAAAAAAATGAACGCCGACCCAAAACGAAAGAGTGACTCGAGAGCCACCCCAACAACGAAACTTATTGTGAAACCGTAAAAATAATTGTTCCCCATACTCACTTATTCCATCAAAAGGACATGCCTATCGGACACCCCATGCGCTCATAATCGCTCGCTCGTCGTCCGCACTCGTCGACTTTTTGAACTTCGTTCCCGGCACTCCCTTCACCCGCTTCTCACACTCCGCCCACGTAGCATGCTTCATGAGTTTGCCACCGACGAGACTCAAGTATGAATATGCCTTCACTCCGGATTTCGATTTTGATTTTGTTTTCTTTGCGGCAAGTTTTTTTGCGTCACCTTCGACTGGAGTGAGGTCAACTTCATACGTACTCCGCGCTCCGTCAAAAAGCTGTGGGAACATTTTGTCCGCACACATCGTCGCAATCTCGTCCGCGCGTTCGTTTCCCGGAATGCCCGCGTGTCCCGGTGCATAGTTCCATGCGATTGTGCATCCACTCATTTTGAGATCAGCTACCGCGAGTACAAGTTCTTCCCACAAGTCGCGATTGATTACGTCTTCTTTTTTACTATTTACCCATCCGTTTTTTTGCCACCCAAACACCCACTTCGTGATGCCATTCAAAACATAGCTCGAGTCTGCACGCACATCGATTGAAAATTCGCTCCCAAGGTCGCGCACAAATGAGAGTCCCGCGATCGCGGCGCGAAGTTCCATGCGATTGTTTGTCGTGCGCTCTTCACCACCGCCGAGCTCGACGACACGCTCACGTGTTGCAACAATCGTTCCCCATCCACCCGGCCCCGGATTCCCGCGCGATGACCCATCCGTGTATATTAAAATTTCTGGTTTCTTCATCATCACAGTTTAGCTTTTTTTCATCACGTTCACAATTCGAAGTCGAAGCTCGCGCTTCCCACGAAATGTGTTGAGGTCGAATGTTGCAACAAGGTCGACCTTGTCACCCGAGACCAACGCTTCATATTTTTTATCCGTCGCAAAAAATAAAATGGCGAGCACGCGAACACCACGTGAGTTTTCGAATGCGAGCTCGAGATGCGCGCGCTCTTTTCCAAAACGTCGCACGTCGGCAAGATGCACCCCCTCGAACAAAAATGTTGGCTTGGGATTTCCAATTCCGAACGGCGCAAACTGTTCGATGATTTTCCATGTCGACCAATTCACGTCGTCGAACGAAAGTGTCGCGTCGATAGTCCACTCCGCTTTTTCTTTTTCAAAACGCACCTTCTGGTACGCACGTACAAGCTCGTCTTCCATCGTGTGCACACCATCTTGAAGAAGCGAAAAACCTCCCGCGAGTGCGTGACCTCCCACGTTCACAAAAAAACCTTCCGTCACACTCGTCATGAGTTCAACAAGATTCACCGTACCATCGGAACGACACGAACCTTTGATCGTTCCGTCTTCCGCGCGACCCCACACAAACACCGGACGCGCGTACGCTTCGACCAAAGATGACGCAACGAGTCCCGCGAGTCCGGGTCGCCACTCTGGATTACCGATCACGATCACTCCGCGCAAATCTTCATTCGTGTTCCGATGCTCGATGTGCTTGCGTGCCTCCTTCACCATACTCGCCACCAAACCTTTTCGTGTTTCGTTTAAGTGCGTGAGGTGGTCCGCAAATTCTTCTGCCTCGCGTTCGTCGGTTGATGCGAGCAGACGAAACGCGTCGATGGGATTTCCCATGCGGCTTGCGGCGTTGATGCGCGGACCGATCATGAACCCAACATCGTCCTCTACAATATTCGCCTGTGGCATGTCCATCTTTGCGAGAAGTTTTTTGAGCCCGAGTCGTGGTGACTTGCGGAGCACTTTGAGACCAAAATACGCAATCGCACGATTTTCATTTTTGAGTGGCACCATGTCTGCGATTGTTGAGAGACCCGCCATGTCGAGGAGCCATTTCTCCCAACCCACGGGGACACTCCACGCCTCGCGCCTTCGTGCAAGAAGCGCACACGAAAGTTTCCATGCTACCCCTGCCCCGCAGAGCATGTTGTCGGGATAGGGATCCGTCGCCTGTTTTGAATTGAGAATCGTGTATGCCCGTGGCACCACGTCTTGTGGCAAGTGGTGGTCGGTAATGATGACATCCATACCGAGTTCATTTGCACGTGCCACTTCATGTACGTCCGTGATACCACAATCCACGGTAATCATGAGGGTCACCCCCTCCCCTGCGAGTTTTTCCACTGCCCCCACATTGAGCCCATACCCTTCGTTGTGCCGATGAGGAATGTAGTTTTGAAAATGTGCGTAGCTTATCTTTTTGAAAAAATCATGAAGCACCACGGAGCCCGGAATCCCATCGCAATCGTAATCGCCATAAATGACGATTTTTTCGTTCGCGTCCATCGCCTGCAAAATGCGCTCGACTGCCCGCTCCATATTAAGCATAAGAAATGGATCGTAGATATCGCGCTCATAACTTGGATTCAAAAACTTTTCCGCCGCCTCTTCCGTCAAAATCCCCCTGTTTTTGAGGAGCGTTTGCGCAAGGAGTGGATATTTCGCCAATTCAGGTGACATAATGGGCATTCTACCATATACTGTAAAGATGACTGATTGTCTATTTTGCAAAATCATTGCAGGGAACATTCCCACCGAAAAAGTGTACGAGGATGCAGAGTGTTTTGCATTTCTTGACATCAACCCCGTAAATATTGGTCATACACTTCTTGTCCCGAAAGCACACCATGCAAACCTCTATGAAACACCGGATGAAATCCTCGCTCACCTAGCACCCATCATCAAAAAACTTGCCATCGTGGTCAAAAAAGCCGTACTCGCCGACGGCATCAACATCGAAATGAACAACGACTCTGCGGCAAGCCAGCTCATTTTTCACACCCACATCCACATTATTCCTCGTTTTTTGAATGACGAGGCGCACTACTGGAAACACAAAGGAAAGTATCATGACGGGGAGATGGCAAGCATAGGGAAAAAGATGCAAGAAAATTTTAAAATTTTTGAGAATCCCCCATTGGACAGATTTGACACATGGAACATGGCCAAGAAAAAACTCCACGAAGAGACAGATGTTCCTGACAGATTCCCAAAGGAAGGCGAGGTGTGGATGAGCGTGCTCGGGAAAAATATTGGCTACGAACAAAATGGCGGAGGTGATAATTTCTCGAGACCTTTATTGATTATCAAAAAGTTTAACAATCACATGTTTTGGGCAATACCACTTTCTACCACACAAAAAAGTCTAGATTTTTATTACAACTTTATTGACCCTAACCAGAATTCTGTTTCTGCAATCATCGCACAGCTAAAACTTGTGAGCCTAAAAAGGTTAAAAAGAAAACTTTACGACATGCCTCAAGAAAAACTAGAGGACATAAAACGTAAAACGACAGAGCTCTTCTAAAACTCGAAACCCCGCCAATTGGCGGGGTTTCTCGGAGCCTTACGGCACTTTATAATTTCATCTTATACCCAACTGTTGAGTAAGTCAAGTTTTTCTGCAATATGTAATACCAAAGCGAAAAGTGCACCCCTTCCATTATTCTGCCCCACCATCCTACCTCTTCTTACACTTCAAAATCGCGTCAATCCCCGGAAGCTTACCGTCAGCAAGAAAATCGAGTGTTGCACCACCGCCAGTTGAAACAAATGAGAATTTTGCATCCAAACCGAGTTTGCCCACGACTGCCGCTGTGTCGCCACCACCAATGATTGATGTTGCGCGGGTTTCTGAGATTGCTTTCAAAAGTGAGATTGTTCCTTTATCAAACCCTTGCTCGTAGTAGCCAAGTGGACCATTCCACACAATAAGTTTTGCTTTCTTTAGAAGCGGTCCAAGGTTACGAATCGTCTCGGGACCGACATCCATAATGCTTTCACCTGCCCCAACTTCATCTACATTTTTTACGACCGTCTTCTTTGCGCCACCCTGCACCACGACATCTGTTGGTAATATAATCTTGCCGCCTTTCAAAAGGCGCGTGAGATCTACTTTATGCTTATCCACAAAAGATTTTCCCACTTCAAGTCCCTCATCTTGAAAGAAATCGTTGGCAAGAATACCCCCCACAAACACATGGTCAGCAATTTTCAAAAACTTTTTCATAAGTGGCATCTTGGTCTCAAATTTTGCTCCGCCCAAAATAAACAAGAAGGGATGTTTTGGATTGAGTGCAAGCGAGAGGTTCTTCACTTCGTCGGCAATCAAAAACCCTGCATAGCTCGGCAAATATTTCGTAATTCCTACCACGGAGGCGTGTGCACGGTGCGACACAGCAAACGCATCATTCACATAAATATCTCCAAATGAGGCGAGATGTTTTGCAAATGCAGGGTCATTTTGTGTTTCGCGTTCATCCAGACGCAAATTTTCAAACAAAACTACACCGCCTTCTGGTAAACCATTCACAATGGCTTGTGCGTTCTCAGAACGAAAATCGGGTGCGAATCCAATATCCATAGTCTTGCTTAGGTAGCGCGCAATCGGTTTAAGAGACGAGGTTGCGTCCTTGCCAATGTGTGAAAAAATAACAATACGCGCTTTTTTCTTGCGTAAATATTCGATAGTAGGAATCACGCGATCAATTCGCATCGTTTCCATGATTTTTCCATTTTTCATTGGAACGTTGAAGTCGAGGCGAAGCACCACCCGCTTCCCTTTGATGTTTTTCAAATCTTTAATTGTTGGCAGTATTTGTTTGCTCATAAATTTATGATATCACACCTTAACGAGCCGTCTTCTCCGCACTTTTTAAAATTGCCGCAAACACCTTCGGGTCCAAACTCGAACGCCCAACGAGAAGCCCTTGTACTTGAGATTTCGCAAGAAAATCTCCTGCGTTTTGTGCATCAACTGAGCCACCGTACAAAACAGGAATGTTGAAACTCCCTTGCCCATACAAATCGGCAAGTGTTTTGCGGATAAGAATAGTGACTTCAAGTGCGTCGTCTGTTGATGCAGCACGTACAGCATTTTTACCAATAGCCCAAATGGGCTCGTAGGCAATTACCACGTTTGCCAAATCCTTTTTAGAAACTCCCTTCAATGCAAAAAGAATTTGTTCACCAATATATTTCAAATATTCACCATCAGCGTCCCGAGTGCGTTCTCCCACGCAAAGCACTGCCGTGAGACCGGCTTTGATCGCAGCGTGGACTTTCCTATTTACCAATTCATCCGTTTCGCCGAGTGCACGTCGTTCAGAATGTCCGATAATAACGTATGAAACTCCCAATGACATCAACATGTCGGGGGAAACTTCCCCTGTGTATGCGCCACTTTCTTCAGTCCACGCATTTTGAGCCCCCAAGACGCATCGATGCCCCGTTACCAGCTTTTTCAAATCACCCATATACACAAAGGGCGGGCAAACAACTGTTTGTACATTACGAAGAGCCGCCGCTTCTTTTTTGATTGCTGTGAATTTATCGCGCGCCTCTTTTGCACTCACGGGGAACATTTTCCAATTACCAATAATCAGTTTCTTCATAGCCGTATTGTAGCATACGACACACAGAGGGCAGAAATGAAATTACCTAGGACGGTCCTAGGTAACACGACCCATGGGGTGAGAAAATGCGCGGGCATGCCCGCGCATTTTCTCACCCCATGGGTCGTACTCATTACTGATTTCACCAACACTCACAGAGCCTCGCGCCAATCATACACCACCCAAGGGGTTAGCACCGCAGGAGGTCCCGCATAAATAAGCATATTTTGGAGATTATTGGTATAATTAATCTTGGCACGATCCTCCATGGTAACTTTATATCCAACCATATCCGTCATCTGAGCATCGTCTTTTAATTTAACTTCACCATAGGGCGCATACACAATAAGATTTCCAAGCGTGTCATCTTCCACCTCAATCGCGGTGTTACCACCCCCCGTCGAGGCGCTCGTGTTCCATGAAGCAAGTATGACCTGCGCAAAAGGATTTTGCCCCACATTAAACTCCGCGTCTTGCTCAATAGTAATTTTCCCTTTTGTCAGACGCAAAAGAGCGGTTCCGGGATCCGCGAGTATTGGCACGCTCTGTGCGCCAAGCGCCAGATCAACATTTACCGAGCCACCCGCTTTAATTTCAACATCACCCGTCACCCACACTACTGCACCAAGTGTCAAAGTACTACCGCCATTTATTCGCAAATCGCAATCTATCTTTGTTGGCACTGAAATTGTTTCTGATGAACTTACTTGGTATTTCCCTCCTGTGCAGGCTTTCGTGGCTCCGTTCGTGATGACAACGTCTTTCCAACCACCCGAGCCGACCATTTGCGTATCTGTTATTGGAAACGCCCTATCTGCAACAGGAGTGAGCAGACTGCACACAGCAGTGACAAGAGGAGACCCCATCTGTGAACTTGGAGCAGACCAACAATATGGAACCCCTGTTATAGTTGAATTTGAAATTGTTCCCGCACGCATACTATTAGTCCCCTGATTAATAATTCGAGTAATACTCCCATTCAACCCCGTCGTTCCACGAGAAGTCACACTTCCGGTAATAATTGAATTATTTCCCAAAATAGAGCCCCGCGAAAAGACACTCCCATCAATATTCGTACTGCCGCTCATCGTAAGACCTCCTGCGCCAACATATCCACCGTAGTCAAAAGAAGCTATTGTTGATTGCGTAAGTATCGCAGACGCCTTTCGCACAACATTCCCTGCAGTTGTCGCCACAGAAGAAACGAGTTTCCCTTCAGGGACATCGGTGATGGTAGTCACCACAGTGTTACCATCAAGGGTGATGGTCTCAGTAGGTCCAACCGGAGGTGCGGGTGATTGTTTCAGGCGATACATTGCGTCTTCGAGTCCTGCTTCCGCCAAGTAGTATGCATTTTTTGAAGTCTGGAAATCTCGATATGACAAATAGTCACGCATAAATGAAGAGGATGTCCCTAAGACTAAAATCATTGATATGATAACAAAAAAAAGAACGGCAATGAGGACTGCAGCACCACGTTTTTTTAATATAATATTTTTTTTCATAAAATAGATTTAATAATTAATGCGATTGACCCCGCAGTGCAACAATGCCTTGAACTACCGATGTTCCGGTTTCTGGGGAATATAATCTAAGAGACACTTGGACTGTAAGGATGGTATTACTCAAAACAATAACAGAAAGAGCAACTACCTGCACACCATTCCCCACCAAAACCCCTTTATCAACCCCACCCTCTTTCACAATAAGTTCTCCCGCACTGTTCACCGAGAATTCAATGGTGGTGTTTGTCCCTGTTGCTAGATCTTTCTTTAAAAGTACTAGTTTATGGGGAGGAATATGAAAGTTGCTGTTTGCGTAATCAATACCGTAGGCGTTTCTTGTT
Organism: Patescibacteria group bacterium; assembly: GCA_038062675.1. GTDB lineage: Bacteria > Patescibacteriota > Minisyncoccia > Phycocordibacterales > UBA1550 > UBA1550. The sequence goes on from JBBTWP010000003.1 coordinate 67,497, forward strand.
TCACGAAGAATACGCTCAATGGCAGTATTCGCAGAATGATTGAGTGCGCGCTGGGCGCGGAGTGTATAAAAACCATTAGTAAGAACGAGAAGTGATTGAACTACGAGACCAGAAAAAATAACCATGAACGCAATGTAAATGAGCGTCTCAACCAATGTAAACCCCTTTTTATTCCCAATGTGTTTTATGAACATGTTTGTACAAAAAAATTACTGGACATTCCAAAAGTTAGTCATATAGGTCACCACTGACTTTGTGGTAGTGCCATTTTTGCCAGCCCATGACACTGAAATCGTTACTTTTCGGGTATTTGGGTCATCCGCACCACCCGCAGTCACAATGTCTTTTGTTGCCGCATCACGATTCACATAAGCAGTAACGACCTTCCGTTCAAATCTATATCCATCTAAGGTGTACGGCGCGACAATAGACCATCTGGAACCACTGAAAGAGAGGTAATACGAAACTCCCGGAGTTAACCCAGCAAGACAAAGACCGTTGCAAAGGGAAGTCCACCCCTCTGCGCGCAAAAGCCCAACAATTTCAACGCTCGAAGTGAGGGCCAAGTCCGCTTCAACTATTTTTCGATTGAAATTTGAAAGTTCAAGCGTTTTTTGAAAGAAGAAGAAGACGCTCAGCATGACAAGAGAGATAATCCCCGCGCCGGTAATAATTTCGATTAAACCAAACCCTCGGTTCTGTGGTGCTTGCGAAGATTTAAAGAGTGGCGACATAGGAAAATTATACCATATTATAAACTTTTGTTTGCAAAAAAATTAATCCAAATATACAACTCCCGATGGTCGTACTACAATTGTCGAACTTGCCTGAGGTCGCCCGACGACACTCAGAGTTGTCGTTGCATTGTTTGATGTCGCGCCGGTGAAAAAATCAAACAAAATATCACTTCCGCCACCATTAACCACAATAGAAGAGAGTGTTAAATGAGAGTCAAGCAAACGCACTTCATTAGTAACAGCTGTCGAACTATAAGATGCTCCCTGAAAAAGGACAATTCTGTCATCCTGCAAATGTACACCATACTGAAGTCCTCCCTTGGAAGCCATGGTTCCGAGGCGTGCCTTATTCAAAGTAGTCACAATATCTTCCGCACCAACACCCAACAATGTCTGTTGTCGAAATGTCAAAAAAGGAAGTGTGATCACTGACGCAATAATACCAATAATGCCAGCAACAATAACCAACTCGAGCAATGTAAACCCTCGAGAGAGTCTCTTGCGCTGACACAAATGAGAAAGTGATTGCATACTATTAAATACCGCTCAAGAGCGAGTACATCGGCGTAATCATCGAGACTGCAAAAAATCCAACGCCACCACCGACCACCACCATGAGGAGCGGTTCAATGATTGTGGTCATGTTTTTTGTCGCCGAATCAACTTCATCCTCATAAAAAAGTGCCACATTCATAAGCATGTCCGACAATTTCCCCGTTTCTTCGCCCACTTCCACCATTTCTCCCACGAAAAGCGGGTAGATATGTTCGTACTCGGCAAACACCGACGACAGGGTAATACCCTTCTGCACACGCTCCCCTGCAACCTTGAGCGCGTCCTTGTAAAAAGAATTCTGAAGCACGTCACGCGTAATCGTAATCGCTTCAAGCATATCGACACCCGAAGACAGGAGTGACGAAAGCGTACGTGTGGTGCGTGCCGAATTCGATTGGCGCACCAACGACCCAACTATAGGAAGGTGGAAAAGGGCTTTTTCAAAAAGACGATGCCCTGTTTTGGTCCCCAGCCACATTTTTACCGCAATAACAGATGCTATCAACAGCACGACACCAAGCAACGCATGATTGTTTAGAAAATCACTAATCCAAATGATGACCTTGGTGCTCGTAGGCAACGCAACATTAAGCTCTTTGAAAGTCGCCGTGAGTGTTGGCACCACATACACAAACATCAAAAGACCGATGAGTATCATGACGGAAATCACCACCACGGGATAGATAAGCGCGCCTTTTATTTTCTTTTTAAGTAAGTAACTTTTTTCAAGCTGATCTCCCACCACTTTGAGCACCTCGGAAAGATTCCCCGACTCTTCTCCTGCACGCACCATTGATACAACAAGGGGTTCAAACACCGTGGGATGCTTCCCCATGCCACTCGAAAGCGTGTTACCACGATTGATCTCTTGCGCCAAACCCAAAATGGTCTCTTTGAATTTTTTGTTTTTTGTTTGTCGTTCCAAAATAGAGAGCACGCGCGACAGCGAAAGTCCAGCACTCATCATGATGCTCAGGTTGTGATAGAACACGATAAGCTCGTGCATTTTTACACGTCCAAGAAAGTTGTCGATAAAATCAAGTCCGGGGATGGTGATGGATTTTGATTCTTCTATAGAGATGATAAATTTCCCCGACCCCTTGAGCTCGGCGGCAAGCGAAAAACGATCGACAGCGGCGGCGATACCCGATGTCTCTTCGCCCGTTGCCCCTGCACGAACTTTATATTTAAATTTAGGCATTACTCATTCTATTATCGCGCATTATTTACCAGTCTGCAAGAAATTATTCAGAAACCACGCGCAACACTTCTTCAATGGTTGTGATTCCTTGTGTCGCCTTCATGATTCCATCTTCAAGCATCGTTGTCATCCCTTCTTTTTTTGCCTGCTCTTCAATGGCGGAGGCAGTAGCCCCACCAAGAATGAGTGCACGAATCGTTGGTGTCATCTTCAACACTTCATGAATTCCCACACGACCTTTGTAACCATCTTCAGACTCGGCCGATTTCTTTGGTCGGAAAAATGGCACTTCGCTCCACGTTGTTCCGGGGCCAACAACTGCCTCGTCTTTCAAAACCTTCATCACGCGATCAAGGTCAATTGTCTTCTTGAGCGTCTCAATTTCCGTCTTTGTGAGGAAATATTTTTCTTTCGCCGCCGACAAACGACGCACCAAGCGCTGACCAATCATGACATTGACTGTTGATACAATAAGAAACGGTTCAATTCCCATATCGATCAAGCGAGGCATGGTCGCCGCAGCGGAGTTGGTGTGGAGGGTTGAAAGAACAAGGTGTCCCGTGAGCGCCGCATTCACCGCAAGAGATGCTGTTTCAGTATCACGAATTTCTCCCACCATAATAATATCCGGATCCTGACGCACCAACGAGCGCATACCGCTCGCAAACGTGAGTCCAATTTCCGGCTTTACTTGCGTTTGATTGACGCGCACCATTTGATATTCAACAGGGTCCTCGATGGTAGAAATATTTACATCTGGCTGATTTAAAATTTCAAGAATCGTGTAAAGGGTTGTTGATTTACCCGACCCGGTTGGTCCTGTGGTTAAAATCATTCCCACGCGTTGTTTTGTCGCCGCATAAATGCGCTCGAGCCCAACACCATGAAAGCCAAGTGCTTCGAGCGTAAATCCCTCCACCGCTTCACGAAGTAAGCGCATAACAGTCTTTTCCCCGTAATACACAGGAAGTGTCGAAACGCGAAATGCAACGTTTTCTCCGCCTTGCTGGACCTTAAAGCGACCGTCCTGTGGCAATCGTTTTTCATCGAGCTTTAAATTGGCGAGCACTTTAATACGAGCCACAATTCCCGCCGCCGCCGTTTTTGGTAAAATCATCGCATCATGCAAAAGTCCGTCGATACGATAACGAATCACCACCTGGGTATCCATCGGTTCAATATGAATATCGGATGCACCTTGCAAAATAGCATGATTGAGGAGCGTATCGACAATTTTTACCACGGGCAAATCCTCGGCTAACTTCTTGAGCTCTTCTGCACTTTGAGCCTCTCCCCCTCCCTCTCCGACCATCTTGAGTGCCGATGCTTCTTTTTCAATAATATCTCCAAACTCCGCCTTGAGACTTTTTTGATATTGGACGAGCGCCGACTTCATTGAATCTTTGTCGGTCAGGCGGGGTAAAATCCTTAATCCAACTTTTTTCTTTATAAACTCAATGGCTTCAAGATTGTTGGTGTCGAGCATGGCAACCTCAAGTACGGTTGGTGTTTTCTTGAATGCGATAACATTGTACTTGCGCGCGATAGGCTCAGGAATCAATGAGAGTACTTCGAAATCAATCTTTTGTCCCTTAAGCCCGATAAAGGGTATGCCCATAATATACGCTTCGGTTCGACGGAGATCGTCTTCGGTGAGTTTTCCTTCAGCAACCAACAAATCGCCGAGATAAGATTTCTTTTCTCCTGCACGTTTATTCGCGTCATCAACATCAGCGCGAGCAATAAGCTCTGAGTCAACGAGAAATTCTTTCAGCTGTTCATTGTTAATGGTCATAGGATTTCAAATGTTCTCTATCAGTATACCAAACAGATGACCAGAAAAGAATGTGTATAACATTTTCTCTGCATTAAAATGATTTACAAACCTTGAATTATAAAACTCGTCGAGGCGCACCATTTTAAGGGGGTTTCGAGCGTGACGACGCGAGAACTTCAGGATTTTTTAAGCTTCAAAAAATCCGTACCCTTAAAATGATGTGTCGAGTAAGGAGTTTTGTAATTCAAAGTACAATAACTATCTGCAAAAAATACCCTGTGCAAAGGCAGGGTATTTTTTGTTTACTATTTATGTTTGCTTAATCAAGCAGAGGGTTCCGTTCGTCAAAAGAAATTTTTTGTTGCTCTATTCTACGTTCTTCTTTCATTTCATTCAATTCTCCCATAAGAGTCTCTCCTCTTGGTTGAACAAAAAAACAACTTCTGTGTATTAGTGTACTGCTCATGGTAGAGAAGTCAAGAAATAGCAAAGATGTTATGTAGAAATCTTTATCACCCCCTCCCCTCCTGCTGTTGGCCAAGAGCCATCTCCCCGCATGTTTCCCGTCGTCAAATCTCCATCATCAAGAATTTTGTCGATCGCCAACAAAACGTCCCGTGGTATTCGTCCACCATTATCACTATCTCCAAGACCTGGTCGATCATCGTTAAGCACAATTATTGAATCATTTATCCCATCCCCGTCAATATCATACCCGTCGTCTATGCCAAAATGTCCACCCCACGAATGGGCATTATTATAAAGAGATCCATAGGGACCTTCCCACCCAGCAACGCCGAGATCAGCAACAAAAGGGTCAGTTAGAATAGTACATACATCCCTGCATGTTGCCGGATAAGTTCCTGTGTCTGCGTAGTACTTAGCAATAATCTTACTAATTTCCTTTACCTCCAAAACAACTTTTGCAATCTGCGCCCTTTCTCGAGCTTTTGTGACACTCGCCAAAACAATCCCCGCCAAAATACCAACAATCGCAATAATAAGAAGGAGCTCAATAAGCGAAAATCCGCGCTGGTAATGTAACTTCATATTTACATAATCATACCTTATGCTCGTCGAATCACAAAATAGAAAAACATATACTCTTGCTAACGAAAGAAGCTGCCTGAGAGACAAATCGCTCTAATACGCCATACCACATTCAATTTGACACACCTACCCCAACTTTGGTATACTTAAAAAGTTAATGTCCGTCTCGAAAACGGGCAATTTTTATTAGCGACGTAGGGCTCGGAACAAGAAAAGAGCACTTTTCATGTTCCGAGCCGAGGAGCTAATATAAGAATTAGTATCGCTTTTATTAAAAAATCGAAAAAAAACAACATGTTGGACCTAAAAACCATGGGCTCGGCGCTTGACCAGCTCGAAGCAGAACGCGGAATTCCCCGCGCAAAAATCATCGAGGCAATAGAGCAGGCGCTCGCTGCCGCCTACAAAAAAGACTACGGCAAAAAAGGACAAATTGTTCGTGCGGTTTTTGATATTAACTCCGGAAAAACTGAATTCGTACAGGTCAAAATCGTTGTTGACGAAAAGGCAGTACGCATGCCCGAAGACAGCGACGAAGACGCAGAAGCGAAAGAGGAGGAGCTTAACGAAGATGTTCCCGAGGGAGAAGAGGTGACTCTTCGCCGTTTCAATCCTGAGCACGACCTCATCCTCACCGATGCACGCCGTATTAAAAAAGACGCAGTGTCCGGAGACGAAATCGTCTTTCCTCTTGAAGCGCACGACAACTATGGCCGTATTGCTGCACAAACCGCAAAGCAAGTGATCATCCAGCGTATCCGTGAAGCCGAGAAAGTTTCTATTATTGGAGAGTATGGCAAACGCCAAGGTGAAATCGTTCAAGGAACCGTTCAACGTATGGAGCGCGGCAATATCTTTGTCGACCTCGACAAAACGACAGGGCTCCTCGGTTACGAAGACCAGATCCCGGGCGAACGCTACAAGCAGGGTGAACGTATTCGCGCATATCTCTACAAAGTAGAAGAAACTCCACGTGGAATCGACGTGCGCCTTTCACGTTCACATCCAAAAATGATCGAGAAACTTTTCGCACAAGAAGCACCCGAGGTTGCCGCAGGAACCGTCATTATTAAAATGGTTGCGCGCGAAGCAGGATCCCGCTCAAAAGTTGCCGTTGCTTCATCCGACTCGCACATCGACCCAATCGGCTCATGCGTAGGACAGCGCGGTGTGCGTGTTTCAACGGTCATGAGTGAACTCGGTGGAGAAAAAATTGACCTTATTCTCTGGTCTGAAAATACCAAAAAATTCATTGAGGACTCACTCTCTCCTGCAAATGTTATGAGTGTTGAACTCGACGAAGCAAAACACCAAGCAACAGTAACCGTTGCCGCCGACCAGCAGTCTCTCGCCATCGGACGCGGCGGACAAAATGTGCGCCTCGCTGCAAAACTCACCGGATGGAAGCTCGACATTGTAAGCGCAGCGGGCGAAACACTCGCAGAAGCAACCACCGACGGCACCGTCGCAACACCGACAGAGCCAGCAAAAGAGTAACGTTTGATTTAACTCAGGCTACGAAACAATTTTGAGGCTGGTCATTTTTGTGGGGCTGGGTAAGGTTTGGCAAGCAAAAATGACCACCGAAAAAAATGTTTCGCAATTCAACATTATCCAATCATCTAACTTAAAAAACACCATGAACCTTTGGCATGATATTCCTTTAAGCAAAAAAAGTCCTGCAGAAATCAACGTGATTGTTGAGATTAACAAGGGCTCAAAAAACAAATACGAAATTGACAAAGAAACCGGTCTCATTGCCCTTGACCGCGCAATGCACACTTCCCAAGACTACCCATTTGACTATGGCTTTGTGCCACAAACACTCTGGGACGACAACGATGCGCTTGATGTTGTACTCCTCACCACGTACCCGCTTTTCCCTGGTATTCTCGTCTCAGCGCGCCCTGTTGCCATCATGCACATGACCGACTGTGGCGAAGACGACGACAAAATAATCGCCGTACCGGTCGGCGACCCGCGCTGGGAAGATGTCAAAGATTTAAAAGACATCAATAAGCACACCCTCAAAGAAATCGAGCACTTTTTCATGACCTACAAGAAGATTCAGAAGAAAGAAGTGCATGTTTCGGGCTTTGAGGGAATGGTTGCCGCACAAGAAGCAGTCACGCGCAGCATAAAACTCTACAACGAAAAATTCGAGAAGTAGGGAAAAACACCCAGTGATTCACTAGCCCTACTAATTTAACCAGTACCACACTGGAATAATTCAATCCCGTGACAAGATGGGTGCAGGTGAATCAAAATCCATGCGACAAAACCCACAGAAAATCGAGTTATAAGAAAAAACCTAATATTGGATTATGAAAATTAAACTGCTTTCACGGGTGGTAACCTACGACAAAAATCTTGGAAAAATCCTCCTTGTGAAAAACAAGGGGATGAATTTTTGGTATGCTCCAGGCGGTGGTTGGGAGTATGAGAGTGAAAATATTTTAGAGTGCGCAAAACGAGAAGTTCATGAGGAAACAGGCTTACATGTGGATATCAAGAAAATGCTTTATGTTCAAGAGTTCCATGAATCATCCGAGTCAATTTTCTTCGAAACATTTTGGCTTGCTGAACCTAGCCATGATCAATCGCTGAACCAAAACCATGTCGACCTTGACCCAAATGGAAACGTTGAGGCTGCGCAATGGTTTAATAAAGAAGAACTGCAAGAACTTAAAGTGTTCCCCAAGCGACTAAAAAATACTTTCTGGGATAACATTGCCTCAGTGCTTGATAGCGAAGATTCATTTATCGGGGTGAATTAGCGTTGGTCATATTTTTAATGAAAAAGCCTTCTTTGCGTTTTCGCAAGAAGGCTTTTTGCAACTAAAGTCCGAGCACCTGTAGTATTCTTCTGTGAATCTCAAGGGGTGACTTGGCGCCGTCAATTACGACCCAATTCCTAGAAGTGGCAATGGCTACATTCAACTCTGAAATGCAATTTCTCTTTTTGGCAATCAAAGAGATGGCGAGACTGTTGCAGGTTGAAGACTTTATATTTACACAGCATACATCTCTAGTTTGTCCTTCACTTTTTCCCATTTTGGGTATTTTTCATCCAAAAATTGTAAGAACTTTTTATCATGGTTTTTATATTTTACATGACACAATTCATGAGTAATAACGTAATCAATACAATCTTTAGGCACGTGTATTAATTTGGGGTTAAGGATAATCTTATCCTTATTCACAAAGCTCCCCCACCGACGTTTCATGTCTAGAAGTTCGAGTTTCGGCATATTTTTGTACTCAAAATTCTCCATTACTTCTTCAAATCGCTCTTGGAATACTCGAGTCGCTTTCTCTTTGTACCACTCAGAAATAAGTTTCTTAGTATGGTTGCTGTCCGACACAGCTCTTGTTGTGCGCACCAACAACACTCCCCTCAAAAGCGAGACCTCCTCCTCAAGCGCACGCTTCACAACAAGCTGGTGTTGTCGACCTAGGTAATAAAAACTTTCCCCGGAAACATACTCTTTTTTATGCTCTTTCCGCTGATATTTTCCAAAAAAAGCTAGTTGTTTTTGCATCCAGAACCACTTTTTTTTTAAAAAAATTTCTATACGATCCTCGCTTGCGCGATAAGGACATTTTACGCATATCCGCAAGTCTGGCATAATCGTAAGGCTCAATGTTTTTCTATTTTGTTTTACGAGATCATAACAATAGACAAAAGAGCCGTATATAAATTCTTTTCTTTCTGAACTAGGAAAAGATTTCATAATTATTTTCAGATAATAACATTACATTAGCGATGATTTTTTTCATATCCTCGTCGGAAAGTTCAATGCCTTTTTGTTTTTTCACAACATCATACAGGTAATCATCAATTGTATTTATTATTCGCCTTTTAACATCAGCATTTTTATGCCAATCAACGATCGCTTCATGTTTTACAATGTTGAAAGTATCAATGATAACAGAAACAAAAACTTCTTCCTTTATTTCGAAACCTTTAAAGTTTCCACGAAGATTGCGGTAGAAAATATCAGATCCTTTGTTTTCTTGAATAAGTACAGGGATGCTATCGTCTTTCTTTTGAACAACATCATCCTTAGCTAACTTCATTTGCCGTAACGCTTCGACGTCCGCGAGTTTCCCGTCGCGCATTCTCTGCAATATCTCAGAAATTTTCTTTGAAAAACGATCGTAGAACTCAGGGTCAGTATCCATTTTCTCAGTGATTGTTTTTTGGGTTTGTGCAGCAATTGCCTCAGCTTTAGATTTATCGGACCCAAGGTCTTCAATTGCCTGTTCGAATTGCTTACGGTCAGTGATATTGATTTGCTTGGTTAAAAGCTCCACTCCGCGTGCATCAACATATTTATCAAGAATATTTACAAGCGACTGTTTGTACTCAGAGAGATTAACCCGGTCTGCATATTTAAGGCTGGCGGTCTTGCGAAGTTCCATAAATTTCTTGAGCTCCATCTTATACATATCAAGATGCTTAAACTCATGCACAAAATCCTGAAGCACGAAACATTCATTAAGATTTCTTATAAATGAGTTGAGTGACTTATAAAAAATCTCACGCTTTGGGGCATCATTAAGAAGTCGCAAAAATGCTTCGTCATCAGATGACCCCTTGATCTCCTTGAAAACATCGTGCACTAAGCTATAACTCTGTTCGAGTTCCTGCACCTTTTCAGCAACATCAATAAGTGCCCCCTTAACATCACTTTCATCATAATTCCCAAAAAGCTTCATCGCCATATTGATGTTCTTTGCATTCTCCGAGTAGTCAACAATATACCCCACCGTCTTTGGAAGTTTTTTATTTTCATAAAGACGATTCACCCTCGCAATTGCTTGGAGTAAATTGTGATCTTTTAAATCTTTGGCAAGATAAAGGACTGTGTTGCGCGGGGCGTCAAAGCCAGTTAAAAGTTTATCGACGACAATAATCATCTCAATACCGTCCTCGTTGTGCTTAAAGCTGTCAATAACATCCTTCTCGTACTTCGCGACACTGCTGTGATGTTTGCGAACCCCATCAAGATACCCCACAACTTCCTTTTTGTGTGTGTCTTCTTCGTCACCATCATCATGTTCATCAGAAATAACTACAGCAGTACGAACATTCCCTCGAGTTTCAAAAAACTTTTGAAACAATATGGCTGAGTATTTAGATGGTGCGACAATCTGCGCCTTGAGCCCGGTATTTTGGAAGTATTCAATGAAATGATTCTCAATATCATACGAAATTTCAATGATTCGTTGTGGATTATTCTTAATAATCTTCGTCCCCGCATATCTCTGCAATTCTTTTTTCTGCTTATCATTCAAATCCTGAGTAATACGCTCCATGTGCCGATCAATCTGTTCTTCATTTTGCGTCAAATCAACATATCTCCCTTCATAAATAAGTGGCAAAACAATTTTATCTGCAAGTGCATCGTCAATCGTGTATGTATCAATATATCCACCGAACTTTCTCCAGCTTTCTTTCTCGCCTTTCATGAGAGGAGTGCCAGTAAAGCCTATGTAGCACGCATTTGGGATAATACGATTCATTTCCAGGCTCGCAATACCACCCTGACTGCGGTGTGCCTCATCTATCAAAACAAATATATTTTGATCAGTATCAACAAGCCCTGTTTTCTTTTTTGCGGCAGACTCAAATTTATGCACAAGAGTAGTTATCACCGCAAGATTTTTTTCTTTAATAAGATCAAGGAGTTCCTGTCCGCTCATGGCCTGCACCACCTCTTTTTTCAAATTACAATTCTTAAAGGTGTCTTTAATCTGTTTATCCAAGTCCTTACGATCAGTGACAATGATTACGCGCGGATTACTAATGTGTGGATTTTCAATAAGCGCCTTAACAAACATCACCATCGTGAGAGATTTACCAGACCCCTGTGTGTGCCAAACGAGCCCGCCGCGACGGCGAGGGGCACCCCTAACAACCTCTTTTTCTCCAATCCGCTCCATCATCTTATGAATTGCAAAATACTGTTGATAGCGCGACAGTTTTTTCACTCCTGCATCAAAAAGCGTGTAGTTTTTAACAAGGTCAAGAAGACGAGCAGGTTCAAAAAGCGCAACGATTCCCCTATCCTGCTCTGTCGGAAGTCGTTCAGTTTTTTGTACATGCCCTTCCGTATATCCGTTGAGATCAGTCAAAATCTGTTCGTAAACAGACCCATCAATCTTCTTCGCGATTAAAGCAATTACTCGCTTGTTTACGTCTTCCTCCGAAGTCCCTTTTTCCTTCCATCCCGCATAAAATTTATTCAGCGTCCCTGTTGTCCCATACAGTAGTTCTTTACTATTAGTCCCCACAAGAAGCTGTGCGTAAGTAAAGAGCTTTGGACAAAATTCGGAACCTTGGTTGCGATTCATTTGGTTCAAAGCTTCAACAACATCAACGCTTGATTTCTTGTTCTCAATAATCGCGAACGGAATACCGTTCACAAAACACACAACATCGGGACGAATGTTCTGCTTCCCACTAACAGCAAACTCCGCCGTCACATGAAAAGCGTTGCTTTGGGGATTCTCAAAATCGATAAAACGGAAATTTTTTGACATTGTTTTTCCTCCCGCACTCACTTTAATGGTCTTGCCTCCGCTTGTCGGCATAATGATGTTAAAAATTTTCTGCGCGGTATCAATAAGCCCCTCGTATTGAATATGTTCGAGCTCATCAATTGCATCGCGCACATCTTTCTCACTAAATTTATATTCTCTCCCGCGAACCTCATACCCATTGATATCCATGAGCTTTTTCTCGGCAATATCAGCAAGAATGAAATTGCTTGTGTCTCCACCACGCTGACGCAACGTCTCTTCAGCAGAAATATATTTGTACCCCATTGCCAAAAGAAGCTCCAGTGCCGGAAGTTGAGATTGTTTTGCTTCGTCGAAGTGTACTTTTTCCATACAATTATATTAATTTTTTCTTGCTTGGTGGTAAATAATTATCACCCGTCACGACCTTTTTACCCGTTTTTTCTTCTAATGCCACCCGCGCGTCTTTTGCAATTTTTCCGCCACGCTTTGCGGGTATCTTATTTTCCTCAAGACCTTTTGCTTCCATATTCTCCGCAATCTGGCGAGTAGAGAGCTCAGCGAGTGCGGTAAAGATGAGTTCAGCTTCTGACATATGATCACGTAAATTTGTAGACTTGCCCAAACCTTTTACTTTCTTATGATCTTGCACACCCAGATCGCTCCATTCGTGATGAATAATATTTGTAAGAATTGCATATCCTTTACCTTCTTCTACTCCGGCATCTTTCCAATAATCGGTAAGCTTGTTGCGAGTTTCCTGCCCCATCATTCTCTGCTGTATCCATTTATCACTTCGTCCGTGCTTCTTCCAATACTCGCGTGAACGATTGAGGGCAAGCTCTGGGTTCATCATTTCATCGATTCGTTCTTGCCCCACCTTTGCAAGCCATTGTTTAAACGGTTCTGCTTTTGGTGACGGAATAGATTGAATAATACGAAAAATACTCTGTAGATTAGCCACATCGGTAAGATAGCTTTTACCATCAAGAGACATCAGTTTCAGTTGTCCGATTTTCTCGGACAACTGACTTCCCTCGTCCTTAAGCTTTCTTTTGAGATCATCCCAGTATTTTCTAGGCCTTTCACTTCCTGACAGGACTGCAACAACATCAATCACAGAAAAATACCACTGCTCGTGATGCCATGTTCTACGGACATCTTTTTCTTCAAAAATCGCTGGCGTAATATTCCTTTTTGTTTGTGGTTTTTTCATAAAGTTATTTGTTAATTGATAATGTTTCAGGGGTTCTAATGGTGCCAGTGATGAGATTGTTGAGGAGGTACTTTTTCTGGTCCTTGAGGAGGGAGAGTTTATTTTCGAGTTTGGAGATTTCATTGTCTGCGGTAGTGAGGATGGTGGCAACTGCGGTTTGTTCCTCTTTTGACGTTGGGATTACTATTTCAATTTCTGATAAATCAGTGCAATTTATCGCTGGGTAGTTTGAACCCGTGCACCTATCTATAACTTTATTAACAAATTCATCTGTATGTAATAAATAATATAAATAACGAGCAGAACCTTTTGCCCTGATTTGCGCATAGCCAGTCGATGCAACATAATCTCCTTTTTTATCAAAAAATAAATTATTCTTCTGATAGGGCCTGACCACCTGAAAAATAATGTCTTCGTGCCTCAAAAGCCTCTGGGCTCGGCTAGGAGCTCCGGTTAAATTTATTATATTTTCTTTTAAAAGATTGCCGCGCTCAACACTTTCAAGGTCAATATATACAAAAGTATTCGGCAAGCTTTCACTTTTAGGATTCATTTCGCAAGCATCACCCAATCGAATACTCTCCCACTTATCCTTAAGCCAACCCAATCGCTTTTTCCCAGTAAGCAAATCCTGCATCAAACCTTTTTTGATTTCCTTTTTGATTTCAATTTTCTTCCTCAATTTTTCAATCGCCTTATCCCAAGCCTCCAGCACCGCCACAATCCGATTTTGTTCAGGCGTTGAAGGGAGTTTAATATTTACATGATTAAGTGAAGTGCCGCTAGTTAACGCTCTTGTTGTATATGAGCTTTTTTCTATTATTTCTTTACGTGCTAAATGAGTTTTGAAGTAATACTTAGAGTAACCAAGAGTCAGTGACTTTCCTTTTGGTCTTGCACGAAGAACAAAACCGCTAAAAACTGTGTCTTTGAAATCATCAAGTGCTACCGCGGAGAATCCTATTTCTTTAAGAGTTTCGGAAGTTCTAGTAAAGAACACATCTCCTTTTTTTACATTAAACCTATCGAGCTCGGATTTATTCACGTCAACTCTACCTAGAATAGTATTTGTGTATAAACCTCCACCTTTATAAACATCCGTATAATTAATTATTGGAGTACCGTGACCAAAGTAGTGTTTCTCTTTATTTAGTCCATTTTTAAATTCAAAAATACTCGCAAGTTTTAATTCTTGCCACCCTTCAGGAATATTTTTTTGTAGTTGATTATTTTTCATGTTTTAGTCTCAATCTTTCTGGCAGAAACCAGTCAATCTCTTCATCCGACAAAGTAAATTCTTCTCCTTGGACCTCTCCTCTTTTATTTAGTCTTTTCTGTGCTTCGGTATATTCTTTGGGTCCAGTTTGTGGAGCAAGATCACTGATGACCTGGTACTCTCTTTGCAACAAGTCTCTTCGAGAGATAATTTGGTCCGTGGGGACTGATTCACTCATAACATCTGCAATTAATGAACGATAAGCATCTCTAAGTCCCATATACTTAAGAGCTGAGTTTTTATGCATAACTACTCGTTGTTCAAAGCTGAATGTAAGCTGGATGATAAGAAAAATTACTTCAGCAACAGTAATCCCAGCACCTATATATGAAAACAAAAGAACTTCTGGCTTAGTAGCTTGGATGATCAATAAAATTAAAACAATAGAAACTAATACAATGTTTACTATCTTAATAGTGAATACATTTTTTTCTTGATTTTCTGCAGCAACTTCTTGTACTTTGTGAGTAAAGACTGTACTTGCAAATGATTGTCTAATGATTGAAAGATTTTCTTTGTTCATATATTTAAAATTTAGATCCATAAATTTCTCTCCACTTGCCATTAGCTGAGGAAGGCATTTCTCTCACCTCGTAATCTATTGCCTCATTTGCAATATTAAAACCACGCAGTGCTTTGAATTGAAAATCTCCTTTCTTGTAAACATATTGACCACTACCTACTGCAAGCCAGTATGTTTTATCTTTGTCTTGGTTTTTAAGATATTCAAAAAAATCACGAGTCATCCAATCATAATAAAGATAAGAGTCATTTCTCTGAGCCCATGTTTTCAAGAACTGGTATGCAAGAGTATCTATCAGTAAACCTCCCATTGGAACATCCCACTTATCTTTCCACGCTCTTGCCATTCTACATAAGTTCTTTAAATTTCCATTGAGTGTTTCGTTTGTTTTTCGAACCTCTTCAATTTCTGGTTTTGGGTTTGTTGTTTTCCAACTACCGCCATTATTTGAATCAGGATAAGTATAACTTCCATTGTCATTCATGAAACAAGGAACAATTTCAAAACTGACACCATCTTCAAATTTAATTGCGACAATTTGTCCATCACCACTTATATGAGTTGTTGAGTAAGTATTTTTTAATGAGTCTCTAACTTCCGAAAGCAGGGCAGATTGACCATTCCCTGAATGCTTATTGATTCTTTCATATACGGAATATGGGAGTTGAAATAAAACATCAATATCACTAACATGGATATCAGTGTCTCTACCGTAAGATCCGACATACAGACTGTGAGCCGTATTTGATTCTGTGCTCCAAAAATCTTTATTCAATTGTTTTGTGATTCTTTTATAGCGATACGAAATATCACCAGCAACACTTGAAGTGATACGGATGCTTGAACAAAAATTTTGGAATTTAGTTGATACACTCATAATCTTATTTTGAATCACGCTTTTCTACCGCATCCTTTGCGCCACCAGGAAGACCATCATAAAAGGAATCTATTTCTTTCAACTCTGTTATCATCTTTTCAGCAATAAAATTGATGAGGCTGAATAACTTTATTACTCGATCCGTATCCTCGGTCAGATCTAACTCACCTGGGTGGACAGCGTTGTTCCCTGCGATACGGAGTGCATCGAGAGATTTCTGAATAGCAGGATTCAATCCCTTCTTTACCAATGAAGCAATATCATCATTTATATTTTGTCCCTTTTCCCCAAGTTGAACGCAGAGTTTCTGGAGAGCGAGACGCAAAATAGCAGCCGCTGAGCGAGGCGAATCACTAAGCACATTTGCTGCTTCTAAATAGTCATTCTGAATATCCTCGTTGAGATCGTTGTTCGGTTGAGCAACTTGAATTGTTCTCGGATAGACAATTGATGTTGCCAACCAGATGACATTACGACCACAATGCTCGCACTTTGATACAGACCATTCTTCATTAAAGTTTCCACTAAATGTGGTCATTCCGTAGATGTTTGACTGACGATTTACACCATACTGATTTCTCTCCGTATAAATATCATCCACAGCGCTCAGGTGTGACCATCGCTGTTTTGCATAGACACCACAACGCGGACAGTGGAATTGCCCTTTTGCGTGTATTGGTGGAAAATGTTGTTCTTTGTTCATATATTTATTTAATCCCTAATTCCTTTAAATATTCGACCATTTGTTTTTCGAGTTTCTGAAGCTCGGGTTCGAGAGCTGCAAGCTCCTTTAGATTTGCTTGAATATCAACAGGAGCTTCCTCCTCGAAAGTATCCACATAGCGAGTGATGTTGAGGTTAAAATCGTTTTCTTCAATTTCTTTGAAATCTACTTTGCGTGAAAACTTTTCAACATCTTTACGCTTTTTGTAGGTGTCAAAAATCTTGGCAATATTTTCTTCAGTGAGGGTGTTCTTTGCCTTGCCAGATTTGAACTCTTTTGATGCTTCAATAAAAAGCACGTCCTTTTTCTTCTCGTTCGCACCGCCCTTTTCACGCGAGCGATCAATCACGAGGATAGCGACAGGAATACCTGTCGTCTGAAAGAGTCCCGCAGGTAGTCCAATCACTGTGTCAATAATATTCTCTTTAAGAAGCTGTGTGCGGATTTTCCCTTCTGAACCACCGCGGAAAAGCACGCCGTGCGGTACAATCACCGCGACCCTGCCCGTCTTTGGTTTTGCGGTTTCAATCATGTGCGTAATAAAAGCAAAATCCCCTTTATCCTTTGGCGGAACTCCGCGCCAAAAGCGATTGTACTTATCAGCCTCGGCATTTTCTGCACCCCACTTTTTCAAGGAAAATGGAGGGTTCGCCACGATTGTGTCGAAGTGCATGAGCTGGTCATTTTCTACCAACCGCGGACTGTTAAGAGTGTCTCCCCATTCAATACGTGCGGAGTCCTTGCCGTGGAGAAACATATTCATACGAGCAAGCTGAAATGTTGAGCCTGTGGACTCTTGCCCGTAGAGTGCGTAGTTTTTTGAGCCCTGCTTTTCTACTTCTTCCCCAGCGAGGAGAAGGAGGTTCGCCGACCCGCAACACGGATCACAAATACGATCCCCTTCTTTAGGCTCAGCAAGTTTTGCAACCAATCGCGCAACACTCGTCACCGTGAAGAACTCTCCAGCTTTTTTACCAGCATCCGAACCAAACTTTTCAATCATGTACATGTACGCATTTCCAATGACATCATCGCCAACATCCGAGAGGTCTATTTTGGCAAAGTCATTGATGAGGTGGCGAAGCATCTTGTTGCGTTGCTCAAGTTTCCCAAGTATTGATTCGGAGTTGAAGTCAACACTGAATACCCCTTCAAGCTTTTCTTTGTTCGCATCTTCAATACGATGGAGCGCTTTGTTTATTTCCTCACCAATATTGTCTTCTTCAACTTTGCCATATAGATAGTCAAACGATGACTTTGGAGGAAGGTAAAAGCGGTCGAGCTTCATCTTTTCCTCAATACGCTTTTCGTCATCACCAAAACGCTCTTTGTATTCAGCATGTCTCTTTTTATTTAAATCGCTGAGATACTTCATGAAAAGCATCGTCAACGCATAGTCTTTGTAGACACCACCATCCACACTACTACGAGAAGAATCAGCCGCTGCCCAGAGCGTCTTGTTGAGTTCTTCTTGTGTGTATTTTTTTTGAGTAGGCATGGATTTATTTGGTGGTTAAATTTTTAAAAGTTGCGCTGATAATGTTTTTTTTGAGGTAGCTTTTTCGCTCAAGTATCTCTTCTTGCCTTTTGATATTTTCGTGTAATGCGATGATTGATTTTTGTTTTATCATTGGCGGTATTGGGATATCTATGTCCTCTAAATTCTTTCGGAGGATACTTTGTATATATGACCCGCCCGTGACAACCTGTGAAATCTTTTTTTGCCCATCATCTGAGTTCAGATACAAAGAAATGTATTTGGGTAATACGGTCACATCTTTGATGCGGATAATGTGTACTGATGACGAAGCGATAACATTCGTTTCGTCGAGCGCAAAAACAGTTGCACGAAAAGAGCCCAATCCTGAACCCCTAGAAACAAGGAGTACGTCGTTGTATTCCAAATATGACATAGCTCGAGGGGGTTCCGAAGAAATCCGAGCGAACTCGCCGGTCTCTGTAATATCCCGCGCACTATCCACATTCGTTGCTTGCAGTACGAAAACCTTGCCGTTTGGGTCCTTTTCGACAGGACTGCGGAAAGTGTACCCCGAAATGACCTGAGCGATATCCTGTACTTTCTTTTGCATGTAGAGAGTATACTGTGTTTTATGTAAAATTGCAACAAGCTGGCGACTTTGAGCAACAAAAAGGGCGAGTGTGTCAATTTTTTTCTATAGCTCAAGTGTATAAAGTATTCTGTGATTAGAAGCCGTCACCCGCAGCATAAAACTCTACAACGAAAAGTTTGGGAAGTAAATATTTTTCAAAATAGCAAAAAAATACTTAAAACAAAGGGTAAATGGCGCCAAGGATTCGATCCTTGGCGCCATTTATTATTACACCACACCAACCCCCTGTACTCCCAACCTCATTGCGATATACTCAATTAAGAGCCTGTCTCGACAGGCTCTTAATTGCAAAAGGCATCATTATGTTTCTTTTGCTACATAACACATTCTAGAATAATAAATCTTATGAAAAAAATTATCATCTCAGGTATTGCAGTCGGTATTATGGCAACGTCGTCAGTTGTTTTTGCAACCACTACGGTTGCGACGTCGACTGCAACAACCACACCACAAGCGAACACGTGGAAAGATACGCGTGACGAACAAAAAGATTTCCGCAAGGATCTCAAAAACGAAAAGAAGGAACTCCAAAAGGATTTCCGTAAGGAAGACAAGGAAATGAAGAGGGACGACCGCGAAGACAGAAAAGAACTTCGAGGAGTACTCAAAGAGGAGCGGAAGGAGGCCCGTGAGGGTAAGCGCTTCCGCACCGCAACAACTACAAGCACGTCTACTGCACAAAGACGAAATGACGCCAATGAGCGAATGGAGGAACGCCGCAAAAAGGCTGGCATTATGCGAGCAGAATACCTTGTGAAACGCCTCGAGCGCAATGTCGCAATGCTTGAAAACTATGCAGTGAGAATTGAAACGAGACTCGCCACACTCTTTGGGAAGGGTTTTGACGTCACCAAGGCGCGCACAAACCTTGCCCTTGCACGCACCAAGATTGCTGATGCAAAGAATAAAGTTGCTATCGTAAAGACAGGTGTCACAGCAGCCACAACAGCACCGAATGTTAACGAGGCACTCAAAGCACTTAAGCCGAAAATAAAAGCTGCTGAGAATGCGACAAAAGACGCACAGCACGCACTCAAAAGCGCAATGAATCTTCGCTTTGCAGGAATTGCAACTTCAACCGCAACCACGACAGCTCAATAGTCAAAAGAAAAAGCTAAAAATATGCAACAAAAAGACGCGCGGGCGAAGCCCGCGCGTCTTTTTGTCCTACCTTTGCCCCGCCTTGCAAAACACTCTCCAAAACGCTACACTGTGAAACTATGAATGACATCAAAACATCGTTAAAAAATATCTCAGAAAACGAGATTGAAATTACCTGCGAAATCGCAACTGAAACATTCGAAAAACATCGCGCAAAGGCACTTGAGCGCGTCGCGGAAGAAGTTTCTCTCCCCGGTTTTCGCAAGGGGCACGTTCCCGAAAATATCCTCATCCAAAAATTCGGCGAGGCCCTTATCCTCGAAGAAATGGCAAATCTCGCCATTGATAGCGCATACTCGGGCATCATCAAGGAACACAGCATCCGCGCAATCACCACACCTACAGTAACCATCAAGAAGCTCGCCAAGGGAAATCCTTTTGAATTTACTCTTCTCTACTCGGTCATGCCGGAAATCAAACTCCCTGATTATAAAAAGATTGCGAAGGACGTCATGAAACAAGAAGACATGCTCGAAGTGTCCGAAGACGACATTACAAAAGCAGTCGACCGCGTACGATCACAGTTCGCAACCAAGGACGCGGATGGCAAAGAAGTGCTCCCTGACCTCACGCTCGAGTTTGTGGTGAAATTTGGCGCATTCAAAACAGTCGCTGAATTCACCGACAAGGTTCGCGAATCATTGGTGCAAGAAAAGAAGGATCGCGCGCGTGAAAAAAAGCGAAAAGAAATCGTGGACAACATCGCAAATGAAATCAGCGTAAAACTTCCCCGCATGCTCATCGACGGCGAACTCGAGCACATGAGCAGAGTATTCAAACAAGACGTTGAGCGTATGGGCATGAAATTTGAAGACTATCTCACCGCTAGCAAGAAAACTCTCGAGGATATGAAGAAAGAATGGGAAACCGATGCTGAAAAAAGTGTGAAAATTCAAATCGCATTGAATGAGATTGCAACGGAGGAAAAACTTAAAGTTGAACCCGAAGCCATTGAGCGTGAAACTGCATACCTCCTTGAAAATGCTAAAGGTGCTGATCCTGCACGTGCGCGTCTCCATGTGGAAAACCTCCTCATGAACGACGCAACCTTCAAATTCTTGGAGGAACAAAAATAGTATAGGCGTTGCTGTAATTCAGGCTTGAAAAACTCAGGAACTATTGTTGACATTGCACCCTCTTTCCCCCATACTTCCCTACTAGAAGTATTCTTATCGTTGACATACCAACACAACAAGCATCGGAGGTTTTATGTCCGAAGAATCAGGCACATTATCAACAACTCCCGCCCCCGGAACAAGCACAATGATCGTCGGGATGTTCTTCATCCTGATATTTGACTTCCAACTCCTTGCGCTGATCACCTCGCTCAACATGAGTAGAGAAGAAGCACTCTCAAGCACTTTTATGTGTGTTGTTCTCTGGGCAAACACTGCTTGTTGCGCAGTCCTTGCCCTCGAGGGAATTTGGGACTCGCTTACCAACACAGGAATCAAAGCGGACAACAAAGACATCGTCACATTCTCTCTAAACAAAAAGGAAGATGACGCCGACTCCAACATTGGCGAGATTTTCGTATTCGTCTTTCTTGCCATGTTTTCAATCCTTGGATTAAATAGTGTCGCCATAATGTCTTTCTCCCTTTTGATCAGCACCGTGCTATGGGCAGTTGCATGCTTCATTCCCTTCATTCCCACCGAAAAAGAGTAGCATCGCAACATACATGGCGCTATCAACCTGATAGCGCCATTTCTTTTGCAAGCAATTGATAAACAACGAGCAATTTGCTATGCTCACAAAAGACGCTGGCTCCCCAACCAACAAGCTCACGCTGAAACTGGAGACATATTATGAATGCACCGACCGTCAAAGAGTTGGTATATGTTGCAACATCCCTAAATTTCGCCTCTCGTGCCCTGCTCATCATCATGACAGGAACCGGAGCAGTACTGATCCTTTCGCTCATCTCTGAAATGCTGGCGGGGGTAGGCCGCGCGATGATTGTCGCAACCTTTGTGTCTGCTCCATTCTTTTGGGCATTTCTCACCATCGACAGTTGGAGAGAAGCAACAAAACAGGGCGCCTCGGGTCATACATGGCGACTCTTTTTGTTTCTTGCCACACTCACACTCCTCTCAGCAATCAGTTTGATGCCAGCAAAAAGCACATCGTACACCTACTACATCCCCTTGGGATTTACATTCTTTTTAAGTGTAATAGCTCCCGTGATACTGTTCTTTGTGCTTGGTGTCGCCTTGTTTAAAGTAGGGGCTCTCAAAAAGTATTTTGGCTTGACGGATGACTGACCAATCTGTGTAGCGGAACCAACGCGCGCCTTCCCTCTTGCTCCCAGAAGAGGGAAGGCGCGCGTTTTCTTTTATACTTTATACACATTGTGAAACAACGAAAAACCTGTTAGTCTAAGCACGGGACGAAGCGTAGTACATTTTAAAAAATCCACAAAAGGAGGAGGTTGGAATGGGTATAGATAATAAAATCTATGGAATTTTCTGGAGAAGCATCGTCAGCATCGGGCATACCTTGGTTATTATCCTGTATTTACTACTAATGATACTGGAGGTACGTCTTCCCTTCGCAAACTATTCACCAACGACCGTCGACCTACTCATGGGGATTGGCGCACTTCTGTGGGTAATTTTTGTGTTTGACCCACTCGTCACGCAAACAAAACACTGGGCAGCACCAATATATCTATCGGTGATAATCTTGACGCTCATTTCAGTTGTGGCAGTATTCCTCGACGACACTAACCCACTAACCCAGTTGGCACGTTGGCTAAACGCAGGAATATCGGTCGTTCTTTTCTTCATCTGTTCGTACCGAATCCACAAAAGTCAAATGGAGTATCTATAAAACTCAAACCGGCACCCCTTACAAGGTGCCGGTTTTTTAATGTCACAAGACTACTCTTCAAAAAATCCTCGCAATAATGACGCTTTCTTCCCTGCACAATTTTTACATCCGCGTTGTGGAGCGAGCTTGCCTTGCGTGAACAGATCAACATTAAAACGACGCCGAACCTGGCATTGCCTCTATTTCTACTACTACTACCGGCTTCTCCATAACTTCGCCTGACAAGGCGTAGATGTAATACGTTTGTGCCGTCTTGCGCATCCCCGGAATGCGCAAAAGATCTAAAGCGAAATGACCTCGCACTGCGCCGTCACTGCCTACTGCGCTGTAGCTCGGCGCGTACACCGTAAAGCGAGTGACAAATCCGTCGATGCTTCCAAGTATTACCAGCGTAATTGGGATCACTGAGCTTGGTGCAGCCTCAAGTTGTTTTAACTTCTCGTCACGATTCGTTTGCAGCCAAGCTTGTACATTTTTGTCGTCACGACTCTGCGCCTCGATGCGCGCGCGCCAGGCATCCGGCGTTAACTGCTCGGATACGAGTGGTTTCAAACAAAACGCGCCGTAAAGCGGAATAGCCGTATCGTTGCGTAGTGTGTTTGTGAGTGCGACGGTGAGCGCAATGCCAAGCGCGCTCGGCGATGATGGAGATTCCTTCAACGCCCGGTAATTCGGCAGCGGATCACCCGGCAATGGACTCATGAGTTGCGACATTGCTCCCGCATTTGCCGCACGTCCAGATTGGTCCGCACCCGTTCCTTTCGGAAAAGTGATTTCCGTGTTGAGCGGACCAAATATCTGGTCCTGCAGCGCAACGTAAAATGAATAGCGACCGGCCCGCCAGGGAAAGCCCAATCGAGTGCGAGCGTCGAAGACCTCGTACTTGGCATAACTCCCCTCGGGAGTCTCCAGCGGTTCACCCGGCAATGATACCGGTGCTCTCGCGACATAGTTGTCCTCTTGTTCGATCGCTTTATTCGCATAGGCAATATTTCGTTCGTGATCGATACCGATCACCGTCGCATGTTTTGCGAAATTCGCTTTGCCGCCCTGGTCGAAGGTTCTGTGTTCAACCGCAAGTATCGGCAAACGGTCACGCAAAACACCGTCAACTTTTTTTGGTGCGTCGATGAAAATTCCGAGTATATTTTTGTCCGACAATACATCTCCTATTGCTTCGGCTTCATCCGAGAAATCTCGATAGTATTGATCGTCGGAGATGTTGATAATTTTGCTCGTCATGGGTGTATTGCCTCCTGCATCGGCAAATTCGTTTTTATCTGCTCTGTTCTCACACACACTCCACGCTGCGCCCAAAACAAGAATGCTCGTAAGCACAATTCCGCGCCACAGACGCAATCGCACTGGTTTTTGTTGCAAGCTCAGCTGAATTCGCATTGTGATGGTTCTTACGCATCTTTAGCATCACAACCATCCACCCGGGCACTCCGTTGACATAGTACGCCCCTGACAGCATATGATAAGTAGTGATTGGTTAAATAATACTCTTTAGTATTATAACAGAGGGAGTAAGTGATTACCATGGAAGAATGTTGATAAGTGGAGCGCAGAGGGTCATCCTCGGCGCTCTGGGTAAAATTCATTCCAAAAAATTCTTCTAAACTAAGAAAGCTCTGTATGGAAAACATATGTTTGCAAACCCTCAAAAATCTGCTACGATACGAACATCACGTAACCAATACAATTTTATGTCATATCTTATACCAACCGTTATTGAGAAATCCCAGTCAGGTGAGCGCGCCTACGATATTTACTCGCGCCTTTTGAAGGAGCGCATTATTTTCCTATCAGGAACCATCGACGACGATACAGCAAACATCACCATCGCACAGCTCCTCTTCCTTGAATCCGAAGACCCAAAGAAAGATATTTATTTGTATATCAACTCCCCGGGTGGATCTGTATCCGCTGGAATGGCACTCTACGACACCATGCAACACGTGAAGCCCGATGTCTCAACCATCTGTGTGGGTATGGCAGCGTCAATGGGTGCAGTACTCCTCTCTGCGGGTGCAAAAGGTAAACGCTTCATTCTCCCCAACGCCGAGGTGATGATTCACCAACCACTCGGTGGAACCGAAGGACAAGCATCCGACATTGCCATCACCGCAAAGCATATTTTGAAAATAAAAGAGAACCTCAACAAGATTCTCGCAAAGAACACCGGCAAACCTTTGGCGCAAATAGAAAAAGACACTGACCGCGACTTCTTTATGTCCGCCGACGAGGCAAAAAAATACGGCATCATCGACGAAATCTACAAACCAAAGAATCCGAGAAGTTAGCCAAACCCTACTTAAAACAAAGCCTCCGCAAAAATCCGCCCGCAAGGCGGATTTTGGCTAGAGCTCGACAGAACCCAAAATCAAAGGTAGTATGAGAGTGGTTCACATTACATTATATTTGACACATTATTATAGAGGCTAGTCACCCTTTTGATTCGGAGAAAATGCTTGATTTTCAAGAATTACTGGGTTTTATATGGACATAAATATTGCACTTACGCTTGGAGGCGTGATGGCGATTCTGGTTGGCGCAACTCTTGGCTACTTGTTACGTTGGTTCATTTCTGTGAGCCAGCGCGGGTCAGTCGAGATTGAAATAAAGCAAATGCTGCTCTCTGCGAAAGAGGAAGCACAAAAAATTATTGAAAATGCCGACAAGAAAGCCGCAACGCGAGAAAAAGAACTTAAAGAAGAGGAAAAAGAAAGCGAGGAACGATTCAAGAAAACAGAAAACCGCCTTATAAAAAAGGAAGAGTTGTTGGACAATCGACAGCTCGACATCGACCACGAGAGCGAGCGATTGAAAGAAAAAGAAGAGGAAGTAAAAACCATTCGAGAGCAGACTCTCAAAGAGAAAAATTCTGCAATAGAGGAACTGGAGCGAATCGCACGTCTCAATGAATCAGCTGCGAAAGAAGAGTTGCTTAAACATGTTGAAAAAAATCATGCTGAGGATTTTTTGGTGCGCATGAGAAAACTTGAACTTGAAGGAGTAGCGCGTCTCGACCGCACCGCGCGCGACATCCTCGCAACGTCAATTCAACGCCTTGCCACATCAACCGCATCTGAAATGATGGCCACAACGGTTCCTATCCCCTCAGATGAAGTTAAGGGGAAAATTATCGGCAAAGAAGGGAGAAATATCCGAGCATTTGAACGCGCGGCAGGAGTCGAAGTAGTTATCGACGACACACCGGGATCAATTCTGATATCTTCATTCGACCCGATTCGCCGACAAATCGCCCGTGTAGCACTTGAAGCCCTCATCACCGACGGACGTATCCAACCGCTCAAAATAGAAGAGGCTGTCGCAAAGGCAACGGAGGATATTGGGAAAATTACCAAGGAAAAAGGCGAGCAAGCGGCATATGAATGTGGCGTGTTCAACCTCGACCCGCGCATCATCGCCATTCTCGGCAGACTCCATTTTCGTACGAGCTACGGTCAAAATGTTCTCCAGCATTCTATCGAAATGGCACACATTTCCGGAATCATCGCCGAGGAACTTGGCGCAAATGTTGCGGTTGCAAAAGCGGGAGCACTTCTCCACGACCTCGGCAAAGCGGTTGACCACGAAGTCGAGGGAACGCATGTGGAAATCGGTCGCCGAATCCTCCAAAAGTTTGGTGTGGACACCCAGATCATCCAAGCGATGCAATCGCACCACGAAGAATATCCGTACGAAACACTCGAATCGATTATTGTACAGACAGCGGACTCGATTTCTGGCGGTCGCCCCGGCGCACGTCGCGATTCAGTCGAGAGCTATGTAAAACGCTTAAAAGATCTTGAGGGGATTGCTAAATCTTTCTCCGCAGTCGAGAAAACCTATGCAATTCAGGCAGGGCGAGAGCTTCGTGTGTTTGTAAAACCTCAGGAAATTACGGATATAGAGGCACAACATCTTGCACGTGAAATCGCCGTCCGAATCGAGAAAGAGCTAAAATACCCAGGAGAAATAAGGGTTGCGGTCATTCGTGAGTCTCGCGCTATTGAATACGCACGTTAAAAATCGTTCTTTTGTAGCATGCCGGAGAAAATACAAAAAATAGGGTTGTAATTATGCAACATGTTAAATTCTTTTGCAAATTACTTAAATACCCTTATTGCTATTGCGTAAAAAATACCATGGGGTATAATACTCAACAAGGGGGTCTGGGCGATTAAAGACTTCGCAGGAAGGCCGCAAGGTCACAACAAGAGGTAATCTTGTTTTCGTATTAAAAGGTTAATTAGATAATTATTATGAATAAATCAGCTATCGTTGAAGTTCTCCACGAGAAAGTAGGTGGCACCAAAGTAGGAGCAGAGCAAGCATTTGACGCAATCCTCGAAGCAATGGTAAACACATTGAAGAAAGGTGAAGAAGTTTCAATCGCAGGACTCGGCATCTTTTCTGTAAAACCTCGCGCAGCTCGCACAGCTCGCAACCCAAAGACTGGCGAAGCAATTCAGGTTCCTGCTACCAAGGTTCCTAAATTCCGCGCAGCGAAGGCACTCAAAGACGCAGTAAAATAATTCGCGCAAGTGTAACACCAGCAAAAGAAAATCGCCCCGTAGGGGGCGATTTTCTTTTGCTGGTGTTACGCCTTATGTCCAGATTTACATTCCGCAAGCTCAACCTCCATCTTTTTCATTTTCTCTTTGATCTCCACCATCTTCAACTCTCGGTCAACCATAAGCCTGTTCAATTTTTCTGTTTCTTCGATGCGATTATTTATTTCTTTTTCAGCCAACTTCTTTTCCGTTATCAGCAACCGAACCGCGACATATTTTTCTATTTTCCCATCAGCATCAAAAATCGGAGAGATTGTTGCATCCACCCAATACGGTGTTCCATCTTTAGCTCTATTCTTCACATCCCCTCTCCACATCCTTCCTTCCGAGATTGTTTTCCACATATCGGCATACAGCTCACGAAATTCATCTCCCCATTTTAAGATACGGTGATTTTGCCCCAAAAGTTCATAAAAAGAATATTGAGAGACCTCAACAAATTTTTTATTAACATAAATAATATCCCCCTTAGCGTCTGTTATAGCGACAAGTGCACTTTGATCAAGTGCGGCTAAAAGCGCGTTGAGGTCATTCTCCGTAAGTTTATAGAGTGTTTGTTGGTTTGTATCATTCATAGCCAGTAAATTCTTCTGCGCGCACCTGTGCATCCAGTATACCAAGATTATGCAATTCTTGCATTACGCGAGAAACCATCCCCGGCGGTCCTGCAACATAATAAAGTGCTTCCTTTGAGTTTTCTCCATCAACTATCAAGTGCTTTTGCTCCACTGAACCCAAAATATAACGCACTGAAATAAGATTATTTTGTCGCGAAAGTTCATCGAGCGCTCCACGATATGCCGTACTTTCTAAGGTGCTGTTAAAGTATACAAACGTAATGTGATAAGGGGTCTGGTTTTCCACAGCAAAACGCATCATGCTTAAAAATGGAGCAACGCCAACACCACCGGCAATAAGCACCAAAGAAGCTGGGATGGGCTCAGGAAGAGTAAATACACCCTTTGGCCCCTCTATGGTGACCATAGCGCCCACAGGGAGACTTATCAATGCTGTCTTAAAAATACTTTTTGAAACACGAAAAACAATCGCAATACTATCTTTGTAGCTTGGTGAAGATGCGATTGAGAAATCATGAAATTTATCCATAATACGCTCCCCTTCAAGCCCTGGGAGTGTAATGCTCACATATTGTCCAGCGGTGAAGGAAAAATTGCTTTCAGGAATACCAAAGACGACCTCAAGAGTATTTTCTGCAACGATTATTTTGGCCAAGATTGGCGCATGAATAGTGTGTCTCATCTCGCAATCTTAACACCTTGCAGGCTGTCGCGCAAAAGAAAAGAAAGGCGCCTTGCTCATCCCGCATTCGCTCGCTTTGTGCGGGATGGGAGTTCGGTCACGAGTTACTAGGTGTGCTCGGGCGGTTACACCCTGCGCGCGCCAAGTACTCTCGACCCCGCCTCATAGTTTTTGAGTACAAAAACATATTCCGGCTTTCGATTCCCCACGCAAGGCGCGCAGGCGCCTTGCTCATCCCGCACAAAATGAAAACTCCCAAGCCGAAAGGCTTGGGAGTTTTCATTTTGTGCGGGATGGGAGAATCGAACTCCCGATTTCAGTTTGGAAAACTGAAGTTATACCATTTAACTAATCCCGCCCCATATATGCCTCACGAGAAGCAAGACCTATACTTCGGCCCTAAAGTGGGGTGTGCAGGAAAACCCGCTCACCTTATCCACTCCGGAGCAAAAAAGAACGTCTTGGGCTATCATAGCAGGACTGCGAATATTTCGCAATTCAAAATATCCAAAAATAAAGATTGAATTAGTTCACTCTAGCCGACAACCGAATGTACCTTCTCCACAATTTCATCAAGTGTAAAGTTTGCCTTGACCATGAAGTCTTGAGCACCAAGTGATTTTGCACGATCTACGTCTTCTTTTTGCCCCAAATTACTCAAAATAATAACGGGGATATCGGCGGTTGCCTGATCAGCCTTAACGCGTGCAAGGATATCGAAGCCACTTACTCCCGGCAAAATAAGATCCAAAAGAATGATGTCTGGTTTTTTGTCTTTCAAAATAGCAAAAGCTCCTTCAGCGTCAATGGCACTTTCAACGGTAAATTTTTCTGCCAAAAGTTTTCTTACCAAAAGTTCACGCAAAAATTTATCGTCCTCAACCACCAATACGAAAATATTTGCACCTGTTGAAACAACAACCTTAGGAGATGGAGCCTTCTCCTCCACTGGAGGAAGTCCAACTTTTTGCACCATATCTCCTCCCGGCAAAATTCCTGCCCCGCTATCCAAAACCCATTTCAACTTTTCAATCACTTCATCAGGATTAAAAAGTTCTTTAATCAAAAACTCTTGAACACCCATTTCCTTTGCGCGATCAATCTCACTTGCCTGACTTGAACTTGCAATCATAACCACGGGAATCTTTTTGAGTTCAGGATCTAGGGCAAGTTCTTCGAGAATTTCTATGCCACTTTTTCTTGGAGTAAGGAGCTCAAGAAGAATTACCTGCGGTTTGGTAACCCGAATTTTCTCCATAGCCACAACTCCGTTTCCCGCATAGTCAACATGGTAACCTCCCGACTCAATCTTTCTAACAAGGATGTCCCGAAGGGTCGTGTCATGCTCAACCACCATGATTCTCTTTTTGTCATCCATAAGTATTTTTATTATATCACAAACATTTTTATCCATCCACCTATATCGTGCAAACGCCCCGAACGAATTTTAAATAACAGTCCCCACTGCATGACCCAAGCCACCCACACCCCCTTTCCACCCACCCTCTTCTTTGGGGATTAGGTTCTCAAGAAGTGGTACGGTCATAGTGAACGTAGTCCCTTTTCCTTCAACAGAACTCACGGATATTTGTCCTCCATGGCGCAAAATAATGCTTTTTGCGATAAACAGACCCAATCCCGACCCTTCGGTTTGAAGATGTATTACATTCACCGCGCGGAAGAATTTTGCAAAAAGTTTTGGTATCTCATCTTTAGGAATGCCGACTCCGGTATCACTCACCTTTACTTCAAGATAATCTCCTTGCTGCTCCATAGTAACGATGACGCTCCCTCCGGGAAGGGTGTATTTTATTGCATTATCGACAATATTCTGAAACGCAATAAGGAGTTTTTCGGCATCAAAAACAAATGGTGCAACTCCGCGAGCACGGTTATCGAAACGTAAATTGATATTATGTTCCTTGCAAGTAAGCTCTGAATTATATATTAGCGTTTCCATGAATTTTTGTATGTCATTACGCTCAAGCTTGTATCCAAACTTTCCATTCTCGATACGTGATACGTTCAAAAGTCCGTCTACCAGTTCTGCCATTTTCTCACTGGTCTCATGTCCGCGCTTAAGCATCTCGCGTTGATCTTCGGACAGCTGCCCCAAATCCTCATCAAGCAAGAGCTTGAACACCCACCGGATCCCCGAGAGTGGCGTACGCAGCTGGTGTGCCGCCACGGAAAGGAACCCTGATTTCATACGATCAAATTCACGCAAGTTTGCCAGCATGGAATTGAAGACGTCACCAAAGCGACCGATTTCATCATTTGAGACATGCTCCACTGTTTGATTAAAGTCTCCATCAGCAACACGTTGTGCAATGAGAGAATATTTCTTGATGGGATCGGTAACTTTTTTACGCAAAACAATAGCGAGAATGATGACGATGAGTATCGTAAAAACAACCTGAATAATCGCGAGGCGCATCTTGAGTGTTTCTATTTTGTCCTTATATGCAGAAGTTGAGACCTGTGTTTCAAAAACCCCAATATGCTTCACCTTGCCTCCGGAGGCTATGCTGAGTGGCAATACACGAACAAGCACCTCCTGCTCGCCATCAATGCGCGAATAAGTAGCATCAGGGATTTTACCCGAAAGCACATCTTCGCGATACTGTTGGTATTCAGATACGACCTCCTGCGTCTTACCCTCTAATGGTTCGTTGCTTGCCAACATCCCCAAACGACTGTTAAAAACAGTGGCTGTACGAAGAAAACCTATATTTTGTATGTTCGCCATTGTGCCAACTACCGTATCAAAATTTTTCTGAATATCTTCCACGAGTGGCCGGATATTTTGATTTACACTTGCCACTACTAAATTTAAAATCTCTTGAGCCTGTCGCAAATCATTGGGTTCTTTTGAATTTGTCGTCACTTGCACCTTGGCAACATTCACTGAATCAGGTCGACCATCCTCTCCTTTCACGATAACGGGAATACGTTCTTCAAACTCGAAAAAAGTTTTTTGATTATTCACCGCGGACGCCTTCCCATTTTTTATCGCCGAGAGAAGTAAAGCATTTTCTTTCTCCGTAGCTCGCGTCCCCACAAGTGCAGTTCTGGAGGAAGTCACATAAAAACCAGTTGAGCTCAGCACGCTCACCTCGGTAACATTGCTGATTTTTGCAAGTTCAGCAACTGCAATACGAAGACGCTCCTGCTTTGGGTACGCTTGCCCAAGAGTTCGTTCAATATCAGAACGCAAGATATCAGTGACCGCATCAGCGTCAGTTAAAATCTGTCGTTCAATCCCCCGAGAATCCACAAGCGTTGAAACAAAGAAGCCCAGCGAGAGAACCACTGCCGTGATTGCAACAAGCATCAGATTAATCTTCGTGCCAAGATTCATATCTTCTTATTATACACTGAAATAAACAAAATTGAGATAGCAAAAACTGCGCGTTCCGTACTACACAAGAAAAACAATACCGACAACCATCAATACAAACGCAACAACTTTTACAATGAAACGTTTTTCCTTAAAAAATACATTTCCTGAAAGAATTGACCACAGCACCTCCCCAGATCGTTTAATAGTGGTGATAATCGAAGCTGACGCAAGGTTGTAGGCGAAACTTACCAACACCCCGCCCGCGCCACGCAGAACTGACTGAGCAAGTAGTTTTTTATTCCCAAATGCACGAAATGGGTTTTCTTTGCTTATAAATATCGCCATAAACAGGAAGTACGCTACAAGAATTACGAATACTCCGATTTGCTCTGCTGCAACTGAATTGTAATGTGTAATATCGTATTTGTAGAGCGAAATTGTTGCAACAGCGTTTATAGCACCAAAAAGCACGAGACCACTCCCCTTTTTCCTAATCCCGTGATTTATAAACAAGAAAATAAACGCAAAGACAATAAAACCAACGCCGATCACTTGGTGTACGGTGAGCGCATAACCCAAGATTGCGTCGACCAAAAGGAGGAGTGGTAGTGTCAACACACGAAGAAAACCCTGTGTACTCCTATCTGCTTCAGAAAGTGCCATCATGGCGGCGTAAGCCTGCAATATCTCCAAAAACGAACGCAGTGCAAACGTAGGGAGCGACGCGGAAGAAAAAATAAACTCTTGGTTAAAGAAAATGACCGAACCGCACAAAATAAGTGCGCCAAACAACGTGTTGAGGAAGCCAATAGTATAAACACTCGCAACCCGAGCAAGAATATGCTGCTTTGCAAACGATGCACCCAGTTCTTCAAAAAACCCACCAATTACAGTTACTAACAAGGGAATCATAGGTTTTTACAGTATATCACGCAACTAAAAACTTGCCGAAAAAGAATATTGCTCGTTTGTGCGCCCGCGAGGAATTGAACCTCGATCTCAGCCTTCGGAGGGCTGTGTTCTATCCGTTGTACTACGGGCGCAATTTTTCAAAAATAACCTTAATTGATTTCGATATCAATATGCCGCACCGTGGGCATATCTTTTTTAATACGCGCTTCAAGCTCATCAATGCGTGTACCTATTACACGTGGCACACGATCAGTAAACTCAACACAAAAACGCACAAATTCACTATAATCCCCTTTTACCGCCTCATAATCATCCTTTAGCATTGCTCCATTAGAAACTTCCTTAAAGAGTGCCGAGCCGTTTACTTCTACTTCACATTTTGCACGATATTTCCCCAGCTCCACCACTGATGACTTAAAATCATAGACGCGCTCTATCATGGGATCGGCCAAAAGTAGCTCTATAATTCGCTCTTTCACATCCTCTGGTATCGACTTTTCAACCAAAAAACGCTTATTTTTCAATATCAAAACTATAGCAACCCACGCCAAGAGTACGCCAATAACAATAGAACCTATTGAATCCCAAACGGGGTTTCCGGTTAGGTATGAAAGCCCCACAGACATCAATGCAACAAGCACACCAAACACAGCAACCCCATCCTCGTACACCACTGCTAAAACGGTTGGGTCCCCGTCTCGAAGGGTTTCACTAAGACTTGCACCAACTTCCCTCCCGCTCCAAAGCTCACGAAACGCGATTGAAAGCGTAGCAAACTCAACAACAAAGGAAATAATGAGGATAATGAATACTTCTGGCCTGAAGATGAGCTCCCCCGGATGAAGAAGTGTTGTAACTCCATGATAGACAGTAACACCCGCACCAACAAAAAACACGCCACATGCAGAAATTAAGGCCCAAAAAAATCGTTCGAGCCCATAACCATATGAAGAATCTTCGTCAGGAGCTCGCCGACTTTTCATAATGCCCACCATAAGGAGTGCCTGATTCGCCGTATCAGCAAGACTATGTATCGCCTCGGAAAAAAGTGAACTTGAACCCGAAAGTATAAATCCGATGGTTTTTAAGATCGTAATAGCAAAGTTCCCTGCAAGTGCTGAAACGACTGAAACAAAACCAGGCTCGCGTTTGCGGGCAAATACCTTGCTGTCAAATTTTTCTATGTTGTTCATAAAGCGCTCTTCTGTAGAGCTTTAATCAAAAACTATGTCGGGGCGCCGAGAATCGAACTCGGTCTATCTAAATTTCTTATTGAAATTTCCACGGAAGTGTTTAGACACTTCCGGTTAAAGCTTTAGTCGGGGCGCCGAGAATCGAACTCGGTCTATCTGCTCCCAAAGCAGACGTACTACCGGTATACTACGCCCCGACTAAAGCTTCAACCCCACGCAGATGTACCACCACAGCATACTACGCCCCGACATAAATTTCGACAAACCAACAACACCCCCCCCACTCACATTACTCAAACAACGTTTCATGCGAAACAATAAAAGAATAGTAGCACAACGAATGATTTTTACAAAATAAGGTTTTCAAGAAACTTTACTCGTGCCCGCCTTGTAGTTATGTTGATTTGCACGGTTATGGCGTGGAATTCCCAAATAGGCTCATTCAGGGGAAACTTTTCCAATAAATACGCTTGAATTGTTCGTGCTAGCCGTTTAAGCTTTTGTGGGTGAATATTGTCCTCTGGACGATGATCATCCGTTACACGGGAAACATTTTCTTTAAAGTTTTCACGTGAAACGCTTTTTACCTCAATAAAATGGGTTATTTCTCCTTTTTGGGCAATAATATCGATTTCTCCGTACTTTTTTCGATAATTGCGCCCAACCACCTCAAACCCCTTGTTTTTTAAGTAAATTACTGCAATATCCTCTCCAATACGACCTATTTCATGCCGTTTATCTTGATTTTGTTGAATATTCTTCATTTTAGCCATTATACACCCAAAAAGAGGGTTTGTTTCACGAATAACGTTCCATATATGTTACTAAGTAACATATATGGAACGTTATTCGTGAAACACTCAGAAAACCTCTTATTTTACGTAGATTTGCCACAAAAACTCCTTGTTTCTGGTTTTCATAGGAAATTTCGATTATATTTTAAAATTTCTTTTTCAAAAGGACGGTTTTTATGTCCTTTACCAACACTGTCCACAGAGTTATCCACAGGTTTGAGTAGTTTTCCCCATATTTTTCTTTCAAGTGGCGTTGACAGCCCTTTACAAAGTAATGCCTCCTGACCCAGAATGTCCTTTATGTCGAACTCTCTGTTTTCATGTGCGCTGATAGGAAAAATCGAACTCCCGTGATATACTTTAAATACCATGAGGCCCGACAAAGACAAGGCGACTGCACTTCGTAAACTTGGGAAAAGCTATAAGGAAATCGAGCAGGAGTTACGTATCCCCAAAAGCACCTTATCTGGGTGGTTTGGTAGCTCTGACTGGTCACAAAAAATTAAAAGTGAGGTGAATACTATCGCCCGTAATGGACATGTGCTTCGCATAGAAGAACTCAATAGAGTACGGGCTGAAAATCTTGAAAAACTTTACGAACAAGCACGACGAGAGGCATTGGAAGACTTTGAGGTGCTGAAATTTCATCCAATCTTCATCGCAGGGATAATGTTATATTGGGGAGAAGGAGACAAAGCTTCTCCCCACCGAGTATCACTGACCAACACCGATCCAGCAATGATCAAAGTATTCATGTTTTTTCTCAAAAAAGTATGCGGGATTGATGAAGGGAAAATTAGAGCATGGCTCCTCTTGTATCCAGATATCGAGGAAACATCGTGTAAAAAGTATTGGGCAAAAGAGGCTGATTTACAAAATATAACCTTTACCAAGAGTATCGTCATAACAGGAAAACACAAAACAAAGCGACTCGGGCACGGGGTTTGCACTATCCTCGTTTCTAGTAGATATTTTAAAGAAAAGATGCTATTATGGATTTCATTATCCCCCAAAATGCTTACAGACAAGGGATTGTGTGAAGAAATGCGGATATAATTTAGTGGTAGAATTCCTCGTTGCCAACGAGAGAGTGGGAGTTCGATTCTCCCTATCCGCACAGAGTGAGCGATGGAAGCGTAGAGTGGGGCGTGCACAGAATATTGCGGCCCAGCTAAAAAACAGTGCGCAGGAAAGGTTTTCTTATACTGTGGTCACGAGTTACTAAGTCGCTTTGCTCCTAAGTACTCGCGACCCCGGCTCGGCTCCCTCGCACAAGCCTCGGGATGCCTCCACCCGGCACAGCTGAAAAACAGTGCGCAGGCACTGTTTTTCTTTACGCTGTGCCCTCGCCAGGATTCGAACCTGGAATAACGGTTTCGAAGACCGTTGTGATATCCATTTCACCACGAGAGCAAATTGAGAAACCGTCGTTTCCTCAGCCTCGCCGAGGATACCCCTTGAATATATAACGAATACAATATATTCTGTGCTCGCTCGGAAATAAGAAAGAGTACTTTCTTATTTCTCTCACTCCCTTGAATATAGCGCATATTAGGAAAAACACCAAAAAAACGCTAGACTTATATTTATAAAATCGTAATATGCCACACACACCAAAAAAATTAACACTCTCATATCCGATACCGAAAGAGGTTTCACATGTAACACAAATCATCCGCGAAGCCGGTTTTGAAGCCTATTTTGTGGGTGGGTGTGTTCGCGACATACTTAATGGCGCGAAACCAAA
This sequence comes from Patescibacteria group bacterium, assembly GCA_038062675.1. Lineage (GTDB taxonomy): Bacteria > Patescibacteriota > Minisyncoccia > Phycocordibacterales > UBA1550 > UBA1550. Next base: position 103,918 of record JBBTWP010000003.1, read on the forward strand.
GGATTGGGATGTTACCACCAACGCAAAACCAGAAGATATTCAAAAATTGTTCCCTGAAACATTCTACGAAAATGACTACGGGACCGTTGGTGTTATTCGTGAAACAGAGGACGAAACCCTAAAAGTGGTTGAGGTTACGCCGTACCGCACCGAAGGGGCCTATTCCGACAAACGTCGCCCAGATACCGTATCGTTTCACGCGAAACTTTCTGACGACCTCAAACGCCGTGATTTCACCGTTAACGCCATTGCGTATGACGATTCTCAAGGACATATCATCGATCCTTATAAAGGACAAGAAGACATAAAGGACAAAGTCCTGCGCGCGGTAGGGGATCCACTCGACCGCTTCCACGAAGATGCCCTGCGCATTCTCCGTGCCGTACGCCTCAGCACTGACCTTGGTTTCACCATGACTGTCGAAACACAGGAAGCGATTCAGAAAACTGTGGATAACTTAAAACAAATTGCCATGGAGCGCATCCGGGATGAATTTTCAAAAATCATCATGTCAAAAAATCCTATGATCGGAGTTGTCATGTGTGAAAAACTTGGACTCCTGAAACACATCGCACCTGACTTACTGCGGGGGATTGGCGTAGAGCAAAATGGTGATCATATTTATACCGTCTGGGAGCACAACCTTCGCGCCCTGCAACATTCTGCTGACCGTGGTTGGCCTCTTTATGTACGCCTCGGTGCATTGTTTCACGATGTGTCAAAACCTGAAACACGTCGTTGGTCTGACGAGAAAAAAGATTGGACGTTTTATGGGCATGATGTTGTTGGTGGGCGTGTCACCAAAAAAGCGCTCGAGCATCTCAAGTATCCGAAAAAAATTGTTGACGTCGCATCAACGCTCGTACGCTACCATCTCTTCTTTTCTGATATCGAGAAAATAACACTCTCTGCAGTACGCCGTATTGTGCGCAACGTCGGGCCCGAGAATGTATGGGATCTTATGAATCTCCGTGCATGTGATCGCATTGGTATGGGCCGCCCAAAAGAAGCACCCTATCGTCTGCGCAAATATGAATCAATGATTGAGGAGGCAATGCGCGCACCCGTGTCGGTAGGCATGCTCAAAATCGATGGCGCAAAGATTATGGAGGTTACCCGTGAAACACCCAGTCCGAAGCTTGGATTCATTCTGCATGCACTCTTGGAAGAGGTGCTCGATGCTCCAGAAAACAACACCGAGGAGTTTCTCGTGAAACGTACGCTTGAGCTTACAAAACTTCCTCTTGAGGAACTCAAGAAACTTGGCGAAGCAGGGAATGACCGTCGTGACGAAGAAGAGGAGAGTGAGCTCGCCGAAATCCGTAAACGCCATGGAGTGAAATAATAAAACTAAAAAAATTATTATCTAAAAAGCCCGTCACGCATGTGTGACGGGCTTTTGTTGTGCGCTTCATTCCGAAACTTTCTTCACAACACATATCCCCACCGCACCCAAAAGTGGGGGAGGAGTTTTGAAAATTACGGGCGACCGCATGCCGCGAATATCTACCTCATCTTCTGGAGCTTTTTGAAAAACGCGCCAACGGTGCGTTATCCGCTCTGCCTCAAGCGCAACCGAAAAATGAAGGTGGAGGGAATTTGCCGTAGACCCACGCCCTCGTTCCCAAACCTCCAGGTGTGCGTATATGCGGGCTCCAAGAAGCGACACAGGGTTGTTGTGGTGGACATACAGATTCACTGCTCCACCAAGCACAGGACGCGTGAGCAACAAATAGTGCGCATGCGTAAGATTTACGACTTCTACCGCCTTTCCTGCGCGTGGAATTTCGATGTCAAAAATTGCCTCTGGCTGACTCCAAACAAGATGTCGATCCTCAACCTCACGAAACTCAGTGCAAACATTTTCCGCCTGTGACATCGCCACCGACGGCCAGACTGCCGACAACTGCTCTGCAAGCGTGCCCTTAACATTGCCACTCATTTGGGATCCCTCTCTATTAAAGAATTAGAAATAACGAAACTCTTCTCTATTATTCATACCAGAAATATGATAAATATCAAAACCTAAACTCTTATCCCTATTTGAGCTCAAGCACAATAGGGCAGTGATCAGAACCAAAAACATCAGCGAGAATTGTGGCGTGTTTCACGCGTGGAAGAAGGTCTGGGCTAACAAAAAAATAATCAATGCGCCATCCAACATTACGATTGCGTGCACCCGTCTTCATGTCCCAATAGGTATAGGCGTCGCGCGTGTGGGGATGAAGGTGGCGAAAAATATCCACATAGCCCGAATAGATAAGCTCATCAATCCATGCGCGTTCTTCAGGGAGAAAGCCGGTGTTCTTTTCATTCTCTTTGGGGCGCGCCAAATCAACTTCCTCGTGCGCAGTGTTTACATCACCACACACAACAACCTTGTGGCCATCCTTGCGCAGTTTTTCTATAAACGCCAAAAAATGATCATAAAATGCGAGCTTGTATTTCAGGCGCTCCGGTCCACCACCACCGTTGGGGAAGTAGCAATTCAAAAGGACAAAATCATTGTAATAAAGGACAAGAAGGCGCCCCTCTTGGTCCATGTCCTTTATGCCCATACCTTCTTCGACTTTGATTGGCTGTGTCCTTGAGAATACCGCGACACCACTGTAGCCTTTCCGCGTTTTCGAGTGACTGAAGTATGAAACGTACCCAGCTGGGTTCCGCACTTCTTCTGGAAGCTGCTCTGCTTCGCATTTTGTCTCTTGTAAACACAGGATATCAGGGCTGCTTTTGAAAATTTCGCCAAAATTACCTTTTTTGTGAACTGCCCGCAATCCGTTTACGTTCCATGAGATAATTTTCATATCACCACAGTATACCACCTGGTGCCAACCTTTTCACGGTTTCACCATGGGGGAATTTGCAAAATATGCATAAAAAAGTAGAATGAGGGAAGAAATGAATTTTGTCGTTACCACCACGTGAAACAATTCGGAGGTTCTATGAAAATCGTGTTTAAAGAAAGATTTGAACAACTCCTTGGAAAAAATGTTTCTCGAATTGAAGCAAAAAAAGGGGAAAACCTCTCTCACCTCGAAGTTGCAGAGATTCAGCAGGCGCTTAAACTGCATTTAGATGAAAAGGGGTTTTTTCTTATGATGGACACAGAAAAACCCAGCCACTCTAATAAAAAGAAGCGTACAAAGTCTAGCAAACGAGTAAGACAACCTCAAAAAAACAAAACTCTGGGCCAGTCCAACTGGCTCTCTTCAGAAAGAATTTTCTAAGCTTTTATATACGCCGACGGCCTCAAAACCGTTGGCGTATTTTTGTGAAACGCTCAAATGTCCAGCAAAAACAATGTTCATGGCAATTTTTAAAAAAGTGGTATACTTAAACGAGAGGTGTCCTTACCACAGCAAGTTTCTTGGAGGCAGCCATGAAAAAGACTATCACTGTTAAGGGGATGGTGGGGCGTGAGGATGAATTGGCGAAAACTTCAAGAAAACGGAGGACGATCTCAATGGAAAGATTTGTGAATCTCGTGCAGAACGTTGCACGAGCGTTCAAGAAAAACCCTGACGCAATTTCTGCCGAAGCACGAGAAATGCTCAAGGAAGAAGGCTACTGTATCAAAAAAGGCGCCAAAAAGGAAAACTTCTCCGAGGTCCACACGAAAGAAGAATTCTTTCTTCACCAACACACAATGTACCCACTCAAGGCATCGAGCCCCACTCGATGCCTTTTTCTTTTGCTATCAGCAAAACACACCTCAATTTCTCTTGCCATGTACTTCTTCAGAAAGTTGTTCTGCCTCGCACTTTGTTTCCTGCAAACACAGAATATCAGGATTTTTTTGACAATCTCTGCCCAATTGTCCTTTTTATGGATGGCGCGCAAACCATTTACATTCCATGAGATGAGTTTCATGGAAACAGCCTAGCGGACTCTTGCGCGAGTTGCAAATATAAGGTATAGTTATTTTTAGAAGTTCCCTGTCTTTATCCATACGTTTTTAATTGGAGGGTTTATGTCGGAACATCAAACAGTCTGTGGCTCATTTGATGGTGCGGCGGAAGCACGTGCTCTCGTCTCAACACTAAGACTCAACTATGGTGAAAAATATGACCTAATTTCCGCTGCCAAATTTCAAGCAGAAGGAGATAAGAAATTACTTAAAAAACTCTTGCGTGCCATCATTTTTTGCACACGAGAAGAATCGGTTAGTTTCCTAAAGGAAGTCAATGCGGCTATTGAGGCTATTCCCGTCATAACACGACCAATGGTCTTAAGTGGTGGTGTTATCATTGATGTGGATGTAGACATCTTGGATGAAGTAGAAAAAAGAGAAGCGGACGTACTCAAAAAACGGCAGGAACGTTCTGCTCATGAGTTTCGTAAACAGCTCCGCCAAGAGTCTACTGTCGAAGGAAGAGAAAATTTAGTGATGCAAAAACTAAGAGAACAAGGCCTTATCTCTTAAAAACTGACCTCGCCCATTACACGGCGAGGTTTTTTATTTGGATTTATGACCCTTTACCGTGAAACTTCTTGTGCACATCGCGCAATTGCTGGTCGGTAACGTGGGTGTAGATTTGCGTCGTGCCAATATTTGCATGCCCCAACATAATCTGCACTGAACGAATATCCGCGCCATTCTGCAAAAGATCGGTGGCGAAGCTGTGCCGAATAACATGCGGAGTAACTTTCTTTGATATCCCTGCTTTCATTGCATAATGTTTCACGATGCGCTCAACGGTTCGCGGCGTGAGGCGAAGTGAGCCACGCTCTTCGTTTGCACTTAGCCCTGTTTGCACAAACAGCGCATCATCCATATCTACCCGTTTTGCAAGATATGCTTTGATTGCCGTGCGTGCCGCGGGTGAAATAAAGACCACGCGCACTTTTTCACCTTTACCCCGTACAGAAAATTCATCTCGGCTTAAATCAAGGTCACGCGCAAGCGAACAAAGCTCTGACAAACGAAGCCCTGTCGAAAAAAAGAGTTCCAAAATAGCCTTATCTCGCAAGCTTTTAATATCTTCTCCATCTGGCGCATTCAACAGTCGCGCAAGGTCAGCGCCGGAAATGAGGTCGAGGTCACGCTCCGCAACCTTTGCAAGATCAATACGTTCAGGAGAAAGAGAGTCCACGCCACGCTTTCGGAGATACTTCAGAAAACTGCGCAAGGCAATGAGATAATAATTTTGAGTTTTCTTTTTAAGAGTTTCCGCACGCCCACCTGTGGTCACCCCGCTCGGCTGGCGGTTGAGCCACAAACGAAACTCGCGCACCGCATCATCGGTGATTTTTTTTGGGTCGGAAATTTTTGTGAAGCTGAAAAAACGCTCGAGATAACGTTCATAGTTTTCCACTGTCTTTAAGCTTCGCCCCTTTTCGATTTCGAGGTGTTCAAAAAACTGTCGTTTGAGTGTTTTGATATCCATACAGAATTACACTTATAGTATAGCAGAATACGCACACATGATGTCTTTGCAAAAACAAACAGGGAACCCCTTCCTAAAACGTTTCACTTGAGATACAATTCCCTTATGAACAAGAAAAACTATATCGTCGTCGAATCTTCGGAAAATGATGACGCTGTAATGGGGAAGGACATCCATACGGAAGATGAGGCTCTTTCTATCCGTACTATGCATGACCATGGAGTGGTTGTAGAGAAGCAAGGCAATCAGCCAGAAGAAGCCACCCTCAACGAAGACGCCACCCGCACCTTTCTCTCGCAAAACGGTATCGAGATTATAAAAGAAGCACCAGATTCGGAAAAAGAGCCGACGTAGCCCAAAATCTGCTTAATAAGGACCTAAAATGGGGATTTCCAGAGAATCTCTTGCATTCTGTTGGGTTCTATGCTAGAATCATGCCAATGATCACGACGAAACAAAAGCAGAATATTATCAAGAAAGTCCGCGTTCACGAGACCGATACAGGCTCTCCTGAGGCGCAAGTTGCGATTCTCTCAAAGAGGATTGACGAGCTCACGACTCATTTGAAGAAAAACCACAAGGACAATCACTCACGTCGAGGATTGCTCCAGATGGTTGCCGACCGTCGTACGCACTTGAGTTATCTCAAGCGCAAAAACAAGACTCGCTACGACAGTCTTGCAAAGACACTCGGAATCAAATAAGGAAAGAGCGCCCCAACACATGGGGCTTTCTTTTTTGCAACACGTGATCATTTTTATAAACATTACAGAACACAAAGCATATCTGATATACTTAAGAGTATCCTTGTTCCCCAATAATTTTCATAACGAAATTTTCAATTTTCTGACAAAGCGCAGCCAAAATTAAGAGGGGTATCAGGATATTTCGAGGAGTAAACTTGGAAGCAAATTTAATACAATATCAACAATACTATGGCAGTTATTAAACAAAAAGAGCAGCGCGTGGTGATGCTCATTGACGCGCAGAACCTTTATCACAGTGCGAAAAACCTCTATGGAGCAAAAGTAAACTTTGGTGCCGTACTCAAGGAAGCGGTCGCAGACCGCCACCTTGTGCGCGCTATAGCATACGTCATCACCACAGAGACAGAAGAAGAGAGAAGTTTTTTTGAGGCATTGAACAGCCTCGGGATCGAGACAAAAACAAAAGACCTCCAGATTTTCTTTGGGGGTGCAAAGAAAGCCGACTGGGATGTAGGTCTTGCGGTTGACGCAATCCGTCTCGCCCCAAAAGCCGATTCAATAGTTATTGCTTCAGGCGACGGCGATTTTGTTCCCCTCGTTGAATACTTAAAGTTCATGGGAACGCAAGTTGAGGTTATTACTTTTGGACGGTCTGCATCAAGCAGACTTCGTGAGGCGACTGACGACTTTATCGACATGTGCGACGACCCTCGCAAATATCTTCTCGGCATGCGTGGAGGTAATGCCGGTGGTGGAAATCCCCGCGAACGCGGAGTTCGCCACCCACGCAAGCAACCGAGTAACAACAATCGCCCAAAACGCGAAACCCCTCCTGCAAAGGAATAATAGTTTCTCTCAAAAATCCCGCTCGAAAGAGCGGGATTTTTAGTCGCACCAAAAGGACGTGCGCGATACGATTCCGCAGAATCGAAAATCTCATCCACATTTATCCCGTGCGTGCAGTGAAAAAATAACGTATAATAAAAAGCAATGGAGCAGAACAATGTACAACCCCAAGGAATGAACCCGAATTCCCTAAATACAACCCCTGCCGCACCAATCAAACCCGTAACATCGGGATCATCCACGCTCATCCGCCTCCGCACCATGAAGGACGATGTGGCAGATGCCATCAAACGACAAAACGAAACTCTCGTCTCAATTACGCTCGCTGAAGAAAAACGAAAAGAGGAGCGACGCAAAACAGCAGAGCTTGTGCAACAAAAATCAGGGACACCAGCTCCTCTAGTTGCCCCCAAGCGCATCGGCCGTTTCGTTATTGTCGCCATAATTGTTGCAGTTCTTGTTGGTCTTGGTTTTGCGGCAAAAATCTTCTGGCCAAAACTACAATCTGCATTCACTTCAACCACCACAAAAACTCCAAAACCGGCAACAAAACCTGAAGTCGCCATTGTCTCCAAAAAACTCGTTCCATCTCTTATCCCCGCAGATACTGAACATCGGTTTATAACAAGCAAAGAAACCCCTGCACAAATATCTCAAGCAATCAACAATGACCGCCAAACGGGTGTCGCAGAGAGTGCCATTAAAAATCTATCGTTTGAGAGCACTTCTCCAAGTGAAGCAACTACAGCACCCGCAACAATTTCCATAAACCAATTCTTTGCATTGGCGAACATTTCTGTTCCCAACCTCCTGTCGCACGCTCTTGAAAACTCTTTTATGGCAGGACTCATCGGAGAGGCAAGTGGTGTGGTTACGCCATTCATTATTCTAAAAGTATCCGACAAAGACATTGCTGTTGCGGGAATGCTTGACCTCGAAAGTAATATATCTCCTATCTTCGAAAAAATATTTGGAACGACGCCTGAAGCCGCCGGAGTATCTAAAGCAAAATTTCGTACCGTTGTAATTAATGGTCGTGATACTCGTATTTTTGAAGGCAAGTCAAACACAATCGCATATGCTTTTGCAAATCCTCAAACTATCGTTATGGCGCAAAGCAAAATAGCACTTGAAAAACTTCTCGTCCTCGCGGAGAAAAAATAAGAATATCCAACAAAAGACTTGGCTTGCATTTCATGCCTCTCGTGGTAAACTAACTCATTATGGTAGACATCATAAAACTTAAAACAATGCTTCTTGAGGAAAAGGCAAAGCTCGAGAGTGAGCTTGCGGGTATTGCTCACAAAAACCCTGAGATTGCTGGCGACTGGGAACCTTCAGCTCCAGACCTCAACAATCCAACCGCAGACCCCAACGATGTTGCCGACAGTATGGAAACATTTGAAGAAAACTCGGCAGTCGAGGTTGAGCTTGAGGCACGCCTCATGGAAGTGGATGTTGCTTTAAACCGCATAGAAGTAGGCTCGTATGGCGTGTGCCGTATTTGCAAAAACCCAATCGAAGATGCACGCCTCGAAGCAAACCCTGCTGCTCTCACCTGCATTGCTCACCGTGAAGGGTAGTAATGGCTCTCCGATTTTGTGCGATTCCCAATAGGTTCTTATGCAGTTTTCAAAAATATACTCCGCACAAACAATCGGGCTCACGGCACATATTATTGATGTTGAAGTGGATCTCTCTCGAGGGCTCCACGCTTTTTCTTTAGTTGGTCTTCCTAGCACATCGGTTGACGAATCGCGCGACCGTGTCAGCGCAGCAATTAAAAATTCGGGATTCACCTCACCAAAACAAAAAAACCAAAAAATTGTCATTGCGCTTGCACCCGCTGAACTTAAAAAAGAAGGTTCCCATTACGACCTTGCGATTGCACTCGCATACCTTGCAGCATCAGACGAAATCACATTTAACCCTGAAGAGAAGATCTTTCTTGGGGAACTTTCACTTGATGGAAAATTACGTCCCATTCGCGGAGCTCTCCTCCTTGCACAAGCTGCACAAAAAGCTGGCTTCACAGAAATTTTTGTACCTTCAGAAAATGCAAATGAGGCTGCACTCGTAACAGGGATTATTGTTCGGGGTGTACAAACCCTTACTGAAGTTATCGAGCATCTCGATAACGAGAATCCAAAAACGATTGCCGTACATGTGCGCAATGAAACAAAAAAAGATTCCGGAAAAAATAATCACGTGGTTGATCTCGCCCACATCAAAGGTCAAGATTTTGCAAAACGCGCGCTCGAAATCTCTGCCGCCGGTAAACACAACCTTGCCATGTGGGGTCCACCGGGAACAGGGAAAACAATGCTCGCTGAAGCATTTCCACATCTTTTGCCGGAGCTCACCGAACAGGAAGTGCTTGAAGTTACCGGCATTCACTCCGTTCTAGGAACCCTTAAAAATGAAATTGTAACGCATCCACCACTTCGCGCACCACATCATACGGCTTCGTATCCATCAGTCATTGGAGGAGGGTCTATACCAAAACCCGGAGAAATAACCCTCGCACACCGTGGCGTACTTTTCCTCGACGAATTTCCTGAATTCGACCGACGTGTCATTGAATCACTCCGTGAACCACTTGAAGAAGGACGTATTCGTATCGCACGAAGTAAGGGACACGACGCATTCCCTGCACGCTTCATCCTGCTTGCCGCCATGAACCCGTGCCCATGCGGAAAATACGGGAGTGAAGAACGATGCACCTGCATGCCAGGAACTCTCGCTTCGTATCAGCGCAAACTTTCTGGCCCTATTGTTGACCGCATCGACCTCTGGGTAAAGGTTGCGAAAATAAACCATGACAAACTCTCCGACATTAAAAAAGGGGAGGGGACAGAAATAGTGTGCGAACGCATCGCAAAAGCACGCGCATTGCAAACAGCACGTTTTGCCAACCATCCACATGCAATCACCACCAACAACGAAATGCGCGCAGAAGATGTAGAGCAGTTCATCACCCTTTCACTAAGCGTTCGTGCGGTGTTTAACGCTTCTGCATTACGACTCAAGCTTTCTCCACGAGCATACCACAAGACACTCAAGGTTGCCCGAACTATTGCCGACCTTGCCGCATCTCCTGACGTTCTCGAAGAACACGTACTCGAAGCGCTCGCATACCGGCCAACAGACTTACATTAAGCCTTCTGTGAGTACCCGCAAAAAAATCCCGCACCTTTCGGTGCGGGATTTTTTTGCGGGTACTCACATTAAAATGGATTCTTTGCACCACGAACCTCGAAATGAAGATGTGGCCCAGTAGACTTACCTGTTGAACCCACTTCGCCAATAGGCTGTCCGCTTGAAACCTGCGCTCCCACCGGAACATAGACTGCGCTCAAGTGAGCATACAATGTTTGCGTATTGTTGTTATGTTGAACAACAATGTAATTACCGTATCCTCCAAACCATGGGTTTCCTGCCGTACGAAAACGACTCACCATCACAACGCCATCTGCTGCTGCAACCACCGAAGCCCCCGTTGGTGCGCCGAGGTCGACGCCATTATACCCATGAATTCCTTGTGTTCGCTTACGCATCGTAGGCAAAGGATGTGTGTAATACCCCTTGTAAGCGGGAAGTGCAGAAAAACGAGAAGTGGTATTTGAACCCAAAGGCGCCGAAACAGTCGCCTCTTCACCGTCAGGAACAATAACCACATCACCTATTGCGAGAACGCTCGTCACACTTAAATCATTAAAATCTCTAATTTCTTCAACACTTCCCTTGTATTTCTTCGCAATACTTGGAACAGTGTCGCCCTTCTTCACAATATGTTGCACTCCGGAAACAGGCAAAATAACAAGGGACTGCCCAACACGTAAGACACTCCCGCGAGGAAGATCATTTGCCCACAAAATAGTATTGGGACTTACATCAAACATTTTTGCAATCTGCGTAAGTGTGTCGCCACTTCGCACCACATACAAACTCACATTTCCTTGGTGTGCGCCGAGCTCAACATCCGCAATTGTCCCCGATGGTCCGACTTCAGGAAGGAGAGCACTGTCGTCAATAATGGTAATATCGCCACCTCCTTTTGCAGGATTTGGGTCAAAATTGGTTGCCGCCTCGAGAAATGCAATCGTTTGAGAATTTGAAGGTTCTACCTTGTCCTCGTACAAAGAAACGGTCTTTGTCGTCCACCATCCGCCAAAATAAGAAAGCATGCTTGCTTGCGCAGGAACAGCAGGAAACATAGCGCCCAAGAACACAGACGCAACAAGAATCCCTACCCGGGAAATCCTTACAAAATATGAATATTTCGCCCGTAGCATTAACATAAACTTGCTAACGGGGTCCTGATGGTTGGTATAAATAAATTCGAGTTTTAAACAGATTCTCTGAAGCCGTGCGGTCATGAAGGAATACAATCTGTGTGCAGAAGCACCAAAAGAGCCAATCTCTTAAGGGCTTTTCTAGTGTATCACAAAAAAGCAACAAAGTCCATTTTTCAACCTCAAAAAAAGGGAGTGTGTGGATAACTTATTTTTTGACTTTTACAAAGAGCCATGTCTTGCTTTTCAACATTTTCCACGCAGATTTTTAACACCTATCCACGGCGTTCGCTTGCAAACAAAAGTAGTCTTTTTTGTTTGCGAGCGAGCGCCGTGGATATTCGATTTTGCAAAATCGCGTCGCGCCATGTCCATTGGAGCGCGACGTATTCTGTTATATCCACACCACCGCTGTGCTTGTTTTAAAAAATGTGCGATAATAAAAACATGATGGATCAAACCGGAACAGACCTCAATACTCCAGAAAATACAAAGCGTGTCCAAGACCTTCTTGCCAGTCTCCACCATACACCTGCCCTTAACCAACAAGATGGGTTGCCTTCAGCCCCTCTTAAAAACGAGGCGTCTCCAGTGCGTGGCGGAAAAAAAGCAGGTCCAGATCTTAAGGCGTCTCTTGCTCGAGTATTAGAGACAAGCAAGGCTGACGTTCCACGCCCCCTCGACAGAGCAACGGAACAAATAAATATTCAGAAAAATGAACTCTTAAAAAAACGCGCTGAACTTGAATTAAGAATGGAGACGGAGGGGGCAACATGGTCAGATCTTGAGAGAAAACTTCTTCAAGACCGTATTGATTTTTCTGAAAAAGAAATTACTGTGCTCAATAGTAAAATCATGCAGACTGCTGACCCTATGCGTGACCAACAAATAATCCAACAATTCATGGAAGAATTGAGGAGTAAAAAACCTGAACCAGTGAGCACCTCCACGAAAGAATATGCTGATGCGGAGATTCCAACACTTCATGACGTGGTCCATGTTGAATCTGAGAAGGAAGAAGTTCCAACTCCTCCTTCTCCTGAGCAACACGAGAGCAACGTAGTAGAAAGGATTAGAGAAGTAGCGATCCGCCAAGAAGATATAGCAGGGAACGCAAAAGAAGGTCTGCCAAGTGCAAAAGAAGAATCCATTGAGCTTGAAAAAGAAGCCGAGTCTTTGCGTGTCGAGCGAGAAAAAATTGAAGCGATGAAACTGGCAAACCTCATACCAGAATCAAGCCCTGACGAAGAAGAGGAGTTTCAACGCATTGAGGCGTTAAAAAAGGCACCTCCTGTCATTGTGCCCGGAAATCCAATTCCTTCAATATTTGAAGCCGCGCTGGCACGCATCGCAGAAAGAACAGCACAAAAAGAAATTGTACCCGAACCGGTTGTCCCTGTAGCTGAATCCACTCCCCCCCAAAAAGAAAACGAGGTGCAGAAAAATCCTCCCCTCTCCCAAGAGATTTCCGAACTGCAAAAGACTGTTGATGACTTGGCGGAAAGATTAGCCACACTTCGTGGAGAAAAAAGTGAAGTTACTCTTGAAAAACCCGGGAGCAAAAAAAAGGAAAGCAGTCCAACGACAACAGTAATACCTTCCCTCAACATCCCCGAGGTTGTCTCGGTGGCAGGAAAAGCAACTCCTACCAAAACAACAGAAACTACTCTCGAAGTAGCGAGTGGCACCTCAAAACTCGAGAGTGTGAAGACAAAAATTAACGAACTAACATCAGCCCTCCTCATGCGCGTGCGCGGATCGGGAGAATCAGCGCTTGAACACGTGCGCGGAGCGGGAAGATGGTGGACAAAAAACCCAAAAGAAGCCGTTAGTGTTTCATTAAGACTTCTGAGCTCTGTCGATACGGTGGCAAGAAAAGTCGGCGATGTTTCTTTGGCAAAAGGTAGCGTTGCGTCAATCGCCTTAGGCGTTGTGCTTGGTGTCTTGATTGGGCAAAACACCGAAGCAGAAAATGGCACGAAAGAACGACCCGCAAAAGACCTCTCAAAGCCAGTACAAGAAACCTCAGAAAAACCAAAAGCATCTATTCCTAGCGCATGGAAAATAACGACGGGTCCCGGAGCGCCACGTGCAACCCTCACAATACCGAAACCCCCAGAGAAACTGCCCGCTACAGATATAAAAAATACTTCTGCATCCATGGAGGCGCCTTATGCATTGACATGGGAAACTGGAGTTCCACTGCTGGATATCAAATCGTACGAAACACAAAAAGTTGCACAGCCAAACACAAAACCTTCAGCAGAGTATCGCTCAAATGCGTTTGGTGCTGCCCTGCTCGAAACCCCCGCCGACACCATGAAAAGACTCACCGCAGAAGCTCGGGTTCCACAAGCGCCAGCCGGAGCAGGTGTCACGACTGAAGCATTGCCACAAAATCCAGAAATTTTAGAACAAGCGGAAGCTGTCCTCAAAAGAGAGCTCAACGAACTCTTTGGTTCAAATGCAGTTTTTGGACGAGACGGCATCGACACCCCAGACTGGAAAGACCCTCGCATTGGCTTTGGCAGAAAAACGGTACGCGAAGTGCTCGGCACAACTTCCTTCCCAATACCGGCAAAAACAAATGAGCGTGTCTTTGGTGTTGATTCTCCGGAATCAACTATCAAAATGCAGGCATATTTACGAAATGTTGCTTTGGAAACTCGTATTGCTGCGAATACTGAGGAAAAGGTGGGGGATTATATAAAACGTGCGGTAGCAACCTTCATCAGTAAACAAACCGCTACACAAAAAAAACCCTAACTATTTTTATTATTGACTATGAACAACCAAGATATCCGCGAAGTATTATTAAAAGAACTCGACCTTACAGGGATTCCTTCTGAAGCACAGGATCAAGTGATTTCAAAGTTGGGGGAAATCATTTTGAAATCACTTGTGGTCACTATTTATGAACATTTGCTTCCCGATGCACGCAAAGAGTTTGACGCCATAAGCGCCAGCGGCAACCAAACACAAATTCAAGAATTCCTTGAACAAAATATCCCTCGCATAAATGAGCTTATGGAAGCGGAAATTTCAAAAACAATCAACGCATTCAAAGATCGAGGTGGCAACAAGTAATACTTTTCGATTCTGCGGAATCGTGTCGCGCAAGTCCGTTGAGCGCGACCATTCTGCCCAATCGTGTCGCACACATCCTCTTGGTGCGACTAAAATAGTCAGATAAAACCCCGCACGAAATTTCCTCGCGCGGGGTTTTACAATTTATGCTACAGTATCTCGATGGAACACTTGAAACATCTCAACGAAATGCAGCGCAAAGCAGCGATTCACAGAGAAGGACCCCTCCTTATCATCGCTGGAGCAGGAACAGGAAAAACCAGCACTCTCACACACCGCATCCTTCATCTTGTGAAAGAAGGTGTTGCGCCAAGCGAGATTCTAGCGATTACCTTTACCAACAAAGCCGCAAAAGAAATGCAGGAGCGCGTAAATGCACTTCTTGAAAAACATGGTTTTTCATCCGGACTTCGTTTTGGAGATGCGCAACCTTTTATCGGCACCTTCCATTCGCTTGGTGTTCACATCTTGCGTGCACATGCGACCGTATTTGGACTCACACGACACTTCGCCATTCTCGACAAGAGTGGGGCAAGCTCACTCATAAAAGAAGCGGTAAAGGAGCAGGGACTCGATTCAAAACAATTCTCACCCGACCGTATCGCGAATGTCATCTCACGCCAAAAAGGGGCGCTGGTGACCATGGAAGAGTACCGCGGTTCCGCAAGCAACGCCTATTTCCCGGCGGTTGTTGCGGCAGTTTGGGAGCGCTATGAAAAATTCCTCAAACGCGAGAAAGCGCTTGACTTTGACGACCTTATTCTCAAGACCGTTATCCTCCTTCGTGACCATCCCGAAATATGCGCACAATATCGCGCACGCTGGAAATACATCCATATCGATGAATATCAAGACACCAACGGCGTACAATACGAACTCGCACGCCTTCTTACGGGAGACACTATGAACATCTGCGCCGTAGGGGATGGTGATCAAAACATTTACAGCTGGCGCGGAGCAAACATTCAAAATATTTTAAATTTTGAAAAAGATTATCCGAAAGGCAGCACCATTTTGCTTGAGGAAAACTATCGTTCAACGCAGACCATTCTTGCCGCCGCAAATGAGATCATCAAAAAAAATACTGTCCGCGCTGACAAAAATTTATATACTCAAAATCCAGAAGGGGACAAGATTGGTATCATTGCGAGCTACGACGAAAACGCCGAGGCGCGTGCCGTAGGGGAGAGAATAAAAAACCTCATCAGAAGTGGGACCGATGCGGAACATATCGCGGTTCTCTACCGTGCAAACTTCCAGTCTCGCGCGCTCGAAGAAGCATTTCTTGTTATGGACATTCCGTACCAAGTCCTCGGCGTCCGCTTTTTTGAACGCAAAGAAGTGAAAGATATTCTTGCATTCATCCGCGCGGGGCTTAACCCCGACAGTCTTTCAGACATCAAACGTATTATTGATGCCCCTCCACGCGGTATTGGCAAGTCGACGCTCGCAAAAATGTTTGCAAATGACGAAGCAAGTCTCACGCCCGCCGCACAAAAACGTGTTGCAGAATTTAAAAAACTTCTTGCAGATATTGCAAACACGGCACTCCATGAAAAAACTTCCACGCTTATAAAATTTGTTTCGGAAAGAACCGGCATTGAGGCGTCGCTCAAAAGTGGCAACGAAGAAGACAACGACCGCCTTGAGAACATCCACGAGCTCGTCACCCTCGCCGCAAAGTATGACTTTTTGCCACCCGAGGAAGCAGTTGAGAAACTCTTGGGTGACGCCGCTCTCGCAAGCGACCAAGATTCACTCATCAAAAATGAATCTGCGGTCAAACTCATGACGGTTCATGCCGCAAAAGGGCTTGAATTTCCCTATGTTTTTGTGACAGGACTCGAGCAAGACCTTTTCCCACATCGCCGAATGAGCCAAGACCGTGTTTCAAAAGAAGACCAAGAAGAAGAGCGCCGCCTGTTCTATGTTGCCATCACGCGCGCAAAGAAAAAGCTCTACCTCTCGTATGCATCCGTCCGCACCATCTTTGGTCAGCGCCAAGTCAACGCACCGTCAGAGTTCCTCTCCGACATAAATGAAGCCTACACAGAATACGAGGAGGTTTCCGGCGGAGACAACGAACCAATCGTGAGAATTGATTTTTAACTTTGAATTACGAAACTCGGTGAGCGGGTGTCGTTTCGAGGGGGTTGCGAGCGTGACGACGCGAGCATTTCAGGATTTTTTAAGCTTCAAAAAATCCGTACCCTTGAAACGACACTCCGAGCGAAGAGTTTCGTAATTCAAAGTAGTTGTACCTAAGGACGTCCGCGACACGACTCCACAGAATCGAAAAATGCTATACTACCCCCATGGTTCGCGCAAAGAAAACACTTAGTCAGAATTTCTTAAACTCAAAAGGAGTTGCACGTGACATCGTGCAAGCAGGGGAGCTTACCTCGCAAGACGTAGTGCTTGAAATCGGTCCCGGAAAAGGACTTTTAACCGCGGAGCTTCTTGCCTCCGGCGCACATGTCATCGCCGTGGAAAAAGACGACCGCCTCATTCCCATTCTCGCAGAAAAATTTGCGTTCGAAATTTCAAAAAGAAGACTCACTCTCATTCATGGAGATATAATTGAGCTTGTGGAAAAACAAACGCTGTTATTACCCTTATCCTATAAACTTATCGCCAACATTCCCTATCAAATCACGGGCCAAATTTTACGCATATTCTTAGAATCAAGCAATAAACCCGAGCGCATGATTCTCATGGTTCAAAAAGAAGTCGCAACACGCATTGTGGCACGCGACAAAAAAGAAAGTATCCTTTCCCTCTCTGTGAAGGCGTATGGCACACCCCGCATTGTAAAAAAAGTTCCCGCACGTTACTTTTCTCCCGCTCCCAATGTCGACTCCGCTGTAATCGCCATCGAGCATATTTCAAGCAACAGTTTCAAAACAACCGAACATGAGCAAGCATTTTTTGACCTTGTAAAAACAGGTTTTGCTCACAAACGCAAACAACTCGCTGGGAACCTGAAAGAATTACTCAAAGACCAAACAATACCAATTCTTGCCTCAGTAAACATTGCCCCAACCGCCCGCGCCGAAGATATCACACTCGGTCAATGGCTTGCTCTCGCGCAAGTATTTGAAAAATAACCACACATTAAAACCCATCAAGGTCGAACCTTGACAAGAAAACACTTTACAGAGCGGAGGAACCCACAAAGGTGCTGATTAATCCGTTAGATTGATATGGAACACACCCCGGACCAGGACACACCCCAAGAAGACAGGTGCCTAAACCGGGCACATACTCCCCAAGAAGCCAACTCGTAACAGGAATATTGTGCGAAGCAAAACCTTGTGTTCCCGGAACATAAGTAAGGTTTGCGGGATATGAAGGGGGTAATGGTTCAACCGCTATAAGCCAAAAAGTAGCATCATTACAGACAAGCCCCGCACCAAGAAGTGCCCCGCCAAAAGGAAGCCCTGTTGCGGCCTGCGCAGACTCAGGTCTAAAAATCTTATCAAATGCTTTCTCAATTTTTGCCAGAATTTTCCCAGCATAAGAATTTTCTTGAGTTGCCGTCGGAGATTTTCCTTGTATTGTTTTCAAAAAAGCGGCACGCATATCGGTCGTAGTTGCCATACTTTTGGTAATCTCTTTGTGAATAATCTCGATAGCGGCAGGAGAAAGCCCTTGTTTTACCGCATTAGCGTCAATAATACTCAAGAATTTATCCAAATTTTCCAAATTTGGGTTTTTAGGGACGGTCGTTGTTGAACTATTCAAAGTAAGCACTGGAACAACCCGATTATTTGGAGCAATAACCGGAAAGGAGGCTGTTGGGCGTGTATTTTCTAGACCTATTGCCTGTGAAAAAAACGTATTAAGCTTAGATCTTGTGTAAAATCCAACATAACCACTGCCTTGCGTCATTCCCACTGGCGCCAAAACCTCATTTGCGTATTTCATCTGAAATCGCACAATTGCGGCTTTCATAAGCGGCCCAAAATAATCCGTCTCGTTTCCCAAAGATCCATATCCCGCTTCCGCAAGGCGTGTTTGTGCATCTCTATTGAGAATCTTTTGAATTTCTCGTACGTCATCGCCTAGCATTCCTTCGCGAAGGTTTCTAGAAAAACTTTCTCGATTCTGCTGAATCGTGTTGTTCAAGTCTTTTGATAGCGACACAGCAAAAGAGAACAGTGGTGTGGCACAGAGAATACTGAGTAGCATTGCTCGGAATTTCATATAAAAAGTATACCACAAGATTCTTGTCCACAGTTTTCGCTATTTTTCTTCTCTACTTTTTACAATCTATTTGCTATACTGAGGGGAAGAAAATAGGTATGGTCTGGAAATTCAAAAAAATTATTCTTCTTTCTCTCGCGATCATCTTTGGTCTTGGTATTATTTTCCTCGCCGTAGCAAAAAATTATTCCTCGAAAGATGGCTCTGCCGACACTGCCACAGAATCTTCAGACGACTCATGGAAAGACGCGCTCACTATAGCTCCACAGACATCTTCCGACTTACTCATCGCTGGAAAACAAGCTTCGATCAAAGGCACATCGACAGCAATAACCCTCCCTCCTACAACCACAGAAACACTCGCGCAAAATTTACTGCTTGAGTACATAGTCACCGAAAAAGCAAAAGGGGGCGCAGTTATGAGCGACACTGACGCACAAGCTGCAGCACTTCGTTTGGTGGAAAAAACCAAAACGCCGCTCGGCAAACAATATCAACCTAAAGACCTCATTATTTCTGTCGACAACAGCTCTGCGGCAATGACCGCTTATGCAACCAAAATCAAAACAGTTATGCTTGCCTTTACCGCATCAGCAACAAAGAGTGATATTGAAGTGGTCTACATGTCTCCCGCTGACACAAAAAGAAAAGCAGAATACACGCGCACGATTGCGCGTTACGAAAAACTCGTCAAAGGACTCCTTGCCACCAAAACTCCTTCAAACATTGCGCCGCTCCACTTGCGTCTCGTTCAAGCGTATTCCAACATGGAGCATAGTGTAACTGCCATGATGAGCATGTTTGCTGATCCCATCAAGGGCCTCGCCGCGCTCACCGAGTACCGCACCGAGATTTCCAATCTTACCGCACTCGCCAAGGAGTACGACCAGTATTTGGCAAAGATTCAATAAAATACCATGAACCGCACCACCAAAAAACTCACATCGCTTTTCATCACCTTAGCATTTACTGTGTCATCGCTTTTCGGCGGAATACTTGTTGCGCAAGCGGAGCACCTAGAACTAGACGCTCTTAATGGTGCAGTAACAGATGCGCAGGCGGTAGAGGTTTTTGCGCAAGACGCTGTCACCGCAACCAACAAGAGTTTTATTTCAGCACAGGCAACCTATACTGCTGCACAAAATCTTACCTATGGAGCGGAGGCTCTTCCAGAAGTAGGGGCGTCTATCGTGAGCTTGGAACAAGTAAAAACATTGATTGATGTTGTCCTCCAGAAAACAGATGACTCTATCGGACAAGGTTCGATTCCTGAAGCAGACAAAGCGCTGGCGGCACGAAATATGGCAACCCCACCAGGAGATACCCTCGGCACAGCACAGACAGCATACAACCTTGCGGCAAACACAAGAAGTTGGGCAGAGTTGACACTAGCAACAACGACAGACATTTTGGCAATTGCCTCACCAACCACCGTTACCACCGATATCAAAGTCGCTGCACACAACACGCTCATCGCTTCAATTTTGGCGCGAGACGCAGCGGAGGTTGCATACAAAGAGGCGGTTGAGGTGCGCAGAAAGGCAGGAATAGATGTTTCGCGAGCACAACGTGCGGTAGCACAAGCGGAGGCAGATGATGCAGTGACTGAATACAACAGACAACTAGGGGAGACGCTCGGCGGAGACGCAACTGCCTATAGTGACAGCGTCCCCGACGTAGGAAATGCAACAACTATTGGCGATGTGACCGCAGCATGTTTGGCTGCAGCCGCCACAAAAGCTGCAGCTTCAGCAATCATTACAAAATTAGTTCCTTTAATTGCCGCCGGTACAACAGAAGGAGCCGCAGCAGCAACATCAGCGGGAACTGCAAGCCTTCTGTCGGTTCCCGTAAGTGACGCAGTATTAAGCACGTTTGTAGGAAGACTCCAAGGGACGTCGTTTACGCACGCCGCACAAGCAACCGTCGTAGAGCCATTCCTCGACGCCCTTGCCTACAGCACCGCACAGTGCGCTCTCGACCAACTTACCGATAGTGTTGTTGCTTGGATTAAGGGCGGAGGTGTTGGATCCCCAAAATACGCCGTGAATGTCGAACAGCTCTTTGCCGATTATGCAGGACAAGTGGCAAACGACCTTGCCCGCGAAATACGTGGGCTCGCTATCTGTGATTTTACACCAGACTTTAAACTCAATTTTGCCAATGCAATCGACCGATCCACCCATCTCCGCAACGGATTTACCGATCAGGTTTCTTGTCCTTTTGGTTCCGGGCAATTCATTGCGTTTGGTGCAGAAGAAACAAGTGCAGCTCTCCAAGATATTGGATGGCAAGGATTTGAGAAAAGTCTTGGCGACAAAGGAAATCCGTTCGGGGTAACCGTTCTCACCAACCGCGAACTCGCCCTTCGTCAAACAAAAGGGGAGGATCAGCAGAAACAAAAACTCAGCTGGTCAAACGGCTTTGCGGATATCGTAGACACAACCGACTGTGAATACCCTACGGAAAGCACTCCTGTTGGGTATTATGACAACCCAGAAAATACCGAGCCTCCTTTCAGTATTGCCCTGCTCATGAGCGAACCCGACACCGAAGAAAACAGTGCAGCAAAAAGATTTTATGAGAAAACGTACTGCAAAACAACGACCCCTGGGAAAATGATAGGCGACCAACTCACCAAGAGCCTTGGTCTTGATGCCGACCGCCTTGGCTTTGTGGACAACATGAACAAAATCATCGGCGCGCTCATTGAACAGATCTCAAGAAAGGCAACTGAAACGACTTTCAACAAACTGAACGATGTCTTTGGCAATGACGAAAATTAATCACCCCATGAAAAACTTCTTTAAAACAATCATCGGAACATTCATAGGAGCGATTTTCCTGCTTGGGGGAGCGCTCGCCGTCGAGGCAAGTAACCACGAAACCGCTCAGCCATCTTTTGTTCCAACAGAGTCAGAAGGTGTATTAGATTTTGGAAAGTTTAATCTAAATTGCGGAATTTCCATAAATCCTAGCAGTAAAGCCAACATTACTGACTGTTTCCCCCTCGCTGTCTATTACTTCATCTACAAGCCAACAGGCTACCTTCTGACCGGCTCGGCATATATCTTTGACGCACTCTTTCCTTTGTCTATAAGTAGCCAGTTCATCAACCAGCCATTCATTGAAGATGGGGTCGACGGGGCTCCCGGCGCATGGACCATTGTACGCGACTTTGCCAACCTCGCATTCATTTTTATTCTACTCTACATCGGCATCTCGATCATGTTTGTTGGAGGAGACTGGAAAGGGCCCGTCTTAAATGTCGTCATCATCGCCCTGTTCATGAATTTCAGCCTCTTTTTCACCAAAGTCATCATCGACACGGGAAACATTTTTGCCGTGGGTATCTACAACCAAATGGGGACGCAGAGTATGACCCCGCACACCGATCAAGGAGTAACAGGCATCTCTGAACGCGGACTCAGCTACGCCCTTGCAACACATTTCCAACCTCAAAAATTCATGAGTGCCACACAGGCGGCAAACGCAGGTCCCATGGAAGCAATCTTCGTCTTTATTATCGCCGCAATCGTTTCAACCTATGTTGCTTTCGTATTCCTCAAGGTCGCATTTATGATGGTAGGTCGCCTGCTTATGTTTTGGTACCTCATGATCGCCTCACCGATTGCATTTCTCTCGTGGGCAACTCCGCATTTTTCCGGCTACTTTGGCAGCTGGTTCAAGGATTTAACGAGGCAAACATTTTTCCCTGTCGTGTTCCTCTTCTTCCTTTATATCATCATTAGCGTCCTAAACTCTGGCATTCTAGACTCTATGGTTCCCGACACCAGCGCAAATGGCATGGTAGACGCCATCATTATCATTGTTCTCAAAACCGTCATAATTGTCGTGGCAATCCAAAAGGCGCTCTCTGCCTCAGAACACATGGCAGGCGAAGCCGGCAAAATGGCTTCGTCATACGGAATGAAGGCATTGGGGCTTGCAGCAGGTGGCGGTGCAGGAGCGTTGCGCCTAGGTCTTGGTGGAGGTGCGCACCTCCTCAATAAGAGTGGCGTACTCCAAAGAATAGCAAAAAACGAACAAGGCAATTGGGCAAGCAGGATGGGCGGTCGTGCTGGTGTTGCCCTCACCGACGCCGTACGCACCGGCAGTCTCGATTTCCGTAACATAGGACTTGTCCAAAAAGCAATGAACCTAGGGAAAGTAGACATCGGCAAGCCGGAGAAACCTAAAAAAGGCGAGTTGGGCGGCTTCTCGGGTGCTGTTAAGAAATGGACGGATACGCAAACCAAAGCCGATACTGAAAAGGCAGAGGCTTACAAACTCACCGATGCTGAGAAGTACAAGATGGAGCAGGATCAAAAAGAAAACGATGGATTAGTGAAGGTGCAACAAGACATACTTGATGAAGTAAAAAAGGCCAATACACTAGCGAAGGAAAACTTAGAAAAAGCTGGAAAAATGGATGAGTATTCTGACGAAAAAAGAGCGTACGCTATGGCGGAAAAGGCGCACAAGGAAGCAAAGAAAGCTTATGAGGATGCGGCTACTGCACAAAAAAAAGACCCAACGCTTGATATTTCAGTGCACAAAACAAAATTAGAAGACGCAGAAAAGGTACGTGATTCTGCAAAAAACGCACATGAGAAATCCCCAACACATCTCGCCTTTAAAGACGCCACGAAAATACTCGATCGAATAAAAGAATTAGAAAAAG
Source organism: Patescibacteria group bacterium (assembly GCA_038062675.1). GTDB lineage: Bacteria > Patescibacteriota > Minisyncoccia > Phycocordibacterales > UBA1550 > UBA1550. The sequence goes on from JBBTWP010000003.1 coordinate 127,133, forward strand.
AAGCTGATGGGGAACTTTTTAAAGCGCAAGAAAAAATCAAAATAGAGAAAAAAGACAAATATGCCTTTGATGCGAAAGGGAGGATTAACATTGAAAACCAACGGCGCGCAAACATGACAGCTGATCGCATCGAAAGCGGACTAAGCCAAATCGTACGCAATATTGCACACCCAATCACCTACAGTCACAAAGCTGCAAAAACAGCCGCAGACAAAATTCGTTTCAATGAAACGGAGCCAGGAAGGAAGAAAACTGCCGATGGGAAAGATACTGCGAAATGGTTGAAGAAATTCGCAGAAGAGTCAAAAAAAGGTGAGGAAAAACCAGAAAAACCCAAGGAACCAAAGCCTGATGCTGATGACCACCACTAATCCAACGAACTCAGCACCAAAAACGAAAACCATAACGCGAGCTTGACAAGTACTATTTTGTTTGCTATTATATATTTTAGACAATAGTTAATCAAAGGAGGTTCCTGTGGACAACCTAACGGTTTGGGCTCTGGCAATTCCCGTGGTTTGGTGGCTATTATTGTGGATTTGGGACAATCGTCCGCGAGGATTTGTTGCAACTCGAGAAAATTTCCCTCCGACAACGCAAGCAATGCTAAACACCAAAGTGGTAGAAATTGAAAATAGGCTTGCGCTAATACGAGCAACCGGCGCAACCACTCACAAGGAAACCATGCCCATCAAAGCGCAGCAGAAAAAATAAAGAAGTTCTCTTAATTTTTTTGCCAACCATTATTATGGCAAGGATCGTCCTTGCCATAAATTCTTTACATCAACCAAAAGGAGTCTGTTCATGAGCACAAAAGAGGTTGTCGCAAATACAGGAGATTCTGAAATTATACTGGTCATAGTACTATTTTTTGTCTTCGGGATTATTTTGACCCTTGTTATCGAATATTTAAGACAACAAAAGGAATCTCAGCAGCGTTACGAACGAGAAAAATATTTAGCTGACGCAAAAAAAAGAATTGCCTCGGCAACTACGTTCGATGAACTACATAAACTATTGGGCACAGAAGATCAGGAATTTAAGTTTAGTATCATAATAGAGATGAGAAGCATGGCAACTACGTTCGATGAACTTAGTATTGTGTACGATTGCAATCCATGCGATTATGTCCTCACAAAAATGCTCCAACTGGCAAGCACATTTTACAAGGCCGAAATTGTGTACAACTTGGCGGAAGATGGCAGTCAGCTAAAAAGTCTCGCTTGGGCGAAGATGAAGAGACTTATTTAGGAAACTTTTGACCTCAACAGGCACTATGCACTTGTTGGGGTTTTTTTATACCCTCCACACATCATTTCAAAAACCTGTGTATAACTTTTCGATGTTGCTGTTCCTGTACATTGCAAAAACTGATATAATAAGCAAATACTTTTATCACATTATCTATGGAAAACGAAACAGAAAAAATCCTCGAAGAACAAGTACTAAAACTTCCGCGCGAAGTAACCCGCTTTCTTTCGTCCAGCAGTTGGACAGACACGCTTGAAAAAATTTCCGTATCGCAAAAACTTACAACCGAAGAGACCGCGCAATTCAAAAACGAAACAGTCCTTGTGCTTGCAGGGCTTGTACATCCTGATGCCTATCCGGAAACATTGGGTGCTGTTTTGGGCGTAAACCCAACCCTCACTGCAGTCGTTGCCGCAGTAGAACAAGAAATCTTTGCACCCGTACGTCCCGCACTGGTAAAGTTTTTCGACGAGGAACGCGCGCACTCCGGAGAAGAAGATACGACAGAAAAGCAAAGCATCCCCGAGATTCCTTCTCCGTGGGCGATTTCAACAGAGCAAATCGAGGCTGAGAAATTAACCCCCGTAACACCACCTACTCCTGTTTCTCCTCCTGCACCAATTGCACCGGTAAAAATAACTCCTCCTCCTACGCCAAAAAAAGAAAGCGTGCCCCCACCAAATCTTCCCACCGAAGAAGAGCTCGTGTGGACACCGCGTGTCCTAGAAAATGTACCTCCTGCACAACCACTCCCACAAACATTCAGCCCTCTCGGCAAAAAAACTCCAGCAGATACGGACAAAGAGTTTATGCACCCTTTTGAAAAAAACATGCAGGCTGCCGGCATGACACGCACCACACCAAAAGAAACATCAGGGGAGGGGATGCCTGCCGTTCCTCGCTATGGCACACCAGAGCCACAAGTAGCGCAACCTATTTCCACTCCACCCTCCGCCCCAACACCGCCTCCTCCTGCGCGCACAACCCTCAGTATTCCTATCGCACCCAAAAGTCCGTTTGCCGGCGTCGTCGCTCCAACACCGGCAAACGCAGGAGGGGATCCATATCGGGAGCCGATTGAATAACAGTCGCTCGACACGCTCCTTTTTTTAGGGCGCCACGCCTTCTCCTGCGGAAGGCTCGCTAATCCTCGGCGCTTTTCGTGCAGATTACTGCACGAACCAAGCAAAGCGCCTGCGGACCCTGAAAAAAGGAGGTGTCTCGCTCTAAGTGCATACAAACTAGTTTGGGATGAAGGTTTTTGGAGCCTTGCGCAGCCTGACGAGGCGAGCGGAGCAATTCGCCAGCAGGCGAATATGCGTGCCACAAAAACCTTCATCTCAAATGAGTTCTGTTTTTAAACTTCAGTCGTACCCTTAAAACGACACAGCGAGCAAAGAGTTCCGCAGTTTGGTCGCGCTTAACGGACTTGCGCGACACGATTCCGCAGAATCGAGTTTTTTATTCTCTGCGCATGCGGTATAATAATTGTATGCAGTTTCACATCCCTCAACATCTTGAGATCGAAGATAAAATTTTTGGTCCGCTTACCATAAAGCAAGCGATTTACAGTGCTGGTGGGGCAGGGGGAGCATTTCTCATTTACAAAATCGTTCCTTCTGTTTTTTTTGCAGCTCCACTCATAGTCCTACTCGGCGCACTGACATGGGCGCTCGCATTCTATCCGGAGGAAAAGCTCGGTAAACCATTTATCGAAATCCTTGAATCCGCAGTAAAATATTTTTTTGGCGAAAAACTTTACACGTGGAAAAAAACAAAAAAAGATGTTGCTCTCGGAGAAGAGCAGGAGTTCATTTCAGCAAAAGGCCCTTCTGTTCCCATGGTTTCAAAAGGGGGACTTGCCTCCAAGTCATTTGACCTCGATGTAATCAAAACGGGGGAGAAACAAGAAAAATTATAATAATCATATGGCAGTCAAATCAACCGCAGCTCAAAATTTTGTTCCCATCAAAGAAATTCGTGATGGTGTGATTATTTTGAAAGATGGTACCTTGCGCACAATCCTCATGGCATCATCAGTAAATATTGCACTCAAATCCGAAGACGAACAATCGGCAATTCTTATGCAATTTCAAAACTTTTTAAACTCCCTTGAATTTTCAACACAAATTTTTATCCAGTCGCGACGTCTCGATATTCATCCCTACCTCATGCTCCTCGAGGAACGCCTTCGTGAAGAAGTGAACGACCTTTTGAAAATTCAAATTCGTGAGTACATGAACTTCATAAAAACGGTTGCCAAATCAACCAACATTATGAACAAACTATTCTTAATTGTGGTACCGTACGCTCCTCCAAAATCAGTTACGGCGTCGGATGAGAAGAAAGGTTTTTTTGGTTCAGTGACAAAGAAAACATCAAATCCAGTACTTTCAAAGGGAGCGATGGATGCATTTGAGGAAGCCCGCTCCCAGCTCGAGCAGCGCGCAGGCGTTATCAGCCAAGGACTTTCCCGAACAGGGGTTCGCGTAGTCGGCCTCGGCACAGAAGAACTTACCGAGCTCTACTACCGCCTCTTTAACCCAGGCGAAGCAGAGAAGCAAACGTCCAAACAACAATAATCACCATCACCATGTTTGATTTTTTATCAAAAAAGAATACCGCACCTGAAACAAAGAACACAGTTCCTGTACTCCCGCAGGAGCTCTACAGCGACACAAGCCTGAGCCTCACTGATGTCATAGCTCCTTCCGCAGTCAAAATAAACCCAAAAGATATCAACTTGGGGGAGAAGATCGTGCGCACCTTTTTTGTAACATCATACCCAAGCGTGGTGACCGACAATTGGCTCTCACCGCTCATCAATCTCGACAAAGTCTTTGATATTTCAATCTATATCCACCCTGTCGACACCGCGGGTATCATGAAGAAATTTGAGCGCAAGGTTGCTGAAGTACAAAGTCAAATCAACATGCGCGAACAAAAAGGATTCGTTCGCGACCCCATGCTCGAAGCGGCACATCGCGACTTGGAAGACCTCCGCGACCGACTCCAACAAGCACAGGAAAAAATGTTTGATGTGGGACTTTACCTTTCACTCTACGCCGACACCGAAGAAGAGCTCATGGGCGTTGAAGCTGAAATCAAATCCATGCTCGAGTCGCGCTTGATCTACCTCCGCCCTGCACTCTTTCAGCAAGGGGAGGCGTTCTTAAGCGTTCTTCCGGTAAACGATGACAAAATTGCTGTTACCCGAAAAATCAATTCCGAACCACTCTCAAGCTTCTTCCCGTTTGTGTCTTTCGACCTCACCTCAGACCACGGCATTCTCTACGGTATCAACCGCCACAACTCATCCCTTGTTCTTTTTGACCGATTCTCGCTCGAAAACTACAATTCCATCACGTTTGCAAAGTCAGGTTCGGGTAAATCCTACGCCACTAAACTCGAAATTTTGCGCAGTCTTATGTTCGACGTGGATGTTATTGTTATCGATCCCGAACGCGAGTACGAATCCATGGCGGAAGCTGTTGGTGGGCGTTATTTCAATATTTCCCTCAACTCCGAACACCATATCAATCCTTTTGATTTACCTGTCCCAAGAGAAGGGGAGTCGCCAGCAGACGTACTTCGCTCCAATGTTATTGCCTTGGTGGGACTTTTTCGTCTCATGTTGGGTGGGCTCACCGCCGAAGAAGACGCGATTGTCGACCGTGCAATCTCAGAAACCTACGCGCTCAAGGACATTACCCCTGATTCAGACTTCTCAACCCTTCAACCACCACTTCTTTCAGACTTTGAAATGATTCTTTCAGGAATGCAGGGAGCAGAAAGTATCGTTCAGAAACTTTCAAAATACACCCGCGGATCATGGTCCGGGTTCTTGAACCAACCCTCAAATGTGGACATTAACCGCAAATTCATTGTCTTTTCCGTGCGCGACATGGAGGACGACCTGAAGCCGGTCGCGATGTACATCGTGACGCATTTTATCTGGAATGCCATCCGTCGTACCCTCCGCAAACGCCTTTTGGTTGTGGATGAAGCGTGGTGGATGATGAAGTCTGACGACACCGCCGCATTCCTTTACGCGCTTGCAAAGCGTGGGCGTAAATATTATCTTGGTATCGCGACCATCACTCAAGATGTGAATGACTTTTTGAAATCTCCCTACGGTTTGCCCATTATGACCAACTCGTCTATCCAAATTCTTCTCAAGCAATCACCAACATCTATTGAATCCATTCAAAAAGCCTTCAATCTCACCAATGAAGAAAAATTCCTCTTGCTTGAGTCGGGCGTAGGGGAGGGGATATTCTTTGCCGGCATGAAACACGTCGCCATCAAAACGATTGCATCCTACACCGAAGACCAAATCATCACCTCTGACCCTTCTCAAATCCTTGCCATCAAAAAAGCAAAGCAAGAGCTCGCTTTGGCTGAGGAAGCCAGTCGGTAATTTCTTTTCTCTTTATGTTCCACAGGGTGTGGATATAACTGGATAGCATCTATTCTTATTTCGCGGTATACTATTTTTATGCATCGCATGCGTTTTTTCTCACAAGGCGTTATATTGGGGACACTCTTTGCGCTCCCTGTTTTTATATTTGCACAGACGACCACTGGAACATCTACTGCAGAAAAAACTGCCCTTCAAGAACAACTTGACACTCTTGTTCAAAGTCGTATCAATCAACTTTCCAGTCCGGCACAAATTCGCATAAATGCCATCCGCGACTATCTCGAAATTACCACGAGCCCAAAATACCCAAAACCAAATGAGTTGGTGCGTATTACAATAGAAAGTTATCTTACCGACCTCAACAAAGCAACGCTTGCTTGGTCAGTAAATGGCGACGTAGTCACACAGGGTATTGGGAAAAAAACTTTCTCCTTTAACAACGGTGCATCAGGAAAAACGACACGCGTCAGTGTTTTGATACGCACCAACGGGGGAGAAGTGGTTGTTAAGGAATTTTCCTTTAGCCCTATTGGTGTCACCATTCTTTGGGAAGCAGACACCTACACACCGCCATTCTATAAGGGCAAACCTCTTGCATCCGCACAATCAAGCATCCGCGCCGTCGCCATCCCTGACACCGGCAATGCAAAAAATATTTTAGGCGCGGGAAATCTGGTATATGTATGGAAAAAGAACGGTAACAACGTTTCCGAAGCATCAGGCTATGCAAAAAATTCATTCACATTCACAGCACCAAAACCTTACGACGAAGCAAGTGTCGGGGTTCAGGTTTCTCCAATCGATAGCAATACTGTAAAATCGGAAACACGCGTAAATGTCCCGCTCTCCAATCCTTTTGTTATGTTTTACGAAAAACACCCCCTCGAAGGCGTGCGCTACGACCGCCCATTAGGAACAAAATTCGCTCTTTCAGGGAAAGAGGTCACCTTGCGCGCAGAACCTTATTTCTTTTCAAATGAATCCGGCAACAAATCAACCCTGTCCTACCAATGGTCACTCAATGGAAAAAAGACCAGCAATCAAGGACGCACCATTACCCTCAAGAACGACAAGGGGGTAAAAGGGGACTCAACCATCAGTATTGCAATTCACGGAATCACACAAACATTCCAATCAGGAAGCAAATCAATCATGCTTCATTTTGGAGAGAATACTGACAGTGATATTGAACGACCCATTTTTTAACACACTATTTTTATGAAATATCTTGCACCAATTCTCGCCGGCACAACTCTCGCACTTTTGGGAGGGGTGCTCTCTGTGGGTGCGGCGGAAACAATAGGGGAGTACACGCCCTTGGCGCCGCTTCCCGGAACGCTCATCGATGGGACAACGGCAACCAATCTCCCCACCTATCTCGCCGGCATGATGAAACTTCTCATTGCCGTTGCGGGATCCCTTGCGTTCCTTATGATGGTCATCGGTGGCACGGAGTATGTTGCGGCAGGCATCACTCCCGACGCAAAAGGTCACGCGAAAGAAAAAATCACCAACGCCATCATTGGACTCATCCTCACGCTCGTATCCTATCTCATTCTTCTCTCTATAAACCCGCGACTGGTGGAATTTAACCTCGAACTACCGGCAATAGTGCCGAAATCGGAGGCAATTCTTGAAAACAACGTCTCAGGTAGTCCTGCCGGTCCGGGGGGTTTGGGTGATTCTGCAATACGATTGAGAATCATTAGTGGTGGGAATGACAAGATAACATTTAATCGCGACAATGTTGAGTGCGCAGAAATTGGCCAAAAAAATTGCACGACAGTATATGGCTTGGGTGAACAAGCAATCAAGGGGGTGATAAATCTCGCCGCCTACTGCACAGGGTGCAAAATAGTTATCACGGGAGGAACAGAGTACTGGAACCACAGCGAGGGGACAGCTCACAAACCAGGAGGAAACGTTCTAGATCTCTCAAAAAATGACACTGCGCTCAACACCCACATCACCAAAAATGGTCTTGCGACAAACCAAACAGGGTGTGCAAAGGGGAAACATTATGAAGTTACTGATCAGGCTACAGGAGACAAAATTGTTTATGTAGATGAAGAAACGGCAGGAACAAACAACGCCCCACATTGGCATGTATGCTTTAGTAGACAATAATTAATATATGGACCGTAAAAAAATTCTCATCATCGCCACCGTCATCATCCTTGTCCTTGGGGGAGGAATTGGCGCGTATTACTATTTTTTAAAAAAACCCGTAACTCTCCCACCATCAGGCAACCCATTTCCGGGGGGAGGAAACCTTGTTACCAAACCACCCCTCCCACCAGACAACAATCCTGACGATGGCGTCTTCCCCCCTTCAAATGCCAGCACGTCACGCCTCTACGAACTCCACAAAACCCCCGTTGCTGGCGTCGGCTTTGCAGAACAAGTGAACGGCAAGAAGAAAACATTTTTTGCACGTTCGCTTGAGCGCGGGTTGGGCCACATATTTGAAACAAACTTGGAGACATTGGTTGAATCTCGCATCTCGGGAGAAACATATCCGGGTATTACAGAGGCATTTTTCGGCAACAACGGAAAAAGTGTTATCATCCGTTCTCTCTCAGAACAAGAAGGGATTGCCATCAAAACTCGTTCGCTTGGACTTACTGCACCTACTATTTCTTTTGCACCAGCAAACAGCGACACAGGAGAAGCCAACATACCCCCACCAACAGAGACAAACCTTCCTGACTATATCCCACACCTAGGAGTAGCGGAAGACGGCGCCGACAAGATATTTTACATGGAAAACTCCTTTAGTAGCGCCCGTGGCTCAACTTCAAACTTCAAAGGCACGGCCATCTCGACTATTTTTAATTCATCATTCACTGAATGGTTGCCGCAACTACCCAACCAAAAACTTGCGACCCTCACCACCAAGCCATCAAGCAATGTTCCGGGGCACCTTTACTTCATCGACACACAGAGCTCCGCACTCACCAAAATCCTTGGTGACGTAAAAGGGCTTACAACCACAACAAGTCGTGATGGAAAATTTGTACTCTACACAGAGGTCAAAGCAGGGGTTCCCAACCTTATTGCCTACGATGTTGCAAAAAAAGAATCTCGTCCACTTTCGCTCAACACACTTGCTGAAAAATGCGGATGGAGCACAAAAGATCCCGTCATCGCTTATTGCGCCATCCCTGAAAACCCACCTCGTGGACAGTATCCTGATCAATGGTACCAAGGTGTAATTTCATTTTCTGACAGTATGTGGAAAATCAATGCAAAAACTGGCTTTGCAGAAAAAATCTTCACCCCAGAAAAATACCGTGGTGGAATAATGGATATTATAAATCCTATTGTCTCTTCGGATGAAGCGTACTTAGTATTCATCAACAAGAAAACGAGCACCCCATGGCTCTTTATGCTCAATGAAAAGCCTCAAATCATCGTTCCCTCAACACAATAAAAGAGTGGGATGAAGCATTGTGGATATGTGGTGCTTTAACAAGCGGAAGGTGGCGCGGCAAAAAATTCATTTTAATTAACATCAGTAAACCTTATGGTAAACCAAGAATTACTTACTTTCATCAAACAAGAGCTCGCGAGGGGAATAACCGAGAGCGACCTCAAAGCATCCCTCAGCACCGCAGGTTGGCCAGAAGCCGACATCTCTGAAGCATTTTCTCTTGCCACAGGAGGGACCTCAATGCCAGAACTGGGGCAACCAGCCATGCCTGTCTCCACAGTCCTTCTTGGCGCCCCAGCGCTTCTTGGTAAAGCATGGACGCTCTACAAACAGCGCTGGACGACCTTTTTGACCATCATGATTGCACCTGCTCTGCTATCGATTTTGGTTGAAGTAGGGTCTAGTTCAGTAAAAAACATGGGGGCCTCTTTAAATCCTTTCATTTTCTTTGGCGTTGCTCTTGTAATGTTGCTTGCTCTTGTAATAATCAACATCTGGTCAAGCGTTGCTCTCTTGCATGCCATCAAGGGAACTTCTGAGCACCTGAGCGTCACTGCCTCATACGGCAGAGGAGCGCGTCACATTCTTGCTTTTGTGTGGATTTCAATACTTACCACGCTCATTGTGATGGGTGGTTTTATGCTCCTCATTATCCCGGGAATTATTTTCGCTATTTGGTTCATGTTCGCAACAATGGTGGTTGTGGACGATAACACAAAAGGAATGAACGCGCTCCTCAAGAGCAGAGAGTACGTTCGTGGCAGGTGGTGGGGGACATGGTGGCGCATGTTTTTTGTGGGGTTAATTTTTATCCCTATTTTCATAGTACTGTTTATCCTCTCATACCTCCTGACGTTTAAATTTCTACTTCCGGTCGCCGGAGATATTCTCTCGACAATCTCGACCCTATTCCTGACACCCATCATGATGACCTATATGTTTGTGCTCTATGAAAACCTCAAAGCAACCCGTGGCTCGTTTGCGTTCGCACCCACAACAGGAAAGAAAGCGCCTTTTATCATTTTGGCGATTTTAGTGCCCATTTTAATTATTGCATTTATAATCTTTTTAACTTATCTACAAGCAGACACTGCAAAAGACAAAGGGAGAGATCCTGCCATAAAATCAATTATTTCAAACATCAAACCAGCTGCAGAGGTTTATTTCGACTCTCACAACAACTATGAAGGATTTTGCAAAAATAACCAACAAGTAAGGGAATCTATTGATACCATTGATAAAATAGAAAAAATGGGCACAATATGCAATGCTAACATAACCCAGTATGCGATATCGGCACGCCTCTCGTCGGGAAAATACTTCTGTGTCGACAGCAGCCAAAACCCCGCAACCCTAACCTCCCGCGGCCTCAAACCCACGGAAACACAGTGCCCTACAGAATAGCCAAAGCCGATTCGAACACCTAGCCAAAAACCCTCATTCGCGCTAGAATGCGGGGAGTGCTTGGCGCAAGCTTAACCAATTACCACATAACAACTTAGTATTTCTTCATGATGGACTTTTTTTCAACCGTTTTTTACGAACCGCTCTATAATGCGTTGGTTTTTCTCATTTCTGTCGTTCCGGGCGCCAATGTAGGTTTCGCGATTATCCTTTTGACCCTCCTTGTCCGCACAATATTGCTGCCCCTTTCCCACAAGTCGGTCGTTTCGCAGGCAAAAATGCGTGCGATTGCTCCCCATGTTGAAAAAGTGAAGGAAAAACACAAAGACAACAAACAAGAACAAGCAAAAAAAATTATGGAGCTCTATAAAGAACACGGGGTCAACCCATTTTCAGGATGCCTCTTGCTCCTCATCCAACTCCCGATCATTTTTGCCCTCTATTTCGTATTCTTTAAGGGCTTACCAAATCTTGATGCTGATATTTTGTACTCATTTGTAAACCATCCGGGGACTATTAGTATGATGTTTTTGGGCATCTTGCTTTCAGGGAAGAGCATTTTGCTTGCAGCCATTGCGGCAATTAGCCAATATTACCAAATTAAGCTTTCTATTCCTGCCCTCGCAGCGCCAGAAGCAGGCGCAAAACCTTCATTCAAAGACGACTTCGCGCGTAGTTTCAACCTCCAAATGCGCTATATGCTTCCGCTTATCGTCTTTGGTGTCTCGTACACCATCTCTGCGGCAATCGCGCTCTATTGGGCAACCAGCAACCTTTTCTCTATCGCTCACGAGCTTTATGTGAAGAGCAAGGCGGACAAGATAAAAGTTTTGTCGTAACAATCCTCCTCAAGCCAAAAAACCTCAGGAAATTCCTGAGGTTTTTTGGCTTGAGCAACTACACCAATGGATCATCATGATTCTTCTGCCACGGATGACACCGCAAAATGCGCCGTATGCCCAAAAATACCCCCTTCACGACACCATACTTCAACACCGCCTGCTTGGTATACTCTGAGCATGTTGGGTAGAATACGCACGTTGTACCGCGTCTGAGGGTAAACATGCCGGTATCCGGCGAGAAAAGCTTTTGATAGCCGGTAATGACTGATGCGACTATGTTACGAAATATCATGAGAGGAGTTTTGATTGTTGCAGCGCTTTTATTAATTCGGTACGTAAAACGGTGGGGGAGGAGGAGAGTGCCTCCTGTTTTGGATACACAACGACTGTTGCCGAACGCAAATTTTTTATTTGAGGCTCCAAAAGTGCGTATAAACGGCGGCGAAGAGTATTCCGTACAACAGCAGATTTTGAAATTTTCTTGGAGGTAACAACAGCAATATGAACGCCTTCACTTTTTGTATACACCACCAAAGAAAAGAGGGGAGAGAAAACGCGAAAACCCCGCACATTTGAGGCGGGGAAGTCTTTTCGTGATATGCGGTTCTTTTTAGACAACATGTGTGGTCAAAAAACACCAATTAGACATTTGGACGATTTGGACGTCCAACGTCCAAATGTCTAAAACATTCGAGGTATTATACGGTTGAAAGTCGCTTGCGGCCCTTTTGGCGACGGCGCTTAATCACATTCTTTCCGTTTTTTGATGCACTGCGGACAAGGAAACCATGGGTTCCTGCGCGTTTCTTCTTTTTTGGCTGGTATGTTTGCGACATAATAAGCCACTATACACTATGTTCCCAGAAAAATCCAGCTTTTTGGAAAATACTTATCATTTCCAGCCAAGATGGGATTTTACCCAGTTTGCATTCCCTGCAACTTATTGGGTATAATGACAGTCCACACGTTATCCACAGTTTAGAAACACTCTCATCCCCGTGTGTTGGTTTCGTATGAGCATTAGAAAGACTATAATACAAAGAACAGCCTCTTACCCCTTTATGCTCGACAATACACAACTTTGGGATCACACACTGCGCGAACTCGGGAACGAGCTGTCTCGGGCAAATTTTAGTACATGGTTTAAAAACACTGCGATCACCAAACAAGAAGATGGTATCGTCACTATTGGTGTTCCCAATGAGTTTGTAAAAGATTGGTTGCAAAACAAATTCCACAAAATGATTCTGAAATCATTGCGTGGGCTTTCTGAACATGTCCGTAATATTGAATATGTAATTTGCAAGATTGAAGAAAAATCTGATAAAAAACAAACTGAAAAAACTCCATCAAACCCAACATCTGAGCTTCCTTTGGAAAACCTTTATATCGACCGTGCGGATGGGCTTAACCCTCGTTATGCATTTGATAGCTTTGTGATCGGAGCGTTTAATGAACTTGCGTACGCCGCATCTCAAGCAATCTTAAAAAAAGTGGGAAAGAATGTATACAACCCTTTATTTATTTATGGCAATACCGGACTTGGAAAAACTCATCTCATTCAAGCTATCGGCAATCAAGTAAAAAAACTACACCCTGATAAAAAAGTATTTTACACGACATCAGAAAAATTTTCAGTGGACTACATCAGTTCAGTAGGGCAGGGGTCGAAGACAATGAATACTTTTAAAGATAAGTACCGAAAATACGATCTCTTAATTATGGATGACATCCAATTCCTTTCAAATAAAGAAAAAACTCAAGAGGAACTCTTTCATATCTTTAACGAACTTTATAATAACAACAAACAAATTGTTTTTTCTTCCGATCGTCATCCAAACTATATTCCTGCACTTGAAGAACGCCTTAAATCTCGTTTTAATGCTGGAATGACTGTAGATGTGCAGGAGCCTGAATATGAATCACGGCTCGCTATTTTACGGGCAAAAGCCGACAGTAGTAAATTCTTCCCTCCAGATGAAATTATTGAATATCTTGCTTCATCAATCCAAGGAAATGTTCGTGAATTGGAAGGGCTTTTAAATGGTGTTATTTGCCAATCACAGCTTAAAAATAGGCATTTAACACTTAATGAGATTAAACCCTTTATAAAGAACACGTCAAAACCAAAAAAACTTCTTTCTGTGAAAGAAATAGTGAAGGTGGTGTGCGGTTTTTACAATATTGAAGAAGATCATGTGTATGAAAAAACAAGAAGGAAAGAAGTAGTGAAACCACGCCAAGTTGCAATGTTTATTTTGCGCGAGGATTTCAATATCTCATATCCAACTATTGGACAAAAATTAGGTGGTCGTGATCACACCACTGTTATGCATTCGTATGATAAAATTAAAGTAGATATGAAGAATGATTTATCGCTTATGCAGGAGGTTGATCAGATCCGCGCAATGTTTTAAAACGTGGATTACTTGTGGATAGAGTTGTTGTTATGTGTTGATAGGTATGTGGAAAAGTTTACCTGAAACATATTCAAAAAAATATTATCCACAAAGAGGTGAGTGTTGTTCCTATAATAACAAAAAGTATGAGAGGGGATTTTACTAAGCAATTAAAACGGTTTAATAGAGTTATCCACTTATCCACACCTATAGTAATAATAATAAGAATTTAAAGTAATAATTAATACAATACTATGAACCTCTCTTGTAATCGTGAATTTCTTCAAAAATGTATTTCATCTGCTGATCGAGTAACAGGAAAACATTTAAGCCTTCCTATTTTAGGAACTGTTTTTATTGCAACTGATCATAAAAAAATAATTATTCGTGCAACAAATCTTGAAGTAGGTGTTGAGTTTCAAATTCCTGCTACTATAAAAACAGAAGGAAGTGTTGCACTTCCAGGAAGTCTTTTAGCAAATATTCTTTCAAGTATTACTGATGAACAAGAAATAAATATCAGTGTTTCTGGAAGTGTTGGGAAAATAACCACAAAAACAAAAAATCTTACGATTAAAGGTTTTTTACCTGATGATTTCCCAACTATTCCTTTAGTTAATGAAGGTGATAAATTTACCCTTCCAGCAGTAAAATTTATACAAGGTGTTAAGTCAGTGGTAGGGAGTGCGGCTATTTCTGATATAAAACCTGAAATCTCAAGCATTTATATTCATCAAGTAGGAGATTTTTTGATTTTTGCCGCAACAGACTCATTTCGTCTTTCTGAAAAGAAAATAAAATACCAAGGGACCGCGTTAACACATGGAATTATTATACCTGTAAAAAATATCCTTGAAGTGGTAAGAATTCTTGAACAAAACCAAGAGGATATTTCATTCACCGCGACAAAAAATCAATTTTCTTGCGCAGGAAAGTCTGTTTACATAACTTCCCGTGTTGTACAAGGGGTGTATCCTGATTACGAGCAAATCCTCCCTAAAGGGCACACCACAGAAGTGGTTATGTTGAAACAAGATCTTTTAAACACTTTAAAATTATCTACACTTTTTTCCGATAAATTCAATAAAATAACATTTACTATAAACCCTCAGCAAAAAAAGTGTATTATTGCGACAAAAAACACAGAAATTGGGGAAATTGAGTCAAATCTTACCGCAACTCTTTCTGGGGAACCCATTGAACTTTCATTGAATGGAAAACACCTTTTTGATTCACTGGGGTCAATCGAAAAAGATAGTGTGATTATTCAGTTCAATGGAGCAGACAAACCGGCAGTTATTCGCGGGCTTGGTGATCCATCATTCACCAACCTCACAATGCCCCTTACACAATAATGCTCCCTCTCGGTAATCTTCTCGCACGATTTAAAAATCTCACCAACACAGAAAGGGTGCGAAAAGAGCTTATTTGTGAAGTTTTGAAAGAATTTAAGATTCCTCTTTTGAACACCCAAATATTTTTTTCAAAAAATACCGTTTTTATAAAAGCACCACCTATTATAAAAACAGAAGTAGCACTTAAAAAAGGGGATATCCTCAAAAAAATCACCACAAATACAGGGTTGCGTCATATTCAAGATATTTTTTAAAATAGTTATACACGCGTTATCCACATACCACCCCTTGACAAACCTAATCTTTCAGATTACAATCTGTAATTAGATATACTATAAAGGAAATTTTCTTATATGGATTACAGAGTACCTTGTCAATTAATGATGGCATTGTGCCATCTCAACTCAATGTTTCAAGTGTTTCAGGAGGTTTACTATGAAGACGCTCTCAAAGCTAATCTTTCTTTCCGTGGTTCTGGTGTTTGGTGTGACTGGCTGTAATGATGGGGGAGGAGATTCTCCGCCCCCTGTAAAACAGGAGCCGATTCCGGTTCCTGTGCCAACACCTGAACCTGCACCATTTCCATTACCGGCGCCTGAAAAACTCACTATTACCAAAACTAGTCTAGCAAACCGAGTTTCTTCCACGCTAGGCTTTCAAGAAGTAGGCAGATTTTCAATCTCAGCTCTCGGGGAAAAGAATTTTTCTTCCGAAGGGGAAATGATGCTTACTTTTGGTGGCACACTTGCAGGGAGTGTTGGGTATGTGAGGATTATGGATATTTCA
The DNA here is from genome assembly GCA_038062675.1 of Patescibacteria group bacterium. GTDB lineage: Bacteria > Patescibacteriota > Minisyncoccia > Phycocordibacterales > UBA1550 > UBA1550. The sequence continues at coordinate 143,026 of JBBTWP010000003.1, forward strand.
AGAATAGGTTATGTGGAAGAACGTATTTCTTCTGAACACACCGGAGCTCCTGTGGAGAACAAGAAAGCCACTGTGGTTTTCTCGACCCCAATTGTTGGTTCAAAAATCATGGCAACCTGGTTGGTTGACGAAAAGTACACCTCAGACTTTTCTGTGGAAGTAGCCCTTGTGGGAGTTGATCCAATACCTCATGGTTCTTTTGCGGATTTGACTGTTACCATAGAAACAAAAGACCATATACAGTTTGGGAACAATGTCGTTGTGGCAGAGTTTCCATTTCGTCTTGCTGTTGCTCGTATTGAAACAGGTAAGTTGTTTTTTGCAAAAGATTCTGAGATTGTACGAGAGGATGTGGAAACGGGAGTTAATACTGTTTTAACATTCTCGCCGCAGGTTGCGGAACGCAACATGGTGCCTTCGCGTGACGGTAATAAGCTTGCTTTCATTGCGGATCTTTTGGGCGTAAATGTTGTTAATGTGGGAATAATGGACAGTAATGGCGATGGGTGTTTTGTAGTAGATGCAGCTGGATGTAATCAGGCGTATCAGATTGTGCAGGCTCATATCTGTTATGCCACAGAACGTATCGCTTTGTTTCCAAACATCAATATGGTTGCTTGTCCCGGGACGAATTTTAGGGATAATAGTCTTAAACGCGCGAGAAACATATTTCTCACGCAAATCTCCCCAAATCTTGGAGCGCAACTTACCAATGATGTGTATGAGGACTTTGAGTCTGTTGTTTCTGCTGATGGCAAGATGACCTACTTTCTTTCCTGTCGCCCGTTTGATAAGCCGGAAGCTCCTTTTGTTGAATACGTAGGAGGTTGTGGTATTTTTAAACGGGAAATTATTGATTTGGATAAATTAGTTTTTGGTCCAATTCAATATGTGGTGGGAAGGGGGGATTGGAAGTTTGGCAGTGGAGGTGATTCACTTTCCGGTATTTCTCTGTCTCCTGATGACAAACAGTTAGTATTTTCTCGCGACATCGGAACAAGGAACTTTTTTGGGTCGATGGCAACGGTAAGTATTGTAAACACTGACGGAACGGTACTTAAGGAGATTGGTGAAGGATTTCATCCGTACTGGGTCACTGATGGAAGGATTCTCTACAAAAAGAAATCTTCTCTTTTTGGCAGAGAAATTATCCTCAGTGATTCCGACGGAAGTAATCCGCGTGTTGTTTTGAAGTTGAAAGATGGAATTTCTGGTCAGGAATCGGCAACAAGTGTAACGTTTATCCCTTAATTTTGTACATTTGGTTTATTTAAAGGGTCTTGCTTCACAGCGAGACCCTTTTTTTTTGCCCACATTCCCACTTATCCACACCTCCACATAGTATTCACTTCCCCACACTGATATACTAAGGAAGTATTATCAAACCAACCATCATTTATTATATTATGAAAAATATTGCTCAAAATCTTAAACTCATCGCCCTTGCTGTCATCCTCTCGTTTGGTATTAGTTTTGCTTCAGCATGGGTTCTCCCTACTGCTGCACCACCCAATGGAAATGCGGATGCGCCGATTACGACGGGAGGAGGGCAGACAATTAAAGGGAATTTAACAATCGGTACTCCTCTAAACCCAGGAACTCTTACTATTGCTCCCGCGTCAAACCTCAAAATTCCCGGTGCAACAGTCGGAGAATTTCTTAAGGTCACCGGAGCTGATGGATCTGTGGGGACGGGGGTAGCTGGGGGCGGAGCCGCTGACAACCTTGGGAATCATACAGCAACGCAAAATTTAACCATGGGAGGGAATCAGATTACGGGTTCGAGCGGTATTACAGCGTCAGTTTTTAGCGACAAGGAAGACACAACATATTTTGCTAACCCAGCTTCTTCGTCGCGATTTAATGATGTTGTCGTGGTTGGTGCTGTTAATGCTGGGTCTGTTGTTGCCAACGGAGGAGCACTACTCCCCCACGGTAAACAACGTTTTGTTGGACCAGGAACATACACATTTGCGGTACCTGCGGGTGTGAACAAGGTATGGGTGACCATGGCGGGTGGTGGAGGAGGGGGGACATCAAGCCTTACTACAAATGGAGGTCGTGGTGGTGGAGGAGGAGCCGCTGTTGTAGCGCAAGAAGTCACAGGGCTTACGCCTGGTAGTAATATTACTGTGACCGTTGGTTCTGGTGGCGTCGGTGGTTTGGGGGGCGTAAGTGGCTTTGCAATTTTCAATGTGGGAACCTCAGGGGGGGTATCGTCGTTTGGTGGTTATGTTATTACCCCTGGTGGAGGGGGGGGTGCTGGTAGTTTCATTCTTCATGCTCCACCTGGTGGTCCTGGGGGTGGGTTTGGTGGTAATGACCTTAGTGAAGGTCACCGTATGGGTGGTGTTGGAGGGGGTAGTATGTTTGGTACAGGCGGAATACGCACCGCTCTTGGTAGTTCTGCTATAATTCACCCTGCTGGCATTGCCACTGGCTTCGGTGCGGGTGGCGCCGGAGGTCCAGGTGCTACCGGTTCGACTTATTACGCCGGTGGAGCTGGTTCCCCCGGCTTTGTCTTGGTTGAGTGGTAAGAATTTTTCTTTGGCCCCCGATTGGCCCCCGAGGTGAGACCTCGGTAAAAAGACCTCGGTAAAATAAATTTGTGGTGTAATTTAAACAAAATTCTTAAAAATCCCCAAGATTAGAAGTCTTGGGGATTTTTACTTAAAGGGGAAAGGAGGTCAGGTACCCTTTATTTTTGGGTGTAATTTAAAAATCTCTTGAGGTGAAATCTCGAGAGATTTTTGTTGTACGCCTTTTGAAGGGAAAGGGATCTTTTGGAAATGAAAGCGGGGGAGGTGAGGCAGCTTTTAGATTTGCTGCCAATTTATAGCCATGGTTTATATAGCTATTTTCCACAAAAGAAAGATTTGCTATTTTTTTAGCAATTTTGTACAATAAGAAGATGCTCATATTTAAAAGGCTTATAGAACAAAACATTAAAAACTCGCTTTTCAAAGGCAAGGCAATCCTAATCTTTGGACCACGGCAAGCAGGGAAAACAACGCTCGCTAAAAAGCTTCTTGGTGAATATGGTGCAGAGGACGCTTATTTTAATTGTGAATTGACAGAAGTTCGTGCCGCTCTTCGAGTTGGCGCTCCAGAGAAACTAAAAAATCTCATTGGTGAGAAAAAAATTATTGTTCTTGATGAAGCTCAGACGGTGGAAAACATAGGTTCGATTCTCAAAACATTCATAGATACCTATCCGGAAGTTCAGATTATTGCGACGGGTTCGTCATCTTTTGACTTGGCGAATAAAATCAATGAGCCGCTTACCGGCAGATCTTTTGAATTCACGTTATACCCATTGTCTCTGGCTGAGCTAAAAAATAATTCTCTCAATGTTAATCAGGAACAGTTGTATGAATATTTGTCAGTAGGGCTTTATCCAGGAATCATTGCTGAAAAAGATAAAAAGTTAAAAGAAAGCATTCTCAAAAATATTACCACCAACTACCTCTATAAAGATATCTTCACTTTCGAGAGTATTAAAAGTCCTCAAGTATTTGAAGATCTCATTGCCATGCTCGCTTTTCAGATGGGTCAGCTTATTTCTGTAAACGAGCTTGCAAAATCGCTTGGAGTCAGTCGTTTTACCGTAGAAAAATATATAAAATTGCTTGAGCAAGCGTATGTTATAAAAAAAGTCAGAGCATTTTCTAAAAATAAACGAAATGAAATTAAAAAGAGTTTCAAACTCTACTTTATAGATATGGGTATACGAAATGCGGTTGTGCAAAACATCTCACACGATATGACCACAAGGGCAGACAGGGGGTTTTTGCTCGAAAATCTATTTTTTATGGAATTACTAAAAAATAATATAAATGAATCTTTTCCCCCGCAAGTATATTTTTGGCGAAACACCAAAGGATACGAAGTTGACTTTGTTCTGGAGGACAAGGGAATAATACATGCGTATGAATGCAAATGGAACGAGCAAGAGCAAGTGGTTTTCTCTGTATTTAAAAAATCGTACCCGAATGCGGAGATTGATGTCGTTACGCCGAATAAATTAATTTCAAAAAACTAACCACAGCTTTCACAGCTCTCCGTGGCGACACCATGATAAAAGTTGAGTCGTTACTTTTTGATAGCATTCATATACACGATGTGTATGCAAAAACAAACAAAACAATCGGGCAGATTAGAAATGAATTAGGAAAAGGCTTCTCGAGGTCACACCTCGGAAAAAGAAGCTTGTGGTGTAATTTAAAAATCTCTTGAGGTGAAATCTCAAGAGATTTTTGTTGTACGCCTTTTAAAGGGAAAGGGATCTTTTGGAAAAGAAAGCGGGGATGGTGAAATAAGTTACTGAATTTTTAGCTTTGTACTCACTGTTGATTTGTTGAACACGGAGTCGTAAGCAATAATCGTAATTTCATTTTCAGGATTGGAGACGTCAATGTTTTCAGGGATAAAGGAGATGGTGAAGGGGGGTTGGGTACTTTTGTCCACAAATACTCCGTTTACATAAAGCTCTACGCGGCTTAATGGATAGGGGCCTGTGCTTCCTACGGTTATGCTGATGCGGTCGGCTTTGGTGTGAGGCACAGCAAGGTCTGAGCCAGAGAGTGAAATGATAGGGGAGGATTCGGGGGTATGAACGTTGTCGTACTCTGTGGGAATGCCACTACGGTCGCCCTCAGGGAATGATTGTTTTGCAAACCATGCACGGACAGGTTCTTCCCATAAAACAAACTGAGCGTCATTTTGGGGGTTTGTGGGAGGTGCTCCTCGAGGATCGTCTTTCTTGATCCATTTCAAAATAGTGTGTACTTCGGGAACAACGCGAATAACTTTTGTTTGTACTGGAGTGTTTGGTGTTGCCAGCTTGCCTGATATGGTGTCAACAACATATTTTTCTCCACCCTGCCAAATACCTTGAAGGGAAGCAGGAAGTGCGGTTAAATCCTCATTTTCTAGTGGGATGAATTTTTCGGGTGAAGTTTTCCTTAAAATATCATCCATAACTGCGCGCCAGACGAGGGTGACGGTGAAGCCAGCGGAATTGCCTTTTTTTATGGGCGTGGCGTCGTTATTACCTGCCCACATACCGAGGACAATTTTGGGGGTGTAGCCAATAGTCCACACATCTTTGTAATTGTTGGTGGTACCCGTTTTTACGGCAACGTCTTTGCCGCCGAAGTAGAGAGCGGAATTTGCACCAAAGGTTGGTGTACGTGCTTTGTTGTCGGAAAGAATACTCGTGATTTGACGTGCCACTTCTGTGGGGAGTACTTCTTCTCTTGATTCTTGAAATTCCTCAATAATTTTACCCGCCTTGTCTTCAATGCGCAGGATTGCGGTGGTTTTATTTTTGACGCCGTCGTTTGCAAAAACGCCGTAAGCGCCCGTCATATCAAGAAGAGAAACTTCGCCACCACCCAAGACGAGCGAAAGCCCAAAACGAGATTCGTCATTCAGGCTGGTAATACCCATGCGACGAGCAGTGGCGATAGTGTCTTTGAGTCCGGCGAGATAGAGTGTTTTAACCGAGGTGATATTGCGGGATTGCGCAAGAGAACTGCGCATGGAAATAGGTCCACGGTAACCCCCTTCATAATTTTCCGGAGTGTAACAATCTTCTTTTTTGGTGGCAGGAGTGAGAGGAACGCCGTGCCAATCACAGTCGGTGCTAAAGTTTGTTGGCACATCAAATAAAACTGTCTCAGGTGTGTAGCCTTTTTTGAACGCCGTTGCATAGGCAAATGGTTTAAACGTAGACCCCGGTTGGCGATAAGCGAGGGCAACATTAAAGTTTCCATCGTTTGTTGTTTCAAAATAGTCGCGGGAGCCGATCATTGCCAATACTTGCCCGTTTTTTGGGTCCATTGCTACGAGCGCCATATTTTTTGCTCCAAATTTTGTTTCCATGTTTGCTGCATGGTCGGACACAATTTCCTCTGCTTTTTTTTGAAGTTCGTAATCAAGCGTGGTGATGACGCGGTACCCGTTTTCGTCAAGCGCCTGTTCACCATATTTTTCTGCCAGATATTCTTTAATCCACACTACAAAATGAGGTGCTTTTATGCCGCGCGGTTCTCGGGGAAGAAATTCAACTTTTTCTTTTTGGGCGGAAACGTAGGTGACTTCGTCAATAAAGCCAAGTTCACGCATTCGTTTAAGCACAAAATCTTTGCGAGCATCAAGATTTTTTCGATTGTTGCCGTAGGGGGAATAAAATGTGGGGGCCTTGGGAAGTGCGGCAATATATGCAGCTTGCGCAAGGGTGACATCGCGCGGTTCTTTGCCAAAAAAGACGCGACTTGCCTCCGCAACGCCATAAATGTTACCCCCATAGGGGATTTCATTGAGGTAGAGCTCGAGAATTTCTTCTTTGGTGAATGCCTGTTCGAGCTTGAACGAAAGAAGCAACTCTTTGAATTTACGAGTGAGGTTTTTGTCGGAAGTAAGCAGGGTATTTTTCACCACCTGCTGGGTGATAGTTGAGCCTCCTTGACTAAAGCCACCCTCGGAAATGTTTGCAATAATAGCGCGAAGAATGGATTTTGGCTCAACGCCATAATGGTGGTAGAAGTTTGCATCTTCGACGGCAATCGTAGCATTTTTGAGTTCGGGTGCAATAGCCTCAAAAGGGACCATGGTGCGCTTGATACCCTCATGTACATCATAAAGGAGTATTTTCCCGGTGCGGTCGTAGATTTTTGTTGATTCTACGATTTTTCGGTCATTAAAATTTTCAAAATCAGGAAGCTGAACAAAAGAGACCATTAAAAGGAAAACACCCCCCATAGCAAAGAATGCGCTCCCTGAAAGAAAAAGCAACGATTTAAAGTGCTTACGAAACAAAAACCGTTTCGTTTTGCTGCGTTTTTTGGGGGTGGCGTGCACCATAGATGTGTACCATTATACCACGAGAGCGGGGTAGGGTGTATTGTTTTTTGTCCGTTTAATTACACGCTGTTTTTTTCGAGTTCTTCCTGAATTCGTTCTTCGAGATTTTTTGGGTCATCGCGATACCGGTCTTCTACAATTGTCGCGCCGTGATGAGCTTCTCGATATGCTTTTCCTGTGCCCATAAGGAAGCGCTCGTGGAGTTCGTGCAAGATGATGAATTTACGTTCTTGTTTCGTAAGTTTACCACAGCGCGGTGTTGATGCCGAAGGCTCTATGTAAAAAGGTCAATAATGTGATACCATAAATATATTATGGTTAATGACGAGAGAATACAGGAGCTTCTGACGCGCGGTGTTGCAGAAGTTATTTATGATGATGCCCTTCGCACAAAGCTCACTACAGGAAAGCCGCTTCGCATAAAATTTGGCGTAGATCCTACCAGTCCCAATATCCACTTGGGTCGCGCAACCGCACTCTTGAAACTTCGCGATTTTCAAAACTTAGGACATCAAATTGTCTTCATTATCGGCGATTTTACGGGGGTTATTGGTGACACTTCCGACAAAGAAAGTGAGCGTCCGATGCTTTCCCGTGAGACGGTGGAGCAAAACCTTACCACCTATTTCGAGCAGGCGGGAAAGATTCTTGATATGAGCAAAGTGGAAGAGCATCGCAATACTGAATGGCTTGAAAAACTCCAATATCGTGAGATTTGCGACCATGCGGACACATTCTCACTCTCTGATTTTATAGCCCGCGACAATATTAAGAGAAGGCTCGATGCAGGCAAGCGCATCTCACTTCGCGAGCTCCTCTACCCACTCATGCAAGGGTACGACAGTGTGGCGGTGCGTGCGGATGTAGAAATTGGTGGTACTGACCAGAAATTTAATATGCTTGCAGGGCGAAAACTACAAGAGCGCGCCGGTATGGTCCCGCAAAATATCATCACTCTCGAGATTCTCGAAGGTTTGGATGGGCGCAAAATGAGTTCCAGTTGGGGGAATACTATCAACCTTAACGATACGCCAGCTGACATGTTTGGCAAAGTGATGAGCCTGCAAGACCAGCTCATGATGGACTATTTTAAGTTTGCGACTAGAATACCGATAGTACGCGTGGAGGAGATTCAAGCCGAACTCAATGCTGGCGCAAACCCCCGCGATATTAAAATGTTGTTGGGTGAAGAGATTGTAAAAATGTTTTACGGAGAAGACCGAGCAAAGCACGCACGAGCGCAGTTTGTCGCAACATTTCAAGATCGCGCACTTCCGGATGACATCGAAGAGGTGACCGCCAAGGAGGGGGAGTCATTTGCGGATATTCTCGTGCGAAGCAAAACTGTTGCCTCAAAAACTGAATGGCGTCGATTGGTGGGCGAGGGAGCGGTGAAAGAGTTGGATGATGAGGGTGCAGAGACAAAAATAGAAGACCCTGCAATCCTTTTTTCAGCAGACATTACACTCAAAGTGGGCAAGCGACGCTTCATAAAGATAAAAAAGGATTAATGTGCAAAAAAAGGCCGGAACATTGTTCCGGCCTTTTTGATATAAACCCCTCTACTCATCAAGGGTACTTAGCCTGAATCCAAGGAGCTGTTCGTCGTCCGCAGGGTCGGTGACGAGCTCGTCGTCAAGCTCAAGGTCGGTGTCGGCGAGCTCTACTTCACTTGGCTCTGCAATTTCGTCTTCACTCATGAATATTTTAAAATTATACATCTTAACAGCGCCTATTCGCTGAAGATTGCTATAGTTGTAGCAAAAAGTTTTTCATTCTGCAACACTTTTTTCACAAAACTGTGGATAAGCTGTAGAGAAGATGAGGACAGAAAAACAAAGCTTGGTATATAAGGGTTATTTTAGAGTGTACCTAGTGCCTTACATACGCAAAATGAGTGAGTCCAATGGCAATAGCGTCCATTTCGTCGTCTTGGAACTTCTTTTCTGCACCAGTTATGAGTCTTCGCACCATACTCATAACCTGTTCCTTGGTCGCTTTGCCGTAGCCGGTGGTCGCGACTTTGATTTGAAGTGGTGTGTATTCAGCAATGGCGAGCCCTGAAAGGCGCGCTTGGTAGAGTATTGCCCCGCGTACCTCCGCGACACGCATCGCCGTCTTTTGGTTATTGTCCATGAAGAGATTTTCGATGGCAAGCTCTTTGGGTTCATATTCGGCAATCACGCGTGCCACCTCGCGCCCCACGAGCTCGAGCCGTTCCACAAAGGGAAGTGTTTTTGATGTCTTAAAACATGTCGAAAACACCAACTCCTCTTTTTTGTATTTCTCCAAAACGGCAATCCCCAGCCGTTCATACCCCGGATCGATGGCAATGATGCGCATAAAGACATAATAACACAGAGGTGCTGGGCGCTAGGGGTGAATTCAATCAATTACAGATTCCCATAGATTTCATCTGGCCTTCTTTTTGTCGCGGTCATTTTGAGGGTTTCGTGCAGGGCGTTGAATGTGGAAATAAATGCTAGTTCTTTGCTAATAGAGGCCTTTTTTGTTGCATGGTCAATGGTTACCAACATTTTTCCATCTGATATTATTTCAAGGGAAGTAATGAAGGAATTATTCGGGATACTGTGAAGGATTGTCGGTCTACCGAAGTGCGAGCCCAGTATTTTTTTTGGCAGGCTTTTTATTGTTCCAATCGCGTCATCCGTTATGATTGCGTCGATGATAACTTGGCGCAGTTTTTGTCGGGTATGAGCTTGCCCAAAACTTTGTCCCTTGCCTATCATGTCGAGGATGGATTCAATCGCCTCCTTCCCTTGAATGCCGATGATAGTATGGCTTCCACTTGCGTGCAAAGCCTGGTATGCATCAAGAATCGAAACAGAGTGATGAATCCTTTCTTGAAGAGAGCCGGTTGTTTCAAGGAGGGAAAGTGCCCATGTGTGAGATTTTGATGTGTTGTTGAGAATAACCAACCCGCGTTTTTTTAGTTTTTTGAGATTATAGAGGGCGGTGAGACGGTTAATGTCGAGCGCTTCGCAAAGATTTTTCAGAGCGATAGGCTTCTTTGATTGTTTGAGTGTTCGTAAGATAACCCCTTCCGTCTTATTCGGGAGGGCAATTTTAGTAACCATTGCGGGTGATATGTTAAAATTTTTTGACATGTATACGTAATATAGTATATATATTGCAAGGTTTTGTCAACCTACTGGAATTCTTTGAAAAATAGAACGCAGCTTGTATATGCTAGTAACTAGAGGTACCAAAGTCTTTCTTTTTAACAACATGAGGATTGAACATGAAACTACTCGACATCACCCCTGCGAAATTTTCATGCGTACTCGGGATGTGCCCAGGAGTGTACGCATCTGATAACAGTTATGTTGTGGTTGGAAAACAAATTGACGCCAGCCGTCATTTGCCCGGTCGAGTTGCGCCACACGAACAGGCTGTGGAGATACCAAAGGAATTGCTTGAACAAGCGGTAGTTGATTATTTAAAAACAAGGCATAAGTGATATTTGCGCTTAATGCACTGGACTGAGTTTTTGCCCCCGCACATTCGTGCGGGGTTTTGTTTTTGAGTAGTTGCGTGGATGCAAAAACAGATTGTGCCTCTGTTAAATAGTTAAAGCAATTTTTGCTGTCGATCCTCGGGATATCCAAACCCAAATGCTCATACGCGCGCGCCGTGGCGATACGGCCACGCGGGGTGCGCTTTTTAGCGCCGTAGGGGGTTTAGTCGTAACTTAATACCAGCATTTTGGCTACAATATACTTTGTACGAATTCTTGACATGACATGTTTGCATTTCGTACATATATTATGTATACTTGAAGCATGAGTATTAAGTACGCACCATTTATAAAAAGTCTTCGCACAAAAAAAGGGCTTTCACAGCTTGCGTTGGCGCAAAAGATAGGCATATCTCGCCCATTGTACATTGCAGTCGAGCAAGGGAAGCGAGAGCTTACACTGGGCGAATTTGATAAACTTTCGGGCGTGCTTGGAGTGTCGCTTGAGGAGCTTGAAGGTGGCGAGGTGCCCGATTACGAAAAGTACAAGCAAATGATTTTCATGTTTCTTCGTTTGAATAAAGAAATTACGAAAACAAAGCTGGCTAAACTCCTCTATTTTGCGGATTTTGGTTGGTTTTACTCTCATCTCAAAAGTATGAGTGGAATGCAGTATCGGAGAATTACTTATGGTCCTGTTGCGGATACATATTTTCGACTTATCGACGAGATGTCCGAGGCGGGGGAGATATCTATCAAGCAAACAGAGGAGGGGGCTATGCTCATTTCCCAAACTCGAAGCGGATCAAAAGCGAACCTCTTGGGTGTAAGCATTGAAGAAAAGAAGCTTATAGAAAAGATTGATAAAAAATGGAAAGGCAAAAAAACAGCAGACATTGTAAAATTTACCCACAATCAGTTTCCCTATCTTTACGCCCAAGATAATGAAATTGTGTCATACGGACTTTTTACTCAAGAAAATCCAGATGAAATCTACTAACTACGAAGTAATATTCGAATCTTTTACAGAGAGGCACTTCATAAAATCCTTTGCTAAAAAATATAGAGGATCTTGGGACTTTACTTTTAAATATTTGTATCAAGAATTCGAGCAGATAGAGCTATTGTTTTTGAAAAATACTGCTGAGACTATTTCAGATTCTGAAGATGTAAAAATTTGCAAAACTGAGTTTAAGATTGCGGGAACACAAGACTCAAGACATGGTTCAGGAAATAGATGTATTGTTGCAATTCATAAAAATATAAATAAAGTTCGTGTTTTACTCGTCTATCACAAAAACGATCTTGGCGGTGGCAATGAAACAGCAAACTGGAAAAGGGTCATAAAAGAAAATTACCCAGAGTACTTAAGCCTTTTATAACAAACTCTTCTGCCGGTCCTCTAGATAGTCAAATCCCAAGTGCTCATAGGCGCGCTTAAAGAGGCCGCACAATATGATTTTTTTTCGCATGGTATAATACGCATATGAATATCCAAATAAACAAAAAATTTTTTATTTTCGTTGTAATTTTAACCATCTTTTCTTTAATCGGGTTAACAATAGATAATTGGGTTTCGCAAAGCACCCCAGAACTCTTCATTGCCGGGGTGTCTGTCGCAGTTCTCTTTTTTCCAGCAATCCTCGCCATCCTAGTGTCATTTTTGTTGGGAACACTAGTAAAGGTAATCATAGTACTCAAAGATTTTATTACGAAGAAAGAACCAATTCAGCTTAAAAATATTTTCCCCCGCACCGTTTCTTTACCACTAGTTGTGCTCTTTGCGTTATTTTTTTACTGGTCACTACTTTGTAATTCACTAAACACAGCTCGAGAAAAACCTCTTGCAAGCGCCATAATATCAATTCTGACAAGCGAGCGAGGAATGGCAGAGCTTTACTACGAGCAAAATAATGGTTCGTATGGGGGACAAAAGCCAGCTTCGCATGAAACATGTTCTGCTGAGAGCACAATGTTTGTAGATAAGAATAGCGGACTCAGGAACATAGAAAGCAACCGTGCTTATATAAAAGATTCGATGGTTTGTGCCGTTGGGGGCAAGGGGCAGACATGGGCAGTTAGTGTTAAATTTAGAACAGACCTCGTACAAAACAGCTGCATTCCTTTTTCTAAAGGAATAAAAGATTTTTTTATTACGCCAAAGGAATCTTTGTGGTGTGTAGACAGTAGTGGGAAAGCCGGTCCATCCTTAGATGTTGAGACTCACAACGATGGTTCTGTGGGTTGTGCTACCCCGCCAGTGCTATAAAAGTCTCCCTTGCTTATCCTCCGGATAGTCAAATCCCAAGTGCTCGTAGGCGCGGGGTGTGGCGACGCGGCCGCGTGGGGTGCGCTCGAGGAGGCCGAGCTGGAGGAGGTAGGGTTCGTTCACTTCTTCGATAGCAGCAGTTTCTTCGGAAAGTGCTGCTGCAATTGTGGTGAGGCCGACTGGGCCGCCGTTGAATTTATCAATAATCACTTCAAGTATTTTTCGGTCGAGGGCGGTGAGGCCAAGCTCGTCGATTTCAAGCAGGGCAAGGGCGTCCGCGACAAATTTTGCAGAGATGTCACCGCGTTCTACTTGGGCGAAATCACGCGCACGTTTTAAAAGATAGTTTGCGGTACGGGGCGTTGCACGACTGCGACGTGCGATTTCTTGCGCAGCCTCGGCGGGCAAGGGGATTCCCAAAATCTCTGCCGAGCGCGTTACAATTTTTTCAATTTCAGGTTGTGTATAAAATTCGAGACGGAATGTGCCGCCAGAGAAACGCGAGCGAAGTGGAGCAGAGAGCATGGCGACACGCGTCGTTGCGGCGATGAGGGTAAAGGGTGGAAGATCGAGCTGAATGGTGCGCGCCGACGGACCTTTGCCAATAATGATGTCGAGCACGCCGGACTCCATAGCAGGGTAGAGCACTTCCTCAATCATCTTATTTAAGCGGTGAATTTCGTCGATAAAGAGCACGTCGCCAGGAGCAAGGTTGGTGAGAACCGATGCCAAATCACCCACCTTTTCAATAGCAGGACCCGAGGTGCTCTTCACTTGACAGCCCATTTCATTTGCGATAAGATGCGCTAACGTTGTTTTACCAAGGCCAGGGGGTCCGTAAAACAGCACATGTTCGGGAGGGTGGGCGCGTTCCTTGGCAGCCTGAAGCAGTATTTTAAGGTTTTTCTTTATCGTTTCTTGACCAATATAGTCATCAAAACGCTTCGGCCGCAATGTTTGGTCGAGGAAAGAAAACTCTTGATTTAACTGCTTATTTTGTTGTTCGGGGTCCATAAAAGGGATGAATGCTTGACAAAATTTTTCCTGTATGCTAAGATAGTTTTACATATGGCTTGAGGCCATATTGTTCGTTTAAAAGATTCCCTACATAAGCCTCTTTCAGTTAAACCCTCCGGGGTTCACATGATTGCGATCGAGGACGTGCCGGTACTTCGCTTTATGCGACGCTCGCGGGCACCATCCTTAGATTGCTGTTTAACTCGATTTGTTTACATTTCGAGAGCTGCTGGGGGTTTATGTAAGGGATTTTTTTGTGCTCCTGTCTTGCTTGCCAACTTGCTAAAGCGCCCAAATATCGCGACACTTTCTTTCATAGTAGCTGTTTTGAGGGCAAAAAACAAATGGGGTGATAACTTGAACTTTATAAATAAAAAACGCTCCCCCACATTATTATGGAAGAGCGTTAAGTTTATTTTTTAGAACTTTCTATTTTTAGGCTTAATACTTTGAATGCCCACGTATTGTTGTAGGACTTCAGGTATCAAGACCGTCCCATCAGCTTGTTGGTTGTTTTCCAAAATCGCCAACATAGTTCGGGTAACAGCAACTGCCGTTCCATTGAGCGTGTGTACCAAACTCAACTTCCCGGTAGTTTTATCCTTAAAACGAACATTTAAGCGTCGTGATTGAAAATCAGTACAGTTTGAGGCAGAAGTAACCTCTCCATACCCTCCATTGTCGCCAATGAATGGCATCCATGCTTCGATGTCGTATTTCCGGTAGGCTGGCGCTCCGAGATCACTTTTACACATAAGTAGCACACGATACGGGAGATTGAGGGATTGATAGAAATCTTCCTCGATCGCCAACATTTCCTCGTGAGCCTCTGCACTTTTAGTTGGGTGAACAAATTGATAGAGTTCAACTTTGCTAAACTGGTGAACTCGATACAGACCCTTGCTCTCTCTTCCAGCACTACCTGCTTCAGTCCTAAAGCAATGACTCACTCCGGCAATTTTTATCGGAAGGTGCTCTTCTGGGACTACTGAGTTTGCCATATATCCACCGATGGCAATCTCCGAAGTTCCTATAAGACTAAGGTCTCCCTCCGATAGAGAATATATCTGACTTGCCGGACCTCTAGGTGTGAATCCTGAGGCGGAGATGATGTCATCTCGTACTATTTCAGGTGTGGTCATCAACGTAAAGCCGTGTCTGTTTGCGATTTCCATTGCGTAGCGAATAAGCCCCATTTCAAGAAGAACAGCTTCGTTCTTAAGGAAATAAAACTTTGAACCAGTGATTTTCGCAGCTGCTTCAAAGTCCATGATGTCTAATTTTTTACCAAGCTCGACATGATCGAGAGGTTTAAAATTAAACTTCGGTGGAGTACCAAAGAACTTTACTGGTATGTTGCCACCTTCGTCAGACCCTTGTGGTACATCAAAGGCACTAAGATTTGGAATTCTAAGAGCCTCATGATGGTATTCCTTTTCAAGTATAGAGACCTCATCCTTAAGAGTTTTTATTGTTTCCCTCAAAATGGTAGATTCTTCCTTGAGTTGGTCTCGGGTTGGGTCATCTGCTTTTTCAAACTGCTTCGCAACTTGATTCACTCTTTGCTGGGATGTCTCAAGAGACATTTTTTTAATCTTCAGTTGCTCATATAGACCAACTACTTTGTCTACGTTAGCATCAGCACAGCGTTCTTGTGTGTTTCTGCGAACCAGGTCAAGATTGTTTAGGATAAATCGTATATCTAACATAACACGCCTCCATTAAAAAGACTTGATTTTAACAACGAACTGTATTTACTATGCCTACGACATCCTAATACTAATTTTATAGATAGTCAAGGAAGCACATTGACAAATAATGAAAATACAGTATTATTCACATAGGTGGAATAAAGAACCTTGAAACTCTAATTGGAGGCTAAAATGAATAAAACTGTCCTAGGAAACCCGCTTGAGGCCGTAATTGAGTTTATGGCTTGGAAGGGGTGGTCGTCTTACTCTTGTGAGTCTTGCGGAAAAACCTTTTTCGTTAAAACATCAGTCATTCTGAATAACACAAATTGTACGCGCGGTAAATGTTCTTTCGTGGCGGATTCATTTGTGGATCTTCCAAAGAAAAAGAAAAAGGTTTCACCTGTTGATGCAGTTGCAATAATGGAGAAACATTTTACTTCGCTTGGCTTTATGTTGGTTCCACCAAGGAACATTGCAAATTCTGATGGCCGTACCGATCTTGTTATTGCTGGTGTTCAAATGTTTGACGACATTATTCATCAGAACAAAGAAGTCCGTGAAGAAAAGATGTTCGTTGCACAACCATCCGTCCGCATGCAATTTCAGGCACAGGTGCAATCTCAAGAGGGGATATCAACATCCTTCGTGAACGTGTGCACTGAAAAGATGGGTTCAGGATTTGATACTCACCTTGAGGCTGTTGATCATTGGTGCGGAGTTCTCTCTAGGCTTGGTTTGCATATGAATGACCTAGTCATCGTCATGCGTACCTCGCAAAAAGATTGGGGGACGGGACCGTTTATTGCTTCGGAACTCTTCTTTGTATATGGAGGGCTCGAATTAGGAGATGCAGCATATCTTCTAATCCCACAGTCCTCACGGGACCCACTACCGATTAGTGATATCGGTTTTGGTCTAGAGAGAATCGTATGGGCAATGAATAAAACCGAGTCATATTTCGATGTGATTACCCCATGGACTTTTGGTGGCTCAAAGGAAATGTTTGATTCATGTCGTACACTCGCATTACTTGTTATCTCTGGGGTAAAAGCAAGCAATAAAGGTCCAGGGCTTCAGTTTAGACGTTTCGCAAAAGCCCTCAGTGAGAAGTATTACGGAGAAGATATTTTTCAAATCATTCTGCACTACTTCGGCTACTGGGAATGTTTCATTAAGCCCTCAGTAAGTAGAGTCGAAGCGCTCCAGACGGTGCGGTTAGAAGTTGAAAGGTTTATCAATCTGAGAATAGGGCAGATGATGAAGCTCCCGCCTCCTCGCGAGGAAACAACAGAGGCATATTTTAACCGCTTGGTGTATACTCATAGTGTAGATATTTACGAGCTACGCAAGGCGATAAAAACATGCAAAATATGAATAAGGATAACAAAATATATTTGTCGGGAGGTGGTAATGAACATCAATCATCCACCCTCGACAAATTTTTTTTTGACTCGATCCCACAAGGAGGTAATTTTTTATACATTCCCGTAGCGTTACGCGGGCACAAGTTGTTCCCAACTGCTAATTTGTGGATGAATGGGATTTTAGAGATGCACAAAAGGACTGATATTCAATTTGAAACATTAGATGATCTTTTAAGTAAAAATATTGATGATCTAGAAAAATTTGATGCTATATATATAGGTGGTGGGAATACATGGAGTCTCTTGAAGGAGTTTGAGGAATCTGGTTTCTCAAAGACTCTAGTCCAGTACCACAACTCTGGTCACTCCGTGTATGGAGGTAGTGCTGGGGCAATTATTTTAGGCGCAAAAATAAATACACATGACGACAAAAATGAAGTAAGTTGGATAGATAATAATGGTCTAAATTTGTTGAATAATTATTCAATTGCTTGCCACTTTAAAAATGAGGACGAGGAAAGGTTTAAAAATTGGGCAACAGAGAATAATCTACCAATAATTTGCCTTTTTGAGGAAACAGGATTAATTATTGGTGATGCAAAAATAGAATGTGTTGGTACTAAACCTTTTTTTCTTTATACTCCTCAGGGAGAGAAGTTGATGAAGGAACCAGGAGAAACACTCTCTTTGTTATAAAAAAAGTGCCACACGCTTTAGGCGTGGGCACTTTTGTCTGCATTTTAGTATAGATTAATTTCTCCTTTCACAATTTTTTGGGTCGTTTCATTTGCGTTCGCGAGGCAACGCTCAACAATCCCTTCTATAAATTGTCTTTGTGTGGGTGAAATACTCCCACCATAGACATCGACATAGACAGACCATGGATCTGAAATACTGCGGCCCATTTGTGATGTTAGGTATACGCAGGTTTCAAGTCCCAGCAAACTAAAAATTTCACTGGAAATGAGCGATCCGATTGCTGTATAAATCTTGCCTACATGATAGACAGGATTTTTACCACAGCAAGCTTCTATGCTCATGTGCCTCGTAAAGGGGATAATTCCATTGTAACGATTCCCTCTACCAACAACTCCCTCGTCGCCACTCTCGATCGCACTACCGGTTAACGTGAGGTAGTAGTCTGACTTGGATGGGTTGTCTCGTGTGTTAAGCGAAACAGACACCTCGTAGTTCTTGTACTGATTAAGCACTAACTCTTTAATTAATTGTTCAAGGAGAGCAAGCTTTTGTGCGTAAAATTCCTTGTCAGGGGTATGTAGGGCAATGAAAGGAACGCACGCAGTAATACCCACCTTCTTTTGTATGCGCCTAGCCATAACTTTGATGTCTGACCCCACAAAGGGATAAAGTTTTTTGAATTCTTTGCTATTGAGAGTGTTTTCCGCAAGGATAACGATCTTTTCGGTGACACTTAGTGGGCTGTAGGAAACAGTCGTAGAAGTATCATTCGAACGTAAGCTATTGTCGTGGAAAACAGCAAACTCTTTTTGCGGGACCTCAAAGAAAAATTGACGCTCGTTCAGTGTAGACCCGTCTGCCTCATAGACAACCCCTGGACCAGGTGCAAAGTGCGTATTATTCACAATCATGAGCCACTTATCCAGATCGAGAAGAGGTAATACCTCCCCGAAATGTTTGCGAACGACATCGGTTACTATTTCAAGATAGGGGATTGTTTCGTTCTGGTATGTTCTGGTGAATCGGCAATTCAGATAAAGCCGTATTGGCATTTGCATTTCACCGCCACCAAATTTTACCTTTGCCGAACCGCCCGAGAGCGCAATCTTGTCTACCATGTGACGGAGGATAATACCGTAATGATCTAAACAGTACTGCGAATACGCCTGAGAGACTTTCTCCGCGATGGTGTCACAAAGTGTGTCTGGGTGACCGATACCTTTTCTTTCAACTACTTCATAGTCAGTATCGTCGATACAGGGTTTACCCGAAGCGCTTATAAACAGGTTATTTTTATCCATGTTACCAACCTCCAAATGGGTTAAAAAATTGTGAATGTACTGGTAGCCAACTGCTTGCACTCTATAATTTTTTTAAAGAGTTGTCAATTTTTTTTGGGCGTGCAATCGTTGGTAATGATTTACACAGCTCTATCCAATTTTAGATTCCTGCTGAGTAAAATTTATTTGTGAGTTTGCCACTCACAGAACTACACTAGTGGTGGTTTCTGGTATACTATGAAGTATATGAGATTCGGTAATTTCGAAGGGATGAACCAAAAGCCTCTCGGGGAGGGGGATGAGAAAAAAGTTTTCATTAACCCCGAAGACGAGGGGAGGGTTATTGCTGTCACTAAAAAAGAGGCAGGAAAAGACACTCCGCGCCAACTCAAAGGCAGATACTATCTCACCAAAATAGCGCACATGCTTTTGCCCCAGCATGTGCCGGATATTTATCAAGCGGGAGAGTCTCAGAGTGGCGTGCAAACCGTTGATGCAGAGCGCATTGCACATACACAAGGACACGCACTTTTACAAGAAGCGCGTCAATTGGGAGAAGGGGAGGAGTCTGCACATCAGCAAATTATCAAAGAAATGGATGGTGCGATGACAAAAGTGGATATGGAGCTTGAGCGCATTGGGCTTAGTTTTAATATTGACGCAAATGTTGGGAACTACACAAAAGACGAAGCAGGAAATGTATATTATCTCGAAACGTTCAAACCTTGGCAGGTGGATGTTGCAAACCCGAAAGAGCTCGAAGTGCTTTTTGATGAAGAAGAAATGAGGATTGCTATTGATGGGATGGCTGACCAAGAGGCAAAGGCGGAATGCATGAATCATTTGGAAAGACTTCTTGCGCTCCTTGAAGAAGAGCGACAGGAGCTACGAGAACAACCGGAAGCGATTTCAATAGAGTGCGGTCCGCATGTTCAAGAACTTGAAGCGACACTCGAACCGTTTCTTAAAGAAGATGTTCTTGCTGTTTTGCATACCATCCAAACGGAAGACGATGCTATAAAGAGCAAGGAGCGAGCGGATGCTAAAAAAGTTCTTCTCGTCGCATTTAATAAGCTGAAATTCTTGCAGAACGAAACAAATATCACCACAGAAGAATATGCGCGACTACAGGCGAAATACAAAACTCTCGATCGTGCGATAGGGGTGGGGAACCGCGGGGTGATTGACCATACGAGGTAAATTCAACTTTTTGGGCAATTTGGAGTATACGAGTATAAGTAGTGTCATCGCGACCATAGAGGAAATAATTAGAAAAAAATAGACCCAATATCGTTAAAATTGTTCTTTTTTCTGATATTTTAACGAAAATGATTGACTTAATCGTTAAAATTAGTGAGGTGGCGCCAGCGAACCGGTTTTTCTTGGTAATTTGGTTGGCATGAGTATTGTACAGGTATAATACGAGTATAAGTATACTTGTTGTGGGGTGCATGAAATTTAGCTTGTAAAAATCATATTTGAAATAAGGCAAAAATGAAATAAAACGCGGGGGAGGGGTCGCGCTCAAGGGATCTTTTGCGACCCGATTCCACAGAATCGAAAATTCCTTTAAAAATAAGCAGAAAAATGCTAGAGTTTGGGGATAATATGGGAATTTTTGATATATTAAGCAGTGCGGCAAAGATAGCTAAGGAATCTGGTAAACTAGAATTACAAGGGGAGATTTTGGGTGTTTATGAAAAACTTTTGGAGCAACAAAAGAAAATTTCGGATTTAGAAACTGAGAATCGAGAACTGAAACAACAACTTAAGACAAAAGAAGCTCTTGTTTTTGAAGGTAATGTTTATTGGATAAATGACAATGACAATGACAAAAAGAATGGACCTTTCTGTAAAATTTGTTATGAAAAAGAGAATAAGATGATCACTTTAGATATTGGAAGCTTTGGTTTTGGTTCATCGAGAAATCTAGATTATTATCAATATCATTGCTTGGTATGTAAAAATTATTTTAAGAAATAAAATGAAACTCACCGACAACGAAAAACGAGATGTGATGAAGTATTTGGAGGCGGGGAAACCGCTTCCGGAGAAGTATCGGTTCTTGCTGTTTGGAGATGCGCAGGAGGTGGAGCTACTTTGGAATGGGAAGACGAATGAGGTGACGAATGTAGTGTTGCCGTTTCAGACTATTGAGCAGATAGATGAGCCGAGGAGCAATGAGAAGTTTGGTAATCAAGCCTCACTTTTTGATATGTCGGGTAGGCAGATAACTGGCTGGACTAATAAATTGATTTGGGGCGACAACAAGCTCATTCTCTCGTCGCTCAAAAATGGTCCGATGCGAAAAGAGATAGAAGCGCAGGGCGGTTTGAAATTGATTTACATCGACCCGCCGTTTGATGTGGGCGCGGATTTTTCTATGGATATTACGATCGGTGAAGGCGAGGATGGTGAAAGTTTTACTAAAAAACCGTCGGTGATAGAAGAAATCGCCTACCGTGATACTTGGGGCAAGGGCGCGGACAGCTTCATTGCGATGATTTATGAGCGTTTGAAATTGATGCATGATTTGCTTGCGGAGGATGGGAGTATTTATGTGCATTGTGATTGGCGGGTAAATAGTCACATGAGACTGGTTCTTGATGAGGTTTTCGGGAGGGATAACTTTATTAGTGAAATAATTTGGTATTACCAGAATGGCGGAGGGCGTTCGAAGTCTTCATTAAGCAGACAGCATCAAACCGTACTCTGTTATAAAAAAGGAGATAATTACCTATATAATTCTGTAGATATGGCAGTTCCATACAAGGAGACAAGTATGTATTCTAAATATGGAATCACTAGTGAGGCAGACAAGAAGTATAGTGCATCTGAGGGTGGAAAAAATATGGATGATGTTTGGGTTATAGATTTAATTAATCCATCTGCAAAGGAAAGGACTGGATACCCTACACAAAAACCCGAGAACTTTATTGAAAATATCATTAAGGCATCTTCAAACGAAGGCGACCTCGTTGCTGATTTCTTCTGTGGTTCGGGCACCACGCTTGCTGTTGCGGAAAAACTTGGCAGAAAATGGATTGGTTCTGATTTGGGGAAATTTGGTATACATACATCGCGCAAGCGATTGATTGGTGTACAGCGTGAACTCAAAAAGGCGGGCAAGGATTTTCGCGCATTTGAGATTTTGAATGTGGGCAGGTACGAGCGCGAGAACTTCCTTGCGGTCAATGACGACCTGCGCGCGGAGGAAAAAGCAAAGCAGGCAGAGCGAAAAGAAAAAGAGTTTGTGAAGCTCATCATTTCGGCGTATAAAGCGGAACCAATCTCGTCTTTTGAGACGATGATAGCAAAGAAGCGCGACAGATTGGTCGCGATCGGACCTATCAATGCGCCTGTTTCAGGGAAATTCATCGAGCGTATCATCAAGGAATGCGGAGAGAACAACATTACCAAAGTGGATGTCCTCGGTTTTGATTGGGAGATGGGCTTTGACCGCCATGAGTTTGGCAATAGCGGTATCGATATTGCGCTCAAGGTCATTCCTAAAGAAGTGTTTGATAAACGCGCGGTGGAAAGAGGACAGGTGAAGTTTTATGATGTGGCGTTTATTGAGGCGAAGCCAATTATTGCAGGCAGGGGGAATATCAAGGAGCTTTCCATTGAGCTTGCCGACTTTTCTGTTTTTTACAATCAAGATGACTCGGGTGAGATAGCAGAGGCGCTTCGCCCTGGGAGCTCCAAGGTGGTGGTAGAAAACGGGCAGGTGATAAAGCTCAGCAAAGATAAAGTGACGGAGGCGGTGACGCGAGAGATTTTGACGAAAAAATGGAGTGACTGGATAGACTACTGGGCGGTGGATTATGATTTTGCGGACAGAAAAGAGATAATCAAAGTCGTAGAAGATGGCGAGGAAAAAGAGGTGTGGACAGGCGACTACATTTTCGACAACGAGTGGCAGAGTTTTCGTACAAAAAGAGCCTTTCGAAGTGGTAAATATCAAGATATCGAGCTCGTCTCTGCGCCAAAGGAGATGCAAAAAGGGACTTACAAAGTGGCGGTAAAGGTCGTGGACATTTTCGGGAATGATACAACGAGGGTGGTGGAGGTTAAGATATAAAAATGAAAACTTCAATCGAACAATTAGATAGTTGGCTACAAAATCAAGAGGGTTTGAATCTTGAGTTTAAAAAAGCAGAAAATAGTTTTAGCAATACTGAGCTTTTTAATTACTGCAGTGCGTTGTCTAATATGGGCGGTGGAAAGTTAATTTTCGGCATTGAGCCCAAAGAACACAAAGTTGTAGGGACTAACCTGTATTGTGGTACTTTCAATATTATCCCGAATCAGATTTTTCAAAAGCTCGGTGTCCGTGTTGACATAGAAGAAATAGAGCACCCTGATGGCAGAGTTTTAATTTTTCACATACTGGATCATTACATCGGGAAGCCAATAAAATCAAATGGAACCTACTGGATGCGGTCAGGGGAATCGCTTACGCCTATGGACGAACAAACTCTTAGGAATAAACTTAATCAACATGAGCAAGATTTTTCGGCTTCAGTTGCCACTGGAGTCACTTTTTCTGATTTAGACAACGAGGCAATTTCTGTTTTGCGAAATATTCTCATAAAAAATAACAAGAAGACACTCACTGACCTAAGTGATACGAAATTGCTTACGGCCCTTGAGCTGACGACAGAGAAGGGTGTGACTTTTGCAGGGCTTATTTTACTCTGTAAGAAAGAAAAGATTGATGAATTGCTTCCTTGCTCAGAAATTATTTTTGAATGGCGACAGGAGGAAAAAATCAGTCATGATTTTCGCAAAGAATGGAGGGAATCATTTTTGAAAATATACGATGACATATGGAAAACAATTAGCGATAGGAATAGTCGCATTCCAATTCAAGAAGGGTTAATACAAAGCGAGATCCTTGCGTTCAATGAAAAAGCCATAAGAGAGGCACTTTTAAATGCAGTCACCCATAGAGACTATTCTGTCCAATCGCAATCCGTGTTCATTAAAGCAGATTCTAAAAATTTAATAGTGATTAGTCCGGGCGGGTTTCTTCCTGGCATAACACCAGACAATGTAATAGATAAACAAGCATGGAGAAATCGCAGACTTGCGGAAGTCTTTCAAAAATTAGGGCTTGTTGAACGGGCAGGTCAGGGGATGAACCAAATTTTTGAAACCACTATTCGTGAAGGGAAAGGACTCCCTGATTTGTCAAAATCAGATGACTTCCAAGTTGTGTTAGATATGCCAGCGAGAGTAAAAGATAAAGACTTCATCTTGTTTTTGGAAAAAATTTCTCACGAAAGACAGACAATTTTTTCTTTTGAAGAAATATACGAACTAGAATTATTGAGAGAGAATAAGGTTGTTAATAATCTAAAAAATAAGAATAAGTTTTTAGAATTAGGTATTATTGAGAAAATTAACAAAACTAGTGGTACAAAATATATTTTATCTCACAAATATTATAGGTATGAAAATAAGCCAGGTGTTTATACGAGAATAAAAGGGTTAACGAGAGAACATAAGAAAGAATTGATTTTGAAACATATAGAAAGAGAAGGTAGTGGAAAGAAAAAAGATTTTAGGGATGCATTCCCAGACTTGAAAGTAAGTGATATTTCTAATTTTCTTCAAGAATTAAAAGACGAAGGAAAGATTCAACGAAAAGGTTCAGATAGGGCAGGATATTGGGTGCTTGGAGATAGTCCGAATTAGTAGATTCCGAATGTATTTAGTAGAAAAAATGACAAAAAATGACAAAAAATAAGGGTGTGAATAAGTAGTAAATCAAATAGTTTATGGCCCTACACAAAAATTTCCCAAAAGACCCATACGCGATTTTAGACCCCGAGATTAGGTGGTTTCCTGCTGACGAGGATTTGCGCGAGAAGGGTTTTGATAAGCTTATTCCACCGCTTGTGGCTGATTTGCGCAAGAAAGTGAAGGAGTGGCGGGATATGCAGTACGAGGGCGCAAGCGACACATCGAAAGCGCTCCTGAACTGGTGGTTTAAAGAAGAGCATGTTATATACAATGCAGATGGATCGTCGTTTAACTTTCGTTACTATTTTGCACAAAGGGAAGCACTGGAGACGGCGGTGTGGCTCTATGAGGTGGCGAAAGTGAAGGATAAGCATGATCTCATCCGCTACAATTCTACCGGCGTTCTGAGTGCGCAGATGTTCCCCGAGGAGTGGCTTCGCTTGGTGATTAAAATGGCGACAGGTGCCGGCAAGACAAAGGTGATGAGCCTTGTGGTTGCGTGGGCGTATTTTCATAAAAAATACGAGGCAGATTCGAATCTCGCAAAGAATTTTCTTTTGATAACGCCGAATGTTATTGTTTTTGAAAGAATTAAAAATGATTTTGAAGGTTTGAAGATATTTTTTAGCGACCCTGTTTTACCTGACAATGGTTATCAAGGGCAAAACTGGCAGGATGATTTTCAGGTCACGCTTCACTTACAGGATGACTTGCGAAATGTTTCTGACACAGGTAACATATTTTTGACGAACATTCACAGAGTATTTGAGAGTGATGTTCGTGTTGCAAGTCCTGACGACGAAGACACAACAGAGTATTACCTTGGGAATAAACCTGTAGCAAAAACGAATGATTCAACGGTTGATTTGGGGATGATTGTGCGTGATATTGATGAGCTCATTATTATTAATGACGAGGCACATCATGTAAGACCAAAGACGGCTTGGTATAAATCAATCGAGGATATACATAACAAATTGAAAGCAAAGGGCTCAAAGCTCTCTCTCCATATAGACGTGACCGCTACCCCAAAAGATGACGATGGTTCTATGTTTGTTCAAGTTGTATCAGACTATCCTTTGGTAGAAGCAATTCATCAAAATATAGTAAAAATACCGGTGATGCCCGACGAGGCGAGCCGTGCAAAACTGAAAGAAAATCAAAGTATAAAATTTAGTGAAAAATACAGGGACTACATCAATCTTGGCGTAGAAGAATGGCGTAAAACCTATGAAGAATTAAAGCAGATGAATAAAAAATCGATTCTTTTTATTATGACCGACGACACAAAGAATTGTGATGAAGTGTCAGAATACATTCAGGCAAGTTTCGTGGACTTAAAAGGTGCGGTTCTGACCATTCATACTAACAAGAGCGGGGATATTTCCGAAAGCGTGACGGGGAAGAATAAAGAAGAGCTGGATAAACTGAGGAAGCAGGCGAACGAAATAGACAGCATGGAAAGTCCGTTCAAAGTGATTATTTCTGTGATGATGCTCAAGGAGGGTTGGGATGTTAAGAATGTTACGACTATTGTCGGGCTGAAGCCTTTTACTGCTGAAAATAAAATTTTACCAGAGCAAGCATTAGGAAGAGGTTTAAGGAGGATGTTTTTTGGAAAAGATGCTGAAGAAAAAGTAAGTGTTATTGGAACACAGGCTTTTATGGATTTCGTGGCGTCGATTAAGAGCGAGGGGGTTGTTCTTGAGAAAAGGGCAATGGGGGAGGGGACAAAGCCGATCGCACCAATGGTTATTGAGGTAGACAAAGAAAACCCAAAGAAAGATATCGAGAGGTTGGATATTGAGGTTCCTGTGATGTCCCCGAGAATTCAAAGAGAGTACAAAAACTTAGGAGTACTCGATGTTGCCACTTTTGGAAATGTGAAAGTTCTGGTAAAAACTTTTTCTGAGGAAGAAAAAAGGCAGATCGTGTTTAAGGAAGTTATCAGTGAAAAAATAAGTCATACGGTTGATTTGACTGGAGAAATTTCCTCTGACTACCAAAGAGTGGTCGGCTTCTTTGCTCAAGCGATAATGAGAGAGCTAAGAATGTTTAGTGGTTACGATATTTTGTTTGGCAAGGTTAAGGAATTTATCGAAAAACAGATGTTTGAACAGATGGTAGATATATCAGACCTCAATATCTTGGCAAATTTGTCCGAGGTGGAATATGCAAGACTCATTAAGGATTCTTTCAAAAAGGCTATCAATGATCTCACTATAGAGGACAGTGGTGATACGGAGATTAAAAATTATATTAAAATTAGCGATGCACGCCCATTTGTGGTGAATGATAAATCGTATTTGATATCAAAAAAATCTGTTTTCAATAGAATTGTTGGTGACAGTAACTTTGAATTGGAATTTGCTGATTTCCTCGAGGGTTGCGAGGATGTAATTTCGTACGCGAAAAACTTTCAGAACAAAGAAGCAAGTGCTCTACGGGTTGAGTATAAAAACTCTGAGGGAATGATAGCTAATTATTACCCAGATTTTTTTGTTAAGAAAGATGACAAGACGGTATATATTGTTGAAACAAAAGGGAGAGAGGAAGCTGACGACAAATTGAAGTTTGAAAGGTTGCAAAAATGGTGTGTGGATGTGAACAACAGACAAACCAAAGTAGTATATAAAGCTCTCTACCTAAAACAGGAGGAATGGAACAAGGATAAACTTAGGAATTTTGATGAGGTTGTGAGGGTATTTGGTTCGACCAGTCACAAGAATGGTCAATAGTCTTTGCGTGACTATTTCTTCGCGAGTATTTCTCTTGACACTGCACCTTGACCTGGTCCCACGACACTGTTTTCCTCGAGAGTGTCCACGAGGCGGGCTGCGCGGGCGTAACCGATTTTTAGCTTTCGTTGCAGGAATGAAACCGAAGCTTTTTGCGAAGCAATAACAATTTTCTTTGCCTCTGCATATAGTGTTTCGTCGTCCATGGTGTTTTCTTGCGAAGCACCGTCAAGTTTCGACATAATCTCAGTGTATTGAGCGTTTGTGCGAGTGTTGAGTAACTCAATTTTTTTAGATAGCTCAACAACTTCCTTTTCGAGAGTCTTAATTTTTTCTTGGTTAGGCATATTATAGTTTTAAATTTTATCCCTCCTTTTCCAAATCCACGACGCGCTCAACTTCATCAAACGAGGTCGAACCGGCGAGGATTTTCTCGATACCGTCTTCACGCATCGTGAGGAGACCTTGTTTTTCGGCGATGGCGCGGATTTCGCGCTCGCTCGGAATGCCGTCGAGAAGTGCTTCGATTTCGGCATTCATAATCACGGCTTCAAAAATACCCACACGCCCTTTGTAGCCAGTGTTGTTGCAAATGGGGCACCCAACAGCGCGCCAGACTTTTTCTGTTTGCACGACGGTGCCTGTTTTTGCGGTGATTCTCGCAGAGAGATCGGCAATAATCTTTTTCTCGCGCTCGTTAGGGACATCTTCTTTTTTGCAGGCGACACAAAGCTTGCGCGCAAGACGTTGTGCAAGGGCGACGGTAAGCGCCGACCCGATAATCTTTGGTGTAACACCAATATCAATCAAGCGGGGGATGGCGCCGGCGGCGGTGTTGGT
Organism: Patescibacteria group bacterium; assembly: GCA_038062675.1. GTDB lineage: Bacteria > Patescibacteriota > Minisyncoccia > Phycocordibacterales > UBA1550 > UBA1550. The sequence continues at coordinate 171,023 of JBBTWP010000003.1, forward strand.
GTGGAGTGTGGAAAACACCATGTGTCCCGTGAGTGCGGCATTGATGGCTATTTTTGCCGTTTCGCCATCGCGGATTTCGCCGACCATGATCACGTCGGGGTCTTGGCGGAGGGCAGCGCGGAGACCATCTAAAAAGGTGTAGCCCTTTTCTGCTTCGATTTGTGTTTGGGAGACGCCCTTCAAGTGATATTCAATTGGATCCTCAATCGTCATCATCTTTATTTCCGGCGAGTAAATTTTCTTCATGAACGAATACAGCGTCGTTGTTTTTCCTGAGCCAGTAGGGCCGGTATTCAAAATCATGCCGTGTGGTTTTGCGATTTCCTTTTCCATGACGGCAAGTAAGCGCGGGCTCATCCCCAAGTCTTCCAGTGTGACGTTCAAAGATTGCGGATTCAAAAGGCGCATAACCACGCCTTCTCCATAGGCACTCGGAATGACCGACACGCGGATTTCGATTTCTAGATCGGAAACTTTAATACTGAAACGCCCATCTTGGCTTTCGGAGCCGAGGTTGAGTTTCATGCCAGCGATGAGTTTCAGGCGCGAGCTGAACAGGCGGTATATCGTATGAGGGAGTGTCGCCACTTCGTGGAGGACGCCATCGATACGATAGCGGATACGAATGATGTCCGCTTCGGGTTCAATGTGAATGTCTGAGGCGTGAATGCCGATAGCGCCCGCAAGAATAACGGTAAAAATTTTTGAAATGTAGCGCGCATCTTTTGAGTCAACCGTGGTCTTGAGAACCTCTTCTACGTTGGCAAGTGTTTTAAAACGCGCCACCAAAATCTCGATTCCTTCGCCAGAAATGTCGAGCACTCCCGCTTCTGACTTTGTGGCACCGGAAATTTCTTTGTATCGCTCCCATGCTTTTTCTAGACTGACATGCGAGGCGAGATAGGGCTCGATTTGGTATCCGCGCTCTACAAGCCCTGCCAGCACTTCTTTGGTGTGCTCGCCAGTGGGGGAGAAGAGTGCCACTTTAAGTTTTTTATTTGAAAGTTCAAATGGTCCGACAAGGGCAGCACGCGCGTCAGCCTCTTTTATGATGCCGACCGCACTGATGTCGATGGGGATGCCGTTTAGGTCGATGTACGGAATCTTGTATTTGCTCGACATTGCTTGAAGGAAATCCTCCTCTTCTTTCTTGCGAAGGTCGTTCAGTTTCTCGTCGCCGGCAATGTCTTTGAAATTAAGCATAATCAATGAAATAAGTTTCTTTTATTGTAAGGGTTTTTGGCTTTTATTACCACTTGACAAAATCTGTTAATTTGATATAATATAAATAGAGTTCATTTTACACACAATAACCTTAAGGAGTCGGGCAATGAATACGAAGCAAACTCTAGTAATCCTTGCAATTTCTGTTGTCATGTTGGCAACAGGGTGTGCAACCAGCCAGAAAGCTCCCGATACGAAAGAACAATACGTGTGTCGGGTAAATTGCAAAGAACAAAAGCAACAGCCGGTTCAAAAGTACTTTAGTATCGAAGAACGGATGGCGGCAGAACAAGGCGTTCTCGATCGGCAGGCGGAGGCAACCAAACGCCTCAAGTTGCACCATTACTGCAAAGCATACGCAAATGGGCAACATAGTATCTATGTTGCATGCGTAGAGAGGAGTGTCGGCAGGGGGTATTTTCAAGCCCAAGGATTTCCTTGGCAAGAAAATCGCCCGCGAAACAGGTGTCCTGAACTTTTTGATAGCCGAGGTCCTTGTTGGTGACGAGGGGGTTGCGAGGCAACCCACAATGACGGTCTTCCTTAGGGACGACCGTCATTTTTTATATAAAAAAAGGGGTTCCCCACGGAACCCCTCAAACAACTCCCAAGACAAACTAATACAGCGTATTCAAATCCTCAACATACCAATTTCCCCATTGATACGTATCAGGATCAAAAAATATACTCATACGCGCAAGTGGATTTTGCGTGTCGATTGCATGCCACATTGTCACCGTACGTTCATTGGTAAGAGTAAACTCCATACTGTGAAGATCATATCCCGAGCTCCACCCCGGATATGTTTCGGGACCATAGTACGTCTCGGTTTTCACTGAAACAAAACGCGGATCCTTGCTTGCCACCCGAATCATATCTGCCTTCGCGCGGTCAGCCTGATTGTCTGCAGTGTTGAGAGGACGAAGGATATTCAAGGTAACACCATTCAGTAATGGCATCAACGCATACGTGTTGGTGTTGAAAAAGAAAAGCTGATTTACAGGAGAATATCCCCAACCACTTACTCCGTAGTATTGCCAAATCTGACCTTGTATCCACCCCAAATCAATTGCAAACTGAAGAGATACGCGGACTCCTTGATATTCCACATACGCTGTAGACGAAGGCGCGTTTCCTGACATTTGAAATACTATCCATTGCCACGCATTTCCCGGATATGTCACCACATCAGTTCGGTCGGCGACAAACAAGGAAGGAGAGGGGTATTTGAGTGCCGTAGTAACAGCAAGAGGTGCACGAACATAGCCAGCTCCGCCCGCAGTAATATCGGTATTCATTTCCCAATGCAAGTGAGCATTAGTAGAGTTTCCTGTCCTGCCAATCGTTGCAACAAGTTGACCTTTTATTACAGTGCCATCCTTCACAATTCCCTTCGCTATGCTATTCAGATGAAAGTAGATACTTTTTATCTGTTTAGCATCGGGAAGGTTGTAAACAATATGCAACGATATTCCTCCATCCCCAGTGTTTGTAGGATTTATAAATGACACAACCCCGTCAGCAACAGCATAGAGAGGATCACCAAGATCGCTATCGCCGCCGCATACACCATTCCAATCTTCGCCAGGGTGATATGAAGTAGGTTTATCCTTAAAACCACCGTAATTAAAGTGAGTCTGGTCTTTTTTATAACCAATGTCTGGTACACCATCTCCCCCAACACAGTCCCCCCAGCTTTTATCTGCTTGAAACGGCAACTGAAATCCCGCCGTATTCACCGTTGCTGCATTTGCAGTGGCACATATCACCAACAAACACACTCCCAGAACCACATTTCTTACGTCCATTAGTCATACCTCTTTTGAGTTTAAAAGAACATATCAGTTGTTTCCAACTGCCCGAGGGGAGTATAGCACAAGTATGTTTTTTTTTGCAAGAAAAATTTCGATTCTGCAGAATCGTGTCGCAAAAGATCCTTTGGGCACGACCCCCCCCTTATTGCTTCAAAGATTTAAACGAGAGGAGGATTTTTTCCAACACTGGCAAGTTCTTCCGGAGCTCTGGAAATCCCTGAAAATATTTTGAGAAATAAATCTCAAAAGTTACATTGCCTCCATCAAGAATATGGATTTCAATTTCATTCCAATCTCCTTTATCATTTTTGCTGTCAAGGATGACTCCCTGCAAATTGCTTAGTTGAATCATTTTTTTTACTTGAAGATGCCCATTTTCTAAAAGAATTGCTTTACGTTTCACAAAAGGTTCTGAGAAAACAGAGAGGTTAAACCACATGTCAGTATCAACCCCCCCCCTTAATTGTGATTTGGGCAAAGTGTACACACCTCCAAGGGACCCGCTACGACCAGCAAATCTCATTTCGCTCCAATCGCTCGGATATGTCAATTCAAACCCAAATGGGTAATAGTTATTTTTGAATTGATACACTTGCATACCGTCTGAGCCAATTGTGTTCACAGAAGTTATTTTTTCCGAAACATCAGATGGTGGAAATTTAGATGGCACTGAAGGTGTGTGCGGAGGAAGATTCGATGTCCCCACATCCGTTTTCGGAACCAAAACAGGTGCCTTTTTTGTGTAGTTGCTCACACCAAAAAGCACGCCGATGAGAGTGACCGCAACCGCAAAAAGAATCACTTTGTATTTTGTATTTATCATAATACTTACATCGTAGCACAAATAAGGGTTTTTGAAGGAATTGTGTTGTTCTCGCCTCTCACCTTTTTAAAACCAACAGTAGAACGCGGATTATTAGGGGGGGTATTGACATTTTATATAAAAGTAGTATAATGGAAACTTATGAAAAAAATGATAACCAGTATGAAGTTTTGGGGGGTATCGGCAACGCTTGCAGTTGTTATTTTCCCTATGGTTTCGTGGGCGGCAATTGTGGTTTCGCCAGCTTCCGCAGGCAGTATTTCCGAGACGGGAGCGTCCCTTACTGCGCACATTGATAATCCGTGGAAGACCACCACGGTGTGGTTTGAGTGGGGGGAAACTCCTGAGCTTGGCTCTGTCGCCGGCATGTCTTCAATATGGCATCAAGGTTTCTCTTCGGGGTATCTTTCGGGATTGAAACCCGGAACTAAATATTATTATCGTGCGGTTGCCACCGAGGGCGGTGAACGCAAAGAGTCCTCTGTGGCGTCATTTACGACACCTGCAGAGCCTGTGCCTGTTGTGAAAGTTGCGCCGACTCCCGCACCTGCTCCCAAGGCGGAGCCCGTGGCTGAAAAAGTGGTTGCTCAAAAACCAGCACCAAAATCAACAAAAGATATAACCACAAAAACAGTTGCCAAGGCGGAAACCAGCACATCTTCTATTGTATGGAGAGATAACAGTAGCATGGCGTCAGTATTTGGTATTGGAGAGGGAATTTTCCCTGATACTCTTGTGGGGTGGGTTGCGCTCATCATCACACTCATGGCAATCGTGCTCATTGTCCGCATGATTTTTGATTCAGTTGAAAAGCGTGGGCATGTGAATGCGCGTGAAGATAAAGAGGGGAAAGAAGGAGAGGTGGAGAAGCATCCACACGCACTCGAGGTTCCTCGCCCACCAAAGGCGTAAAAGCCTTTAAATATACGACAGATTTATGCAAGAAAGTCAGCCTCGAAAGGGTTGACTTTTTCGTATAGTGTGATACAATAGATAAAGACAAGAAATTCACCTTGAAATATAAGGAGGAGGAGAATGCTCCCTTCAGACATTAATGAAGACGGCACACTAAAAACCAAAGTTCAACAAAGTTATACTCTTGATGAATCTAATGGAGGTTTTATGAAAAAGTATGGTTGGTGGATGTTGCTCGTTTTGCTGGTTGCCGGTGGGTTAGTATATTGGCTATGGCCTGTTACTGAGGAAGCGCCAAAGTCGGGGACAATTAACCGTCCTGCGGACATTCTGCTGTCGGATGAGATTGAGCGTCTTAAAAGTGAGAACGCTGCGCTCAAACAGCAACAGGAACAGGAAGCAAAGCCCAAGGAACTTACCTCTGAAGAAATCGCGGCGAAAAAGAGAAAGGCACAAGAGCAACGGGATCGTCGCAAAGCTGAACAAGCCAAGCGAGAAGTTGCCGAGCTCAACAGAAAGGAGAAGGCAGATCAAGCACGGCGAGAGCTTTTGGCAGCAGAAGAACGAGCGAAGAAAGCCTGCGGTGTTCTGGGGTATACCCCAAGAGCCGGAGGAAAATTTTCTTGCAATCAGCCGCCAGTAGAAAAAGTTGTCACGCCGGTTTCACCAAAACAAAGTGTTGCCTGCGGAGATCGATTGGTGTGGACTGAGGTTGCACAGAATGACTGGAAATGTCTTCCTGTTGTTTTGCAACCAGCGCCAGTTGCCTTTGTGGCGCCGACTCCTCCACAAGTAGCACCTCCCGTCGATGATTGTCGCGGAAAAAAGGTGCAACCTGACGGAAGTGTTTGGTGTTTAGAGGAGGTTCCTGTTCAAAAGAAAGAACATCCCGGCTTGCTTGCAGGTGCGGGAAGTGCTCTTTTGGGGGGAGTAATTGGTTATGTTATTGACCCAAGTGGTGGGGGTGTCCGTGGAGCACTCGCAGGAGGGCTCTGCGGTTGGGGATTCAATCGAGACGGAGACTCCGGAAGTGCCGTCAGTTGCGGTGTCGTCGGCGGTGTCCTTGGTGGTCTTGTTAACAAGGGTGATGGTGGCGGAGGTTCTTCGGGCGCGGGGCAGCCAGTAGAGTCTCCTGTTCCTAGTGGTCCCGTGGAATCTCCTATATAGCTCTTTGAAGTTTAACTTTTGGATGTGTGTCATAGCAATATGGCCCACATCCGCATTTTCAAGTTTTTGACCTATTTTTTGGTCGAGGGTTTGAAAATGCGCGTAATATCGTGTATTGTGCGCACAAGAGTAAAACGTAATTATATGAATACCATTATGAAAAAAATACAAACAATCCTTTTAGCTTTCGCACTTTTGGTAGTGCCGACGGCTTCTTTTGCGGCGGCGCTTAATAATGACGCGCAAGATTTTAAGACATTGCGCGCGGTTAATATTACAAAAAATCCCGGATGTGTCGCTTGTCGTTCGACCGCGATAACCGCAAATCCGGGGGATGTTCTTGCGTTTTCAATTTACTATCACAATACTGGTCCTGACACAGCAAACAATGTGCGCGTGTGGTTGACTCCACAAATAAGTCCATCAGGAACAACTCATTCGTTTGTTGCCAAAGTAAGCGCTGATAATGCTTCGGCGGTGAACGGTACTACTGTTGTCACTCTTTCAGGGAATCAAACAATAGATTTTCTTCAGGGTTCAGTAATCTGGTGGCCAAACCAATCAGTAACGACTTCAACTGCGTTTCCTTCTGGACAAACAGGAGCGGAGATTTTTACGAGTGAGGGCTTGAATCTTGGCTCTATTGCTTCGGGATGGGGGACGCAAGGGGCGGTGAATATGCGTTTTCAGGTTGCTAACACAGGAACGGGTGGAGGCACACAACTTTCTGTCCCAGTTGTTGCCACTCATGTCGCAACGAATGTTTTGACAGGTTCCGCGACACTCAACGGATATGTTGACCCAAAAGGCACAACCGACACGGTGCGCTGGTTTGAATGGGGCGCTGCAACGTCGCTCAATAATACGACATATCAAGTAAGTCAGGGTGGGAGCGCTTCAGATTTTTCTGCGAGCATCTCCGGTCTTACACAAAATAGTGTTTATTCCTACCGTGCTGTTGCACGCAATGCGCAAGGGACAGTATATGGCAGTGTGATGACGCTTACCACTACACGCGTGAGTGAGCCAGTGTACGCACCTCTCGTGTCCACACGTTCTGCCTCAGGTGTTCTCTATGAGACTGCAACACTCAACGGTTTTGTTGATCCAAAAGGTTCAGCCGATACGGTGCGTTGGTTTGAGTGGGGAAGTTCATCTTCTCTCAATAATTCAACCGCTCGTGTAAATCACGGAAGCTCAGCTTCGAATTTTTCTGCAAACATTTCTGGACTTACTCAAAACACTACCTACTACTACCGTGCAGTTGCGCAAAATGCGCAGGGGACGGTCAACGGAACTACGATGAGTTTTACGACAGAATACTTCAACATACCAGATTACCCCTCAGAAATTCTTGTTTCTACGCGTTCAGCGTCGAATGTTTCCCATACCTCTGCAACACTCAATGGCTATGTTGATCCAAGTGACTCGACCGATACTGTGCGCTGGTTTGAATGGGGCAGTTCATCATCCATGAACAACACTACCTACCAAGTAAATCAGGGTAGTAGTGCTTCGAATTTTTCTGCAAACATTTCTGGACTTACTCAAAACACTACCTACTACTACCGTGCAGTTGCGCGAAATGCACAGGGGACGGTGTATGGCAGCGTGCTTTCGTTTACGACGAGCTACTCTGGAGGCGGAGGTTACTCAATCCCTCTTGTGTACACACGAACAGCTACAAACATCACCTATGACTTTGCTATCTTGAATGGACATGTTGACCCAAAAGGCACGACCGACACAATGCGCTGGTTTGAGTGGGGGAGTTCTTCGTACATGAACAACACTACTTCGCGTACCTATCAGAGCAATAATGCATCAGATTTTTCCGCAAGTATTTCAGGATTGGCACAAAACACCACCTACTACTATCGTGCTGTTGCACAAAATTCTCAAGGAACCGTTTATGGGGATATGATGAGTTTTTCAACGAACTACACAGGCGGTGGCAATCAAACAACGTTTGTTCCAGTAGTTTCTACACGTAATGCCGAAGTTTCAGGCGACTTTGCTGTCTTGAATGGATATGTCGACCCCAATGGCTCAAATGACACAACTCGCTGGTTCGAGTGGGGTGGTTCACAATCACTGGGAAGCCAGACGAGTCGTCTTGCTCAAGGAAATGTTGCATCGAATTTCAGCGCAACGCTTTCAAGCCTTGTTCCTAACACCACTTATTATTATCGTGCGATGGCGCGCAATTCACAGGGTACGGTGTATGGCAGTGTGCTTTCGTTTACGACAAATAGTTACGGCGGCGGATATACCGGAGCACAAATTGCACCAACCGTGTCAACAACACTTGCAACTGAGATTGCGGCAAACAGTGCACGCTTGAATTCCCTCGTGTTTTCAACAGGGAACTATCCATCAAACGCGTGGTTTGAATGGGGTACTAACACGGCGCTTGGCAACAAAACGCAAACCGTGAATGTTGGCTCGCTTCCTTCGGTGCGTCATACCGACGTGATTACCGGACTTGTGCCAAGTGTGACGTACTACTATCGTGCCGTTGCAGAAAATCCCTATGGAAAGAGTTACGGTTCAATTTATAGTTTTGTGGTGAACCAAACTATTAACACTCCTCCTCAAACACCAACAACAGTGGTGATAACTCAACCTGCGCGACCAACACCTGTTCGTCCGCAAGTTGTGGTCGTAAGTCCGGGTGCGGGAACAGAGTCATTGGTTGAATTGCTACTTGATGGTGGCGCCGATACGATTTCTTCAAACGAAGAGCGAACCTATCGCATCTCGTGGAAAAACACCAGCAAGCAGACATTGAAACGCGTTGTCTTGCGCGCCATTATCCCTGCTCAAATGAATTTCAAGAGCGCAAGTACTGGCTCTTTCTCGAGCGAGGGAAACATTGTTACTGTCGATGCAGGGACGTTGACTCCGGGTGCGATTGGCGAAGCGACGTTTGTCGCGACCACAGAGCGTGGACTTGAGTCAGGAACACTTTTGGTAACAACTGTTAATCTTGTATATACCGATGCGAAGGGTGGACAGGGAGATGCAGTTGCGTATGTAACCCATCGTGTGGAAGCACGAGACGGTGGACAGGGCGCAAGCCCGTTTGGTGCCGGGTCATTCCTTCCGACAACACTCTTTGAGTGGATGATTCTCGTAATCCTTATGCTCCTCCTTGTGCTTCTCGGCAACCATCTTTACGGACGATTTTCAGGACCAAAACACTAACAAATGGACTAAAAAACCGCCTCATATATGAGGCGGTTTTTTTTGGTGTAGGTTATGTATTTATTGTAACGTGTCCAAGCCGCTGAACCATTACGCATGACTTGCAAATATTTTTATATTATGATATAATTGAGTTAGAAATTCACAAGGAGGTCCGAAAATGAAAATGTACATTCAGGCGTCCACGTCTATGGACCATTACATCATAAAGACTGTTGTGATAAGTCTTTTTGTTCTGACAATGTTTATGGGTTTGTTAGCTCTTTCCGTTGCATTTGGATTTGGAGGGTTCGAATGAGGGCCACTATATATTGTAAACCGCTCGGTAGTCTCTGGGCGGTTTTTTTGTAATTCGCCTTTATGTTTTTGTTGACAAAACACTTGTTTTTTGGTATCATTTAAAATAGTTTAGAGTGAGAATTGTTAAAATGTCCTTTGATTTATAAACCAACTAGCAGGGAGACGTGCTATGAAAAAGATGAATATGTCCTTGGTTGCAATGATGGTATTTTTCTTTTCGCAGATGCTTTTTGCGGAAAGTTCAGAATATGTTGTTGTTGGCAAGATACTGTATCAAAAAGTTTCCCCTACTCAACAAGGCGCCACCACTCTTCGGTTAGAAGTTTTGAGTGGTGTTCAGAAAATCTTTGATGAAAACAAGAGCATCCTTCTTGTGCAGGGTGAGGGAGGGCAAGGCTTTATCGTAGACAAGGCAACCAAGAAGATTCAAGAAGTTGGTGAAAATGTAGCACGAGGCTCAATTTCTCCGCTCAAGCAAAGTGTCTTGATACAAACAAAAAGCGGAGAGATTTGTTTGATAGGCATCGACACGGGGCTGATTGCAAACGTTGGGACAGGGAACTTCTCTGGATTTTCACCCGATGGAACAAAAATTATCTATTCGAAAAGAAAGAGTGTGGCGTCTCCTAATCAAAAAGACTCTCAGGAGGTCGTAATATACGATATTGCGGAAGAAAGAGAATCTACCATGTCTGTGAAAAATGCAGCTTCCCCATTTTAGTGAATAAAATTTGTTATTCGTGCGCCCCAGATTGTTCTGTGGGCGCTTTTTTTATAAAAATGATAAGTTTCCGCCATGGGCGCGAAGGTGGTAAGATGAAGCTATGTTTGGAAAAACCCACGAAATCCCCAAGGTTCCCAAGAGGGAAATAAAGAGCTTGGAAGAATTACACATCTTTGCGGAGGAGTTTTTGCATAAACTTGTCGCGCTACCCGTAAAAAACTCAGCAACTTTCGTTGCGCTTTCAGGTGAGCTTGGTTCTGGTAAGACAGCATTTACTAAAGAAGTCGCAAATCTTCTTGGCATTACTGAAACCATTACAAGCCCGACGTTCATCTTAGAGAAAATATATCCAATCCCTGTGGGGTCGCTTGTGGAGGGGCGATTTACTACATTGATACATATCGATGCGTATCGCCTTGAGAAACCCGAAGAGATCAAAGCTCTTGACCTCGACGCTCTGGTCGCAAACACGAAAAATCTCATATTTTTTGAATGGCCTGAACGCGCCGGCACACTGCTCCCTGTTGATGGAATCAAACTCTCTTTTGAATATGTGAACGAATCTGTGCGCTCAGTTAGTGGTGTGGATTTGTAATCATGGCTAAAAAAGAATTACGGAAAACACTGGTACTTCTCGACGCACATGCGATCCTTCATCGTGCTTATCATGCGCTTCCAGATTTTGTCTCGAGCGCAGGAGAACCGACGGGAGCGCTCTATGGCTTGGTGACGATGCTCATGAAGATTGTAAAAGACTTGAAGCCCGACTATATTGCCGCATGTTTCGATCTTCCGCAGCCGACGTTTCGCCACGAAGCGTACGATGCGTATAAGGCGGGACGTGCAAAAACTGATGGTGATTTAGTACACCAGCTCAAGCGGGCGCGCGATGTTTTTTCAGCGTTTAACATTCCTTCGTACGAACTCACTGGATTTGAAGCCGACGATCTGCTTGCGACCATTGTGGAGCACATGAAAGACCGAGATGATGTGCGTGTCATTATTGCATCGGGCGATATGGATACACTTCAACTCGTGGATGATGACCGTGTCCTTGCGTATACATTGAAAAAAGGAATTAATGATACGGTGCTTTACGACGAACAGGCGGTGGTCGCGCGCTTTGGTTTTGTTCCAAAACTTTTACCGGACTATAAAGGCTTGCGTGGTGATCCCTCAGACAACATTATAGGTATCAAAGGTATTGGTGAAAAAACGGCGACGACACTCATTACCACATTTGGAACGATTGAGGAGATGTACAAAAAATTAAAGAAAGATCGCAATGCGTTTCTAGAGGCAAAACTCACGGAGCGTATCGTAAAACTTCTTGAGGAGGGAGAGGAAGAAGCGCTTTTTTCCAAAACACTTGCGACGGTGCGCCGTGATGCGCCGATTGAATTTCGGTTACCAACGAAGATGTGGCGCGAAAGTTTTGAGTCGGTGCGTGCCGAAGTCTTGCTCACTGAGCTCGATTTTCGCTCGCTTCGTGATAGGGTGCGGGAGTTTTCGGGGAACAGCTCGAGTGCTTTAGAAACCGAAAACACTCCAGAGCCCGAAGTTATGGAAATAGTAACCTCTGAAAACTCCGGAGATTTTAAGCGTGCACAGATTGCTCTTTGGCTTATCAACTCCGATCTCACTACGCCATCACTCGAAGATATTTTCCAGCACACTGATAAGAAAAATCTTGCACCCGCGCTCGAGGCTCTTGAGGCAGAGGTGGTGAAGCAGGGACTTGAGAAGGTGTATCAGGATATCGAAATTCCTCTCATTTCACTTATTGAAGCGGCGCAAGCCTACGGTATTTTGATAGATGTAAAACACCTCGAAAAACTTTCGCACGAATATCATAAAACTCTCGACGAAATTACGGCGCGGATTTACGCGCACGCGGGAGGGGAGTTTAATATGAATTCACCAAAACAACTCGGTGAAATCCTCTTTGACAAACTTGGACTTGCAACGAAGGGTCTTAAAAAAACCGAGGGTGGTGCGCGCTCGACTCGTGAATCTGAGCTCGTGAAGCTACGCACGGTGCATCCGATTATTGAAGATATTTTATTGTATCGCGAACTTCAAAAATTGCTCTCAACCTATATCGACAATCTTCCAAACTTGATTGGTGAAGATGGTCGACTGCACACGACCTTGAATCAGGCGGGGACTACAACAGGGCGCATGTCGTCATCAAACCCTAACCTGCAAAATATTCCTGTGCGCGGTGAGATGGGGGTCGCCATCAGAAGTGCGTTTGTGGCACCCAAGGGAAAGGTATTGCTTGCGTTCGATTATTCGCAGATTGAAATGCGTGTCCTCGCTGCACTTTCACAAGATGAAAACTTGCTCGAGATTTTCAAGACGGGCGCGGATGTGCACACGTCGGTTGCTGCTCGCGTGTTTAGGGTTTCCGAAAAAGATGTGACAGCAGAAATGCGTCGTCGTGCGAAAGTTATTAACTTTGGGATTGTGTATGGCATGGGGGTGAATGCCCTCAAGGATAATCTGGGCTCGACGCGTGTGGAAGCTCAAGAATTTTACGATAATTATTTTGTTACGTTTCCCAAAATTGCCGCATATTTTGAGGATGTGAAAGCACGCGCAAAAAAAGATGGATTTACAACAACGTACTTTGGTCGTCGGCGATTTTTTGCGGGACTCAAATCATCGCTTCCTTTTTTGCGTGCGAGTGCTGAACGGATGGCGATGAACGCACCGCTTCAGGGAACAGCAGCGGATATTATTAAGATTGCGATGCAAAAAGCAGAAGTGGGGCTCGCGTCAAAAAACTTATCGGACAAAGCACACCTGCTTCTCCAGATTCATGACGAACTTTTGTACGAGGTCGACGAGAATGCAGTGCCAGGTGTGCGCACGGTGGTGGAAGAGGCGATGGAACATGCGGTAGAGTTTCCTGTGCCCATTACAGTAAGCGTGAAAAGGGGACACAGTTGGGGGGCAATGGAAGATATAAAATAGTATGCTGTACCTTATTCATGGTAGCGATAGAGCAAAAGGGCGCACACAGTTTCAGGCACTCAAAAAGAAATTCTTAGCAGAAGGGTGTGAGGTGCGCGTTGTGGCAGAGGGGGAGGCAACCGATGGGTTCTTGGATACGGGGGCGGTATCTCGCGGTCTTTTTGGTGAGACGACATTATTTACCTTTGACGGTGTTCTCGAGAAAAAAGGAGAACAAGAAATATTTACTGCGCATGCAAAAGACCTTGCGCAGTCATCTAATCATTTTTTAATATTTGAACCGACGTTCGAAAAGGAATCGATGGGCGTACTTTCAAAACATGCGACCGAAATATTTGAGTATGTAGGAAAGAAAGTTGATACACGCCCCGCGTTCAATATTTTTTCATTGGGTGATGCGCTCGGCGTACGTAAAAAGAAAGATTTGTGGGTTTTGTATCAACAGGCGATTGCGGCGGGACTTGCGCCAGAAGAACTTTGCGGGACGCTCTTTTGGCAGGTAAAAAATATGGCGCTCGTGAAGGGGGCAAAGTCGGGAGATGACTGCGGACTTAAACCTTTTGTTGCGCAAAAAGCGCGAGGCTTTGCAAAGAATTACACACCGACAGAAATCGTGAATCTTGCGCGTGCGCTCGCAGGGATTTTTCATGAAGACCACCGTGGGGGAGAGCCGATGGGTATTGGGCTCGAAAAATTTATACTGAGTTTGTAGGCGGGGGTCACTTGCAAAAAATTATCGACAACAAAAAAAGCCCAAAATGAGGGGCTTTTTTTCTGCGTGTTCACGAAAGAACTTATTTTATTTTTCTCTGCGAGAAACGAAGGTGCAATTGATGATAGTGAGTGGGGAAGTCAGAGGTGATCAGACTCTAAAATCTTACTCGTCATCGGCTACCTGTTTTCATTATACTCCACACATAGAGATTCGCAAGAGAAATGGTGTGGATAACTGGAAGTGCATATCGTCTGGCTCGTGTTTTTTGATTACAAAAAAGCACTGCGCCTTGCACACACGTTAAGAAAACCTCCCGCAGGGGAGGTTTTCTTAACGTGTGGTCACGGATAATTTTCTCGTCGTCACTCGAAAATTTCCGCGACCCCGCCTCACTACCTCGTTTTGTGGTCAGGAATAATTTTGTTTTCGTCACGTGTGGTCACGAATCACTAAGCATTTTTTCGTTTCACTCAAAACTGCAAAGTGTTCGCGAAGCTTTGCACTTGATCTTCTAACTCGCTTCACTCGTAAGAAGATCTACGCCCGGCTCGTGGTTTTTGATTACAAAAACATCACTGCGCCTTGCACAAACTAAAAATCTGCCACAGGGCAGATTTTCTTAACGTTTGTGCACCCAGTAGGGGACGGTCACGAGTTACTAAGTCGCTTCGCTCCTAAGTACTCGCGACCCCGGCTCGCACGTCGCAGGGCGACATGGCTCCGCCTTTCGATCCCCAGAGCAAGCCAAGCAGTTGGCTTGCTCTGGGTGCACCAAATAAAAAAACACGGAAAGAATCCGTGTTTTTTTATTTGGTGCACCCAGTAGGGATCGAACCTACGACCGTTTGCTTAAAAGGCAACTGCTCTACCAGCTGAGCTATGGGTGCATATATTTAATTTTCAAACTTTTTACGTTACTTGTTACTCCTCGCTGTTATCTATCAAAACAGCTATGGGTGCATGCTGTGTGCTTGGGTAACGACAAAATACTACCACAAAACAAGACTTTTGCAATTCAAACTAGAATGTAGACGTTTTGACCTAGAGGGGGAGGTCAACGGCGAATGCTCCGGGTCCAACAAAAACCATAACAAAAGAAACGACGGCAAGAATAATATAAAAGTCGAGCGTGTTCAAAGGGAGCGCTTCCGGACGTTTTATTTTTATTCCTGCCGCGAGCGTCATGAGGGTTCCCGTCACAAGAGCAGCGACTTGAGTGAATGCGCCCACAATAAGAAGAACGCCCGCAAGGAACTCCGCTCCTGTCACGAGACCAAAAAATACTATTGCAGGACGCATGCCAAGTTTTTCAAAAAAAGCCACTCGTGCAGGACGATTACCAAAGAATTTCGCATACGCAAAACCAACAAAAATAAGACCAAGCACCACGCGAAGCACGGAGATTGCGAGGAAGTCATAATTGAGAAGGGTTGGAAACATGCTTACCATCATGGCGAAAGTATACCAAAAATATCTACAATGCGCTATTATTCCTTAATGCAGACAGAAACTCAAATCGCAGTTCTTGTTTTAGAAAATATACGCAGTGCTCAAAACGTGGGGGCGATTTTTCGTACAGCAGACGCAATTGGTGTGCAAAAAATATATCTTACCGGCTACACACCAGCACCTATTGATAAATTTGGGCGACCGCAAAAGGAGATTGCAAAGACAGCGCTCGGAGCGGAAAAAACCATTCCATGGGAAAGTGCTCCCGATACTGCGTCGCTTGTAGCACGTCTTCGGCAGGATGGATTTTTTATTGCGGCAGTGGAAAAAGTGTCCGGTGCGATGGATTACAAAACATTGGAAGCTCCAGGCAGGGTTGCATTCATATTTGGAAATGAGGTTGACGGCGTGTTGCTCTCGACGCTCGGTGCCACCGATGCGGTAGTAGCTATCCCTATGCGGGGGATGAAGGAGTCACTCAACGTAGCGACAACAGCGGGGATTGTTTTGTTTCGAGTGTTGGATAAGTAGAGGATATTATTTCCCGAGCTTCTTGAGGGCTTCTTTGATGCGAGCAGCCGGGCCAATAATGGTGGCAGGGATAAGATGGAGAGCGTCACGCGCTTCTTTTGTGGAGTAGCCGAGCGCCATAAGCCCTTCGATGGCATCGTGTTCTTCTCGAAGCACACCAGTCCCGACATCACCTTCATGTCCACCGAGTTTTTCTTGGAGTTCAATAATTATTTTCTGAGCACTCTTTGCGCCAATGCCAGAGACTTTGGTAAGGGCGGCTGCGTCACCGCGAGAGATGGCTTGCTTCAAGTGGTCGACAGGGGCAATGTTGAGAATGCCAAGCGCAGACTTGGGGCCGATACCTGAAACACTGATGAGCATTTCAAAAAATTCAAGTTCCGCTTCTTCGCGAAACCCATAGAGGTCGAGCACGTCTTCACGCACGACGAGGTGAGTCCAGAGGTCGACTTTTGAGCCGGTGTTTCCGCGAATGGTGCGCAAGGTGTCGAGCGCAACACGGACTTTGTAGCCTACGCCGCCTACGTCGACAACAATGAAGCGGTCGCTTGCAAACATGAGGGTTCCAGAGAGGTGAGCAATCATACGCATATAGTACAGGGTTTCCAACTATTTTGCACTGGGGGTTTGTGGCGCAAAAAAGTTGCAAAATTTGAAAAATGATATATAGTATGTGAATTATGCCAATTACGACATCAGCAAAACGCAATATTCGTGGGTCAGCCCGCAAGCACGTCTATAACGAACGCCGCAAAAAGGCGATGAAGGACGTGACGAAGGAGGTTCGTGGGCTAGCAGTAGCAAAGGATAAAAAGGCTGCACAGGAGCTTCTTTCGAAGGCTTACAAAGCTATCGACAAGGCGGCAAAGACCAACCTTATCAAGAAAAACGCTGCATCTCGCAAAAAGTCCCGTCTCGCTCAACTTATTAAGAAGATTAAGTAGATAGCTATTTTTAAAAGGTTCAAAAAACACCATGGCTCGCCATGGTGTTTTTTGGTATAATAGCGATTATGAACACGATTGTACCAAAGGATGCAGAGAAGATTATTAGAGAGGGTGATGTGGTGGTGCTTGACGTGCGTTCGTCTGAGGAGTATGCCGAAGGGCACCTTGCTGGTGCGCGCAACATGAACATCAATGATGCTGGGTTTGCTGATAATGTGCGTGCGCTTGATCGTGATAAAAAGTACGTCGTCTATTGTTTGGCGGGTGGTCGTGGTGGTCGTGCGGTGTCGCTCATGAATGAGCTTGGTTTTAAAGATGCAAAAAATCTTGTAGGGGGGATTACGGTATGGAAGTCTGAGGGGTTGCCAGTGGAGAAATAAAAGCAGTTGGTTTGCTCTTGAGCACAAATACAAAAAAACACCCGTTGAGGGGTGTTTTTTTGTATGTCATGCTAACACCAAAGAATTAGAGTTTCTGCTTTTCCCACAATTCAAAAAAACGCCCTTTCTTTTGGTGGAGGTCAGCGAAGTTTCCAGACTCTATAATTTTTCCGCCTTCGATAACGATAATTTTATCCATTTCTTTTACCGTAGTCAGGCGGTGGGCAATAACAACAGCGGTAACACTTTGGAAAAATTTGTGGAGAGAGTCTTTTATTTTTTCTTCCGACTCAACATCAAGGTGTGACGTTGCTTCATCCATGAGGAGGATTTGAGGGTTTTTGAATATTGCACGTGCAACGCCAACACGTTGTTTTTCTCCTCCCGAAAGCTTTACTCCTTTTTCTCCCACAATAGATTTAACCCCTTGTGGAAGTTTGTTCATAAAGTCGCGCACATGCGCAACATTAATGGCGCTGGCCAAGAGTTCAGCATTCTCGGATTGCTCAGTATTGGTGATAGTTATATTTTCACGGAGCGTGGTGTCAAAGAGCTCGATATCTTGAAGAACGACTGCTACATGATTGAAGTAATCTTTTTTGCTAATGTTTTTTAAGGGAACATCGTCGAAATAAATGTGGCCTGTATATGACTCATGTTCTTTGAGAAGAAGTTTAAAGAGGGTAGATTTTCCTGCGCCAGACAGTCCAACAATACCAATTTTTTCCCCGCGCCTGATTTCAAGAGAAACATCATCCAAAATCAGTTTGTCGTGATATGAAAACGAAACATTTTTTATCGAGATTGTTTGCCAGTTGCTAGGGAACGCAACTTTACCATCTTCGCTGTCAATGGTGATTGGAGTCTGAAAAATGCTCTGCATGCGCGAGAAGGAGTTTTTTGCAACAGCGAAATCTTCTGAAACGTCGGCGAGTTCACCCATCGACTGCACTACGCTTCCGAAATACCCAGCAAAGAGAACAAGGAAACCAAGCTCATACACACCCTCAGTGATTCCGTACACAATAAAAATCATAACTGATATGCGAAAAATTTGTGCGTAGAAATTTCTTGCAGAGTTTCCGCCTTGGTACCAAAATATTCTTTTTTTGATGGTTTCAAAAAGGTCTGCGCCACTTACGGAGAGTTTGCTTAAGATTTGTTGCGCCATCGACATGATTTTAACGCTCCGTATATTGCTAATGGACTCAAAGAGTATTCCACTCCGTCGCTCCTCCTTCTCGCTCAAGAGGGAAGCGACAGCGATGACTTTTTTCCGCGAAAAGCGAGACATGGTGTAGTAAGTAAGGAGGAATACGGTGGTCGTTGCGCCTATAACGAAATCAAATTTAGTAATAATAAATATTACCCCAATGAGGTTGATGGTGATTTCAATAAAATTGTTGATCCAGATTCTCAGCATCCTGTCCAAGCTTGAAGAGCCACGTTCAATACGCTTGAATTTACTGCCCGCACTTTCTTGCTCGTGCCACGACATGTCCAAGAGTATGAGGTGCTCTATCGATTTTTGTTGGGCCCTCAAAGCGGCCTTTTCCGAGATTCGATACATGAGCGTTTTCCCGATATAGATGCCAGCATAGCGGAGTACGATAGCAAGAATGGTGAGTGAGAATGCAATGTAAAGTGGAGTTAGCGGTTTTTCCGGCTTGTAATTGCTGAAGAAATTTACAATGACGGCGAACGCGTAGGGTGGGTAGAGCCATGCAATATCGCTGAGTGCTCGGCATGTGGTAGCAAGCCAAAATCTCCACTTATCCGCTTTGACATAGAGCCATACATCAGCAATTAAATCTCGAGTTGTGTACATGAATTTTTAGTATAGCATACGCAAAAAACACCCGTTGAGGGGTGTTTTTTGCGTTGGTGCTCCTGGCAGGAATCGAACCTGCATTTCTCCCTTCGCAGGGGAGTGTCCTATCCATTGAACGACAAGAGCGTTTTTAGGTGCTTTTTAAAGCTTCCACACTCTACCACAAAATTTTAGAAAATCAAAAGTTTTTCTAGTCAGCGCAAAGAGCTTAAAATCCCAGCATGCGCATAAGGCGATGGGCTACGGGTTCAACTTGAGGTTGTTCTTCGAGCATGTGCGCAAGGGTGGCACGAATGTCTTCCATGGGGGCATCATTGCCGAGCGGGATAATGATTTGTGGTGCAAGGGGTTTTTTTGAGGTGAGAAGAATGATGCGGGTAACGGCACCTGTTTTTTTGTCGGTTGATTCGTCAACCCAGAAAGACAGAAGTGTGTCCCACGGATAGAGTGTTCCGTTGGTACGAATGCCTTGTGCGGAAAGTTCACATTCAACGAAACTCATGGGGCGCTTTGCGCTGACGAGTAGTGTTCCCACGCCGAGAATAACAATAATAGAGAGGAGTGCGTTGCCGAGGATGAAAAAGGCGATGGCGAGCGAAATGGTGATGATTCCCGCCGCCCAATACCAATCCGCGGAATGTTCACGATATCCATGCTCGGGGGCTTTCCATAAAATACGATCATCGTTCATGACTATAGTGTAGCAAGAGAATGGAGTTCCGTACAATTTTTACATGTTCATCAATTGTAGTCTGTTCATAAAGTGCGCTACAATACTCGCATGGGAGACATGACAATACTTATTGCGTTTGGTGCGGGCCTCGTCTCGTTTCTTGCGCCGTGCGTATTGCCACTGGTTCCGGGGTTCCTTGCTTATTTGGGGGGAGTTGCTGTGGAAAAAAAATCACAAGGTAAGGAAGTGCATCATGCAACATTTCGGGCGAGTATTTTTTTTGTACTTGGTTTTGTTTCAGTGTTTGCGGTCTTGGGACTCATACTTCATGGAGTGCTTGCACCGCTTGGTGTTGCCACGCAAGCCATACTCGCTCGCGTGGGCGGGGTCATCGTGATTTTTTTTGGGCTGTATCTCATGGGGCTTATTAAGTTGGGGTTTTTAGAGCGAGCGAGACCTGTGGTGGTGCATAAAAAGTTTTCTTCGCGTTCGATTACGTCGTTTGTGTTTGGTGTGGCGTTTGCCCTTGGGTGGACACCCTGCGTGGGTGTGGCACTTGGCGCCATTTTTGGTTTGGCGGTCTTGGCTCCCGCACAAGCATTTGTCCTTTTGCTTGCCTATGCGCTCGGCCTCGGGGTGCCATTTTTGATCATGGGATTTTTTGCAGACAAAATTGCGCGGCACCTCAATCGCAGTTTCGTGTGGGTGCAATATTTGAACATTCTTTTTGGAGGAGTGTTGGTGTGGTTTGGTGTCCTTGCGTTTACGCAAAACCTAGCGTCATGTCGTGAGGTGTTGTGGAGTTTTCCTTTTTAATGCTATGAAATTAATTTTCGCAATAGTAATACTCCTTGCTTCGAGCGCCCTTATTATTTTTTCCGGTGCGTCGGTAAAAGTTTTGGAATCGCAGAGCTTGAATCAAGAATTGAATCCTCAAAAAATGATTGCAGGTGCATTTTTTACCAAGAGCATTACAGCGCCATACCTCCAGCACAAATTTAATGTTGCAAGTACAACGGGGCAAAAGATAAGGGTACTCTTGGTTCCGGGGCACGAGCCACATTTTGGTGGGACGGAATACAAAGATTTGAAAGAGCGCGATTTGGTAGTTGACCTCACTCAGGAGCTTGCAAAATATTTGAGCGCTGACGATACTTTTGAAGTTATTGTAACGCGTGGGAAAAATTCATGGAACCCGCAGTTTGAAAAATATTTTGTGGAAGGAAAGAAAGCCATTGAGGATTTTGCAGTAGCCCAGAGGGATGAAATGAATCGACTAATAAAAGAAGGAAAGATTTCGAAGGTTCCTGATGTGGTTCCCCACAATGACGCTCCCGGAGATGTTGCACTACGACTCTATGGTATCAACAAGTGGGCAAATGAATATGGCGTAGATGTTGTGATCCATGTTCACCTCAATGATTATCCAAGAAAACGCGTCACGCGTGCTGGTGAGTACACAGGATTCTCTATTTATGTTCCCGAGAAGCAGTATTCGAATGCAGAAACGAGCGTTGAAGTGTCGACAAAGATTTTTAATCGATTGGCAAAATTGTTCCCTGTGAGCGATATGCCAAAAGAGGATATGGGAATCGTCGAAGATCAAGAGCTTATCGCCATCGGCAGTTTTAATACGGTAAATGCGGCAAGTATGCTCATTGAATATGGGTATGTATATGAATCTCAGTTTGCCAATCCAAAGATTGCGCAGGCAGTGCTCAAAGAAATGGCACTGCAGACGTACCTCGGGCTACACGATTTTTTTAATGAAGCAGGGAGTCCTACGGTGGGTGTTCATGATACGACATTATTGCCGTTTGAGTGGAAGACGGCGATTAAAAAAAATCAGAACCCAAGTCAAGATGTCTTGTCTCTTCAGGCGGCGCTCATGAAGCGCGGATCATATCCGCCAGCAGGAAGTTCAAAGAATGATTGCCCGCTCAGTGGAACATTTGGACCATGTACGCGAACGGCCCTCGCTGTGTTTCAGAAGGAATTTGATACACAAGGAGAACGAGGAGTTGTCGGAAAGGAGACGCGAGATTGGTTGAATAGTTTATATGGCGAAGTGGGGAGGTGATTGTTCTTTATGAAAAACACAGGAATGCAAAAGGGGCGCGCCGTACCGCGCGCCCCTTTTTCATTACAGTGTTTTAAGGTTATTTTAAGGTCACCGATCCTCGAAACTCAGGCTTCAAGTGGTCGTGGTAGCGCCACTGTCCTGCGGTTGTAAATGTGTATTCATACACAGATCCTTTTGGTTCTCCTTCGAACTCATCAAACCCGGGAAGTTCTTTGTGCGTAGGATGCATTGCTGATGCTACCCACATGTCGGTGTTTGAGTTGTTTACGAAACGTACTTTTGATCCTGCCGTCACCTCAAGCGTTGCTGGGTTGAATCCAGCGTCGCTGTAGGTGACGGTGTACTCAGCTACTTGCATAGCAGGCACCATAGCGTCTTCTGTGGTCCCTCCTTTTGGAGCACTGTTTAAAAAGAAAAATAAACCAATGAGGACAATGAATCCGGCAATAATATAATAAACTTTTTTACTTTTTGGTGATTCCATTGGTGGCTGCATTGATGACTGTGTCGTTTGCGTTGGTTCCATGATAATGAATTAAGACTAAATGATTAATGAAAGCACTTTTTAAGTATACCATTTCGGTACAGAAAACTTGAGTATTCAAGAGTAGGGCAGTATAATAGGGGCATTAGTAGAAAGCGTAAATAATATATATATGGAACCAAATCAAGCAATAAGTACAGGAACGGCATTTTGGAAAAAACCACTCGTCATCGTGATTGGAGTGGTGCTTCTTGTTGGGCTCTGGTTTATGGGTTCGTACAACTCATTCGTTAGCACCAATGAGTCAGTTGATGCGGCGTGGGCGCAGGTGGAGACACAATACCAACGTCGTTTTGACCTGATTCCGAATCTCGTGAGTTCGGTGCAGGGGGCAATGAAACAGGAGACTGCCGTCTTTTTGGGAATTGCAAATGCACGCCAAGGTTATGCGGGTGCGCGTACTGTCGACCAAAAAGTTGCTGCTTCTGTCCAAATGGAGTCAGCACTTTCGAGACTTTTGGTGGTCATGGAAAACTATCCTCAACTTCGCTCTGTTGAGACCGTGCTGAAACTTCAAGACGAGCTCTCGGGTACAGAAAATCGTATTTCAGTGGAACGCAGTAGATACAACGACATCGTGCGAAAGTACAATGTAAAGGTGAAATCGTTTCCCGGGAATCTGTTTGCGTCGCTCTTTGGTTTTGAGCCTCGCGTGATGTTTGAGTCGGTAGAGGAGGCCGCAAAAGCACCGGTGGTAAATTTCTAGCACTATGGGAAAATCTCTTTTCAAAATCGGAGCTGCATTGTTGGGTGCGGCGCTCTTCTCCTTTGTTTCTCTGCAGGCCGTATTCGCCTATGTGTCACTCGGTTCGCCTAAGGGGTATGTAAGTGATTACGCAAACGTGCTCACGATAGAACAAAAAGCGGGGCTTGAACAAAAATTATCTGATTTTGAAAAAACATCTGCAGTGCAGGTGGCGGTGGTGACGGTTAAAAATCTCTCAGGGGACTATATTGAAAATTACGCAGAAAAACTTTTTGCAGAGTGGGGGATCGGCGACAAAGAGAAAGATAGTGGTGTGCTCCTTTTGATTGCAGTCGAGGACCGAAAGCTTCGCATCGAGGTTGGTTATGGACTTGAGGGTACTTTCACGGATGGGCAGGCGGGTGCGATTATTCGGAACGACATCACGCCGTCGTTTAAAGATGGAAAATATTTTGCAGGAATCTCAAAAGGTGTGGAGAGTATCATGCAAGCGACAAAAGGGGAGTATGTGGGGACAGGAAACACCGAAGATTCAGGAACTTCTTTTCCCTCTGATGGTTTTGCAATCGTCATTTTTTTTGGGTTTGTGGCTTTGCAGTTTCTGACGTCTATCTTAGGACGCAGCAAGTCGTGGTGGTTGGGTGGGGTGTTGGGTGCTGGTACTGGTGGGATAATTATGTTTCTCAATCTTTTTGCTCTCTCATTGTTTTGGGGTGCAGTTGTTGCCGGCGGACTGACTCTTGTTGGTCTTGTTTTTGATTACATTGTTTCATCTGCATATACACAAGCTCGTGCGCGAGGCATCTCAAATCCATGGTGGATTGGTGGCGGGGGTTCTTCTGGCGGAAGCTCTTTTGGTGGTTTTGGCGGTGGTTCTTCAGGGGGAGGTGGCGCCTCTGGGAGTTGGTAGAGTTTAACAACATAAAGTGATAGACTGTCAGGATTATGAAAAAACACACACCTGCAACAACAGCACACACATTCCATGTATATGAAATGCATTGCAATGCGTGCGTGGCGCTTATTGAAAGCGAGCTCGGCAATGTCCATGGGGTTTCAAAAGTAGTGGCACATCTTGCAACTAACACCGTTGAAGTTGTCGGTGATTTTGGTGACAAAACACCAGAGCATGTCGCGCGAGAATTGAGCGAAGTGCTCAAACCTCACAATTATATAATTTCACTCGAAAAGCGAAGCCGCCCCGTGAAGTGGTCGGATTTCAAAATCGCGGCACCGGTCGCAGGGGTTTTCATCGCTCTTTTTGTTGCGCTGGAAAAGTCCGGAGCGGTAAATCTGGCAACCACCTCGGGGGATGTGGGTTATGGCACGGCATTTGTGATTGGGCTCATCGCCTCTGTCTCGACGTGCATGGCGGTGGTGGGTGGCATCGTACTTTCGATGTCGGCAAATTTTGCAAAAGAAGGTGACAAAGTGCGACCGCAAATGTTGTTCCACGTCGGGAGGCTGGTATCGTTTGTAGTGCTCGGTGGTGCAATTGGAGCACTTGGGTCAGCGTTTCAACTTGGCGCCACTAGCACCCTAGTGCTGAGTTTCATTGTCGCCCTCGTGCTCCTCATTCTCGGCATCAACCTCCTCGATGTATTTCCGTGGGCAAAAAAGTTGCAACCAATCATGCCAAGTTTTGTTGGCAGGCGCGTGCACGGTCTCAAAAACGTAAACCACACCCTCACGCCGTTTTTGGTCGGTGTCGCAACATTTTTTCTGCCATGTGGCTTCACGCAATCCATGCAAATTTACACCCTCACCACCGGAAGTTTTGTGACGGGCGCGCTTACGATGGGTGCGTTTGCGCTTGGAACACTTCCTGTCCTCGCACTCCTTAGTTTCAGCTCGCTTGGTATTCATAAAAAGGCGCAGTCAGGCGTGTTTTTCAAAACCGCAGGACTCGTCGTCATTTTCTTTGGTGTGTTCAATCTTTTTAACGTACTTATTTCAGCTGGCTTTATTGCACCCCTCAATTTGGGTACGAGTAAAAATCAAACTACAGAGTTAGGGCAAATCTCAACAAACGTAAGTGTGATTGATGGCAAACAAATTATTACCATGAAAGCAAAAGGTGGTTATACGCCAAGTAGGACAACAGCAAACGCCGGCTTGCCAACAGTTTTACAGGTGGAAACAGACAGCACCTTTGATTGTTCCTCCGCATTTACCATACCGAGCCTCAAAATCAGCAAAAATCTTCCACCTTCTGGAGTGACAGCAATAGAAATACCTCCACAAAAAGCGGGCACAGTCCTCGACGGCAGATGCGTCATGGGCACCTATAGTTTCGTGCTAAAATTTAAGTAAATTGATTTCCAATTTTGGTGGTGATGATGTCCCAAAATTAGAACCGAAACAACATTTTAATTTCTGGATTCTTGATGCAAGTATACAGAAATTGAGGAAAATGCATAAGGAGCACCCTGAGTGGTTTGATGTGCCGAAGCCCAAGTCGGATAAAGGACGAAATGCAGTGGATTATTCGATATAAATACAAAACCACTTGATCAGAGTGGTTTTGATGAGCTAGGTGCAACCTTTCTACAGCCATCATAGGTTAGCCGAGCTGATTTATTGAAAACTGATTTTCTCTACCCATCAGGCGCGTTATAAGCCAGTTTCTTTTGCTCAAGTTGACCTTATCGTCTATCGCGTCGTTGTCGAAGCGCAGAACCAGCAGCAGTCTTCGAGTTTTTTCCTGTCGAATTACTCCTTAGAACTTTCGAAGCTGCTTTACCAGCTTTCTTTGATGTTTTTGCCATATATTTATCCTTTAGGTGGAAACGGATCTTGTCCGTAAGTCCACTCTGCTCTAAATTGACCGTTATCTCGTTGGATAAGAATCTGAGAGAGTGTGCCTGCTGATAATCCTGCCACATGCTGCTTGGCAACTTTTATTGCTTCAGCTTGTGTATCTTTCACTTCAGAATCGCAATGATCACACTTCACTTTCCACTTTACTCCATGAGAGAGGACGTATATTACTTTTCTCATAAGTTCTCAGTACATTAATTGCTAATAAATAGTTACCGACCCGCCCTATAAGCTGGGGATAAACCAATCTTGTTTAGGTTAACTTAAGGTAGTATACTATGTAAATGCAAAGAAAGTCAATTGTTGGTATAGGTAAGCCGTCCAAGAGACAGGCCGAAATACTCCATTTCGCTAGAGAATATCGCAGAGAAAATGGGTACTCGCCGGCATTGACTGAAATTGCGAAGCATTTTGATATTTCTATTCCAACAGTCCACGAACATATCTCACACTTACAAGATAAAAATCTACTTACTGCAGAGAAGGGGAAAAAACGATCAATTCAAGCATTGCGAGATCATAAGTCGCCCGTCATACAAATACCACTTATGGGTTTTATTTCAGCAGGTGGTCCAATTGAAGCAATCAGAAATCCAGAACCGATAGAAGTCCCGCGCAACATGATTTCATCTGGTGCGGATTACTATGCTCTAAAAGTGACCGGGAGAAGTATGATAGAAGAAGGTATTTCTGATGGCGACATTGTGATAATTCGTGACCAACAAACGGTTGATGATGGAGAAAAAGCTGTTGCGTATATGCCAGACAGAAATGAAGTCACACTCAAGAAAATTTACAGAGAAAAAGATAGAATTAAACTTGTTCCGGCAAATGAGTATATGGAGCCATTTTACGAAACGAATGTCGAGATACAAGGAAAGGTCGTGGGGGTACTTAGGAAAGAAATTTAATAAATGTTAAAATAATTTTATGTCATTAGTAACTATTCCAGAAGCATCAAAATGGGCATCAGACTTTCTTGAAAAAGAAGTTTTGCCGACAAATATTTCTTATCTTGTCCAATACGGAAAAGTAAAAAAACACGGAGAGAATGGCTCGACCATGGTTGATTTGAATGATTTAAAAAAATATTACGATTCATATAATGGTAAGCGTGAAGTAAGTTGGAAAAAAAATCTAGGTAGTGACTTAAACTGGACTCTTTCTTTTGATAATTTAAGAGAAGTAGACACTACAAAGCATGTCCATAGACTTCACCCATACAAAGGTAAATACATTCCACAGCTTGTTGAATATTTTATAGATAATCACACTGATGATTTTAAGAAAGAAGCCTACTTCAAGGCTGGAGATATTGTTCTCGATCCCTTCTTGGGTTCTGGAACAACAATTATCCAGTCGTTAGAGATGGGTATTCATTCTGTTGGTA
>JBBTWP010000004.1:0-90668 GCA_038062675.1 Patescibacteria group bacterium
GGGCGGTCCTCGGGGGAACCCTCGGGGGCGAGGGGCGAGAGTCTTGCTTGACGGCGGGCTTCGGGCGCCGGCAGAATACAAAAATCAAAAGACTATTATAAAAGGAGACGAGAAAGAGCTCGTGATTGCTCTAGCGTCTATTGTGGCAAAAGTTGCACGGGACGCCCGCATGATTGCGCTTGGTAAAAAATTTCCAAACCACGGATTTGAACGGCATAAAGGGTATGGCACGCGAGCGCATTATGACGCAATCAAACAACATGGTATCACACCGCACCACCGCAGAAGTTTTCTAAAAGGTGTGGTAAGCTAAGGAGATGGGTAAAAAGTTTGAAGAAAACCTGAAGGGACTGCGGATTTTGTGGAAATATCTGTCAGTCTATCGGCGCGAACTTACACTGCTTTCGGTGTTGGGTGTATTTTCGGCGATTGCGAATGGTTCGGTGCCGTACGTGACCGGCAAGTTCCTTGATGCAATTTTGGTATCGCATACGGTTTTTGAGGGCAGCGTTTTTGCTATGCCACTCTGGGTACTCCTGCTTGCGGTGTGGGGAGCAGCGCAGTTGGTAGCTATTGGGACGGACTGGAAGAATGACCGGATGGCGAGACGAATTGAAGTAAAGATTTTTATCGATTATTATGCAAATGCTCAGTCTGTGCTGCTTCACCTCCCTCTCTGGTTTCATAAGAATGCAAAATCAGGGGATGTTTCGAGTACAATCAATAGGGCTGCAAATAGTCTGGACTCCATTGTGGGACAAGTCGTGATAATTCTCGCGCCGCAGTTTCTGAGTATTATTATTGGTATGATGTTTGCATTTTTTATGAATCCTTTTTTAGGAACAATATTGTTGTCGGGGATTCTAATTTATGTGATTTTGCTTTTTCGTATGATTCCTCAAGCAACCCCATTTCAGATCAATATGCATAAAGGGTATAGAAGTAGTTTTGCTGAAATAGGCGAGGTCTCCAGCAACATTTTGTCTGTTAAACAATTTGGGAGCGAAGCATATCATCATAAAAGGATTGTTCAGAAATTCGGACAGGCTCTCAAGTTTGGAGTGTTAATTAATAACATTTGGTCCAATGTCGGGTTTTCTCAGCGAACTATTGTGGTTACCACTCAAGTCATTATTTTTATCTTGTCGGTGTACCTCATTCAGGCGAGTGCTATGACTATTGGCGAGCTCTTGGCTTTTAATGGATATGCAGCGCTGGTATTTGGCCCATTCGTGATTCTTGGGCGCAATTGGCAGACACTTCAGAATGGACTTGTGGCGCTCGAGGCAGCCGAGAAAATTTTGGAGGAAAAGCCAGAGGACTATGCGCCGGTGAATGCGGTGAAAAATTTTGATTTTCAGGGGGCGATTAAGTTTGATAATGTTTCGTTTGGGTACAAGAAATCGCAAAAGGTGCTCGATGGCATTTCGTTTGAGACCAAGCCGGGGGAAATGGTGGCGCTCGTGGGTGAATCAGGAGCAGGAAAGAGTACGCTCATTGACCTCATCTCCGGCTACTATTTTCCCACCGCAGGGCGTGTGACTATCGACGGGCATTCGACCAGAAAAATAAATCTCGGTTTTTTGCGTAAAAATATCGCTATTGTTCCCCAGGAAGTTGCGCTCTTTCACGATACGGTAAAGATGAACATTGCGTATGGTTCGTTTGGTGCGAAAAGCACAGCAATAAAAGAGGCGGCAAAGGTGGCGCATGCAGATCAGTTTATCGAAGGGTTTCCTAAAAAATATGATCAAGTGGTGGGGGAGCGTGGTGTGAAGCTTTCTGTGGGGCAAAAGCAGCGCATCGCGATTGCGCGCGCGGTACTTCGCGATCCGAAAATCCTCATCCTCGACGAGCCAACCAGTGCCCTTGATAGCGAGACAGAAAAATATGTGACGGAGGCGCTGAATACGGTGATGGCAGGGCGTACGACGTTTGTCATTGCGCATCGTTTGAGTACGGTGCGTCGCGCGGACAAAATTCTTGTTTTAGAAAAAGGGAAAATTGCAGAGGCGGGGACGCACGATGAGTTGATGCAGATTGAGGGTGGGAACTACCGCAGGCGCTACGAGCTCCATGTCGGGCTTGTGTAAATTCTAAACTTGAGGTACCATTAATTATTACGTTGTTCTTTGTTATTTTTCAATTCCTGAGGTCAAAACAAGAGAGGATGTGCTTATGAAAAAAAGAGTGAGTGTACGCAGCGACATGGGTATTTCAATTAACATAGCTGCGAAAACATCAGCACAGGAACCTGTGCGACTCCAGCTTACCCAAGAGCCTGGAAGAGGGAGGATGATTTTTAGCGTACTCGTTGACAGGACACGTCTTGATGATTCAGATGTACGGGCAGTCGGCTATGTGAACATTCCCAATCTGAAAGATGCAGAAAAGAGTGGTCACCTTAATCCCGAAACACTACGAGAACCTTTTTATGTCACACAATCAGAGATTGACAAGGCGCTTAAAGATCTACTGAATCAAGCACTAAGAAAACAAAAATAATAGCAATTTAAGAGCACAAGGGGTCCGCGATTGCGGACCCCTTGATTTTTTATAAGGGTTTTGGTATGCTAGGAATACTATGGTAGTACGAATGAGACATACGCGGGCACACACCGCAAATCGCCGATCCCACCACGCACTCAAAGGCGTCCGTCTTTCGAAGTGCGTGAAGTGCTCTGCATTCCACATCCGCCACCAAGCGTGTGTGGCGTGCGGTTCATATCGCGGGAAACCAGTGCTCAATCTCACAAAATCTTTTGCCAAGACCGAAAAAAGGGTTAAGGCAAAAGAGAAAACAGCGAAATAGGTTTGATTTCGTTTAGTGTTCTCTGTTTGCGTTTTTAGTACCTTTTTAAAATTCGATTATTTTTTATGGCAAATAGGCACCTTTCACGAAGCGTTGTCATGCAAACTCTCTACGAGTGGGATTTTCGTGGGAGTACTTTTACACCCCTCGAAGTGGAGGAGACTCTTGTGCGCATAGCTGCTGAGTTTGCTCCGGGGATGCACGATATTGCATTTATGCGGAAGCTTTTGCTGGGAGTGCTTGAGAAAAGCCCTCAACTCGATGATATCATAGGAAAAGCGGCTCCCGATTGGCCTATCGACAAAATCGCCATCATTGATAGAAACATTTTACGTATTGGACTTTACGAACTTCTTTTTGAGAATCGTACACAGGTGCCGGCAAAAGTTGCCATTAATGAAGCTATTGAGCTCGCAAAAACGTTTGGTGGTGAGACAAGTGGTAAATTTGTGAACGGCGTACTCGGTGCCGTATATAAAGAGCTTGGGGAGCCCGGCAAAGACGAAACAGGAAAAAAGAAAACGGGAACAAATCACGCAACCCCTCTTGATCCAAAAACGTTTCCTTTGGAAAAGCTTGGCGGAGCGGTAGTGTATGCGCGGGTTGATGGGGAGATTTATTTTGGTCTTGTGCACGATATTTTTGGACACTGGACGCTCTCAAAGGGGCATTTTCAGGAAGGCGAGGACGACAAGGCTGCGATTGTGCGTGTCGTAAATGAGGAGTTGGGCATTCCTGTTGTCACTGGAGAGCTTTTGGGAGAAAATGAATACATTGCGTCGCATCCTGAAAAAGGAAAGCTCCGCAAACATGTGAGCTACTATCTTGCTGAGGCTCCGTATCATGAGATTATTTTACAGAAACAGGGTGGTGGACTTGATGATGCAAAATGGTTTAATGCAAAAGAGATTCTCGATTTAAATATGTATGATGATGTGCTGCCCATCTTCACTAAGGCGGTAAATATTCTTCTAAAAAATTCTCCCGTTGAAGCCTGAATTCAACATTCAACAATACAACAACAATTAACCATATGGAAAAGTTTTCGGCATTTGAAGAACAAATAGGGGTGACCTTTCGAGATAAGGGGGTTTTGCGCGAGGCTTTTACTCATCGTTCGTATATCAATGAAACGCGCGAGCGAGGATTGGACCACAATGAGCGACTCGAGTTTTTGGGGGATGCAGTCGTGGAGCTTGTCGTCACCGACTTTCTATATAAAAAATACCCACAATCAAACGAGGGCGAGCTCACGAGCTATCGCGCAGCGCTCGTGAATGCGGTAACGCTTGGTGATCTTGCTATCGCCATGGGAATGGAAGAGTTTTTGCTTCTCTCGAAGGGTGAAGCGAAAGACAAGGGGACAAAAGCGCGACAGATTATTCTCGCAAATGCATTTGAGGCGGTGGTGGGAGCAATTTATCTTGATCAAGGGTATGGTGCGGTGGATGTTTTTTTGAAGACGTATCTTTTGGGAAAGACGGAGGAGATCGTGAACAAAGGGCTCTGGCGTGATGCAAAGAGCTATTTTCAAGAAGAGGCGCAAGAAAAGACGGGAATTACGCCGGTCTATCGTGTTATCAAAGAAATCGGACCGGATCATGAAAAACAATTTGTGGTGGGGGTGTATCTCGACAAAGAGCTTGTTTCTGAAGGGACGGGCAAATCTAAACAGGAAGCCGAGCAAAATGCTGCGGCCGAGGGACTCAAGGTGAAAGGGTGGGGGAAGTAGGGGTTACCCGTGCGTTACTATAGGGTTGACTTTTCGCTGTAAAAATGTTATTAATAAATGAGCTGTTTTGTGAAATTTCTGTCCTTTTTACTACCTCCAGGAGGTGTGTATGAAATATGTTTTGAAGTTTCAAGTACAATTTTCAGTCATTTTCCTCTTTTTCGCGCTCGGGTTTCTTGGTTCGGGGGTGATCGTGGAAACAACATGGTGGGCGACTCTGCGTTTGTTTTTCGCGGCAATGTTTGGTCTGATTGCTCTAAGACTCGCCTTCCAGGCTGGTGAAAAAAATGGAAGGGGAAGGATTGTTTCCGAGAGTAAAATACCGCTCGCGATATATCAAGTCGTCAAAATTGTGCAGTTTCGCGATGACGCTATTGCGATACTTTGTAGTAATGATGGACGAAAGATTGTTTGTGGGAGTGATATGGACGATGGGAGGTTTAAAAACTACATTGTTCAGAAAATTGACGGGGGAGAAGTGTTGGTCCCACGATTTTGGTTTAATGGGAGCAAAGCTCCTATTCCTACAGACTAGTGCGTCTTCAGCACGGCTCGATTTGCTCGAGCCGTGTTTTTTTGTACCCACGCGTGATCCACGTGCGGGGTCTTTTTTTGTATGCTAAACTAAGGACAACATGCGCGTCAAAGGTTTAGAAATTTCGGGGTTCAAATCATTCGCACGAAAGAGTGCGTTTGAGTTTGGTGTGTCGATATCGGCTATTGTGGGACCCAACGGCTCGGGCAAGTCCAATGTCGCCGAGGCGCTTCGTTTTGTGCTTGGTGAACAGTCGCTCAAGTCGATGCGTGGCAAGCGTACCGAGGACCTTATTTTCAATGGTTCAAAAAGTGTCGAGCGACAAAATCGTGCGCGGGTAACTATTACCTTCGACAACACGGACAAGATGTTCCCAATGGATTTCGAGGAGGTTTCTATTGCTCGCGAAATCCACCGCGATGCGTCAAGTGAATATTTTTTGAACGGCACATCGGTGCGCCTCAAGGATATTATTGAAATGCTGGCGTCGGTGCACATTGGTGCGTCGGGGCACCACATTATTTCACAAGGAGAGGCAGACCGTATTTTGAACACGACGCCGAGTGCGCGTCGCGAAATGATTGAAGATGCGCTAGGTCTCAAAGTGTACCACTGGAAGATTTCCGAGAGCGAAAAGAAGCTCGTGAAGACCGAGGAAAACATGCGCCAGTCGGAGTCACTCCGTCGTGAGATTGCACCGCATATTAAATTTTTGAAAAAGCAGGTTGAGAAAATCGAGCAAGCGCGGAGTTTGCGTGAGGAGATTTTGAAATTGTATCACGAGTATTTGAAGCGCGAGGAGGCGTATTTGGGGCACACACGCGGGAAACTAGGTGGGGAGAAAGAAAGTCTCGAACAGGAGCTTCGTATGGCGGAAGAGGGGCTGGCGAGTGCGGAGTCACTACGCGGGGTGCGCGTGGAAGAGTCTCCCGAGAGTGTGGAGCTGGGTACGACACGCGAGCGACTTCTCTTGGTACGCCGTGAGCGCGATGCGCTTGCGCACAAGATTGGGCGACTTGAAGGTATGATTGAAATGGAGACGCGGCGCATGAACGCGCCAAAGCCAGAGGTTCACGATATGCGCATCTCCGCGCGCGAGTCCGAGCAAATGGCGCAGAGTTTGCATGAGGAGCTCGGCTACGCGGAGTCCAGCGAGGACTATTTGTATATTAAAGGAGTGGTGAGCCGTACACGAGCGCGTATTGGGGATTTTTTGGCACACATTCGTGCGAGTGCTGGCGAAGGTTCGGGAAATGACGAAGCAAAGCGCGAGACAGAGCGACAGCTCGAAGGTTTGCGGGGAGAATGCAATGCACTCTCTGGATCACAAGCAGGGCTAGAACACGAAATTGGCGTACTTGAGGCACATATGCGCGAGCTCGAACAATCGCTCCAGGCAAAACGTTCGGAGACTGTGGATGCGGAACGTGCATCATATGAGCTTCGTGCGAAAAAGCAAGAGCTCACCCTCAGGCTTTCGATGGCACGCGAGCGTATAGAGACTTTTGGTCGCGAAGAGGTTGCATTTCGCGAGGAACTTCGCGAAGGTGGAATTCTCATTGGTCGCGCAATTTTGGAGTATACAAATTTTGGGTTGGACGTCGAGCAGGCACTTCAGGAAGCGCGCACAGAGCAGGAATCGCGTCGGAAAAAGATTGAGCGTTTGAAAATTCGCCTCGAAGATATCATGGGTGGTGGTTCTGGTGAGGAAGTGATGCGCGAGTACGAGGAGACGGTAGAGCGCGACGAATTCCTCGCGAAGGAGCTCGAAGATTTGAAAGCGAGCGCAGATTCGCTCCGCGCCCTCATGCGCGAACTCGAAGAGACGCTCGATGGGCAGTTTAAGGAAGGTATACTCAAAATCAACACACAGTTTAGTGAATTTTTTGGTTTGATGTTTGGGGGCGGTTCAGCATCTCTCCAGATTGTGCGCGAGAAGAAAAAGAAACGCTCTGACACCGATATCGCAGAGGGTCCTGAAGTGGACGACGAAGACGCCGAGGAGGGGATTGAGGTCAATATTTCGCTTCCCCACAAAAAAATTCGTGGACTCCAGATGCTTTCGGGTGGGGAACGCGCACTCACCTCCATTGCACTTTTGTTTGCGGTGTCACAAGTGAACCCACCACCATTCCTCGTACTCGACGAGACCGACGCCGCCCTCGACGAAGCAAACTCACGCAAGTATGGCGACATGATCGAAAATCTCGCAAAATACTCCCAGCTTATTGTCATCACCCACAATCGCGAAACCATGTCCCGCGCCGGCATCATTTACGGTGTCACTATGGGCTCTGATGCTATCTCCAAACTTCTCTCTATCAAGTTCGACGAAGCAGCACAAATGGCGAAATAGAGGGAATCCAGATAAATTTGCGTTTTGTGTAAATTTGTGATATAATGTAAAAAGGTGTTACTTTGAGGAGGTGGCTATGAATCTTGAATGTCTTACAACAGACGAGGGCTTGTTGTGGCAACTTGCCGATTCGGCAAGAAAACCGCTTTCGCGTGCTGAGGTTCGAGCACAAAGAATCTCGTTTGTCTTTTCAATCGTCGGGCATCGTGGTGTCATGCGTGCTGATATCCAAAAAGTTCTTGCACAACAGGAGGGTATATAATGTCTGACCAAACGCTTCCCGTTTCAAATGGAATCAATCCCGATTTTGTTTCACCCGATGGGTATGATTTGTGCGTGAATGTGAGATGTAAGGCGAAAACTCCGTACAAAACAACTTTTCCCATCGAAGCTCGGTTTTGGTATGTCGAAGGGATGGGACAGTATTGCCGGAATTGTTGCCCGTCTGAATTAAAGCCTCAGCAAGAAGTTGTTCCGCCGAGTTGGTAGTTAATAAGACCCAAACCCCGCACGATGCAATGTCGTGCGGGGTTCTTTTTTTTGTTATTTTTTTCCTTCAACGAGCTCGTAGTCGATACTCTTGCGTGCAAGATCGACTAATTTCACGCGAATTTTTACGGCGTCGCCCAAGGTGTAGCTTTTGCGGGTCTTTTTGCCCACGATGCGGTAGTTTTCTTTTTCAAAAACATAAAAATCGTCACCCAAATTTCCGATGCGCACAAGCCCTTCGCATTTTGTTTCATTTTCTTCTACAAAAATACCCCAATCGGTAACGCTTGAAATCTTTCCATCAAATGTTTGCCCCACGCGTTCGCTCATGTATTCGGCTTGCTTGAATTTGATGGATGCGCGCTCGGCATCAGAGGCAAGTTTTTCCATTTCTGATGAATGCAGAGAGAGTGCGCGGTACTCTTTCATTTCATCTTTTGAAACTTCTTCGCCAGCGAGATAGTGGGAAAGGAGGCGATGCACCATGACATCCGGATAGCGACGGATAGGGGAGGTGAAGTGTGTGTAGTGCTCGAATGCGAGCCCGTAGTGCCCGATATTTGCGGTGGAATAGGTTGCTTTTGCCATGGTGCGAATCGTCGCCGTGTGAAGCATGGATTCCTCCGGCTTGCCTTTGATGGCGGCGAGGAGCTTGTTGATATCCTGCCCAAGAACACGTCCTTCTTTGATGGGGAGCTTGTAGCCAAGACGACTCAAGAATATCGCCAAAGCACCCAAGCGTTCAGGTTTTGGCTCGTCGTGAATGCGGAACACAAAAATGTCATCATCTTTTTGCTTTTTGGAAACAAATTCGGCAACTTTTTTGTTGGCGAGAAGCATGAATTCTTCAATGAGTTTGTTGGTGTCTTGGGGTACTTTTTTGTAGACGCCGATAGGGCGTTTGTTTTCGTCCAAAATAAACTTTACCTCATCGTGGGCAAAGGAAATCGTGCCGTGCGCCTTGTTTTCTTTCTCCAATTTTTTTCCGATAGTGTTGAGGGTGAGGAGTTCGGCGTGGAACATTCCTGCGCCATCGTCTAAAATTTTTTGCGCCTCTTCATAAGTGAAGCGTTTGTTTGAGTGAATGATGGTGCGCCCAAACCATTGGTCAGTAATCTTGGTGGGGGCTTTTGGGTCAGCAAGCGATTCTTTTGAAAAAGTAAATACGGCGGAAAAGGTGAGCTTGTCTTCTCCTTGATTCAACGAGCAGAGATCGTTAGAGAGGACTTCAGGGAACATGGGAATGACACGGTCGACAAGATAGATGGAGGTGGCACGCCGACGTGCTTCCTCGTCGATTTCGGTGTGTGGCTTAACGTACGCATCTACGTCGGCAATATGAATACCTACCTCGATAGACCCATCGGGAAGTGTTTGGATAGAAAGCGCATCGTCGAAATCTTTTGCGTCGGCAGGGTCGATGGTAAATGTAGTTATTGTGCGGAAGTCGCGGCGTTTAGGTACTTCTTCTGCCAAGAGTTTTGGTGCGCGAGCTTTGATTTCGTGTGCCTCCTTTTCGATTTTCTCGGGAAGCTCCATGGGAAGCCCTTTGTCGAGTACGATGGCGCGAATTTCTGTTTCGTTTTCACCAACAGAGCCAATGATTTCGAGAATCTCCCCTTCAGGATTTTTTTTCGGGTCGTCCCATTTAACAATACGCGCGAGCACCTTTTTCCCATCTGCCCCCTCGGGAACCTTGGTGGAGGGGATACGAATATCGACATACATGTGATGGTCTTGGGGCACAAGAAAATATGCATCGGTATCTTTTTCGAGCGTGCCGACAAAGCTCATTTTTGCGCGTTCAAGAATTTCAACTACTTCGCCCGTCTGTTGTGCTCCTTGTGTCTGAGGGTGAAGAAGAATCTTTACGCGGTCGTGTGAAAGGGCCGTGTTCAGGAACCCTGCCTCAATACGGATGTCATTTTCGCGAGGACTGTCAGCGCCGAGAGACACAAAACCGAGCCCTTTTCCAGTTGTAGTAATAACGCCTTCTTGGTGCCGACTAAGAGTCTTTTCTTTGTTCATATATTCAGCACACAATACCATAGAATTGTGTATTTTGCATGTTGTGGAGGGTTTTTTGCTTATTTGAGCCCTAAAAATTTGCATTTCTTTGCGACTTCTGGTAGGATGCTTCTCATGTTAATGATTCGATTACAGCGCGTGGGAAGAAAGAACGATCCGTCGTTCCGCGTTATTGTTACTGATTCCAAATGGAAACCTAAAACGGGGAAATTCCTTGAAATTTTGGGTTCGTATGATGCGCGCAAGGGTGCGCCTGTTATCAACACTGAGCGCGCAAAACACTGGCTCTCTGTTGGTGCAAAAGCGTCAGGAACGGTACACAATCTCTTAATCAACCTCAAAGCGATTACTGGCAAGAAGGTGAATGTGTTGGGAAAGAAGACGCCTATTGCAAAAGAAGTAGTTGTGGAAGAGTCAAAAAAGGAGGAAGCACCAGTGGCAGAAGTTCCAGCTGAAGTAGTAGCGTAATCAGAATAATCTTTTTGAGATTTAAAAAACAGCCGACACAAAATGTGCCGGCTGTTTTAATGCAAGGCAGAAATTGCACTTTTCGATTCTGCGGAATCGTGTCGCGCAAGTCCGTTGGGCGCGACCGGCCTGCGGAATCGTGTCGCGCAAGTCCGTTGGGCGCGACTAAAAAATCCGTACCTTTGAAACGACACCTCAACCGAAGAATTGCATAATTTAAAGTAACTATAGTATAATAAATATATTGTAAGAATAGTTGTCGAGAATATCACGGGCGATAAGATTTAGAATATACCAATATGACCCAAGAACCAGATGTAGTATTTCTTGAATACGTAGTAAAAGCACTTGTGGATCATCCCAGCGACGTGAGAGTTGGTCGTACTGTTGATGAAATGGGTGTACTTATTACACTCGATGTGAATCCGGGCGACATGGGTAAGATTATTGGTCGCACCGGCAACACCGCAAAGGCAATCCGCACGCTTCTTCGTGTGGTAGGAATGAAAAATAACGCTCGCGTGAATTTGAAAATCCATGAGCCCGAAGGTGGGAAGCCTGCATCGCCAACCAAGAGTGTTGACGAGGTGATCGATGGTTTGAAGGTATAGTTTTTATTGCCCCCCCAAAGGACTTACGCGACGCGATTCCGCAGGTTCGTCGCGCCCAAAGGACTTACGCGACGCGATTCCGCAGAATCGAAAGCCCCGACATCTTTGATGTCGAGGCTTTTTCGTGTAGAGTGGTGAGTATGACACGTTTTCATATCGTGAGCTTGTTTCCCGAGGTGTGTCGCTCGTACTGCGAAGCGTCGATTTTGGGGCGTGCGCAACAAGAAAAGCTCATCGAGGTTCTGTATGTGAACCCTCGTGACTTTGCGCGTGACAAACATCAAAAAGCGGACAATCGTCCGTACGGTGGCGGCCCCGGCATGGTTATGATTGCAGAACCACTTCTTTTGGCGCTTGAAAAGATCTCGAAAGACATTGCACGCAAAACCGCGCGCATGAAAAAACCCGCAAAAATAAAAATCATTCTTTTTTCTCCTTCAGGAAAACAGTTTACGAATGTGTATGCAAAAAATTTGGTGACGAAGTATTCGGATATTGTGCTGATTGCTGGGCGCTACGAAGGCATTGATGCGCGTGTGAAAAAGATTTTCAAAGCAGAAGAAGTCTCGGTGGGGCCGTTTGTACTCACGGGCGGGGAAGTGCCTGCCATGGTGGTGGTGGATGCGTGCGCGCGACAGATTGAAGGGGTTTTGGGTGCCCATGAGTCTGTGGAGGAGCTTCGTCCACAAATAGGGCAGATGGCATCACCTGAGGTGTACACACGCCCCGAGGTACTTTCTTGGAAGGGTAAAAAGTACCGTGTTCCCAAAGTCCTTCTTGGTGGTGATCCAAAAAAAATAGAGGAGTGGAAGCAAAAGCAACAGGGATAACTCAAATAGTATTGTAAAATAAGGCTTAATTTCTATTTGACAGGATTTTTGGGTCTGATATACTGGCAAGTAACGGTATTTGATTGAGTTATTGGCGCACCGTGGGGAAAAATCAATATTACAAGGTCTTAATTTATGCTTCGAGTATAAATTAAAGAGTTCTACATACCCTTAGTTATCAAGAAGGTGGATATTCCATGCCTTTTTGTTTTTTGTCGTTTATGCGGCGGCATGCTAAGTGGTTTGAGAAGCTTACATAATTAAATACGGCGTCCCACAACCTATGAGAGAGAAGAAATATTTTGCGCGATACAAGAAACCCCTCGTACCTTTGCCGAACCTCGTAGAGACACACCTCAAGTCATACCAATGGCTTATTGAGGAAGGTCTCAAAGATGCATTTAAAGAATTTTCTCCTATTAGAGATTACTCGGAAAAGAAGTTTGAATTTGAATTTTTGGGGATCGAGCTCTCGAAACCAAAATATGATGAGTACTATGCGAAAGAAAATAAACTTTCCTACGAAGCACCTCTCAAGGCGCGCGTAAAGCTCATCAACAAAACATTTAAGAGCGAAAAAGAGCAAGAGATCTTCATGGCGGATTTTCCTATGATGACTTCTCACGGAACGTTCATTGTGAACGGTGTTGAACGCGTGGTGGTCCCTCAGATCTCGCGTTCTTCTGGTGTGTCTTTTACGGTTGATGAAATAAAAGGCAAGAGATATTTTGGCGCAAAAATCATCCCAAGTCGCGGTGCGTGGATTGAAGTTGAGTCTGATCCTGATGGAGCAGTGTATGTGCGCATTGATAAGAAACGCAAATTCCCTGCGTCCGTGCTTTTGCGTGCTCTTGGTTTTCGTGACAATGATGCGATTTTGAAAGAATTTGCATCTGATGAGGCTGGAAAAAAAGCTATCGAAGGCACAATCGCCAAAGACACTCTCTTGACGGCAAATGAATCATATGTAGAAATTCACAAAAAACTCCGCGATGGTGATCTTGCTACGCCGGAGAACGCAAAAGAGTTTGTTGACTCTATTTTTGCAAAAGAAAAATATGATCTTTCTGAGGTTGGGCGTTTTAAATTCAATAAGCGTTTTGGACAAAGTCTTGAAAAAGGTGAAATCGCTCGTCGTACGGTAAATGCTCACGATGTGGCGCTCATAGTTCAACATATTGCAAAGTTGAACGCTACCCCAAGTGCGCTTCCTGACGACATTGACCACCTCGGTTCGCGTCGTATTCGTTCAGTAGGAGAAATGCTTCAGCAAAAGATTCGCGTTGGTATGACGCAAATCAAGCGCAATATTCAAGATCGCATGTCGACCATCGATACTGATGCAACAATGCCAATGCAATTCATTAGTCCTCGCCCACTCCAGGCGCGTCTCAAGGAATTCTTTGCGACGAACCAGCTTTCGCAGTTCATGACGCAGTACAATATTTTGAGCGAGATTGAAAACCTCCGCACCTTTTCTGCGTTGGGGCCGGGAGGTCTTACCCGCGAGCGTGCAGGTATTGAAGTTCGCGACGTGCACTCGTCTCACTATGGTCGTTTGTGTCCTATCCACACTCCAGAAGGTCCGAACATCGGCCTTATTCTCCGTCTCTCATGTTATGCGCGCATCAATGATTTCGGCATGATCGAAACACCATACGCAAAAGTAAAGAACGGGAAGATTACGAAAGAAATCGTGTACATGGATGCGCTCGAAGAAGAGCAATACAATATTGCGCACGGAGCAGCTCGTGTTGAGAACGATGCATTTGCTGAAGAGAAAGTTGAAGTTCGCCAGAAGGGTTATCCAAAACTGGTTGCACGAGACGATGTTCACTATGTGGATGTCGCCGCAAATCAGCCATTTTCAATCGCGACTTCAATGGTTCCTTTCTTGGAACACGACAATGCAAACCGCGCACTCATGGGTTCAAACATGCAGAAGCAAGCCATTCCTTGTGTTCGTCTTGAAGCTCCGCTTGTGGCAACCGGCATGGAGGAGTCTGCGGCGCGCGATACTGGTCGCTTGGTGATTGCAGATGCAAACGGTACTATTACACATGCAGATGCTAAGAAGATTGTACTCAAAGATGAGAAGAACAAGGAGTACACTTACAATTTGGTAAACTTCTCTCGTACGAATGGTTTTACCGCATTCCATCAACGCCCCTCAGTTGTTCCGGGCGATAAGGTTAAAAAGGGGGACATCCTCGCTGACACATCATCGTCAGATCAGGGACAAATGGCACTTGGACAAAATGCACTTGTCGCGTTCATGACATGGGGTGGATCAAACTACGAAGATGCCATTATTCTTTCGGAACGTCTTGTGAAGAACAGTAAGTTTACTTCGATTCACATGGATGAATTTGTTGTGAACGTGCGTGACACAAAGCTTGGGCCTGAAATTACAACTCACGACATTCCAAACGTCGGCGAAGCAAAACTCAAAGACCTCGACGAAGACGGAATCATTCGTGTTGGTGCCGAAGTGCACCCCGGAGATATTCTTGTGGGTAAAATTACTCCCAAAGGTGAAGCAGAACTCACATCGGAAGAGCGACTCCTCCGTTCGATTTTTGGTGAAAAAGCACGCGACGTAAAAGACACTTCACTTCGCATGGAACACGGCAAACGTGGTCGTATTGTGGGAGTCAAAGTATTCTCCCGCGAGAAGGGTGACAATCTTGAAAGTGGTATCATTAAACGTATTCACATCGAAGTTGCACAGGTCCGCAACATTTCCGTTGGAGATAAGCTTGCAGGACGTCACGGAAACAAAGGAGTTATCTCCGTTATTCTTCCAGAAGAAGACATGCCTTACATGGCAGACGGTACGCCTATCGATGTTATTTTGACTCCGCTTGGTGTTCCTTCTCGTATGAACCTCGGACAGATTCTTGAGCTTCACTTGGGTCTTGCGGCACACACGCTTAACTATCAGGCAATCGTGCCTCCATTTATGGGTGCAACGGCTGAGGAGATTAAGGGCGAGCTCGTGAAGGCAGGATTCCGTGAGGATGGAAAGATGAAACTCTTTGACGGTCGTTCTGGTGAATCATTTGATCAGGATATTGCCGTAGGGTACATGTACATTTTGAAATTGAACCACATGGTTGAAGACAAAATTCACATGCGTTCAATCGGGCCATACTCGCTCATCACACAG
Source organism: Patescibacteria group bacterium (assembly GCA_038062675.1). Lineage (GTDB taxonomy): Bacteria > Patescibacteriota > Minisyncoccia > Phycocordibacterales > UBA1550 > UBA1550. The sequence goes on from JBBTWP010000004.1 coordinate 15,031, forward strand.
CAGCCACTCGGTGGTAAGGCGCAGGGTGGTGGACAGCGTTTCGGCGAAATGGAAGTGTGGGCGCTTGAAGGATACGGTGCCGCACACGTGCTTCGTGAAATGCTTACGGTGAAGTCGGACGACATCTCTGGACGTTCGGGTGCGTTTGATGCGATTGTGAAAGGAAATGATGTTACAGAAACTCATGTCCCTGAATCATTCAACGTGCTCTTGAATTACCTCCGCGGACTTTTACTCGATGTACAGCTCGTAAAAAAGGGTGAAATTAAATAAGCTTAACGATACTAATCATTATGAAAACATTACGCGAACAAGAAAATTTTGATGCGATCATCCTTAAGCTTGCATCACCTGACCGTATCAAGGAGTGGTCATACGGAGAAGTGGCAAAACCAGAGACGATCAACTATCGTACTCAACGCAGCGAGCGTGGCGGTTTGTTTGACGAGCGCATCTTTGGACCTGAGAAGGATTACGAATGTTACTGTGGAAAGTATAAGCGCATTCGTTACAAAAATATTATTTGTGAAAAATGCGGCGTTGAAGTCACCCGCAGTATTGTGCGTCGCGAACGCATGGGTCACATTGAGCTTGCAAGTCCTGTTGCACACATTTGGTTCCTCCGCAGTATTCCTTCACGTATGGGGCTCATCCTCAATCTTCCGATTGTTGATCTTGAAAAAGTTATTTACTTTGCAGGATACATCATCACGAGTGTAAACCTTGGTGACAAGGAGCGCTTGATGAAGGAGTTGGACTCTGAGTACAAGTCAAAGTTCAAAAACTTGACTGACGAGAAAGGAAAAGAAAAACTTAAAGAGCTTCTCTTGACTGCAAAGCATGACGTGGAGTCGCTTGTGGAAGGACGTGTGCTTGATGAAATGACATATCACAAGTTTGCGCTTAAGTACGGAACAGCGTTCGAGGCAGGTATCGGGGCAGAAGCGATTTACAATATTTTCAAGAAGCTCGATTTGGCAAAATTGCGCGAGCGTCTTCAGGCTGAAATGGAAAAAGCAGGTTCTGTTGAACGACAAAAACTCAATAAGCGTATTGGTATTGTGAAGTCCATGATGGCTTCCGGAGTACGCCCCGAGTGGATGTTTATCAGTGTCATTCCTATCATTCCTCCTGCACTTCGCCCGATGGTTGCTCTCGAGGGAGGTCGCCATGCAACATCAGACTTGAATGATCTTTATCGTCGTGTTATCAATCGTAATAATCGCTTAAAGAAACTCAAAGAGATTGGTGCGCCTGACGTGATTCTCCGTAACGAGAAACGTATTTTACAGGAAGCCGTTGACTCACTTATTGATAACTCGATCCGTCGCGTGCAGTCAGTGGCGATGAATCAAGCACAAAAGCGCACATTGAAGTCACTCTCAGATACGCTTAAAGGAAAACAAGGTCTTTTCCGTCAGAACCTTCTCGGCAAGCGCGTGGACTACTCGGGTCGTTCGGTGATTGTGGTGGGTCCAAAACTTTCTCTGGATCAGTGCGGGCTTCCAAAACACATGGCACTCGAGCTCTTCCGTCCGTTTATTGTCTCAAAAATTCTTGAGCGTGAACTTGCATACAATATTCGCGGGGCAAACAAACTCATCGATGAGGGCGTACCAGAAGTATGGGCAATTCTTGAAGGTGTGATTAAAGGGAAGTACGTTCTTTTGAACCGCGCACCTACGCTTCACCGTCTCGGTATTCAGGCGTTCCACCCTGTGCTCATTGAGGGTAATGCTATTCAAGTACACCCACTCGTATGTACAGCGTTTAACGCTGACTTCGATGGTGACCAAATGGCGGTACACGTACCTCTTTCGATTGCTGCTCAAGACGAGGCAAAAAACCTCATGGCGGCAAACAAAAACCTTTTGAGTCCGGGAAACGGCGATCCTATTGTTAACCCAAAACTCGACATTGTGCTTGGTTGTTATTCAATGACAAAAATCGTAGAAGGTGAAAAAGGTGAAGGAAAGATTTTCCCAACACCAAACAATGCTATTACCGCGTATGACTTCGACGCCGTAGGATTCCGTGCAAAGATTAAAGTCATGGGAACCGATGCAATAAAGTATAGCCAATTTGAAGGCGCTATTTTCGAAACCTCAGTAGGACGCTTGCTCTTCAATAGTGTGCTTCCTTCGGACTTCCCTTATATCAACAAAGAGATCAACAAGAAAGAACTCGAGTCTCTTGTTGATGAGCTCATCAATGTTTACGGAATCGATGCAACGCCTGCGGTACTCGACAAGATTAAAGGATTCGGTTTCAAGTATGCAAGCAAGGCTGGTATGACATGGGGTATTGACGAAATTCAGGTTCCTAAAGAGAAAAAAGAAATCATTGGTCGTGCACGCGTACTCGCTGACACTGTTCGCGAAGAATATAGCGAAGGACTTCTCTCTGAAGAAGAGCGTTACCGAAAGACGATTGAGATTTGGCAGGGTGCTCGCGGAGAAATTGAAAAACTCATGCCGGGAACACTCGCTAAGAACGGTTCTGTGGAAGACATGATTAAGTCAGGTGCCCGCGGTGCTATTTCGAACATCGTAAACATGGGAGGTATGACCGGTCTCATCACCAACACTCAGGGTCGCGCTATCGACTTCCCGATTATTCCTTCAAGTAAGGAAGGTTTGTCTCCTATTGAATATTTCGTCACGACGCACGGTTCACGCAAAGGTCTTGCCGACACCGCGCTCAACACCGCGAAGGCTGGATACCTCACTCGTCGTATTGTGGATGTGGCTCAGGACGCTATTATTACGGAAGAGGATTGTGGCGATAAAGAAGGAAAACTCATTAAGAAGGAAAACCTTGTCGGGTTTGATATTCCTCTTGCTCGCAATCTCAAGGGACGTGTACTTATCGAGGAAATCAAAGATGCTTCAGGTGAAACTCTTTTCAAGAAGGGTCATTTGATGACAAAGCACGAGGCGAAAGAGGCTGAGAAATATGTTTCTGAAGTCTTGGTGCGTTCACCGCTCTCATGCAAAACTCGCCATGGAGTATGTCGCAAGTGTTATGGTTTGGACATTGGTAGAAACGAACTCGTGAAGCTTGGTGAGTCAGTGGGTATTATTGCCGCACAGGCAATTGGTGAGCCGGGAACCCAGCTCACGATGCGTACGTTCCATGCCGGAGGAGTTGCATCAGCCGGAGGAGATATTACGATGGGTCTTCCGCGCGTTGAAGAAATCTTCGAGTGCCGTATTCCAAAAAGTATCGCAATTGTCAGCCGCACATCGGGGGTTGTGCTTGACGTCGTAAAAGACAACAAGGAACTCAAGATTACGGTTCTTCCGGGAGAAGGAGAAGGAAAGAAAAAGGGAGACAGTATTGAGTATGCAACAACAATTTCACGTACTTCATTTGTGAGGATTGGTGACAAGGTTGTGAAAGGACAGCATCTCACTGATGGTTCTGCTGATATTGGTGAAGTCTTTGAGTACGCAGGAAAAGATGCAGCAGAAAACTACATCATTGCCGAGGTCTTGAAAATTTACGAATTGCAAGGCGCGTCAATTTCACGAAAGCACATCGAGGTGATTATTCGCCAAATGTTCTCACGCCGCAAGGTGAAGGAATCAGGAGATACAAAGTTTAACCGCGGAGATATTATTGAGCAGAATGATCTTGCGGAAGAAAACGAGCGCACCGAGAAAGCAGGTGGAGAGAAAGCAAAAGCTGATCCAATCGTACGCGGTATTTCCGAGGTTGCCCTCACGACGAAGAGTTGGCTCTCAGCGGCTTCGTTTGAAAACACGACACGTATCCTCATCAACACTGCAATCAAGGGAGGTGTGGACACGCTCCGCGGACTCAAAGAGAATGTTATCATTGGTAATTTGATTCCTGCGGGAACAGGGTTTGGTCTTACAAAAAAAGATAGAAGCTTACCAGGGAGTGTAGAAGAGGAGGAAAAGAAAAACGCGTAGGTTTTTTTCGGAGGGTTCTTTTGCGGATGGGGTTTGCTACGCTACTTGCTCGGTGCACAGTAATAATTCTTCAACGAAATTATGTCTTCAGTCATCGAAGAAATTAAATCACGCCTAAATATCGTAGATGTTGCGAGTTCGTATCTCAAGCTCGAAGGAGCAGGAGGGAGTTTTAAAGCGCGGTGTCCCTTCCATAGTGAGAAGTCAGCATCGTTCTTTATTTCGCCGGCACGGCAGACATACCATTGTTTCGGATGCAATCGTGGAGGCGACCTTATTTCCTTTGTGGAGGAAATCGAGGGGCTCGATTTTTCCGGAGCATTAAAAGTTCTAGCGGAGCGTGCGGGGATAGAGCTCCAGCCTCAAAAAGCATTCAGTAAAGAAAGCAAAGATGAACGCGAGGCACTCTATCACGCACTCGACTGGGCGACAAAGTTCTATCAGGCAGTTTTGCCAAAATTTCCTGAGGCGCTCAAATATCTGCACACGCGCGGACTGACGGATGAAACCATAAAGAATTTCCGAGTTGGATTTGCTCCCGATGAATGGAATTCGCTTTCTGATTTTTTGAAAAAGAAAGGAGTTTCCGAGCAGACGATGGAACGTGCTGGGCTTGTGGTGCGTGGGACAAAAGGAGTCTACGATAGGTTTCGCGGGCGAGTGATGTTTCCGCTCACCGATATGTCAGGGCGTGTCATTGCGTTCTCGGGGCGCATCTTGAAAGAAGAAGCAGGAAAGACGTTGGGTGCGTCAGCGCAGGCAAAGTATGTAAATAGTCCCGAGACGGAGGTCTTCCAAAAATCACGCGTTCTTTTTGGATTTTCTCAAGCGAAACAGGAAATGCGCCGGAGGGATATGGCGGTGTTGGTGGAAGGACAGATGGACCTCATTCTTTCGCATCAAGCGGGGGTTGCCTGCACAGTGGCATCTTCGGGAACGGCCTTGACGTCCGAGCAACTTGCGCTTATTAAACGTTTTACCAAAAATGTAGTGATTGCATTTGACGCTGATTCTGCGGGAAACACCGCGGCACTTCGCGGTGTAGGACTTGCACTTGCGCAAGGAATGACGGTGCGTATTGCTCATTTGCCCAAAGGAAGTGACCCTGCAGACATGGCGCTCAAAGATCCTCAAGTATGGCGTGCGACTGTCGAAGAAGCGAAACAAGTTATTGATTTCTATCTCGAGACGTTACCTCTCGAGCACATAAATCGCGCGGTGCTTCGTGCAAAAGTTTCTGAGATTGTCATTCCGTTTATCGCTGAACTTCAAAGTTCTATCGATCAAGGATATTATGTGGGGCAGGTGGCGAAACTCTTGGGCGTTAAAGATGAACCGGTGTGGGAGGAGGTGAAGAAACGGGGGGTGCAAGGTCATGCAAGTTCTGAAGTTCAAATTCCAACTGCTCCGATTCTTTCCAGAAAATCTCGTCTGGCACGAATCATTGAAGGAGTGCTTTTGTGGCAAGAGCAAGAAAAAACTCCCTTGCTTACTGATCTTAAAAAACATCGTGCACGATTTTCTGAGCTCGTCTCGCTTCTTGGTGGAGCAGAAAAAAATGAGCGACCTCCGGGGGAGGCAGAGAAACTCATTTTTGAAGCAGAGATACGGTTTCAGGGAATAGAAACGCCCGATAAAGAGCTTGAAGAGCTTTTACAAAACTTTGAAGATGAATTACTGAGGGAGCGGTTGGCTCGAAAAATGGAGGAACTCAAAATGGCAGAAACACGAGGGGATATACAGGGGGCACACACGATTCTCGCCGAATGTCAGGAGCTCTCAAAGAAATTACACGTAACAAAAAATTTTTAATATGATCAAGAAAAACCCATCAACAAAAAAAATGGCATCATCAAAAAAGCCTGTGGCATCCGCTGGAAAAAAGAAAGTAATCGAAAAAGAAAAAAAACCTCTCGGTAAAGCGGTTAAAAAGGTTGTGCCAGTAAAAAAGGTTGTGGTAAAAAAGCCGGTGAAAAAAGTTGTTAAGGCTGCAACCTCAAAGAAACCTGCAGGTAAGGCGGTGAAGAAAGTTGCGTCAAAAACCGGCGGAAAGAAAAGCGGTAACTGGGAAGAAAAAGCGGCACGCCTTATTTTAAAGGGTCGCGCGCGCGGATTTATCACCTTTAATGAAATTTTGAAAGAATTTCCACTTATTGAACAGGATATTTTGTTTCTTGATCAGCTGTATGAAAAACTCGGTGATGCAGGTGTGGATATCCTTGAAAGCGGCGGGCTTTTGGAGATTGAACCCGAGGAAGCGATTTCCCACAAAAAATATATTTATAAAAGTGGCGACTCTTCGTACGACTCCATTCAAATGTACTTGAAAGAGATTGGACAGTACCCGCTCCTTTCACCGGTAGATGAGCGCACACTTGCACAGCGCATTCAGGCGGGAGATATGGAGGCAAAAAATTTACTCGCGCGTGCAAACTTGCGTCTCGTGGTTTCGATTGCAAAGAAATATGTGGGACGCAGTGCGGATCTTACGCTTCTTGACCTCATTCAAGAAGGGAACCTCGGTCTCTTTAAGGCAGTGGAGAAGTTTGAATGGGAGAAAGGATACAAGTTCTCAACCTACGCGACATGGTGGATCCGTCAGGCTATTACACGCGCGCTTGCTGATCAGTCACGTACGATTCGTATTCCGGTTCATATGGTGGAAACGATTTCGAAATATAAGCAGGTGGTGCGCCGTCTCTCGCAAGATCTTGGTCGCGAACCTCTTGCAGAAGAGGTCGCGACAGAAATGGGGCTTGAGGTTGAAAAAATCTATAACATTAAAAACATTGACCACGACACGGTGTCGCTTGAGAAATCTATTGGAGACGATGACGACAAATCAACGCTTGGTGAATTTATCGCCGATGACAAAATTCTTTCTCCGGACCAAGAGTCGGCGCGTCGCATTCTTTCTGATCAAGTAAAAGAAATTTTGGACGACCTTTCAGAAAAGGAGCGCAAGATTCTTGAAATGCGCCACGGTTTGGTGGGCGGTATTGTACACACACTCGAAGAAGTGGGCAAGGAGTTCGGGGTGACACGTGAGCGCATTCGTCAGATTGAGGCAAAGGCGATTGAAAAGATTCGCCAACATGAGAAGGTGGGGAAGTTGAAGAATTATTAATTCGGCGCTACGTGCGACAAGTCTTTTTCAGGGTACGGATATTCTGGTCGCGCCCAAAGGACTTGCGCGACACGATTCCGCAGAATCGAAAATCCTGAAGTTCTCGCGCCGTCGCGCTCCCTAGTCCCTGAAAAAGACTTGTCGCACGCGCGGAGTTAATAATGTCTTCATGAAAAAGAAAAAAGGCGGACATTCCTGTCCGCCTTTCGAGTTTTAGGCGATTCATTTTTTTGGATCTTCCTCTTCTTCCATATGGACTTCTGGTTGAAGTAAGCCGATTTTTGCTAAATAACAAAGAGTGCATCCAACCGAATACAGTACAAGGTAAATAAACACCCACAGCCCGACTGTTGACACCAGAATCCCTTGCCGTAGCACGGCACCATTGTTCATCCAGAGTTCATGCATCGTCAGTGTTCCTAGTGTTGCCAGTACAAAAGCAATGACTCCATTTGGGTATTTCTTAGGTTTCACGATCATCTATTTTTCCTCCTCTTTTGGGAATGTTCAAATGTAGCTTTTTCAATTATACACCCAAACGTGGGACTTGTCAATACCACGCTTGCGTGCTAGAGTGGGGGATATGAATGAGGTTAAAAACACTCACAAAAGCAAGGAAAACCAACCTCTTTCGGAGGCGCTTGTTCGTCATATCTCGGCGACAAAGAATGAGCCGGCGTGGATGCTGGAAAAGCGCCTCGCGGCGTACGAGCTGTACCAGAAAGCACCCATGCCAAAGTGGGGGCCTTCGCTCGCGAATCTTGATCTTGATGGTATGAATTTTTACGCTGACCCCGGAGTTGCCGAGACTGATGCATGGGAGGACTTGCCAGCAGAAATTACAGAAACATTTGAAAAACTCGGTATTCCAAAAGCAGAGCGCGAGTACCTTGGTGGCGTGGGTGCGCAGTATGACTCAGGGATTGTGTACCATCGTCTGAAACAGTCGCTTGCCGACAAGGGGGTGATTTTTGAAAACATGGATGTTGCACTCCAAAAATATCCTGAGCTCGTGCAGAAATATTTCATGACAAAGTGCGTGCCGATTACCGACCACAAGTTCGTCATGCTTCATGCGGCAGTGTGGAGTGGTGGGACGTTTATCTACGTCCCCAAGGGGGTAAAAGTTGGCATGCCACTCCAAGCGTATTTTCGTATGAACCGCGAACGCAGTGCACAGTTTGAGCACACGCTTATCATTGCAGACGAAGGTTCGGAGATCGAGTACATTGAAGGGTGTTCGGCGCCACGATATAATTTTTCTTCACTTCATGCGGGGTGTGTCGAGATTTTTGTGCATGCAGGGGCGAAGGCAAAATATGTGAGCATTGAAAACTGGTCGCTCAATACGTACAACTTGAACACCAAGCGCGCCATTGTGGAAAAGGATGCTGAAATAAAATGGGTGAACGGCAACATGGGTTCGGGGGTGACGATGCTCTATCCTTCGTCGGTGCTCGTGGGGGAGGGTGCTCGTGCCGACAACTTGGGGCTCGTAATTGCGGGAAAAGGACAAGTGCAGGATACGGGCGCGAAGTCGATTCACCTTGCGCCACACACGACCTCAACTATCTATTCAAAGTCTATTTCAAAAGATGGTGGCATTGCAAACTATCGTGGGCTCATTAAAGTTTCTTCTCGTGCGCATGGGTCGCGTGCGTCGCTTGTGTGTGACTCGCTTCTTCTCGACAAGGGGTCGAAGGCAAATGCGTTTCCTGCGGTTGAGAATGCAAACGACGACGTGGAGATTTCGCACGAAGCGCGTATTGGGCGCATTGGTGACGAAGAGATTTTCTATTTGAAGACACGCGGGTTTACGGAGTCTGCTGCGGTGCGCCTCGCGGTTAATGGTTTCGCACAGCCAATCATTAAAGAACTTCCTCTCGAGTACGCGGTCGAGCTCAATAAATTGATTGCGCTTGAAATGGGGGAGGATGCGTGATCTGTTTTTTGTATGATTGATAAGAATATTAAAAAAGATTTTCCAATTTTTGGCCAAGGTCTCGGTGAGGGGCAGGGTTTTGCGTATTTAGACACGGCAGCGACGTCGCAGACGCCGAAAGTGGTACTTGATGCAATGGAGGAATATTACACAAAGTTTCGTGCGAATATTCACCGTGGAACATATAAAGCGGGGCAAACTGCGAGTGAGGCGTACGAGGATGCGCGGGCGAGCGTAGCGCGTTTTATTGGTGCGGAGAAGCAGGAAGTCATTTTTACAAGCGGCGCGACGGCATCATCAAATATGCTGGTTTCCATGCTTGAGCATTCAAAATTCCAAGGGTTACCCTTGGAAGAGGGGGGTGAAATCGTTACGACCGCGATGGAGCATCACGCGAGCCTCATTCCGCTTCAAGAACTTGCGCGACGGCACGATTTGGATTTGAAGCACCTTCCACTGGTAGATAATGGAGTTGCACTTAATTATGATGTGGTGGAGAAATTTATAACTCCGAAAACAAAAATAGTGAGCGTGATGCTTGCGTCGAATGTGACGGGGGTGATCAACGATGTGGCGCGCATTGCGGAGGTTGCGCATAAGGTCGGCGCGCTTGTGGTGTGTGATGCTACGGCAGCAGCGGGGCACATGTCGGTTGATGTGAAAAAACTCGACGTCGATTTTCTGTATTTTTCGGGGCACAAGATGTGCGGTCCGACGGGGGTGGGAGTGCTCTGGGGGCGCGCTGAACTTTTAAAAAATCTTGAACCGGGTGTGTATGGTGGGGGGATTGTGGATGAAGTGACGCTTGCGCGTGCAACGTGGCGCGGGATTCCCGAACGGTTTGAAGCGGGGACACCGAACATAGGAGGGGTGATTGGGCTTGGTGCGGCGGTCAAATACCTGGAAAAAGTTGGGGTGGATAATGTTCACGCGCATAGTGCAAAACTCGCGGAGGAGGCAATTGCGCGTCTTGAGGAAATTTCTGGTGTGCGGGTGATTGCGGAGCGTGATGGTATAAAAAATGTCGGCATTGTTTCGTTTGTCGTCGAGGGGGTTCACCCCCATGATGTTGCAGAAATTTTGGGTCGGGAAGGTGTCGCAATCCGTGCGGGGCACCACTGCGCGATGCCCTTGGTGACCGATGCACTCGGAGTGACTGCGGTGTCTCGTGCCAGTTTTTATTTGTATAATACTGCGGAAGACATTGACGCGCTTATGAATGGAGTGAAGAAAGCACAAGCGGTTTTTGAAAAATAAAAAAAAGAGGCCGCGATAAGACGGCCCCTTTGTGTAGGAAAAGAAGTTACCCTTCTTTTCCTACGACTTCATCCAACATTTTGCTCGCGTGGGGTACAATCGATTTTGCGATTAAGGTAACTATCGCAAAAACCCCAAGAGCAAACAAGAAGAATACTGCTATCAACAAGACTCCAATGTTGGTCATTGCCTCGTTCATTATAGTGTTCGCGCTGACCGCTATTGTTGTACCTATTGCAGTTACCATCAGGAGTCTGAGGGCAAAGGCGATTCCGATGAGTCCACCAATGACGATGAGTCCCCGAATGAGATATTTTTTCATTGTTTCGGGTGACTTTTTCCCTTGAATTATCATAACGATGAAAAGTACAAGGATTGCTACAAATGCAGGTAATACCAGAAATTTGTACATGGAGTTTCCCCTTTGTTGGATGTGAATGTGACTTGTCTGGTTATAATTATACACGAATTCAAGAACTTGTCAAGCCCCACAAAATGGGCTATACTAAAGGATATTTTGAGATATGAACGAAGAACTCTATAAAGAAAACTTACTCGACCACAGTGCACATCCGCACAACAAGCGGGTGATTGAAGGCATTTGTCTTGAAGCCGAGGCACGTAATGCGTCCTGTGGTGATCGTGGCGTGCTTCAAATTGCGATGGGGGATGATGGGCGCGTATCTGATTCCGCATTTCAGGGTGAAGGGTGCGCCGTCTCTCAGGCGGCGCTCTCAATGCTTACCGACAAACTCAAAGGTCTGACAGTGTCGGATATGAAGCTCTTGTTGCCCGGCGATATTTATACTATGCTGGGGGTACACATAAGTCCGGCGCGGGTGAATTGTGCGCTTTTGGGATATGAGGCGCTCCAAAAAATTTTGTTGTCTGTGCCGCAAAAATAACATGTCTCCCATTCTCTCTATTAAAAATTTTACCGTGCGACGTGAGGGTAAGGTTGTTGTCGACGATGTTTCTTTGGATGTGCGTGCAGGGGAACTTCACATTCTCATGGGGCCTAACGGGTCAGGGAAGTCGACGCTCTTGAATGCACTCATGGGGCACCCTGCGTACGAGGTGGTGGGCGGAGAGATGCTTCTTGATGGTGAAGACCTTGCACAGCTTTCGACAGAAAAAAAGGCAGCACGGGGATTATTTTTGTCTCCGCAACATGCGCCCAAGGTTGATGGCGTAACCATGCTTGCATTTCTCCACCGTGCGTATCGCATCATTAAAAAAAGCGAAATTTCAGTTCCTTATTTTTATAATAAACTTACGACAAAAGTGAAAGAGTTTGGGTTTGAGGAGGGGCTTCTAAAACGATTTGTGAATGTTGGATTTTCGGGTGGGGAGAAAAAACAGGGAGAAATGATTCAACTTCTTGCCCTTGAACCAAGGTTCGCGCTTCTCGACGAGATTGATTCGGGGGTTGATGTAGATTCCTTGAAAAATGTATTTGGGACGATTGAAAAACTGCGTGTACAGGGAGTTGGGTTTCTATTGGTGACACATTTGGGTACTGTTCTTGAACATGTAACCCCCGACCGTGTGTCTGTCATGAGAGATGGAAAAATTGTTCGGACAGGGGACGCTGCCCTCGCGCGCGAGATTTTAACTAAGGGATTTGAAAACATTTAAATATGAAAAACATTCAAGAAAAAGATATTATTGAAAAGCTGAAACTCGTGAAAGACCCCGAGATTGGGATTGATGTGTGGACATTGGGACTGATTTACAAAATCACTATCGAGAAAGATAGCGTAGAAATCCTGATGACGCTCACGACCCCGTTTTGTCCTTTTGCAGATGAGCTTATGGCTGATATAGAAAAGCAGGTGAGTGCATTCGGGTACGCAAAAGGTGCGGTGCGGGTGGAGCTGACGTTTGAGCCGGCATGGGAACCGTCGGCGGAGCTTCGGCTCATGATGGGGGTTTAAAAAAACTGCCCGCCTTTTTTTAAAAAGGCGGGCAGTTTTTTTAAACGTAATTTCCTAGGGTATTACTTTGCAAGCAATGCGTCAATTTGTGCTTTCACTGCTCCGAATGGTTGTGCCCCGTCGATAGTGCCCACAACTTTTTTGTCTACGAGGATGAGCGAATGAGGAGTGCCACGTACACCTGCTTTGATTCCGCTCGCAAGTCCTGCTTCAATGATAGGCTTCATTTCATCACTTGCGAGGCATGCCGTGAATGCTGCTTCGTCGATGCCAATTTCTTGTGCAAGTTTTGGAAGCAGGGACATGTCGAGTCCGTTGTTGGCGGGAGTTATTTCAAAAATTTTGTTCGTGTACTCCCAGAATTTTGCATTTCCACCAAGTTTTGAAACACACTCAGTTGCTTGCGCTTCTTTGTCTGCTTTGGAGTGGAACGAAAGCGGGAAGTGGCGATACACCCAAGCTACTTTGCCACTCTCCCCATATTCGCTCATTACTTGGTTCATGCTTTTGTGGAATGTCTTACAAAAAGGACACTCGAGGTCGGAGTATTCAACGATAACAATTTTTGCATTTGGGTTGCCGAGAATATGGTCTTTGTTGGTGACGGGGTCGAGACTTGCAGCTTGGTTTCCTGTGGGCGCAGCAAGAACACCTCTGTTGTTGTCACCAAAATAAATTGCCGCCGCAATCGCTATTCCTGCAATGACGATTGCAAAGGGAATGGCAAGACTTTGCATGAGCGCGGGCTGTGGTTTCGTTGCGACAGTTTGTTCGGTTGGCGTGTTGTTCATTGGTTCCATGAATAATGTAAGTTAACTGACGGTGTAATACTCTTTAGTGTACGCTACCTGCAGGAATCAAGCAAGCAGTCTATTCTTTGTGTTTTAGGGTAAATCATGGTTATATTAGGATTATGGAAATTAAAAGCGCCGTATTTGTAAAGGGGATTGTCGGGACCGACGATATCATGAAAAAAGAGACCCCGCAGGTGGCGTTTGTTGGGCGATCGAATGTGGGCAAATCGAGCGTTATCAACTCCCTTCTTCCCAAAAAGAATCTCGTAAAGTCGAGTTCGATGCCTGGCAAAACCAAAGAAATCAACTTTTTCCTTATTAATGAAAATCGCTTTTTTGTCGATTTGCCCGGTTATGGTTTTGCGCGCATGAGCTCAAAGGGCGCCGAAAAACTCCGGAAACTTATCCTATGGTATCTCGTAAAGGGGCGGTCGCGGCTGTCGCTTGTGGTGCTTATTGTAGATGCTTCTATTGAGCCCATGCCGTATGATGAAGAAATGGTGGGTATTTTGCGCAACGAACAAATCCCTTTTGTGATTGTGGCAAACAAAGTTGACCGCCTCAACCAATCCACCCGCGCGAAAAGTCTAAGAGCTCTAGAGTCCGTTTTTGCTACACCTATTCTTCCCTATTCCGCAAAAACAAAAGAAGGCCGTGACGAACTTTTTGCCGAGGTGTTCGCAGAGGAATAAGGAGCTGTATTTTTTGTCGAAGTTGTGTCGGTGTGGTACACTGAAACAAATGCATACATCTCGGGTTATTGTGGTGGGAGTGGTGTTGGTTGGAGCGACTTTGCTTGCGGTGTGGTATGGTGGGTGGTCAAGTAGTGAGAAACCAATTGCCGAAGAGGGGAAGTTGTCCGTGATGACGAGTTTTTATCCGTTGGCATATCTTGCGCAAGCGATTGGCGGAGGTATGGTTTCGGTTACCAATATGACGCCTCCTGGTTCTGAACCACACGATTTTGAACCGTCTCCTCGGCACATGATTTTGATGGGGAAAGCAAAACTTTTTATGTATAATGGTGCGGATTTTGAGCCATGGGTTATGAAGTGGCGCGCTGGGGCATTTGAACACCCAGAAAGAATTCTTGATATGGCGGCGACACTCAAGGGTCGTGGAGTAAGTTTGCTAGAAAAACAGGGCTCTGTAGATCCGCATGTCTGGCTTGATCCGCTGGTAATGATTAAAGAGGCGGAGATTGTGCGCGATTCTTTCTCCCTGCTCGATCCAGCACAGACTGATTATTATACAGAAAATGCAGTACGGGTGATTGATCTCCTTACCAACCTTGACCGTGCGTTTCGGGCCGGACTTGGTGTGTGCGAGCAAAATGACATCGTTGTGTCACACGAAGCATTCGAGTACCTTGCCCGTGCATACGGCATTCACGTAACTTCAATTGCAGGCATTTCTCCTGACGAGGAACCTTCACCAAAAGAACTTGCGCGTATTGTTGCTTTGGTTCGGGCAAAAGGAGTCAAATATGTCTTTTTTGAAACAACAGCAAGTCCAAAGCTTTCAGAAGTTCTTGCTCGAGAGATTGGGGGAGAGACGCTCGTTCTGAACCCACTTGAAAGTCTTACCCCTCATGAGTTACAATCAGGGGAAGATTATGTTTCATTAATGATGATGAATCTAAATAATTTACGCAAAGCTCTTGTATGTCAATAAATCAACCACAACCCTACATCGAACTCAATAATGTGGGTTTTACATACGGGGGCGTACCTGCTCTCGAGGGGGTAAGTTTTGTCGTAAATAAAGGTGATTACCTCGGAATTATTGGACCAAACGGCGGAGGAAAAACAACACTCATTCGCATTATTTTGGGGCTCTTGCACCCAACTTCTGGGCGCGTCGCACTTTTTGGTAAGGACCACCATGATTTTAAAGAGAAGTATCGTATTGGTTATGTGCCCCAGCGTGTTACCCAGACGGATAAAAATTTTCCCGCGACTGTTTTTGAGGTGGTACAAAGTGGGCGCATTCCTCGACTCGGATTTTTCCGTGGGTTTACCAAGAAAGACCGCGAGGTGGTAGAACGTGTCATGGAACTCTCAGGGATTGCAAAATACAATAATACATTGGTTGGCAATCTTTCGGGAGGAGAGCGTCAACGGGTGTTTATTGCGCGCGCACTTGCGAGTGAGCCTGACGTACTTATTCTCGATGAGCCAACGGTAGGGGTTGATATTGGAGCACAAAAAAAGTTTTATGAATTTTTAGGCTCACTCAATCGTGACCAGCATCTAACGATTGTTTTTGTTTCTCATGACGTAGATGCTGTAGCAGGAGAGATTAAGACTGTGCTGTGTTTGAATCATAGTATGGTTTGTCATGGTGTGCCACAAATACTGCTTACCGAAGACACCTTAAAACGTCTCTATGGTGATCATGTAACTAACATTACTCACGAACATGCTTGAAATTTTCCAATACGATTTTATGGTGCGCGCGCTCGGGGCAGGCCTTGCCGTGGGTGTTGTCGCCCCCCTTATCGGCATGTTTTTGGTGGTTCGACGCTATTCCCTTATGGCTGATACTCTTGCGCATGTTTCGCTTGCAGGAGTGGCGGTGGGGCTTTTGCTCGCCATTAACCCTATTTTTTCAGCAATCGTTTTTTCACTTGCTGCGGCGCTTGGCATCGAGAGCTTGCGTAATTCTCGACGGTTGTTTGGAGAGGCAATCCTCGCCTTGTTTCTTTCAGGCTCTCTTGCGGTTGCGGTTATTATTTTGTCGTTCGCGAAAGGGTTTAATGCAAACTTATTCAGCTATTTATTTGGAAGCATATCAACAGTTTCCTTGAGCGATTTGTTTATTACTATAGGGCTTGCAGTGGTTGTGTTTTTTGCGACAGTACTTTTGTATAAGGAGATGTTTTTTGTAGCATTTGACGAAGAACTTGCTCAAGCTAACGGACTTCCGGTGAAGTGGATTAATATTGCGATGGTTATGCTTGCGGCTGTGGCGATTGCGCTCTCGATTCGTATTGTAGGAGTGCTTTTGATTGGAGCGCTTATGGTGATTCCGGTTATTTCAGCAATGCAATATAGTCGTGGATTTCGTACGACGCTTATCTTGTCGGTTATTTTTTCACTTACTTCAGTAATTGCGGGTTTATTTGCCTCTTTTTATCTTGACTTGGCATCAGGTGGGGCCATTGTGGTTGTCGCTCTTATGCTCTTTCTTGTGAGTTTGGTGATTACAAAAAAGTCATAGAAACTACTCGCCACATGCGGGTTTCTAACATAGGGGGAGATTGTGGTAAGTACTTAATGATAAAGCGCCCGTTTCGACAAAGTCGAAACGGGCGCTCGGTCCTGTCGTCAGCTCTTATTTAGAGCCGTACGTCAGGCATGGGGACATAATGTTCGCCACCACGGGATGTTTCTAGGTGGTCGTCGGTAGGAGGGGGAGGGACTGATACGTTGCTTTCTTCTTGAAGATTTCGAGGCATTTCTTTTGCTTTACGCAATTTTTTTGTGCACTGGGGTATCGATTGTTTTGCCATAGTTCACTTCCTTTTTTAAAGAACGCTGAATGAAGGAGTTTTCCTCCTTCCCCACCTTTTTGCGCCTTATTGTAGGAGCTGGAAAGGAAGTTACATTATAGCATGTTTGTAGGGAAAAGCAAGTTTCTGCACCCCTGAGTTCAATAGTCAATTGCAACAAATATTTACTTCCCGCCAATAAATATTTCGATATCCGTTAGGGTTGTTTCTGTGCTTGTTGCGATGCGAGCACCAGGGTAGGTTTTTGAGACTATTTCAAGCACAAGTTTTGCTGCTGTCATTGCGCTTTCTTTTGCAAGGATGCTGGTGCTGGTGCGTTTATTTTTTGCGTTACTTGTGGTGACGGTGGTAAATCCAGCTGCCTGAAGTTTTTTTGCAAGGGTTCCGGCAATTCCAGTTTTGCTGGTGCCGTTCATTATAGAAATAGTCGCAGCGAAATTTATTTCCCCTACACTTGTTGGGGCGACTGCCTCGATTGGCTCTGGTTGTTTTGATGCGTCGGGCGGAATGCCTAGTTTTTTTGCAACGAGAGAATATTGCGTGATATTAAGCGCAGACGTGCCAGAATCATCCTCAATGGTAAATACTTTGTTTATGTTTGAAGAAATGAATTGTATTGAAAAGAAAAAGAGGACGCCGACGGCAATCAAAAACATGATTGAAATTGACACATATATGAAATCCCGTAGTTTCATTGTTTTCAAAAATGAAATAAATTTTTGAGATTGGTTATTTAGGTAATTATTCATGATTTTGTTATGTTAGAGTTCGTCCTGCTTTGTGTAAAAGACTGCATGAAAGGAAGTAGTTCCGGAATCTTTCCACCCTGAAGCACTTTGTGAAGAAAAAGAAATTCCAATGATCTTGGTGAAGTAGGGGAGGCGCTCAAACTCTTTTAGGTAGGTGATGAGATTTGAAACGTTGGCTGGAAAACTGATGTCGTATCCAACGGCCGCAATGGTGAATGGGGCGCCTATGGTTGTGGGTTGGGGGGTGCCGAATCGAAACCCTTGGACAACACTTGTTTTCAAGGCCAAAGTTTCAAGCGCGTCGGTGAATTCGAGAATGTTTCCCGAAGAAAGAAAAGCTCTCTCCATAAGGGTGTTGTTTGTGCCAATAATTTCGGCGTCATGGCGGATAGTTGAGAAAAGTTCAGTGCGTTTTTGAAGAGTATGGGCAAGGTTTCTCGTTTCAAATACTTTTGCGGATGTTCGTTCGATGGCGCGGGAAAGGAAAAATATTACAATAATGGCGATGACGATTGATACAAATGCAAAGAGCATGTGGCGACCAATAAGGAATAAAAGATTTTTTGTAGTAAACATAATCTTATTTATTTATAGTATACCGCACTTGGGTCTTTGAGGCGAAATGCGACAGAGAATGGGATATTAGTTTTTTGTTCCAAGTTGGTGAGAGGGAGTTCAACGTCGGCAAACATGGGCGATGCCTGAAGTGACTTCTTGAAGCGATTAAGGCTGTCACGGTTGCCGGATACTCCAACGACGGACATTTTGTCACCGACCGTCCCTGTTGAAAAGGTTGAAATTATAATATTTTCGGTTACCCTTGAGAGAACTTCTTCAATGACACCGCTCCAGACTGGCGTTTCTTTTAAGATTGCTTCACCTGCTTGAGTCATTCCATTTGTGTGGGTGATCATGGCTTCTTTTTGAATAAGTTCCGGTGGAACAGAATAGGAAGACAATGTGCTTATGGTTTTTACTGCATTCTGAGAAAGAAAGAGTACAAACAAATATGCACCAAGGTATGCCACCATGAAAAAAATAGAGACGCCAATGGTGATGTTTCGAAATAGAACCATAAAAATTGACGCTTTCTGGTAAGCGTAAGCCTCTTCGGTTCCTACAGGGAGGAGGCTAATGAGGTTGTCGCGCCCTTCGGGGATTTGTCCGCGAATGAGGGCGCCAAGTGGGATAAGCCATTTTGCCTTTGGGGCTGTAAGGGCGGGATGTTCTGCGTAGTCGTCGCGAATATGAGCCTCCATAATGGCTTGCTCAATAATAGGTGTTTTTGAGTCGGACTCAAGGAAGCTTTTTATGTTTCGTACTTCACGAGCAACACGCTCTTCTGGTACGGAAGCTAGGGGGAGTGTTCGGGCAAAACGAAGTGAACCATTTTTGACGCTAAAAACTGTTGTTCCATCGGGAAATTTTTCAGTAAGGAGCGTCGTTTGGTTTGGGGGGAGTTTGATTGAGCGGGCGATACTGGCAAGGTGAGACTCTAGTGCCACCATTTTCCATCCAGCCTTATCGAGAGCCTCTACATAACCTTGAGCAACGGTGCGATCGATGGTTGAAAGAAGAATCTCGTTTGTTCCGTGAGTATCAAAAACGCGCTCCCAGTCGAGGTAGGCACTCTCTGTTTTTATGGGGAGTTGCAAGCTTATGGCAAGACGCATTGCTTCTGGTATGCGTGTGTCACCAACGCTTTTTGGAAACGAAAAGATACGAGAATAGATTTTGTTGTCGGGAATAGAGACAATTGCATAATTGGTGTCAATTTTTATCTTTGTTCGGAGTAGCTGGAGTGTTTTTGCGAGAAGGTCTTTGTCTATGACTACTCCGTCCGCAATAATATTTGAAGGGATGGGTTCCTCTACGAGTATGAGCTCGTCGTGCGGCGCGAGGTTCTTTTCTTTGTTTTTTTTATGGGAGAGCTTTTTAGGGGCGCGAAAGAAAGCAATGCGGATGAGGGAGTCGCTAATTTCGATTCCAACAACATTTTTTTTCTGCGTAAGTAAATTTAATATGTTCATGTGCAATTTGTTACCAATTCATTATACCAAGTTTTTAAAGAGCATGCTATACTTTTTGAGAAGAAAGCGTTATTGATAATTTTAAAATAAAATTTTTATGATAAGTTCACGATTGTTTTCTGAAACCTTAGTCTTATTATACTAATCGACACTATGTCACTTCGAACAAAAATAATTAGCTTGCTCGGGATAATTACGGTTCTTTTATTGGGTCTTGTTGTTTATTATTTTCAGTATCCGTTGAAAGAAAGTTTTAGGCGAGAAGTCGAGAGCAATCTAAATGATTTAGCGGAAGTCAATTTACGTACTTACCGTGCGTTTTCCGAAGGACTCAAGATCCGCACAGTGGACTGGAGCGCAGGCGACCAAGTGGTACGATTTGCAGAAAAAATTTTAGATAAAAATACTCCACTTGCAAAGAGAAATCTTGCAGCAAGTGAATTTGCTGCGTACATTCGTGAATACAAAATGCCCTATGACCCCGATGCTATTATTGTCGAGATACTTGACTCAGAGGGGGTGGTCGTTGCCTCAACACGCGAAGATAGAATAGGTACAGACGAACGCCAAGAAGAAATCGAAAACAACGTGCACCATTTTGCAAAAACGCTGCACGCGGGCATTGGAGAGGCGTTCATGCGAGGCTCTGTACTCGAAGCGGACGAGACGGATCGGCCTATGTCGCACATAACAACTCGCTTGTTTTCAAAAAGAAAAGACGCGCAAGGGAATTTTATCCCCCTCCCGGGAGTTTTTCTTGTTCATTTTGTTTCCGCTGCTTCCTTGTTGGAATTTCAGCAAAAAAAATCTGACAAAAATCTCGCTACGGACTCTCTAAATAAATCTGTGACAGGACTTCAAGGTCTTGATGTGTATTTAGTGAATGGTGATCGTTTGATTGCAAGCGCACCAAACTCGGGAAGTGCGGAGATGGTCGGAAAACCAATTGCCACAAAACCAGTGAGCGAGTGTTTTGATCGCGGAACCGATACGTTTGGGGAATATGTAAATTATAGAGGGGTAACAGTCTTGGGTGCTTCACGTTGCCTTGTAGAGGAAGGAGTCTTGATTTTAAATGAGATGGAAGTCAAAAAAGCTTATACTTTTTTGACTGACTTGGTTCGAAAAACAATTTTTGCCGGAGTAGCATTAGCAGCAGGATTCGTTTTTTTTGTGATTCTCGTCACTCGACGACCATTGAAAAACCTTAAACTCATGGTTGATGTTGCCGAAGCTGTGTCTAAAGGAGACCTTACTAAACGAGCTCTCGCTATTGGACGTGATGAAATCGGCTACCTTGCCCGTGTTTTTAATGCAATGCTCGAAACAATATCAGCGTCTCAAGGCAAGTTAATGGAATCAGAGAAAAAACTTGAGCAGGAAGCAGAAAAACTCTTGAAAGATTTGAGTGAACATAAAGAGCAGTCAAAATTTGTCGAACAATCAAAGCGTGCCACACAAAATCTTCTGGAAGACGCGTGGGAAATTAAAGAAAAGCTTGAAGTTGAACGTAATCGATTACAGACGATTCTCGCTTCTATTGGTGACGCCTTGGTGCTTATTGATATTCAGTACAGTATTGTATTGGTCAATCCAAAAGCAGTTGAAATTTTTGCAACACCTGCCACGGATCTCCTTGGAAAAGACTTGCGTGTAGTAATGAAACTGATAAAGAAGAAGAAAGGAGAATTGTCGCCCGCAGAGTGGCCTATTGAAGAAATGTTTCTTGCAAAACACGTGATAGTTGCTGACCTTGAAGATGAACTCTCTTTGATGACCGAAAAGCGCACAGGACCTCTCCCGATAGCGCTCTCTGCGGCGCCTCTTGTGGGAGAAGGCGGGGAAACTACGGGTGGGGTGATTGTTATTCGTGACGTAACGGAGGATCGAGAGCTCGATGAGGCGAAGTCAGGCTTTATTTCTGTTGCTTCGCACCAACTCCGTACGCCTCTTACAACGATTCGTTGGTATTCGGAAATGCTTTTGGGGGACGATGTGGGAAACATGACTAAAGAGCAACGAGAATTTCTCGAAGAGATTCATGGCGGGGCGGAGCGGTTGTATCAAACTATTGACTTGCTTTTGGGTATTTCCCGTGTCGAGAGCGGGAAGCTAAAAGCTGAAAAAAAGCCTATTGATCTTACTTTATTTACAGCTGATTTAGGAAAAGAACTTGCTCCACAGATGATCGAAAAGAAGTTGGTATTTTCAATGGTGCCTCCCCTTGGTGAACCAGTGATTGTTTCGCTTGACCCTCTAACGCTTCGCCAAGTGGTGCTGAACTTGGTTTCTAATGCAATTCGTTACACCAATGAAAATGGTACGATTGAAGCGAAGTGGGCAGTTGATGATAAGCATACCGAAGTAACGTATTTAGTAAAAGACAATGGTATCGGCATTCCTTTGGCTCAGCGTGGACGCATTTTCTCGAAATTTTTCCGAGCAGAGAATGCGCTTTCCAAGGTTCCTGATGGGTCAGGGCTTGGACTTGCCTTGGTTAAGGAACTTGTTCTCGCATGGGGTGGAAAAGTTTGGTTTGAGGTTGAGGAAGGAAAGGGAACTACATTTTTCTTTACGATTCCCCTCGTGTCCTCCGTGGAGCCACTTGCAGAAGATGCTCAACGTGCTAAGATATAAGAATAATATTTGTAAAAATGGAAGCACAAAAACAAAAAACTATTCTTTTGGTGGAAGACGACAAAGCGCTTAATCGTGCGGTGATGTTTAAGCTTGAGCAAAAGGGACACAAAGTCATCTCAACCATGCGTGCCGAGGATGCGCTGGATATTCTCAAAAAAGAATCCGAACATATTGATATTATTTGGCTGGATATTCTTTTGCCCGGCATGAACGGCATTGAATTTTTGGAAGAAATTCGCAAGCGCGAAGAAGGGAAAGATAAAAAAGTAGTTGTTTGCTCGGTTTCTGGGCGTGCGGACTCAAAAGGGGTTGCGTATGAGCTCGGCGTGGTTGATTATTTAGTGAAAAGCGATTATGATTTGAATACTCTTGTCGAGAAGGTTGTGAGTTATGCGTAGGTTTTTAGACTCTTAAATTATGGATACTAACAAGAAAAAAATAGTAATTGTGGAGGACGATGATCATATTTCAAAAGTATATGAGATAAAGTTCGCCAAAGAAAATGTAACCACTGTTGTTGCGCGTGACGGTGAGGAGGGTGTGGCGAAAATCAAATCAGAAAAACCGGACATGATTTTACTTGACCTCATGGTTCCCAAGAAAGATGGATTCGCGGTGCTTGAAGAAATAAAGAAAATTCCAGAGCTCGCCAAGATTCCTGTTATGGTTCTCTCAAACCTTGGTCAAAAGGCTGACCAAGAACGTGCCATGGCACTTGGTGCAAATGAATATTTGGTCAAGGTTGATTACCCCATTCAGGAAGTAATCAACAAGGTCAAGGGGTACTTGGGGTTGTAGGGGTAAGTTACGGAACCGCTTACGCAGTGTGCTGTTGTAAGGGTACGGATTTTTTGAAGCTTAAAAAATCCTGAAATTCTTACGCCGTCGCGTTCGAAACCCCCTTAAAACAGCACACTGCGACGGGTTTCGTAATCTGGCATTTCAAAATGGAAGGACCGAGTGATAGTTATCCACAGGGAACTTTTCTTTTTCAAGTCCCCTTTGCTATAATAAAAGAGCATTATTAAAAATTTATAAATTATGATTTCATCAATAAACATGGCAGAGAAGCGCAAAGACGGTTTTACTCTTCTCGAACTTTTAATCGTTATTTCGATTATCGCGATTTTGTCAGTAGCACTTGTGCTGGTCTTGGATCCCGCAGAAACTTTAAAGAAGTCACGTGACTCACAGCGTCTTTCGGATTTAAGTACCATGAAAACAGCAATCGCGCTCTATCTCACGAGTACGACAACTCCGTATTTGGGAGCTGCAACAGCAGGGGCTTTGAATAATACTAATTGCAAAGCAACGCCATCTGCCGCAACCGCTAAGGTTATGTACTCGCTCGTTTCAACCAGTGCTATTACCGATACAACACTTGACGCAGCTTCGGCCTCGGCAGCCGTTCAAGTTGCAACACCATCGTTAACAAATGGTGCAGGATGGATTCCTGTTATGTTTGACAATTTAACTGGTGGATCTCCAATCTCCAACATGCCTCTCGATCCCGTTAACACCGTGACCGCACTTGGGGCTGTCGCAAGCACTGATCTTGTATACCGATATGCATGTTCAGTAACTCCGTTGGCATTTGAGCTTGGAGCACAACTTGAAAGTATTGCGTATACGTCAACTGATAATAAGAAGTCAACTGATGGTGGCAATAATGACAACTACTACGAAGTTGGTACAAATCTGAGAATTCTTGATGGCGCAACGAACCAATACTAAATCCTTATTAATTAATTCACTATTTATGATTTCACTTATCACCGCAAATGAAGAAAAGCGCAAGAATGGATTTACCCTCCTTGAGCTCTTGATTGTTATTTCAATCATCGCCATTTTATCCATCGCCCTTGTGTTCTTGCTCAACCCTGCGGAAACACTTAAGAAAGCTCGTGATGCACAGCGCATCTCAGACTTGAAGACTATTAAGACTGCCCTCGGCGTTATGCTTACAGCAAGCTCAACGCCAAGTTTGGATAGTTTCACCGCACAAGCAACAGCAGTATGTCTCACTGCAACAACAGCAGCAGGAGCGACTACATTGTCTACGGCTCCGAAAATTAGATATAGTGCCAATACTGCGCCTACTCTGACTTCTGCCACCCCTGGAGCTGATGCTGCAAGTACTGCAACAGCTTTTATTTCCGCTGCTTCTGGCTCAACGGCAGGAAAAGTTGATGCTACGGGCTGGATCCCAGTAAATTTGAAAGCGTTGACAGGAGGTACACCAATTTCAGCTTTTCCTATCGACCCTGTTAATACTGTCAGTTCTACTGCTACTGTCACAGATCTTGTTTATCGCTACGCATGTCAAAACGGAACGACAGCGTCAGTTGGTTCAGGGAAGCCAGCATATATTTTTGAGATTGATGCTGTACTTGAAAGTAACGCGTATACTCAGGATGATAACAAGATGTCAAAAGATGGCGGAGACAATGACTCTTACTATGAGTCAGGGAATAGTTTGAATCTCTTGCCTGCTGCAGGTGCATTCTAGTTTGATTCATTAAATTTTGATTTTACAAAAACACCCCCGCGGAAACGCGAGGGTGTTTTTGTGTTTTGGTGCTAAAAATTTTATGTGATAGAATATTTCCATGATGGATATAATAGAGAATATGTATTTACGGGTTTTGTTTCAGTTTACACATCCAGAGCCGCAGGTGATTGTGGGCATAATTTGGCTTTTGATTGTAGTTGTCGCACTTTTTCGTTACATAGAATTTTCGTTTTTTACACGGGTTTCGTGGAAATGGCTTGTGGTTGTGGCTGTTGTTCTCCGTATTGGTTACGGTGCAACTCTAACATGGCTGCAATATGCACAATGGGAGAGTAGTTCATTTACTCAAACTTTTTTGACTCAACCGCTTTCAAAAGAAGCGCCACTTCCACTTCTTCTTGAATGGGTGCGTCCCTCTCTGGAGCAACCATTGGGATATTTTATTTTTTATGTATTCGGACGCTTTTGGATTAACATCATAATCATTTTAGGGCTAGCAGGATTTTTTGCAGCACTCCTCAAGCTTCGTGCGTATTATCGTCCTTGGAACTTTAAAGAAGGAGAGATCTTGGCAATTACACTTTCTCTCCTTGTGTCGGGGTGGCCGGGGGTTATCGTCCTCCTGCCCCTTGCGTTTATTTTTGCAATTATTTTCTCAGTCATCTCTTCTACTTTTTACGGAGTTTCGCGAATTTATCTAACCCCTGCGTTTTTGGTTGCCGCTCCTGTTGCGCTCCTGTACGGGGCAGCGATCCTTAAGTTCGTTGGTTTGTACGCTCTACTCAAAATCTAATTCCCTAGGACCGTCCTCGGGAAATGTTCTCGGAAAGTTAAAAGAGTGGAATAGAGTTATACACATTTTTAAAGTCGTTATCGGATTTTGGTATGATATACTTATAACTAATGCATATTGGACAAGAAAAGCTAAAAGAAATATTGCTTGAATCCGGACTCGTGAGCGATGAGGATTTTGAATATGCTACTGCAGAGGCTCGGCGCAGCGGACAGTCGCTTTCTAATGTCTTGGTTGGAGAAGGCAAAATTTCTGAAGATTATTTTACCGAACTCCTTGCTCCCTATTATGGTGTTCAGGTTGTGAATCTCAAAAAAGAAACTATAGACCATGAGATTTTGGAGCTTATTCCTGAAATATACGCGAAGTCAAAGAATATTGTATTGTTTTTTTATGATAAAGAGAAAGGTATTGCAAAACTTGCCATGCTCGACCCCTTTGACTACGATACTATTGAGTATGTGCGGGCGAAGCTTGATGCGTGGGTCGAACCTTATCTCTCGACAGTCGCAAGTGTTCGTTATGGGCTCAAGCAATACAGCACAAAAATCGGTGTTGGCTTTGAACAAATCATTTCTGAAAATGTTGAACAGTCGCTTTCTGTTGCTGAAGAAAAAGATCTTTCAAAAACAGCTGCGTCGGTGCCTATTGTTACCATCCTTGATAATGTTATCGAGCATGCAGTTACTTTAAATGCATCCGATATTCATTTTGAGCCCCTTGAGCATGAACTTTTGGTGCGTTTTCGTGTCGATGGCATCATGCAGGAGGTGGTGAGTCTCCCGAAAGCAATTGCTCCTGTTTTGGTCGCGCGCGTAAAAATCCTCGGAAGTCTTCAGATTGACGAACACCGCACCCCTCAGGATGGACGTTTTCGTTTTGATATGGACGATGGATCAAATATTGATTTACGCGTAAATATCATGCCGATTTTCCACGGGGAGAAAGTGGAAATGCGTCTCTTGAAGAGCTCTGCGCGACCACTGACGCTCAAAGACCTTGGTTTTTCGGATGCAAATACCGCAGTCCTTGTAAATGAAGTCAAAAAACCCCACGGTATGATTTTAGTGACGGGGCCAACAGGACATGGAAAAACTACAACACTGTATGCGGTGTTGCATATTCTCAATAAACCATCCGTGAACATTACAACCATTGAGGATCCTATTGAGTATGAGTTTCCGCGCGTAAATCAAACACAAGTAAACCAGAAAGCGGGGATTACGTTTGCAAATGGACTTCGCGCGCTTTTGCGTCAAAATCCCGACATCATTATGGTGGGTGAAATCCGTGATAATGAGACGGTTGAAATTGCAATTCATGCCGCGCTTACGGGGCACCTTGTGCTGTCATCACTTCACACCAATGATGCCCCCTCTGCTATCCCACGCCTTTTGGATATGGGTGCGCCGGCGTTCCTGTTGTCTTCAACTATCAACATGGTTATCGCTCAGCGTCTTGTGCGACGTATTTGTGCGTCGTGTACCGAGTCATATCCTGTAAGCCCAGAAATGGCGCGCCTTCTCAAGGCGCAAATCGAGCTGGCGGGGACCACAAATAGTAATGTTCCGGCGAGCTTGTTTCGTGGTAAGGGGTGCAAGGTATGCGGGAATTCCGGATATCAGGGGCAGATTGGTATTTTCGAGCTTTTGCGGGTTACTGAATCAATTCGTGCATTGATTTTGGACGAAGCATCCATTCCGGAAGTGCGAAAGAAAGCAATTGAAGAGGGGATGATCACGATGTTTGAAGACGGGCTCGACAAGGTTGAGCGGGGAGTTACGACTGTGGAGGAGGTGCTCAGGGTAGTAAAAGAATAGGACGCTCGCTAAGTTCTTTTTAGGGTACGACTTTTTTGAAGCTTAAAAAAGTCTGAAGTTCTCGCGCCGTCGCGCTCAAAACCCCCTAAAAAGCAACTTAGCTCGCTTTAAGGTTAAATGCCGTGTAGGGCACCAAGAAAAAGAAGAGCTCGCTTTACAGTGTCAATCTGATGTATAATAAATGTAGTATTCAAATATTGAATTCGCAAATTTATGGCAATATTTACTTATGAAGCATATGATGGTTCCGGCGCTGTTCTTCGGGGGGAGTACGAGGGCTCTTCTCAAGACGAGGTGTCGCAGTATCTTTTCAAGAGAAGTCTTACGCCCATTTCTATCACCATGCTTTCTGGTAAGCACGGTGGCATGCAGAAGTTTCTATCTTCTTCCCCGTTTGAGAAACTTGATGCTGTTGATGTAATGTTCTTGGTACGAAACCTCGCCACGACCGTTAAGGCTGGGCTTTCATTGATGGAGGCACTCGATATTCTTATTGCCGATGCAGAGAAAAACATTTTAAAGAAAGTGCTCAGGGAGGTGCAGGCCATGGTCAAAAATGGGCAGCAGCTTTCTGCAGGGTTTGAAGCGTATGCTAGTTCATTCCCTCCTGTTTTTATAGGAATGCTGAAAGCCGGAGAAGGCTCTGGTCAACTCGACAAAACACTTGCGGAGCTCGGTCGTTATTTGGGTAAAGAATATGCTCTACGGAGCAAAATAAAATCTGCACTGATGTATCCGGTTATTCTACTTGTTGCATCTACGGGAGTGGTGACGCTTCTTCTTATGTTTGTGTTGCCGCGGCTTACCAAGGCGTTTTTAGCGAGTGGCGTTGAGCTCCCCCTTCTTACTAAATTCTTTCTTGCTTTATCCAATGCACTTACGTGGAGTTATGCGCTCGATGGTGTAGTGTTTGTGGTGGCGTTGTGGTTCTTTTTGTATTTTCGTACAACACAACTTGGGAAAAGATTTTTCTTTTTTACTATGTCGCATGCACCCGTGGCAAGGGATTTGGTAAAAAAGGTCGCGCTCGTACGTTTCTCTCGCACGCTCTCAAATCTTATTGGTAGTGGACTTTCGGTTGTGGAAGCACTCGACCTATCGTCGCAATCGATTGGGAATCGGACATATACACTTGCGCTCAATCAGGTAATTATGGAAGTCAAGACCGGTAGCCCTATTTCCGGCGCACTTGAAAAATTTCCAAAACTTTTCCCGCGCATGCTCGTGAGTTTGGTGGTGGTGGGGGAACGTACGGGAACACTTGGACAGATTCTTTCCACTTTTGCCGACTTTTATGAAGAGGAAGTTGACGGCAAGCTTAAAGACCTGACCGCTGCTCTGGAGCCGATACTCTTGCTCCTTATGGGAGTTTTGGTGGGGTCGATTGCCGTTTCTATTATTCTCCCTATCTATCAACTCGTGGGTAATTTTGTCTAAACTTAATATGCACATACATACAACATCATCAGGATTTTCAATGTTTGAACTTTTGATTGTCTTGAGTATTGTTGCTGTTTTGGGAGGCGGCGGAGTTGGATTTTATCAAAATTTTTCAAAAGATGTTGAGCTCAAGACTACGATGCGAGTGATAAATGCCGACTTGCGCACTGCACGAGCAAAGTCTATGGCGCGACAAGACGACCTAAAGTGGGGGGTGCATTTTGTGAATGATGGCGCAAATCCACATTATTACGAACTTTTCTCAACTCCTACCGATTATGCGAATGCAAGTATGTCCGTGAGCGCAACCACCACTCTTTCTAAAGGTCTTACATTTTCTGATCCGAGCTCGGGAACAAAAGACATTATTTTTTACAAAGTCGCCGGCACTACGACAGCGTCCACCGTGGGTGTGACCTCAAGCGCCGGCACACAGACGCTCACTATTTCGGCGTTGGGGACAATTTATTGATATGTATAAAAAAGTTTCCAATTACGCCTTTATTGATAGCCAAAATCTCAATCTTGCAATTCAGGATCAGGGATGGAAGCTTGACTTTACCCGTTTTCGAGTATACCTCAAAGAAAAATATGGTGTGACAAAAGCCTTTCTGTTTATAGGGCACATCGAAGGCAATAATCATTTGTATATTTCTCTACAGTCAGCTGGGTTTCTTTGTGTTTTTAAACCGACACTCGAGTACAAGGATGGTACAACCAAAGGCAACTGCGATGCGGAATTGGTTCTTCATGCGATGATAGAGTATCCTAACTACGACAAAGCGATAATCGTTACCGGAGATGGGGATTTTTATTGTTTAGCCCAGCACTTGCTTGAAAAAGATAAATTGCAGGCAATTCTTATTCCCAATAAGTTGAAGTTCTCAGGACTTTTAAAGTTTAAGATATTTCGCCCTTATTTGCGATTAATGAACGATTTAAAAGAGCTATTAAGGTATAAAAAGAAAAGGCCCTATGAGGACAAAACCTCATAGGGGGGACTCTTCCGTTGGTGATAGACATAGTATACACCTAACAAAAAATGTGTCAACGGGGTATAATGAAAAGAGGATATTTTGAAAAAACCATAATGTTTAATATGCAACATCAAAAATTTAACACGAAACATCTTCTCCGCTCACGTGGCTCACTCCTGCTCGAACTCCTTCTTTCGATTTCTGTGCTCGCAATCATTCTTTCTTTGAGTGCTCAGACGATGCTTGTGAGTTTGCAGAGTGAAAAAGTTTCGGGCGAGCGGGATGTGGCTGTTGCGCTTGCCAATGAGACACTGGAGGCAGTGCGTGCGGTTGCGGACGAAAAGTGGGTGAATATTTATTCGCTTACCGGCAAGGGGTCAACTCATTATAAAACTGTGCAGTCTGGGAATGCATGGACATTGGCAACAGGGGACGAAACAATTGCGCTTAACAACGCCTCATATACTCGCTATGTGGTAATTGAGAATGTGAATCGGTGTCTCGATGTCGAAGCGGGTGGGGGGCGTAACCTTGCCAGCACTACCGTCGGTTGCACTCCCTCTACCAACTACCTCGATGACCCTTCCACCCAAAAAGCGACCGTGACGGTGTCGTGGACAGGAGGCAACCCTATCGTCATTAGTGAGTATTTTTTCAGGTGGCGAAACAAAGTGTGCAATCAGACTGGATGGACGGGAAATGGAGGTTCGGGGAACAGTGTGGTTTCCTGCACTGATACAACCTATGATATTGCCGACTCTGCAATCTCTACTTCAACGGGGACACTTAGGCTTGAATAGGCTTTGTTTTAGCGAAAGACAACTCGTGGCATTAAAGAGGGGAGATTTATTATAGCGAACTACGGAGCGATATAGTATAATTATGTTAATGAATATAAAAAGGCAAATGATTTTGAAAAAAATTTTTGGATACGTCAAAAAATTTTCTAAATTTAGTGTCGTTTTTTTGTTAATTGTAACTTTTGGGTTTGCGGATGTTGCAACAGTGGTTTTTGATGGGCTTGGTGCGCCAAAGTTGGCGCAGTGGACAGCAATCAAGAAAGCAGAAGCAGTGGCGCAGGGAGATGGAGAGATTATATACGGCGATAGTAATGCTAGTCTTGTAAGGAGAAGAGATTGGACAGGAACTTTCAGCGTGGAGTATGACACCCTTGCTGCTGGAACAGTAATTCGCCATGTTGTCATTAAAGCTTCACCGGTTAGGAATGAAATGATTGCCGGTATACAAACCACTGCAGGCACGCTTTACATACAACGCTTTAATGGCACAAGTTGGTCCAATGAGTGGAATGTGACGGTTGGTGATGGAAATCTCCCTCGTTTTGACATCAGCTTCGAGGGCACTTCTGGAGATATGATGGTGGTGTATACAGGCAACACAGCCACTGACGGACAGGAACTGGTGTATAGAATTTGGAATGGCTCTACTTGGACTGTTGCGGCCAATTTGGGCTCAACGAGAACGACTGGCATTGTTGACGGTATAGCTATGGAGCGTCGCGGAGGCACTGATGAAATTGCGCTTGTGTACGGAGACAGAAACTTCGACCTTTCGGCAAATTTTTGGGATGGTGCAACAAATGCATGGAAGGGGGAGCCGTCGGCAGCATTGGAAACAAGCTTGGCAAAAGTGGGAACCGCGACGACTCTAACTAACTTTTCTTTTGACCTTGAATTTGAATCCACATCCGGCGAGCTTTTGATTGTGTGGGGTGCTGATGCAGTGTTGGACGGCAAGTATGTCACTCGTGGTGCTGGGCCGGCAGGCGCGTGGGGTTCTGTTACCACCAATACGGCTTTTCTTGAAGAGCCGACTGATGTGGAGCTTTCTGCCGACCCAAACTCAAATTACATTGCGTATGCGAATAGCTCGGATAACGGCGCAGACTCCGATGCCATAGTCTGGACGGGCACTGCGTGGGGGACGGCGTTTCAAGTTGACGCTTCAAACGACACGGTGGGTGCCGGAACAAGTAACAATGCGGTAAACTGGGTGACGAGTGGTGCCCAGACGCGTGCTGTGCTCACCTACGACGATGCCAATGCAGCGGGTGTTGACTGGGCAGTATATAACAAAAATACCAATGCATGGGCTCTCCAAACCGACTGTACTACCGCTTGCTCGTCGCAACCACTGAGTGGTGACGATAAGGTTCATCGTTTGCGACGCAATCCGTTTAATCAAGCTGAACTTCTTTTTTTGGGAGTAGATAACACTTCCGATTTATGGGTGAAAAAATTGGTCTTCGACGGAACTAATTTCACATGGTCAAATGCCGATGGCGGAGTAGCTCTTGAAACTGTGATATCGAGCGTTACCGGTTTTGCGGCAGATTTTGCATACAATAGGTACATTCCTCCTACGGTTACCACCACCCTTGCGACCGGCTCCGACCCTGCCGCCGCTACTATTGCCCCCGAAGCTGTAACGACCGATGTAAATCAGTTTACTCTGCAGACAAGCAGTGGAACGGAAACAGTAACGTCGGTTACAGTGAATCTTTCAACCGGCAGCGGGGTGGATTCGCTTTATATTACTGATAATACCAATACGGTTTTGGGTTCAATAATCGCGCCGCTGTCGGGGGGCTCTAATGTGGTTGCCGTTTCGGGGATGTCAGCAGGTACATCCGCCACAACATTCAAGGTTCGTGTTACTCCCCTGCCTCACAGTTTAATGCCAGCAGTGACGGGTGCAGCATACGCCATCACCGCACCCGTCACTGCATGGGCGGGGAATGCCACGACACACGCGGGGAGTGATACGAATACCAATGCACTTACAATTGACAATGCATCCCCTTCGGGAGCTACAAGCGCAAGTGGTACAGCAGGTGACGCAAAGGTAACACTCAACTGGACGACATCGGCGTCCACCGATTTTAGTCGCTCGGTGATGCTCCGGTGGACAGCATCAACGCCGAGTGCAGCGGTGCCCGAAGAGGGGACGGATTATGCGAATGGGAATACTGTTGGTAGTGGTTCAAAAATTGACTACAATACAGGAGCCAGTCCCATAGGTGTCGCCTTCGACTCCTCCACCAACTCTGTTTGGGTGGTGAATAGTGGTGGCAATACTGTCACCAAGCTCACCGCTGCCACTGGCGCTTTGGTGGGAACATATACAGTGGGAAATGCTCCTCGAGATGTCGCCTTCGACTCCTCCACCAACTCTGTTTGGGTGACGAATACTGGTGGTGGTTCCGGCAATACTGTCACCAAGCTCACCGCCGCCACCGGCGCCTTGGTGGGAACATATACAGTGGGAACTGGTCCTTTTGGTGTCGCGTTCGACTCCTCCACCAACTCTGTTTGGGTGGCGAATAATGGTAGTGGTTCCGGCAATACTGTCACCAAGCTCACCGCCGCCACCGGCGCCTTGGTGGGAACATATACAGTGGGAACTGGTCCTTTTGGTGTCGCGTTCGACTCCTCCACCAACTCTGTTTGGGTGGCGAATAATGGTAGTGGTTCCGGCAATACTGTCACCAAGCTCACCGCCGCCACCGGCGCCTTGGTGGGAACATATACAGTGGGAACTGGTCCTTTTGGTGTCGCGTTCGACTCCTCCACCAACTCTGTTTGGGTGGCGAATAATGGTAGTGGTTCCGGCAATACTGTCACCAAGCTCACCGCCGCCACCGGCGCCTTGGTGGGAACATATACGGTGGGAACTGGTCCTCGAGATATCGCCTTCGACTCCTCCACCAACTCTGTTTGGGTGGTAAATAATGGTGGAAATACTGTCACTAAGCTCACCGCCGCCACCGGCGCTTTGGTGGGAACATATACGGTGGGAACCGGTCCCATAGATGTCGCCTTCGACTCCACCACCAACTCTGTTTGGGTGGTGAATAATGGTGACGATACCGTCACCAAGCTCACCGCCGCCACCGGCGCTTTGGTGGGAACATATGCAGTGGGGGTCAGTCCCATTAGTGTTGCTTTCGACTCCTCCACCAACTCTGTTTGGGTGGTGAATAATGTTGGCGAAACCGTCAGCAAAGTGGATGCAGTGGGCGCCACGGTTGTCTGTGTCCGCACTGATGCTGCATCGACCGCCATTACCGACATCAACGGTGCCGGTGGCACCAGCTGTCTCACTACCGCCCTTACGAACGGCACCGCCTACAGTTACAAAGTTTTCCAAAAAGACGCAAATGGCAACTATGACGCCGGTGTCGTGCCGACGGGTTCGCCGTTTACACCAGCTGCCATCACAACCACGCTTGCCACTGGTTCCGACCCTGCCGCGGCAACAATCGCCCCCGGAGCCGTCGCAACTGATGTTGATTTATTTACTTTGCAAACAAGCAGTGGAACGGAAACAGTAACTTCGGTGACGGTGAACCTTTCGACAAATAGTGGTATCGGTTTGCTCGCCATTACCGACAATGCAAACACTGTTTTGGGGTCGACTGCATCGCCGGTTACGGGTTCTAACGTTATTACGGTCTCAGGTATGTCAGCAGGTACCACGCTCACCACGTTTAAAGTCCGCGCCACACCTCTCAGTCATGCGCTGATGCCCGCACCTGCAGGCGGTGCGTACGCCATCACTGCGCCAGTGACAAGCTGGGCGGGAGCAAATACGCACGCAGGGAGTGATACAAACTCCAATGCGCTAACGATTGACAACGGGTCGCCTGCTGGCACAACAGGCGCTGGCGCGGTAGCTGGGAACGCACAGGTCACGGTGAGCTGGACGAATCCTGCTGATGCTGATTTTCAAAAGGTAATTATTTATTGTAAGACCGCAAGCATCACTGAAACGCCAACAGAAGGATCTGATCCAACGGTGGACGTCGCCGCCTGCGACGCAACAGCACGTGTCAAGTATAATGGTTCAATAAGCCCGCAGATTATCACCGGCCTCACTAACGGTACGTTGTATTATTTTAGAATTTATGCGCGTGACACCAACGGTAACTTTACCGCTATTGCATCTACACAGCAGGTTTCTGCTACGCCCGCGGCTGGAGGCGGACTCCCCGTTTCAGGGACACTCACCTCTGGGGTTTTTGACACAGGAACTGCTGATGGGGCGACGTTTAATTCTATTTTATGGAATGGAACCACTATCGGGACAGGAGCAGTACGCTTCCAGTTTTCGGCATCGAATAGTAGTACAGGTCCATGGGACTATAACGGAGCAGGTTCAGGGACATGCGGGGCATTGGACTGGTTTAACCCCGGAGCTCTTGATACCGCTGTGGAGCTAAAGGGTTCTGGATGCGCAGCGCTTTGGAACAACAAACGATACTATCGTTACAAGGTACAGATTTGTTCCGCCGCAAATTGTACTGATGTTGGTGCTACTAGTCCTATTATAAATAAAATTGTTGTCAGTTGGTCACCGTAACAGTTTTAGATATGATAAGCTATAAAAACTAGGCGATGAAAAAAATACTCAATAATTATGCATATATAGATAGTCAAAACCTGAATCTTGGTATTCAGAAACTTGAATGGAAATTAGATTATCGGAAATTTAGGATATATCTTGCTGAAAAATACAGCGTTAAGAAGGCATATATGTTTATCGGTTTTGTTGCATTAAATCAATCGCTGTATGACAATCTCCAAGAAGCGGGATTTATTTTGAGATTCAAACCGACAGTTCCGGATGCTGACGGTAAAATTAAAGGCAACATAGATGCAGACATGGTTTTGCTTGCAACGCTTGAATTAAATGCTTATGACAAAGCGGTTATTGTTTCCAGTGATGGCGATTTTTATTCGCTCGTGCAGTATTTGCACGAGAATGGTAAATTAAGAGTTGTATTGAGCCCAGACATTAAAAATTGTTCAACGTTGCTTAAGCAGACAGCAAGAGAAAAGATATGGTTTATGAATGAATTGAGAAATAAACTTGAGTATAAAAAGAAAAGCACCGCTTAAGGATGAAACCTTAAACAGTACTTTCCCTAGAAATACATTTTAATTATATCAAATGGCTAAATTATGTCAAGCATCAAACAAGCACCGTAATATGAACATATTTTCTTACAAAAAAATACATACCGCACGTGGAGTCACGCTCCTTGAGCTTCTTATTTATGTGGCGGTGTTCTCGGGGATTGCGGTTGTGGTTGCTGATACCTTTCTCTCGATAGCAAAAGCACGCGGGCAGTCGGAGGCGCGCGCAGAGGTGAATTCCGCGATACGGTTTGCGACGGAGCTTGTTCGACAAGACTTAAAGGCGGCGACAGCGCTCGCCACACCCGCGTTGGGGACACCATCCGCGACTTTGGTTGCGACTGTAGCTGGGGCGACCGTCACCTATGACGTAGTTTCGGGACAGCTTCGTAGAAATGCTGTGGCGGTAACCGGAAGTTTGATTTTTGTTGATACTCCTTCGTTTACACGGCTCGAGAACTATAACTCGGTGGTGGGGGTGACAGGGTTTGGTGCGACCACTACGGCAGTTTCGGTCTTGATGACCTTTCGATATAATGCTTCAAGCACCGACTGGACATACGCGGATACACTTCGCACGACCGTGACTTTGCGGTAGACTATGGTTATGATGAGATTTAATATAAAAAAAAGAAAATCGCAGGGCGGGGCAACACTTCCCACTGTTTTGGTCTTGACGATTTTAACGCTCACGGTTGCAGTGGGAATCACCACTATTTCATTCACCGAATCTTTTATTTCAGAAAGTGGGGTGCAGTCATCCACCGCGCTCTTTTATGCCGAGGCAGGGACGCGGGATGCATTGACGAAAATTGCACGCAACAAGGGGTATACCTGCGCTTCTGCCGATTATTGTTACAGTATTGAACTTGTTTCCGGTGGGTGTACAGGGTCTGTATTAGGATGCGCACGGGTTTCGGTAAGTGCCGGAGCGGGGACTACTGCTGCGCCCAAAGTCGTTACCTCAAAGGGGATTGTAAAAACAAGCACACGAACACTTAGTGTAGATGTAATTCTCGATAGTGGGGCAGGGACAAATATTGGTCAGATTACTTCCGCCACAACGACGGAGTTGACCAACTAGCCCGATGTGTAATCGAATGGCAAGGACGGTCCTCGCCATTCGATTACCGAGGACGGTCCTCGGTAATAGGCGAGAGATGCCTTATGGTACGGCTAGTTTTTTTGGGGTGAGTTGGCTGCTTCGATGCGATAATAGAGCAATTTTGCTATTTCTGTGGTGACAAAATAGGTGGCGACAATGCCCAGCACTAACGCAAGAGACTGCGGGGAAGGGGCAACAAAACCAAATACAGATTGACCGAATGAGGTAAAAGGAATGATGATGGTTGCAGCAAACGCGACGACTGAGAGGGTGATGAGGGGTTTTGACGGTGCGCGCGCCTTGAGGAAAAATACACGAGAGCGTATTGAGTAGAGGAAAAGAATTTCAGTGAGGATGCTGACCATGAACCAATGAGTTTGAAGCATTTGTGCACTGATGTGATAGAACGATGCGAATGTGATGAAGTCAAAGACCGTTGATACAATGCCGAGAACGGTTCCAAACGCAAGAATTTTCTTGATGTTGTATTCTTGCGGTTTTTGAATGTCACTGTCTTCAACGGTATCGGTGGCGATTGCAATAGCGGGGAAGTCGGATAGGAGATTTACCAGCAGAATTTGAAGGGGAAGCATGGGGAGAAATGGAATAAAGAGCGAAGAGATTGCCACCGCGTAAAAATTGCCGAAATTCGATGAAAGGGAACTGCGAATATATTTGATAGTGTTGGCGAATGTTACGCGGCCTTCGCGGATGCCTTCTATGATCACGAGGAGATTTTTTTTGAGAAGGACGATATCAGCAGCTTCTCGTGCAATGTCGGATGCAGACTGCACTGCAATGGCAACGTTGGCGATTTTGAGCGCTGGAGCATCGTTAATTCCTTCACCCAAAAATCCGACATGGTATTTTTTCTGTAATAGTTCAATAATTTTATATTTGTCCTCCGGTGAAACGCGCGCAAAAGTACTCAATCGTTCGAGGGCTTCACTGCGCGCTTCATCATGAAGAGCAAAGAAATCGCGTGCAGTCAAAACATCTTGCGGAGTCTGTGCAAGACCAACGGCGTATGCGACCTGCCCTGCAACTTCAGGACTGTCTCCGGTAAGAATTTTGATCTTCACTCCCAATTTCACGGCTTCCTTGATGGCTTCGCGTGCGCTTTCTTTTATGGGGTCAATGAAAGAAATAGAACCAATGAAGGTTAGAGATGTTTCGTCACTTACCGCGTCGTATTCATTGGAAGCGAGGGCTTTTGAAGCGACAGCAAGGGTTCGTCTGCCTGCAGCGCCTTCTTGTGCAGTCCATGCGAGAACGCTTGCGCGCTCTTCTGGTGTCATGTTTGACGCGTTTACGATTGCCTCTGGTGCTCCGCGTACCATGAGGGTGGTTTCGCCACTCTGTTTCAAGAGAACGCTGTTTTGCTTGCGTACGGGGTCAAAGGGGATGT
The DNA here is from genome assembly GCA_038062675.1 of Patescibacteria group bacterium. Lineage (GTDB taxonomy): Bacteria > Patescibacteriota > Minisyncoccia > Phycocordibacterales > UBA1550 > UBA1550. The sequence continues at coordinate 52,953 of JBBTWP010000004.1, forward strand.
CACGCAATCGTTCGTATGATTTAATTTGATTTTGGTCGTCGGAAGAAAGTGCCTGCCAGAGCGCTTCATCGAATGGGTCAATGCCTTGGTTGCGATCCTTCATCAAGAGATATGAGCTCGCGAGATTGCCTGCGGTGAGTATTTGTCGGGAGCTTTGTTTTGACTCCGGACTATGGGTGAGATGTACGGTGAGCTTGTTTTCGGTCAGCGTGCCCGTCTTGTCGGTACAGAGAACATCAATTCCTCCAATATCTTCAATAGAAGAAAGACGCTTTACGATAACATGTTTTTTTGCTAAACGTCGCGCACCGCGAGAGAGCGAAAACGTCATAACGACAGGGAGAGCTTCAGGAACCACTGATACTGCGAGTGCGATTGAAAAAATGGCAAGAGAGGCAATGTTTGCGTCCCATCCTTTGAGTGCGATGTTGGTCGCGAAAATGAAAATGAGCGTTCCGACGACAATATAAAGAATAAATTTACTAAACCGTGCGAGCTCACTTTCGAATTTGCTTGCGTGGCTTGTTGTGCCGGTTAGGCGTGCGATGTTGCCAATGATGGTCTGGGATCCTGTGGCAAATACAATACCCACTGCACTTCCAGAAAGGACTGTTGTTCCCGAGAAAGCAATATTATTTGCAGTGTGAAGCTCCGAGGAGGGTTTTTCCATGGGCTTACTGCTCTTCATTACTGAGACGGATTCTCCTGTGAGCGGCTCCTCGTTGATGAGGAGGTTTATGTCCTCAATGATGCGCATGTCGGCGGCAATACTGTCGCCAGCTTCGGCGATGACAATATCTCCGGGAACGAGCTCTTTCGTCGTGATGGTATACACAGAACCATCACGACGAACTTTGGTGCGCGCCGTGATGTAATGCCTGAGGAGTTCTACTGTTTTTTCGGAACGATATTCTTGGTAAAAGCCCAGAGTAGCGTTGATGAAGAGGAATAATACGATTGCCCATCCCTCAATCATTTGACCCAACATGAATGAAAGTCCTGCCGCTGCAAAAAGCAGGTAGATGAAAGAAGATTTGAATTGTCGGAGGAAAATTTTCCATGGGCGAACCGCGCTTTTTTCAATACGGTTCAATCCGTGTATTTTCCTAAGCTCTTCGACTTGTGTAATCGAGAGCCCTTGTGCTGGATCCACGGAAAATATTTTTGCTGTGGCGTCAGTGTCACGTGTTGTGTACTCGGTAAATCCCATAATGTGTTTTGTGATTAAACTGAAGCAAGTTTTTGGTTATCTGGTCTTCCTGTGTTGTTATTATAACGTTTTGCTTTGTATTGGTACAGACGTAATGCGTTTGCGACGGGAATGAAATCCGTGAGAAAGTTGTATGCTGCTGCATCTTTTGGATCAAATACTCCTGCGAACACAAAATAGAGTCCAAGAATATTGATGACAGCCCATATTGCAAAATTTTGATAAGCGACATTGGTCACGCGCTGTGCAATGTCGCGAAGTTCAAGTAGTTTAGCAAAATCATCGTTCATAAGAATGATATCGGCTGAGTTGATGGCAGCGTCGGAGCCTATGCCACCCATTGCTATTCCAACGTCTGCGCGCGTAATGCAGGCAGCGTCGTTGACACCGTCGCCGAGCATCGCCACCACTTCTTTTTTGTTGAGGTATGTTTCGAGTATGGAGACTTTGTGCTCTGGAAGAAGATTTGCGTGGTACGCATTGAGCTTTCCGTGTTCTGCGATAGTCTTCGCGACATGTTCGTTGTCCCCCGTAAGCATGACGATTTTTTTGACACCGCTTTTTCTAAGTGCGGCGATGGTGCGGTCAACATCAGGGCGAAGTTTGTCTGAGAGTTCAAATAGTCCGACAATATTTTTTTCAACTGCTATCAATGTCACACTCCTGCTTTTAGAAAGTGCTTCTGTTATCGCACTCGCAATTTCAGGGGTTATGGGAATTCCTTGCTCTTCTAAAAATTTCGGCTTTCCCAGTGTTATTTTTTGGTTTTGTTGATTAACTCCAGCAATTCCTTGTCCTTCGGTTTCTTGAAATACTCCAGAAGCCTTGCATGACAACCCCTGTTCTGTTGCGTGTCGCGCGATTGCTTTTGATGCGGGATGGGTCGATCTGCTACAGATAACGCCAGACAACTCAAGCACTTGAGAAAGGGGGATATTTCCAAAGGATCGAGCATCCTGCACGCTGAGCTGTCCCATTGTTAGTGTTCCTGTTTTATCGACAATAAGTGTAGAAATTTTTGAGGCACGCTCAAGGAAGTCAGCTCCTTTAATGAGAATGCCACGCTTTGCGGCGGTTCCCATAGCAACAATATAAGCAAGGGGAATCGCGATCGCAATGTCATCCGCACACACAACGAGAACAACTGCAAGAACAAGCTTAACATCTCCGGTAACAAGGTAGAGAACCAGCGACACGACGAGCATAATGCCAATGTACCAGCTTGCAAAACGCTCAGCGAGAGTCTTCATCCTTGTCTTTGCTCCTTGAGAACTTTCAACCAAACTTATCATGCGTTCAAATATTGTCTGTGTGCCAATTTTTTCTGTAGAAATAATAATATTTCCCGACACGACAAGAGTGGAGGCAAGAACCATATCATTTTTGGCGAGGAGGACAGGAACAGATTCTCCGGTGAGTGACGATTGGTCTACTGTAGCGTTCCCTTCTGTTACTCTCCCGTCCACCGGTATTTGTTCCCCGAGGTTTACGAGTACTAAATCCCCAAGAGAAAGATCTGCAATCGGAACGGTAATGGTTTGGTTGTTGCGGAGAACATGCGCTACGGAAGGCTTGAGTTTTCTGAGACTTTCGAGAGAATTTTGTACGCGACGCTCTGTAATGATTCCAAAAATGCGTGCCAATGAAAGCATGGCGTTGATGAAAAGCACCGACTCCCATTCTTGTGCGAGAAGTGAGAATACAAGAGCGATGGAAGCAAGGAGGTCGACATTGATTTTCTTATTACGAAGACTTCGAGCGGTGCTCTTAAGTACAGGATAAAGCCCAACAAGGGAGATGCCACCAAGAATGAATATGCGGAGCTGTTCAGGGATAGCTCCAAGTAAATATGCAAGAAGTGCTGCAGTAAACAGACAAAGAAGCCCGACTTCAAGAGAGAGGAGTTTTTTTGATTCACTCGGTGTGTAGTTCATGTGTGGGAGTGTGGTAGTAGAAAATTATTGAGTGAGAGAATTAAGGAAAGAGCGAGTCTTGGGACCAATGGCGCCGTAGCCGGGTTGTCCAGAACGAACAATATTGTTTTTTGCCTGAAACCGTCCGACTGCACGCTCGGTTGCGGGCCCAAATACTCCACTAATGATTCCTTCGGGATAAATGGTTGAGTCGTTTTTTAGGAACTCTTGAAGAGAGCGAACATCTGTGTGTTTCATTCCTCGTCGAAGATTTACGAGAAATTTTTTGCCATAAATTTTTGTTTTTGTTGTGCTATTAGCAATTGGACAAGGTTGCCCGGTGGTAGAGTTGTAACGATTTGCTCCAGCACAACCGAGAGGAATGGCTACGCTTGTTGTGGTAGTAGTGGTTGTTGGAGTAGTAGTTGTTGTCGTCGACAGAGAAGCCGGTGTCTGAAGTGAAGAAACAGGAGTGTCTTTTGATGCGATGGACAAGTTGATGGTCTTTGCGCGCGTGCCGTCAAACCCCCCGGCAATCCTTCCTGGAAGAAGAGTGATGCTTTGTTGCTGGTCTGTATTGCTTTTGTTTGCAAAATAAAGTGTTATGGTTCCGTTTTCGCCAAGGGGGGTGTTGAGGGCGGTAGAGCCACATCTTAGAGTTGTCGTTGCGTTGTTGATGAGGGTTGTTGTTGTAATGGCATCATTGCATGGTAGCTGCATGTTTGCGTTCAGTGCATTTTCTGTTGCCCAAGTGAATACGATGGGCATGTCTGATCCTGCTGTATTCGTCGTTGCAGAGGTCAAGAATGAGGTGAGGGTTGGTTCGGGTACCACATTGCTCCTCACAAGAACTTCGAGTGTTTTTGTGTGAATGCCATCGTATGCCCCTGCAGACATTGCGGGATAGAGGGTCAGGGTTACTGTTTCGGCTGATGGTGAGCTGTTTGAGAAATAGAGCGTGAGTGCGCCCGAGCCTGCAAGGTCGGTGGTAAAGATGGGTTTCCCACAAGGGAGATATACTTGTGCGTATGAGGTTGAGCTTGCCTGAATGTTGCTAGAACATGGAAAAGAAAGATTTGTGCCATCAATGAGGCTTGAGCTCCAAGCGATGGGGTAAGCAACAAAGGAGGCAGTGCTGGTTGCTCCAGTGAATGTGGCGATTGGTTCTGGTGCTGTTGCTACTGAAATAGAGAGGTCTTGACGCCCAAGGTCGTAGTCGGTCCCTGTTGCATCTTTGGGGATAGCACGCATGGTAACGGTTTTTGTAATGCCGGAAATATTGTAGATGAGCAAATCAATCCCACCGAGAGCAGTTGCTGTCGAAGAAATCTTCGTGTTGCATTCAAAGGCGGTGCCGTCAGTCCGTTTTAGCTTAATTCCCTGTACACAAGGAATTAAGAATGAATATCCTCCCGCGTCTGCCATGCGCCACGAGAATGACGCGATTCCTCCTGAAGTCATTCCGGTTGTGGATTGGATAAATGATTCAACAGATGGGTTTGCTGCGGATACGGCGAATGGAAGCGCTAATAGTGCTCCGACGATAATTTTTAATATCATGATGTAATTTGTTATACTGAAAGATTCCTTATTAGTATAACAAATTCACTGGATTCAGGTAATATCACTTCTCTACTGTAAATCCAAACATCATGCCCGCTTCGAGGTGCTCGGCAATGTGGCAGTGAGCCATCCATTCGCCGGGGTTGGAAATATCGAGGAGAATGTCGGCGTATTCACCAGCAGGTACAAGCACGGTGTCTTTCCAAACAAGATTTTTTTGTGCCGTTCCATTTTTGTCGAGTACCAAAAACCGTTGTCCGTGGAAGTGAATAGGGTGTTGCATTGGGTGCATGGATTTTGGGTCATTGAAGATGCGAATTTTTACTTTGTCGCCAACCTTGAATTTCCAGTCGATGTCCATGTTGGCCTTGCCCGTTCCTTGATCAAGAATAGCCCATGAGATTTGATCACTATTTTGATCGCTCATCATTTCCCCGTCATCTTCCCATTCAATGCCGCCTTTTGGTGCGGACATCATCATGTTTCCACCCATCATTGAGCCGTCAGGCATCATATGTCCACCACTCATGTTTCCCGCTGCACCACCCATCATGCTGACCGAAAGTGAAATTTGTTTGTCGAGAGCTTTTGTGAAGAATGCACGGAATGGGTCGATGCTTTTAATAGTCTCGAGATTTGAATGCAGGGTATTAAAATTGAAGACGGGTTTGCGCAGGCGTTTTGATTCCGTAACCATTATTTTCCCGAGCGTTGTTGTCTGGTCAGGCGTTTTGTTTTGAAGAAGGATGTCGCCTTTTTTGTTGAACAATACTTCAACAATAGCACGCTCAGAAGGACCAAGGGTGACGGTATCAACCCACTCTTCTTTTTCGTATGCACCATTATCACCTCCAACAAGCTTCATTTTCGTGCCCTCAAACGCCAGACGAAACGGACGTACATTTGCAGAGTTGGTAAATGAAAAACGTACCACGTCGCCCTGCTCAACGCTCTGTGTATAATTTGTTTCTCCGTTGACAAGCATGGTGTTACCGAAACGTCCCATGAGTGCGTAGTCGGCATTTTTTGTGTAAAAAGGTGTGATTTTTCCGTCTTCGACTAGAATGTCATCAACAAACAAAGGAACTTCGCGGTCGACAGTATTCCAGTACGTGGGGTTTTTTGGTGTTACTAAAAAGTTGCCGTAGAGTCCGAGTTCTTGTGCGTAATCCTCGCGGACATGAGGGTGATACCAGTAGGTGCCGGCATCGGGGAACGTAAGTTTGTAGGTAAATGAATCCCCGACAAGGATTGGGTCTTGTGTTACGTGTGGAACTCCATCAAATGCATTTTCGAGGCGAAGTCCGTGTGAGTGGACGGTGGTCTCCACATCGGTTTCATTTTTGAAATTTACGGTGATGGTTGCGCCTTGGGGAACCTTGAGGGTTGGTCCGGGGATAGAGCCGTTATATGCGAGCATTTTTACATCATTGCCATTGATATTTTTTTTAACCCGGCTTGCGGTGAGCTCAAATGTGTCACCGTCTTTTAGCTCGACAACGGAAGAGGGTTGTAGAGCGGCAAGTCCACGCGTACTTCCAGAAAATTGTCCTGAAGGAGACCCGCTTTGTTTTGTTGCTACGATTGCAAAAATAAAAGCAAGAAGGAACCCTGCAATGATGATATTTTTTTTGTATTTCATATTTTCTGATGTTATTGGCGCATTATACCATGGGATACGATTTCTGGGGTTCAAACTGGCTATAGCTTTTTTCTGCGGAGAAGCAGGGCATTGGCGGCGACAATAACTGTACTTGCCGACATGAGCACCGCTCCAACTGCCGGTTCTAAAATAATGCCCCATGCGTAGAGTGCCCCTGCAGCGAGCGGTAATGCGACAATATTGTACCCTGTCGCCCAAAAAAGATTTTGAATCATTTTTGTGTAGGTCATTTGAGACAGTTTGATTATTTTTACAATATCTCGAGGGTCGTTTCGAACGAGAATTATGCCAGCTGATTCAATGGCAATATTTGTACCGGCGCCAATAGCGATACCAAGATCAGCTTGCGATAGAGCTGGTGCGTCGTTGACTCCATCTCCAACCATTGCGACTTTTTGTCCACGACTTTGCAGTTCTTTTACTTTTGCTGATTTCTGTTCAGGGAGTACGCGTGCAAAGTATTCATCGATGCCAAGTTCAGTGCTTACCCACTGCGCGACATCCTCAGAGTCGCCCGTGATCATTGCGGAGCGGATACCGATTTTTTTTAGTGCCAAGATTGCTTCCTGCGACTCTTTTCGGATGATGTCGGCAAGAGCAATTGCGCCGAGTAGTTCGCGAGCTTTTATTGTAAAAATAACTGTCTGCCCCTTTTTTCCTGCATCGGTTATCTGTTGGATGAGCTCATTGGGAATGCTGATACCCATGTCTTCAAGAAGTGTTGCTCCGCCAACCTGAATTTCTTCTTCCTTAATAAAAGCTTTTACCCCCTTACCCTTCATTGCTTCAAATTTTCTTGGTTCCGTTAGTGTAAGTCCTTGCTCTTTTGCTTTGGCGACGATTGCCTTTGCAATCGGATGCTCCGAGAGTGCGTCGAGGGATGCTGCAAGTCGCAAAACTTCTTCCTCTGTGTTGTTTTTTGTGCTCCATACATTTACCACACCAAATGCTCCGGTGGTTAATGTTCCCGTTTTATCAAAGAGCACCACATCGATGCTTCGCGCCACTTCGAGTGCAATTCGTTTTTTTATAAGGAAACCGTTTTGGGCCGCTTTGGTTGTGGAAATAGAAGCAACAAGAGGCACAGCAAGACCTAACGCGTGAGGACATGCGATGACGAGCACCGCCACAAGTCGAGCGACAGCAAAGCTAGCCTCTGCCCCTACAAAAAGCCACAAGGTGAGGGTTGCGATTCCTCCCGTCACGGCAACGATAGTCAAGTAAAGTGCAGCTCTGTCTGAGAGTATTTGAAGTCTTGATTTGGACGACTGTGCTTCTTCGACGAGTCGCATAATGCCGGCAAGAAAAGTTTTTTCTCCAATATGAGAGACGTTGACCTTGAGCGCACCATCACCGTTGATTGTCCCCGCAATGACCATGCTCCCCACTATTTTTGAAATAGGTTTTGATTCCCCTGTAACCATTGATTCGTTGATGTCAGATTCCCCGTCAATGATTATGCCATCTGCAGGTATTCTTGTTCCCGGTCGTACAAAGACGGTGTCGTTTTCTTGGAGTAGTGTAAGTGCTATAGTTTCCGTTTTGCCTTCTCGAATAACTTCGGCAGTATCAGGGAGCAATTTTGAAAGTTCTTTGAGTGCTCCCTGTGCTCCCGTGACCGCACGCATTTCAATCCAGTGCCCGAGCAACATGATGGTGATGAGTGTTGTCAATTCCCAAAAAAGTGTTTCTTCGTCTGCGAACACGGCATACACGCTCCAGAGGTACGCCGCTATTGTTGCCATTGCAATTAGCGTCATCATGCCCGGAAGACGCGCTTGTAGTTCTTTTTGCGCTCCAGCGAGGAATACAAAACCACCGTAGAAAAATACAATCGTCCCTAATATTAGTGGTAGGTATTCGGAACCAGAGAAGCTTGGAGGCGACCACTGAAAAATCATTTTAATAACATCAGCATACAAGACGACCGGAATCGTGAGAATTAAACTTATCCAAAATTTTCTTAAAAACGTTGTAGTATTGTGTCCGGCATGCTTACCGTGTTCACGGTGGATAGGTTCTTGTGTTCTTGTTGTTGGTACAAGTTGCATTCCGCATTCAGGGCACATGCCGGGGCTCGTGCGCAACACTCCAGAATGCATGGGGCATGTATAAGAGGGGCTAGGGGAGTTTGGTGATACTGCTCCGTGTTCAGTGAAGTGTTTCATATGATTCAATTATACATCACTTTTGCTCATTTTTTGCGGCGGCATTACCTGCAACAAATCCAGTGGTCCAACAAATCTGGAGACTAAAACCTCCTGACGGGCGGTCAAAATCGAGGACATCCCCTGCAAGGTAAAGATTTTCAACGATATGTGAACGCATGGTTTTAAAATCAATTTCTGTAAGCGCTACGCCTCCGCTTGAAACAATAGCTTTTTCGGGACCAAGAAGTCCGGTGGGAGTAATGGTGAGAGATTTTAGAATCTCTACGAATGCAAGTCGGGCCGTGCGGGGAATTTCGTTTACGAAAAGCTCTGGATTGATTTTCGACATTTCTGCCAGAATCGGCGCGAATCGTGCGGGAACAAAACCGGAAAGCGCGTTCTTCCATTTTTTATTTTGTACGATAGCAAAGTGCTCAAGGAGTTTTGAGTCGAGATTTGCACGGTCGAGTGCGGGGAAGAGGTCAAATTCGAGCGTGACAGAGCTTTCTTTCATTGCTTCGCCAATCAAGCGGCTCATGTTGAGAACAAGTGGTCCCGAGATGCCAAAATGCGTAAAAAGCATTTTTCCTGTTTGTGTTTCGGTACGGATGCCGTTTTCAAGAATGGTAATTTTTACATTGGGTAAAGCGACACCTTTGAGAGTGTGCACCCAAGATTCAGATATTTTTACGGGAACAAGAGCGGGGTCGGGGGTGACGATAGTGTGCCCTAGTTTTTTGAGCCATGAAAATCCGTCTCCGGTCGAGCCGGTTTCAGGGCGCGAGGTTCCTCCAGTGGTTATAATAAAAGATCGTGCCTGGATAATCCCTCTTGGCGTTTCTGCTCCGGTGATAGCCTCGTTCTTGAGAATTAATTTTGTGACGGGTGCATTCAAAAAAGTTTGAATATTATGTTTCTTTAGGTCATGTACGAGTACATCCCAAACGCTTTGTGCTGATCCGCTTTTGGGGAACATGCGCCCTTCTGCCTCAAGCATGGTTGGCATACCGCGAGACTCAAAAAAATCGACTGTATTTTGTGTATCGAATTGCGCAAGAGGGGAGAGAAGAAACTTCCCTTTTTCCCCGTATTTTTTTGCAAGTACGCGATGGTTGAATGTAGCATTGGTTACATTGCAACGGCCCCCGCCAGTGATGAGGAGTTTTTTGCCAAGCTTGTCGTTTTTCTCGATAAGTACGACGTGCCGACCGAGCTCGGCCGCACGGATAGCCGCCATCATTCCTGCGGGGCCGCCACCAATGATGGCAATGTCATACATAATGTCTTTTGTTGTCGGGGATGATTTCATATCCATATTTTACTTCATGTTCGAGATTTACTATAATGCTCCAGTCGACGAAACTTCAGTCTATGCCCATTCCTATTTTATACAATGCTTCTTTGGTAGTTAAACGTTCAAGTGCGGGCTTGGGGCTTTTTGCGGGTGCCAAAATAAAACGTGGCGCATATCCTATTGAATATATTGGTACAGTTGTCCGAGGAAAGGCAGTAAATGATATTGCGAATAAATACCTCTTTGAAACAAGTCGATATCGCATGATTGATGGAAGCTCCCGAAAGAACATTGCACGGTACATCAACCATTCTTGTAAGCCGAATTGCGAGATTGATATTATTGGCGGACGCGTGTTTGTGCATACGCTTCGCAGTATCAAGGAAGGGGAAGAGCTCACGTATGATTATGGGGATGAATATATTGATGAATATATTAAGCCCTATGGCTGTCGTTGTGCACCGTGTGGCATGAAAGGGAAGAATCGCTAACACCCTTTATTCGAGGTTTTAAAAAAATTGTCCCGCACGCGAAGCGTGCGGGACAATGGTACAAAAAAAGATTTGCTTGGGCTTTAAGCTATCCCGTTAAATCGTATGCATGAAGCAAATCGGTACGCGGACAAACGCAATTTCGGCCATCATGACGCACGTTGATGCCTTTTCGCGTATGCCGTGAAAATTTTTTCAAACGCACAAGGTGCATTTGTGTGCCAATGGTATAAATGTTCACTGTCGGAAGCCTCGGCTCTGCACAATTTTCGCACGTTTTAAAATCTGCATCTTGAACGTGTCCACAATGGGGACACTCAGCCATCTTGCTTTTTTGTTTGCGAACTTCACTCATCTGCACTCCCTCCTTGCTAGTTGCTCACGGTTGTACAAAATTGTCTTTTCTCAGTATGCATAATCATAAAAGTAAAGTCAAGGAAACAAAAAGCCCGTCAGAAAAAATGACGGGCGAGGGGTGTTAATGGGATGAAAAAACTCTGGTTTGAGGATCCGCGGTAATCGCTTCTTCGGTTGTGGGAATTTCTCGAAGTCCTTCATAATGAAGCCACTGAGCCCAAGAAGGGGCAATTTTTTCGGCAATGCGCAATATGAAGGCAAGGTCTCGCTCGTCGTGAGGGATACCAGCTCGTTCAAGAGCAAACGACATTCGTTCCGCGGGATGTTTAAATGCGGCACTTTTCATCGCCGAATCAATAACCCTCACAAGACCTCGTTCCCCTTCAAAAATCTCAACAAAATCTTCCTTACTAAGAGTGAGAGGCGTCCTTCTTCCCCAGCCCTCCTCGTTTTTTTCTTGAAGAGATTTCATATCGCGTTGGCCAATGAACGTAATTTGATCCAAACACCATTCAGGGATATCCCCATCACAGTTGACCAAACTTTGTCTTTTAGAATCCCAGCGATGTGGATTGCCAGAGACTGGAGTGTTGCCTAACTGAGGGTCAGTCCTTGTTAAGAAAAGATCATCTCCTTTTCGACTTTCGATAATCATTCTGCCTTGGATTGCGAGAGAGTCTCCCGGGATGGCATTTGCAATAAACTCATCAACGCTGCTCTGGGTGCTCATGGAGAAACCTCCTATGCTAATATAATAAAAAGGACTGCCACTACTACCTCTATTTCCTTTATACCTTATTCTCGGCAAATTTCCTAGTGTTCAAAAAATACGCTGCTGGGGATAATACAAAAAGCGCGTGAAGGGGATAGAATCTCCTCTTCACGCGCTTGTTACTTCGCTACTTTCTAAATCATTCCTTTGAGTGCCATCTTGACTCCCGCAAATCGTGTAAACCAAAATGCTCCGCGAGGGAATGCCCATTTTGACTGCGTCCATGCTTGAGAAGAGTGTCGATTGTAGGGAATAGAACGTACACTAACGGGTACTAGAAGCGCAAAACCAAATTCTTTTGCAATGAGTGCGCACAACCACAAATAGTCAGCGTGTGCAATACATACGATAGTTTTCCATTTAGGGTGTTCCTTGCGAAGTCTTGCAAAGAATCCGTACACTGAAAGAGAATCGCATCCCGGAAGCACGAAATCACAATGAATGTTACGAATCAAATTTTGCAGTTCCTTCTGGACTACAAGCGGAAGACTTCGATTGCTAAGGTGCAGATCTTCTATAATGTGCGCAATGGAAAGATTGCTTTCTCCGGGAAGCTGAGGCTTCTCGATTATAAAAGCTACCCCAACAATAGCGTCAACTACCCCATCAAAAGTATTTTTGTTTGACCACGTTATTCCTTTTCTGCAATAAGGGCACAAGATTGCTTTGCACAAACGTCGTATGAACGGTTTGGACATAAAATCTCCCTCTTGTTTCTTTGAAATGTACAGCCTGCCTTCAAGCATACTCCTTTTGTTTTGAAAAACAAGTGGGGTTGTCAACAGGTCTCAAATCCAAGCTGTCTTATGCGTTTGTTTGTTGTGAAATGTATGGGGAGTTGGTAATATGAAGCTATTATGAAAAATAGTATGCGCGGGTTTGGTTATATCGGGCTCTTGGTCACACTCGCTCTTGTGGCTGTAATGATGAGCGTTGGCTACTCGTCGCTTCTTTCAAGTAAGAACACTACGGCAGGAGATGCGACGACGCAGGAGAGAGGAATAGGCGCAATCCATGAAGCGAATGAAGCCAAGCGATTGCTCGAAGAACAAAGTTCGGCGCAACTCAAAATACAACAACAATTACTTAAATAGTTTGAATTACGAATCAACGAGTCTCATAATTCTGGCAATAATTTTGATAAGATTTATTTTTAATAAACACGGTCTATGTGTTCTTTGATGTACGTCATGTCATTGCCAAATACTTTTTTGCCGGGGTTGAAAATGTTTTGTGCATCAAAAATATTCTTAGTTTCCTCGAAAAGCCGATAGATGGTGTCGCCATACATTTGACGGAGGAACGGGGTTCGAATGAGGCCGTCGTTGTGTTCTGCTGACATAGAACCTTTGAATTCAAACGTGAGGTCAAAAACTTTTTCGCCAAGCTCAAGGATGATGTCGCGCTCGCGTGCATTGCGGAGATCCATGAGAGGAATGATGTGCATGTTGCCGTCACCAATGTGCCCTGCGATTGTGTAAGTGAGATTGTATTCGTTCATGAGTTTAGTGAGGCGCGGTAAAAATTCTGGCAGATACTCAGGTGATACGATGATGTCATCGATAAACGGCGCAGTGCGTTTTTTTCCACCGTGGTGGCGGAGGAGGTTGAAACTTTCGTGGCGAATGGTCCAGAATTTTTCAGCATCTTCTTTCGAGGTGGTGATTTTTGATTTTACGGCAAATTCCTCAATATCCTTTTGTGCGCGGATTGCTTGCTCGGTAGCCTCAACCTCGGTGGTGCCGACAAATTCTGCGAGGAGTACCAATTTTGGAACCCCACCGCGAAGAATCATCATAACTTCAGGAAGGAAGCGGAAGGCGAGGGTGGCAAGTCCGCGTGCTTTGAGAGATTTTGCAATATCGGGAAAAAACCGAACAGCGAATTTGAAGGTGTTGTCGTCGTAGGATTCAAATGTCTCGGGTTTGTGAATGAGGATTTTTTTGACGAGGTTGGGGAGGATTGCTAAGTCCTTAATAAAAACGACAAGGAGTTTTGACGCCGGTCGTGGCTCCACAAGCCCGAAGGTGATTTCCGTAGTGATCCCCAAGGTACCCTCAGATCCGGTAAAAAGTTTTGTGAGGTCAAAGGTGGTGCGATCCCAGACATTCCAAAGGGCGTATCCAGTAGAATTTTTTGAGACACGAGGTTTCGCCTGCGCAATCACGTCATAGTTTGCCTCAATGAGATTGTAAACTCTGCGATACACTTCACCTTCAAAGGTTTGCATGGTCATTTTTTGGTCGAGTTCGGTTTTTGAGAGGGGACCAAAAGAATATTCGTTGCCATCAGCAAGAACAACTTTTAAATTTTGCACATAGCGCTCGGTACTCCCGTAGTTAAGAGTTTTTTCCCCGCCTGCGTTGGTTCCGACCATTCCACCCACCGAACAAATACTTTTTGATGCTGGGTATGCGGGCATAATGCGATTCTTTGCAAGAGTTGCTTGTTCGAGGTCGCGGAAAAAAACTCCCGGTTCAACAATTGCATGCTCAGCTGTTACTTCTTTGATGGCGTTGAGGTTGCCCATTTCGAGCACAATAGACTCCGTAAGGGCACCACCTGCCATGCCTGTGCCTGCTGCGCGTGCTGTCAGTGAAATACTTGGGTCATCTTTCTTGTGCTCACTTACAAATCGCACAATCGCTTTAATATCGTCAGTATTTTGCGGGCGAGCAACAAGGCGCGGCATGAGCTCAAAAATACTTGCGTCATTTGCGCGTGCAACTAGGTCCGCTTGTGTATCTAGGAGTTCTCCTTTGAATGTTGATTCGAGTGATTGTTTGAGATTCATAATTGTTTTTAAGTTAAAAGATTGGTTCATGTTTGCCCCTTTTGAATAGCCTGCCCTCGAGTGTCATATTGTCATAACCATGCGCGAAAGTGGCAAGGGCACCGCCCACCAAGATGAGATGTGGCCACGCAGCCTCAGGGAAATAAAGGTACGAGAGGAAAAGAAAGATAGCAAAAAAGATTGCTGAAAAACGAAGATGTATACCAAGTACAAAGAATAACCCAAAAAGCATCTCAAGAATACCAGCACCCAAGACTATAAATTCTGGACTGAAAGGGAAATAGTCAGTGAGCCTATAGTCAAGTACAACCTGAAGAGCTACGTTGCTATGAAGGAATTTCCCGTAAAACGCCGCGTACATGATGCTAAAGCCAAGACCAAGACGGATAATGAGAAGGGCGTAGTCGGAAAAAATGAGTGAAAGTGATCGACGGAATTTTTGTAATTTTGAATCGCTGTTTTTGTCGTGCAGGACGATGTTTTGAAACGCAGGTTTTCCTGCCCCCACAAGCAAGAGCGCGAGTAATATGCCTAAATAATCGACGTAAGTTAAAAGATAAATCCCGTACTTCCCAACCGCCACCGCAAAAATACCGAGACCGATAACGGCAGCTGTGCGTACAAAAATACCAAGTGTGATGGTGATACCGATAATGATGAGGAGCCAAGAGGTGAGCGTAGTGTAGGTTCCAAAGATTGTGACAAGACTCATCTCGGGCCCAAAAAGGGTCTGATAGAGACCTGAAAATATTAAACAAACTCCAACGGCTCCGCGCGCAATAACAAACGCATACGGTTTAAGCTTGAACAGGAACGGATTGAATTTGTCCTGCATTCGATGCGAAAGTGAAAAGAAAAGCAATAAGATAAGAAGTAGGAATACTGCAGTTGCCCAAAAGATGAATTGTCCGATATTTGCGCTAATGATATCGAGTGGGTTTGTTGGTGGATGGGTAAGAAGTTCGGAAACTATACTGCTTTCAAGTACGTACATTTCATGTGCTGTGGCAATTGTAGGGAAGAGCATCGCAAAGACTGCAAGGGTTGCGCTAGAAATCTTCTTTATCATAGTGCTCTTATTATACTAAGTTCCTAAACAAAAGTGAAACACAATAAAAAGGGGTGCCTCGCTGAGTTTCTTCTTTGTTTTTTGTCTAGTATTCTTCTTGTATTGTACTTCCGTCCTTATTGGTGCGATAAGTGAATGTTTCTCCACGAACCTGCGCGGTAATAAGGTATCCCGGAGTGAGCACTTGTGCACAGAGGACTTCTTTTGAAAGAAATCCGAGACATGAATCGGGCCAAGTCTTTTCATCCACTTGTAGGGCTATAACTTCACCTTCGGGCACGCCAAGTCTGCGAGCGAGCGTCTTTTTTACTGCTGTAACGGCGGCTGGGACAGGAAGGTTGTGGATGCTTCCTGGTGGTGCATTGTCTGCTGAAGTGGGTGCGTTGGTTGTAGGGGTCTCTTTTATGATTACGGTGTCGCTCGTAGTTTTATCGTTCATTACGAAATACCAAAAGCCAGCGCCAGCGAGAAGGAGGACGACAAGAATGCTGAATATTATTGATTTGTTCATATGTAGTATATTGTTTACTCTAGTAATAACTACTTACATTTTACCATATTTTAAAATATTTGCCGAGAAAGAAAAAACCGCCCGAATCTTTCGGGCGGTTTTTTTGTGGATGCTTGCTCAATTTCCAAGCACTACATTTCCATAATTTTGGTTAGTTATTAAGCCCACTATTTGAGTTTGCGACCTCAAGCCGGCTGTAGTAGTTGAAGATCGCTTTGATGCCTGCCAGATTACGTTCCCACTCGACGGTTTCGTGAGTGCTAAGTTCTACGGTAATCGCTGGTATGTTGATTGAGGCGAGCCACCCCTCGGCATCTCCGGAAGTTTCGTATGCAGTGAATGATTTTATTGCGTTGTATTTTGACGCTTTTGCGTATGCATTCATGAGGTCAAGTGTTTTTGGAAGAATGCCAGCCTGACACTCTGATGCATAAACAGCATTTGCTTTGCTGTGCCAAAAGATAGCACTGTCGGGATTGTGTGCGATGACGAAGTCGCGAATGGCAACTGCCTCCGGCTCTGAAAATGCTTTTGTCCCGGCGCTTACAACCTTACTCTTCCACATGCTTTTTGGTTTCCATTTGCAGTCAAAATTGCGATTGAGGTCCACACTGTGCGCATTGAATCGTCCTGACTCGACAAGTTTAGTGCTGTCGGAAACATCTCCAGCTGTAAAGCGACCTTCTTTCCTTACTACTCGAAAAAGTCCGTCGGGGTTGGCTGAAGGAATAATCGAAATCGTGAGGTTTTTTGGAATAAAGTCAGGATTTGCTTTTACGTAGTCTATGAATTGATACGCCAGAAGAACACTGTTCCATTCATAACCACCGTGGACACCACCCACAAAGAGGAGACGAGTCTCACCTGTTCCGTAAGTGTATGCTTCTATTGCACGACCCTCTACTGAGGTGCCGACGATTTCTTTTTCGGCCTGAATGGGCTTTGCGACTATTGGAATCGGCGCGTGTGTCGCTTTGTATTTCTGCATGAGGATAAAGATTCCAAAAGAAAAGAGTGCAATTACGCTGAGAGCAACGAAGACATTTTTTTTAAAGAAGGCCGGCATTATTGGCGGAGCATGTTCAAAACTGCATCAATACCCGCTTTGTTTTTTGTCCACTCAGTGTCTGTGTGTGTAGTGAGAAGTACGCTAATCGCAGGAATTTCTTTCTTTGCAAGCCAGTTTGTCATATCTCCCGCTGTCTCGTAGAAGTCGAAACTGTCGTATGCTTTGTATCCCGAGGCGGTTGCATAAGTGCTGGTCAAGAGTTTTGTTTCAGAAGAGATGCTCTTGTCGCAACTTGAAGAAAACACACCCCCCGCGGAGCTGTACCACACAACAACCGCAGCAGGATTGTTTGCCTCGATATAGTTTTTAAACGCTTGGCTCTCTGGTTCAGAGAAAGCGCTTGTTCCACCACTAACGGTTTTTTCCATCCAGACTCCTTTTGGTTTCCAGTCACAATCAAAGTTGCGATTGAGGTCTACATTGTTTGCATTGAAACGACCTAGAACCACAGTGTCTTTTGAGGAAGATACATCTGCTGGAGTAAAACGTCCCGCTGTCCCTACTGTTTTGTTGAGACCGTCAGGATTCAAAACAGGGATGACGGTTACTTTTGCGTCTTTAGGGATGATGGTTGGGTTTGCGGTGAGGTAGTCCATGAGCTCATATGCTACGAGAACCGTGTTCCATTCATAGCCACCATGAATACCGCCCACAAACAATAATTCCTTGGTTCCGGTACCAAAATGGTATGCAGTAATGTCACGTTTTTCAACAGAGGTACCGAGGACTGTTTTTGTTTTGTCCTTAGTTTCTGTTTGGGTGCTTGTTGGTGCACCTTTGTTTTCTGTTTCCGGAGCAACGCTCGGAGAAGGTTTGGTTAAAAAATAAATACCGACAGCGATAATAATCACACCTACGATAATAATAATTGTTTTTTTCATATCTATAGTTTACCACAAATTGTTGCAAATGTGGGGGCGAGGCTGTGGACGGCTGGGGGGTCTGTCTTTTGTTTTGGAATACAGGGGAGTGTGTTATTATTTATAGAATCAGCCTGTTACACATAAGAAATTTCATTTTTAGTTATGTTGCCAAAAATTCTAAAAGATATACAGACGCTCAAGTCTTACTACTCAAGGAACAAAAAGAAAGTTTTGAAGTTTTTCTCGCTCGCGTTCTTGTATTTTTTCCTCGCTATGGCAATCGTAGGGTTTAGGGTGTTGTATCCATACCAATTTTTACTCTCCTTGCCGTTTGTTGTCCTCTTTGTGAGGTATGTTGCCTCGGCGGTTATGCTCGACAAAAAGAAAGTCGTACACTCAGCGACATTTTTAACGTTGAAAAAGTTTGTGCTGAAATATGAAAAAATTATATTTATAGTCGCGCTCATAAGCATTATTTTTTACATTCTTCCTCGATTGCTCCCCAACGACGCAAACCCGTTTTTGAATATGAAGCAGGAAGAAATAGTTGCTTATGTTGATCAGAGTATTGATGTTTCAACAGTACTCCTCGACAATCTGGAAACAACAGGAAATGAGTTGTTGGGCAGTGGATTGCTCGAGAAGAAAGAGTTTACCTCAGACGAGCTGTCGGAGTTGCTCTCAAAATGGAACCACTTTCTTCAGGTTGCAAAAGACTCAGAAGATATGACCGACGTGCACCGCTATTTTGGGAAAATCTCTTATTTTTCGATGCCACATGAACATGCTAAATCATTCACCATTTCCTACACATTGTATCTGAAAAAATTTGAGTTGTTTGGAGAAATCATAAAGGCGATCGGAAACAACACAAGAGTTGTTAAAGCGCTTAATGAATACGCTCCTGCCTTTGGTGCAAAAAACTCCTATTATGACATTCGAAATAGGCATGTTGGACACGAGACACTTCTTCGTCGAAATGTAGGGCGCGCGTACGTAACCTTTTTGGAAATCACGGTTGACGACACTAATTTTGGAGAAAATTACGCTACGCTCGTGCGGGAGGGGAAACGAAGTCACCGTCATTTGCTGGGAAGCGTGTTTACGACGGCGGGAATCATTGCGCTTAAGTCAAGTAATGATATTGAAAATGGATTATTTAATAGTTGGTTCCCTGTACAAAAAAATGTTGCCAATGCGATGGGAAAGATTAAGGTCTCTTCACGCAAAGAGACGCACATAGCATTGGAGCAGATTGCTGAAATGAAACCACACCTTCAGCCCGGTGATATTTTTGTCGAGCGTCGGAACTGGCACGCAAGCAATGTTGGCATACCGGGTTTTTGGCCACACGCTGCGCTCTATCTGGGGACAAAAGAGGAAGCTAATACATTTTTTCAAGAGTTGTTTCCTTTGTATGGACACCAAACATTTGACGAGTTGGTGAGGGTTCGCCATCCGCTTTTTTATGAGCAGTATCGTGGAGTGGACGCGTCGGGACATGCGTACGCTGTTATCGAGGGTCAGGCACCAGGAATTATCCTGCAGTCGTTGGAGAAATCTGCAAAGGCGGACTACCTTGGTGTGCTGAGACCACGACTCGAAAAGAAAGATATCATGGAAGGAGTGCTCCGGTCATTGGAAAATTATGGCAAGCCCTACGATTATAATTTTGATTTTGAGACGCGTGATGAGATTGTTTGCTCTGAGCTTGTGTACGACGCGTACCTCACTCGGCGGGACAAAAAAGGAGTCAGCTTCAAGCTTTCGCTTACGTCAGGAAGGAATATGGTCTCTCCCAATGATATGGTAAAAAAATTCTATGAAGAGCGGGGGACAGAACACCGAGAACTTGATTTTGTTTATTTTATCGACGGCAACGAGACACTCAAAAAAGCTTTTGTGAAAGATGAAAATGCCTTTGCTGCAAGTTGGACACGACCAAAATTCTCAACATTTCAAGAGTAGTTTTTTGTAGGATGACAAAATAAAAACCCGTCTCAAGTGTAGAGACGGGTTACTGCCCGGAAGGCAGATTTCGTTACGTTTTTGGACGGAGGGCTCCAAGTTGCTCAATCGCTTTCTTTGCTAGGGCGACGTCGCTGAGCTTCTGTTGAATCTCAGCTTGCTGTTGGAGTAAATGTGGTTCTTGTTTTACTACCCACTGTGCGTACTGATACGGATCTTCTGGTGGCTTCGCCGTCACTTCGGCTGAAAAGTTGCCTGCAAGCATTTTGGGGCCTGGTTTGTACCAGCCAACCCGATCTGCATTTTCTGAAACCTCTCCAATAAGTAGACCAGATTCAATGAGCTGTGTTGCTGTTTTTTTTATGTCGTACTCCCTGCGGAGTCTTGCGAGAATATTTCTGCCGACGTACCCTTTCCTCTGCCGGTTTGCGGCGGCTTCGATATAGAATGCCTGAGTAAAGCTGTGTACACCATTTACGTTGCTAATTGGGGAACTCATCGTTACGTTTCTCCGTGGTTGTGGGTCGGTTAAAAATTCATACACATCATAGTCGAGGTCTTTTGGTTGTGAAACGACTGCCGCTGGTTCTTCCTCTGGGCTCTCTTCTTCGGCATTGGCGTCTGGGGTGTGACCTTGGGGGACAAGTAGGTCCTTGCAAGGCTCAAGAATTTTTACAACCTCCTTTGTTTCAAGCGCAATGTTGTAGAGGATTGCAGACGGAATTCTTTCTGCATGCTGGTGTTTTATGTTTTTTGCAAGCAACATAAAACCAATCCCCCCGGTGTCCTTCGGCGGTTTTCCCACCGCGTAAAACCTTATTTTTTTACTCGACAAACTCTTGGTGAACGCGGTGTGTTGGTTTGGTCTCCATCCCATCACGCCGATTATTCGACCGGACTCTAGTGTCCCACGAGCTCTTCTGATCAATGCTTGCAGTTGATTTTCTAGTAACACAAATACCTCCATTCAAGTTGTAAAACGTACGGTACTTCTGGGGACAGGATAGCACGGAAAATCTTTTGTGTCAAATAAATTACCGTGGTCCGAAGGTATTAGGGTATTGCGGATAAATTGACAAATAAGCAAATTAAGTGTATTTTTAATAGGTACTCGAAGGGAGTACTTAAACCAAGTTGCAGACGGTGCAATCCGTAAGTAACTTATGAAAGAGGGTCTTTCAAATGGAAAGCAGACAAAACCGTAAGGATTTGGCAAGACTAGGTAATGTTCTAAAATATGCATGTATTGGGACGTTGCTTGTGGGTATTACTTCTTGTGGTAGTAGTGGCGGTGGGGGTGGTGGCAGTAGTAGCAGTAGTAGTGGCAGTAGCAGTAGAAGCTCTTCACCACCACCTGCTGAGGTTGATGATACTTACTGTGCACAGAATAAACTGCTGGTGGAGAAATTGTCCTCGAATGCGATAAATAAGGAAGTTGTTATTGACGGTGGTGGAAGTGGACTGGCGGGGTGTGGAGTTCTTGTTATTTTAACAGGTGGGACTGACTTGGGTATGTTGGCGGGTGCCTGCACCCTTGTTGTTGCAGCAACGACATGGATTAAGGTGCTAACAATGGACGAGGCGACTACGGTAAGAAAGGTTCTTGATGAACATTTGGATCCAAGATGTGCCACGTTGCAAAAGTAAGCACATTAAAGTACGACAAATTAATTTCGGACCCGACATCAATAATATGATGGCGGGTTTTTTCTTTTTTGGCTCCCAATAGTAAACAGGATTAGAGCTTAAAATGGGAAGGGGGTTGAGGGGGGGGTGAAGATGTTTGTGGTTGTATAAAAAGAAACCACCCCAGAAGCAGTGGCTTCTAGGGCGGGATTGATTGCGCGTTCTATTTATTCATCGGTGACTTCCTCAGTCACAGTAACAATTTTTTTCTTTATTACCGCAGGTGCATTGCATTTGCAACAACGTATTACACCACCTTCTTTTGGAGCAAAGTCATGGGCGACTCTATCAAATTCTTCGCCCGTTTCGGAAAGAAACTGGATACTTTGACAAGTTCCGTATCGATGAAAGACATTGTCTTCGCAGCCCTTTGGGCAAAGGTACAGAGGACTTACTTTTGTGTGCTTGATGAATATACTGTTGAGCTCATTAAGTGCATAAGCCCCCGTTGTCCCATCATCATGTGCTACCCACCAAACATCGCCTCCGTGTCCGGGAACTTGCCCCAAGACTTGACCGTCCTTGTTTGGCTGGCGAGCATCGAGGTGTTCCTGTTTAATGAGCATCCCGTCGGAGTCACCGAGGGCTCCAACCGTTCTTACTCTCATATCCTCACTTACTTTGCTAAATTCCATCGCACCCTCCATTTATTAATGAACATTAAGATAACAAAAAAAGTATACATTATATACTGTATTTGTCAAATGTTGGCTCCGGCGGTAGGAATTTCTCCCTCGACTAAACTTTTGTCGTCACAAAAGTTTGTCTGGGCGCCGCCTCACTGGCTCGCAAGCTCCCGATTTTCTTAGTCTCGGTGGAGACTTTAGAAAATCGCAGTGCCCTAGATTTATCGTGGCCTTGCTCGATGTCGTTCCGGCGTTCGAATCCTACGCGCGAGTTCCACTCGCTCGCCGGAGCAAAACAAAAGGCCCCTAATGGCCAATTGTTGTTTTGCTCCGCCTGGTGGGTAGATTTAGAACCTTAAACTGGAGGCGAGTTGAAGCAGAACTAAAAATTATGGAGTTTGTATAAAAAAGCCGCCCAATGTATTTACCTTAAGGTGGCCTAAAAGAATAGTGACTGTCACCATTTCCGCAATGGGCTCATCTACTGTCAACTATACACTGACTCAGTGCAAGTCATTGACAAATATATTCACTCAGGATAAGATTATGAGTGGATGTTAGCGGTTTAATATTGAGAGAATCTTGATAACTTACTGACATTTATTCATAGGAGAATTACATGAAAACGCAAATGGCTTCAGCTGTATCGACAGCAGGCTGCTTGGTAGACGACCGGCCCAAAGAGAATGCAGACAATCTTCAGTTGCAGACTCTGCTTGGTGACATAAGGATTGACCTCACTCCTGAATTAATTCGGAAGGTGAACCTTATTGACAACGAGGACTACTCCACTGTCATCAGAAAGGCGCGGGAGGATCATGCATACTCATTGGAGCAACTGGAGATGGGTGTCTATGGTCTCAAACTGTACTACATTCTGCCGTTGCTCGACCCAAAGAACGCTCATGCGGTGTCCAAGTTCGTAGATCCGTTCTGGCACGCCCATGTCCTACACTCCCATCAGTACGCTGGGTTCTGTCACAGGATTTATGGTCATCATCTCTGCCACATCCCACTTAACCGGCAGGATAAGGAGCAGATGGCTAACATCGCTGTCGTCTACGACTATACCATCGAGATTCTCACTAAGATTCTCGGTCGACGTCCGGACAGAAAACTCTATCCAGAGGCTAGTACGGATGCCTATATCTGCTGGGGAAGCGGAACATGGGACAAGGAAGTTTGTCAGAGCGCTCTCTTCCCAGAAGATGAAAGAGGCGTTTGCATCATAGCCCAAAGACTGAATGATCAGTACGCATACGCGTTCTGATAACCAAAGGGAGAACTTGCTAGTTCTCCCTTAACTATTATAATAAGTATTATGAAAAAATACGCTTTATTTAAAATAAAAAAAGGGAAAAAAAAATTATGGACTAATTGGTGTAATGAACTAATGAATCGTAAAGACGAAGTTCTTTTAACTTTACAAGAAGAAAATTTGATTTCAGAAAGATATATTATTTTAGATGATTATGTTTTTGGTGAATACGAAATAGCTGAAGGTAAAGAAAAGTTGCCAATGAACAAAGAAAGAGAACTAAACAAAAAACATTATGAAATTTTTCACGAATGTCTTGAATGGATAAGTGATGCAGAAGTAGGATATGAATTTATAATATAAAATAAAATCGTTATCAGAAGCTCACCTAAAATACGCAAAGAAGTATATGAGGAACTGAAAGGGGAAAGAGGGTCAGGTACTCTTTAATTATACTGCTCCGCGGGTAGGCCCTAGGCATGAACTTGCTGGTTCAGTATCGCCCCTCTGGGTCGACCGCTATCCACAAAGAAACAGAAATAAAAAAATCCCCATGAAGGGGACGTTTTCTTATTTTGCTCCGGCGGTAGGAATTTCTCCCTCGACTCATATTTTTGTCGTCACAAAAATATGGTCTGGGCACCGCCTCACCGTCTCGCAAGGTTGCTCGACGTCGTTCCGGCGTTCGAATCCTACGCGCGAGTTGCACTCGCTCGCCGGAGCAAAACAAAAGGCCCCTGAAGGGCCAATTGTTGTTTTGCTCCGAACAGTCGAGGCAATTAGAACTTGGATAGTGTATCGACCGGATGATTTCTGTGTGCCTAACCTCTCTGTGTAGTAGGGGCGGGGGAGGCGTGCATACCCCTCGACGTGACCCCCGGTGTGATGGAAATATACGGCGTTGGGTTGTTTGTATGAACACAGGGCCATTTTGAGCCTAGAGGGTACCCCATACCCCTAGTTTCTTGGGGAAAATTAATTCCCGAAAACTCATTTTTATTTTTTTAATTTTACTTGAGTAAGTCGTTGTAGTCAGTATGACCTCTTGCAACTAAACGATTAATTAGATTTTTAGCTTGAGTTTTTGCTTCTGCTTCTGGTGATTGTAAAGCAATTGAAAGAATATTGCTGATTTCTCCTTTATTGCCCATCACAACCCAACCAGGCTTATCTTCCAAAATCATTTTGTCCAGGATCTTCACTGCTTCAATAGGCAAAGTTTTTACCAACTCACCCAATCGTTCAACTACAAAGTAATCGGATTGTGTTTTTCTTCCAATTTCTAAAGCTTCGAGATATTGGTCACTACTCCACTTGGCATCAAATTTACCTGATGCGAACCACCAACCAAACGCTGACATTTCTTTTTCGTATTCATTTTTATTTCCTGAAGTCTTGGCAACTGCAAATCTGCTGTCCCAAAGCAATTTTGCTCTTTCGAGAAACACTGAGTCAGATTTACCTTGATCTCTTAAACTTCGTCCAATAAAGTCTAATGCATGTTCACGCAGTTCATCGTTTGCAGTATTCCAGAATTCCTTTAGTAGAGGGTCCGATAGTTCAATCTTTTCTCTTCCGTAAAATATCATTAGATGTTCCACAAGACGCTCATCTTTGTCGGGGACTCGTCTTTTCTCTTTGTCTACTTTTCCAAGATTTTTGATAGCTTCAAGATAACGTTCTTTGAGAATCTGGAATGGTTCGTCGTACGCAGGTGCGTGGAGTAGTAAAGTGCTCCAACTTGCATTATAAAGAGGGTTACTAAACCCTCCAGGGGGAAAAATTTTGTTAAGATTCTTTGTGACCCATTCTTTATCCATAAGCAGTATCCAAGGAAGGAATCTTCCATACATAGCTCGTACAGCTATCGAGGGGTCATTTTCAGGCACGAGATGGAAGTCTAGTACAGTTTGTACTTCTGGCATTATTGCAAAACCTGATTTAACCTCCTTTTTTCCATTAGGTAATTTTTCTATGCATCTATAAACCCACAAAGCATACTCAAGCACTGTTCCTACCGCTTCACTGCGTGAACTATTTATTGCAAGACCGTAAGCATCGTCATTGCTTTCCTCTCGTTTCATTTCATCTTCTGGTGTAGGGTCTGGGTCGTGTGTAAGTGGTTCAATAATTGACCACACTTTATCTCTAAGCTCAAATGGAATAACATTTTGATTAGAACCTTTGGAAATTAAAGACGCGATTGCTTTTCTGGTCCAACCCCAATCAGGGTCTTTGTCCATTAGTTCACCTTTTCTTCCAGGAATTAATAAAGGTTGCTCAAGTACCCATGTAGATAACTCGAGTATGGATTCCCACTTGATTTCCTGTTTATTTTGAACACGCTCGACAAACGCCTGAATGTATGAGCGTACATATGTTGGGTCTGTATCTTTAAACTTTTCAGCAACCCCATCAAATTTTTCTGGTTGCAGTTTTATTGCCCCACCAAGTTCTCGGCCCAGTCCTTCCTTTGATGATCCAAAACCGTATGTAGATTTTGGTTCCCATGTCTTTAGATATTCTATTAGTACATCAATTTCCATCTCGGCAAGTTCTTGTGCAGGCATATCACTTTCAGGTCCAGTCCAGCTTGAAGAGTAAGAAGAAAAATCTGGATGCTCTGATTCACCATATTTTTTTACAAAATCGTCATATCGAGTTCTCCATTCTGGTGCCACATCGTCTTTTATGAATGAAAGTTTGTCCCTTTGCCAAAATTCTTTGCTCCTTGTGGCTCTTTCTGTGCCAACTTCTGTTTCAATTCTATTTAAAGAATCACTAATGTGATGTGCTTTATCAATCCAATCGAGAATTATTGTCCTTTGCTGTCCATTCAAGAGCTTAAATCCATTACGCATCAGTCGCGAATATTCATGCTTTATATCACTAACATCGAAATAGGATTCATTTGTAAGTTCTTCAGCTACAAGTTCAGTTGCTGTGCTCGGTATTTCAGCCAAAAGATACAAACCTATTCTGTGGAAGATTGTCCATTTTCTATCTTTAAGCTCAGCATAAAGAGTTTTTATTGAAGAAGGATTTTCTTTGATTATTTCTAAACCAATATCTCTGATTGTTTCTATTAAAGCGTCTTCAATTTCATTGTGTCTATGATTTTGTTCGTGGTCTTCTATTGCTCCTCTTGGGATATGCGAATTATCTTCAAACTTGTGATCTTCTTCTTTTTGGTTTACATGTTCATGTGTCAGATAGGAAAGGAGTAAATCGCAAGCCAAGTCAAAAGAACGCTTCTTGTCTTTTGCGATAAGTTTAGGAAAATCTTTTTTTAAAAATTGGTCATAGTACCAACTATCAAGTCGTGCATGTGGACGAAGAGAGGGACGATACAAACTACCTTCTTCTGGTTCAGGATGTTGTGTTAGGTCAGGAAGAATTTCCAAAAGATTTGTTGCCACTTCAAAGGCAGGATCTTCCTGTCCATCTTCGAGAAATTTTTCAATAATATTTCTAGCTGGCTCAGTTAAACTCATCTGAAAAAAGTGATGTTCCGTTTTCACCCATTCTTTTATACGGGGAAGTAACTCCAATCTGTCTTCTTTTCGTAGGCTTAGGGCAATTTTAAGAAGCCAGCCTTTTACGTTTGAGTTATCGACCTCTTTCATATCTTTCAGAATTTCTTTGGTTATTTCTGGTTCTGTTGAAGCAACTTTTTCCAGATAAATTCCAGCGGGCCAGAGAGGGTGTCTTGTTGTTTTTTCTTCATCGTTTATTTCTGGTTCTGGTGGTTCTAAGAAAAGACCTTCAGCTTTTAGAAGAGGTAGCCACTTAGGATTTGATACCTGATTAAAAAATCTCTGGTGAGTAATCAGATTATTTGGCACATGTAAGCTTATAACTTTTGCATCTTTTTCTGTCGGTTCATCTTTTTTTACGAGTTCGTCTATTTTTTTAAAAACAATATCTACGTATTGAGCTTCAAATTTATCAAGAACAATTTCTAGAATTTTCTGTATTTTATCCCAAAAATCAAGAAAATCTTTATCAATAGGCCTAACTTTTTCAAGATTATTTCGATGAGCTATTTTGTGAAGCCCCGCATCGTTATCCTTTCCAGTTAGACTTAACCACGCACTTGCGACAGGCTCAGTCTCTCCTACATTTAGCCCTTTTAAGATGGCTAATATTTCATTTCTATGTTCTTCATCATTGCTTTTTTTATTTTTTGTGTTTGATGGCACCTCCAATACATCTCGCAATGCACTTTCAACCTCTCTTAGTAGGTGCCCCACTAGATGAGTTGTAGCCTTGAATGGAGGTTTTGTCGCCATGTGTCTACATACATCTTCATAAAAATCTGCCGTGCCACGTCCTACCAAACGAGAAAGTCGCTCAAAAACAACCTTCTGGCGGTTGTCCATTTGAAATTTATTTTCACTCGAACTGTTTGAATTTAAGGGAGTTTCTCTATCCATGTCCGCATTATACTCTGCCTTTGAGAAATCACTACTATTTAAAAATATTTACTTTCGACTACTAAGTTATATATAGATTTTCGTCTATCTTGTTTGGAGCATTATCGGGAACACTAGCTATTGCATCGGCAATTTCATTTAGATTTTAAATTCCCACTAACTTGGAAGCTTTTTTGGGTTCTGAACAAGCAATGGCTCCTCGTCTCTCGCCTTGGCCTTTATTTCTTCCGCCTTCTTCCTGCGGAATGGACTCCCAGTGAAGTTGGGTCGGAAGGTATCATATTTTTACGCATCCCAACGAAGAATACGCCCTAGGGACTCAATTTCACCAGTAACGGAAGCAGTAGGTATCCCAATCCAGCAACCACTTGGAACCAGGAATGCTCCTCCTCCAGAATTACCATGTTCGATCTTTGCACTGGTCTTTATATAATCGCCATCAAAACCGCTCACAATGCCATCTGTAATAGTTATTGTATCCCCTCCGACGGTTGGATAACCAACTACCGCGAGTTTAGCGCCGAGTTTAAGGTCACTTTCTTTGCATGAAGCTGTTTTTTCTGGAAATACATAAGCAATGGGAATTTTTTCAAAATCACCATTATTCCACAAGTTTTTAATCCCTAAAAAAGCAGCATCGGAAGTAGTTACAATTCCAAATACGGTAGCAAAAAAGAGGGTTTGTTTTTTTGCGTCTTTTTCGTCTCTAATGAATACAATGCAGTTGGTCTTATCGTTATTGTTAATAACATGACGATTTGTGAGGACAAACCCACTACTCATAAAAACTCCTGAGCCAAGACGGTGCTTATCGAGGTTTAGAAAATCTTGGATACTTTCCCAGCAATCAATTTTTACTACAGCACCAAGTGGTATTTTACTATAAGAGTTATCTGTGCCGGAGGTTGCTTTTTTGCTTTCTTGTTTAATTTTCTGTTCCAGTAAACTCTGCTTTTTCTGGGCCTCTGCACTCGCAAGTTTTAATTTTTCAATTTCTGCCTGCGCATTTTCAAGTGATTTTTGTTGTGCATTAGCTAACATTTGCACCCGACTTTCTTCTTGGTTTTTTTCTGCTTGATAGGTTTTATATTCTCCTTTACCCCAAAAATATACTCCACCTAAAACAACACCGCCAGCAGTAATTGCAATAAGTATTGGTATTTGAATGAAGCCTAGTAAGTTAACTTTTTTCATATGGTTTTATAGGCCTAAAATTTTAAAGAATCTCTGGATGGTCGTTGAGAACCAAGACTTCTTAGGTTCTTGTTTCTGTGGGGAAGTTGTAGAAGTTGAGCTAGTCGCATGGAGTGATGTAGTTGAAGTAGATACAATTGGGGGTGTTGTGGCTACTCTGGGGGAAGTCTCCTTTTTGATTTGAGGTTTTTCTTTGGCTTTTAGTTCGACTCTTGGCTGAGATACCTTTGCTGGAGGTAAAATAAAATTACTAAGAAAAAGCTCTTCGTCGCTCGTCGCTGGTTGCGGTTTGGGAGCGATCACGATAGGGACAACCACAGGAAAAACACATTGGCCACTTTTGACAACAAAACCAGTATCGCATCTACACTGATTGTCGGTTCCCATGAAAGAATTTGCTGGGCACTTGGGTGTTGGAGTACACCCCACGGCAGAGAAGCTGTAGCCGGCGTTGCATTTACACCCAGTATCTTCTGTATGAGTGTTTGGAAACTTTGCTGTGCAATAGTCAGTTTTATCTAAAACCATACATGAATTTAGTCTTTGGTATTTAAAAATAATATCATCAGACCCAAAGAGGCAAACATTTTTTGTGGCTTGGTTAGCCGTTGTTCTTTTAGCTTTTTCTCCATCGCAATCAGTACTTACCATATTCATACCACCAAGGCGTACTGAACTTTGAATGGCACTCGTGCAAGACCTGTATAGATTATTGTTTGAACTCTCAAGTATCTGAAAACTATACTCACAGTCTGTCTGTGTTCGAGCTTTAATTCGCGCAATAGCGTCGTTGTTCTCCTTTATGAGCTGGTTGTAGGTGGCCTCATCATCTATTTTCCAAGGACAACTATTGCTTGAACCTTGGCATTCGTCAGCGTCTGAAAAATAAACGGAGCTATCAGACCAACCATCGTTACAAATTACGCTCCCATCCCAGTCTCTTCCAGTAGAACAGTTAACCCCATTATGGTAAGCGCATGCTCCGATTGTGGCTAATGCTGTTGTCGGCAGAAATGAAACAATACTAAAAAATATTATTGATACCGCAAAATATTTACCTTCTTTTGTTTTAAGTTTCATATGCTTGTATTAAAAATTAATAAAAACCACCAGTCCCATAGTCTTTATCTATTTGTCTTGATTCATAAATTTCTTTTGATTCCTTTGTCCCTGGAAAACCATAAGCCATAAAACCAAGACCTAAAAAAAGTAAAATTAGTCCAAGAATGATGAATATTTCAAATCGAACAGAGTTATCCTTTTCAGAAGCTTTTAGTAAGAAGTATCCACCCGTTGTAATTAGAAAACCAATAATTATGCTCATCATTTTCATAAAAAATAACTAGCCAATAAATGGCTAGCGCAGGGGATAGACACAGAACCCCACGCCAGCTAGGTCTTGCGACCACATACCAGTTTCCCGATATGACCCGTAGAAGAGTTGCTGAACGTGGGGTTCAGTATCTTCTACGGGGTTTGCAACCATACCTTAAGATTTGACTCCTAAGGGTTAGGTCGACTGCTTATTCAGTTGTATTGCCATTATGCCAAAAAAGAGTAGAATTTACAATGTATGCGCCAGAAACAATCTCTATTTAAAGAGCCGAAAAAACAAATAACGATTCTTACCCGGCCGTCAAAAAAATTTAAGGACAAATTTGACTTACTCACAAATGATCCATCTTTTCAAAAAGATATAAAATTACTCAGGGATAAATGGGGTATTAACCTCGAACAATCGCGCCTCATTGTAAGAGAAAGGAATAGCTTAGTTCCGCTACTAAAAAAGTACAATCTTTCAGAAGACTGGGAGTACGTTATCGGTATGTATATTCATTCAAATGAATTTGAGGAGATGGGTGACCCACATGGTCTTCAAATTAGGCTTGAAGGTGATAAAAAGTCAGCAACTTTAAAAATATATCCTGAAACCACAAGTAGAGAGATACGGAGTGCTCATTCAACAATAATTAAAATTATCAAGAGGGGTAAAATAATAAAAACTAGACCGGCAGATAAATTTGAGAGAGATTCATATATTTACGAATTGTATTTGAAAGGAAAATTGTACAAAGAGATTTCTGTATTAGTAACGGAAAACTACAACGAACAGATTGATAAATTTGAGCTGAGTAAAATAGTAGCAAAGATGAAAAAACGTCGGGCGGGCATCTAGGTGTAAAAACATAATATTGAATTAATGGGCCCAATAGCTACGGTGGGTTTTTTTGTGTTGGTACGTAAACTTGGTCTAAAGCCTCTACGGTTTTACTGCGCCCTGTTAAAAAGCATTTGTGGGGCTAGCCGCTGGCGCAGTCTAGCCCCACAAATGCTTTTTATTATGGTCGACACAAAATCAAAATATCTCGATAGGTTTAAAAAAATCTATGAGCTCAAAAATGGTAGGAACTTATCAGATGAGGTTGTCTTCGAGTACTTCGAGAACCTTGTTTGCCTTGTCGAGGCAGTAATAGGGAAAAGCAATATTAATAAAATAATGCTGCCACCAAAAATAAACGACAAAAGAATCTCAAAAGAGTTTGTTGGAGACGCGAGTGAAAATTTAGGAACAAAGGAAATTAATAGAAAATAATCAATAATAAACAAACATGACAAATTGTAAGCACAAAGTAGTATTTTCAGAAGAATATAAAAGTATATACAACGGTTCAGAATTAACTCATGTGTGGGGAATTAGTGATGGTTGTCCTGTGTGTGGGCATGGACTAGACGACGAAGAAGCTAAAATAGCTCTATCGCAAATGTACGTCCGAGAAGTAGCAGAGCTAGTTTTTACCGCTTTTGAGAACAAGCGCGACTATCTTAAAGCCGTATCTGAACTCAGCGCAAATGGTATTACTACAACCCTATCGCCGAAAGTAGCTAATTAATGAATAACCTAACATGCAACAGCCTACCGCCATAGAAGCAGACCTAGAGTATCCTGAAATTGACACCAAGCAAGCAGGTGAGCGCAAAGAACTTACTGCCAATGATTACTACATACCAGGAGAGTTTAAGATCTCACTTCAAGCTGACAAGAAGGAAGCCATCTACAGACTTTCTAAGTATCTACTAGAAAAACACCACATAAAGACAATTAAAGGCAGCAAGAGAGAGATATTCGTCTACCAGGATGGGGTATATGTCCCTGGCGAAGAGATCATCAGAAAAGATATTCGCGAATTACTTGAGGAATTGAGCACGACGAACAACAATAAGGAAATTATCGAGACTGTTAAAGACCTGAGTCCAATTGATAGAGACAAATTTACTGCTGACAAACATCTACTAAATCTTAATAATGGGGTGCTGGACGTGCGAACACTAGAATTAAGAGAGCATCATCCTGACTATTTATTTCTCACAAAGATACCAATTAACTTTGACCCTCAAGCAGAGTGTCCGACGATTAAAAAATTTCTCTCTGATGTGCTAGACGATGAGCAAGAATTGTTAATTCAGGAATGGCTGGGCTATGGATTGTACCCAGAGTATTTTATCAAAAAAGCAATCATCTTTGTTGGCGAAGGCGATACTGGAAAAACTACATTAATGAACTTGATGTTTATGTTCTTTGGCGAGAGGAATGTGTCTGGAGTAAGTCTGCAAAAAATAAGCTCTGACAAGTTCGCCTGTGCTCACATGTACACAAAGTATGTAAATCTTTATGACGATCTGTCCTTTAAAGATATTAGCGACAACGGCGCATTCAAAATAGCTACTGGTGGCGGTGTAATAACTGGTGAGATGAAATTTGGCAATCAGTTTCAGTTTAAAAATTATGCAAAACTCACTTTTGCCTGTAATAAAATTCCTGACGTAAAGGATGCTGATGACGATGCATATTTTAACAGATGGATAGTAATTCAATTTAATTACGCGGTTGACGAAAAAGACAGAGACAAACAGCTCATCCACAAAATGACCACACCTGAGGAATTATCAGGGCTTCTAAATTTTGCGCTAGTGGGGCTCACGCGACTACTCAAAAAAGAAAAGTTCAGCTATAACAAAGGCCCGGAGGAGATAAAAGCTGAGATGCTTCGCTCTGGGTCCTCAATTGCGAACTTCGCTTTTGACTGCCTTGAGCCAAGTGATGGTGTATGGATTAGTAAAGTAAATATGTATAACGCATATATTCAATTCACCCGCGCGCAAAATCTTGCAAACAAAAACATACAGGCACTAGGGCATAGGTTGCCTAAATATGCCCCCTACATAAGCGATGAGAAGCCCGTGGACCCGCTAACAGGCAAACAAGTGACTGCTTGGTCGAATGTTAGATTTAAGAGCAATTTCGCCTCATCCCTACCAAGAGAAAATAGTGAATGCGTAGGAGAATGGGGCGATGAATCATAGATATCAGAGATATATTTAACCTATATGAAAGTAAAAAGTATAAATAATATTATATAAGTATTAAAAATTATCCATGCTATCCCTGATGTTTCTTTCTTGGGCTATGAAAATAAAAACAAATAATCAACAAATAATAAAAGATAAGGGCGTCAATGGAAAGATAATCACTTCTAAGGCACACGCGAAGAGCAGCACCTTAACTAAAAAACTCTTAATCAGGGGTGAGAACTCTAAGCAATTTGAGGTTTTTAGGGCTAAAATACTAGGAGAGATCCTTACTCAAACAGAAATAGAAAACATTTTATGCGAAAAATTTATTTCTTCAGCTTGGAAGCTTCAGCGCGCCATGGAAATAGAGAAGAATCTTCTCGACCAGCAAAACACAGTAAAGGACTTTGATGATCCGGATTCTTGGGGAACAAAAAGAAAGCGTATTCGTAACATCAAAAAAATTCGCCTATATAACGAGGAAGTCCAGCATATTATCCAGTACCAGCTTGACCTTGAAAAACTAATGCATAAATCACTTGAACGTTTGCGAAACGAGCAGGCCTTAAGAAATTCAAAAATGACTATCAAACCGCAAGAAGAAGTACTATAATTGGATCAATACAAATATGAAGACTGCAGTTAATGCATGATTGCTAAAGGATATGAATTCATCCCATAAAGAAATAAAATACTTCGCATATTGTCGCAAGAGTTCTGAGGATTCTCAGCGTCAGGTTGCTTCTATTGGTGACCAAACAAATGCACTCAAGCAGGTTGCAGAGCGTGAGCAGTTGAGCCTAGTCAGAGACCCGTTCACTGAAGAAAAAAGCGCGAAGGATCCTGGGCGACCCATCTTCAATGACGTGCTAAACAGAATTGAAAAAGGAGAAGCTAACGCTCTTTTGTGTTGGGACATTGATCGTCTTTCTCGTAACCCGATAGACAACGGACGCTTGCAATGGATGCTTCAGAAAGGCGTTATTAAGGTCATAAAGACCCCAGGGCGTTCTTACTATCCCGAAGATGCTGGATTGCTCATGAGTATCGAAGGAGGGCGTGCTACCGACTATGTGATGCGCTTGTCTAAGAATGTGAAGCGGGGGCTAAACAGCAAAGCTATGCGCGGGTGGAGACCCTCAGGTGGCCCGATTGGTTACTTGAATGTAGGCACAGAAAAAGGAAACAAAACTATTGCGATAGATCCAGAGCGATTTGAGCTTGTTCGTAAAATGTGGGATTTGTTTTTGACCGGTACTTATTCTGTTTCAAAAATCCGCGAGATAGCTATAACCGAATGGGGCCTAACGACCTTAAAACATAGAAAAATAGGGGGCAATCCGCCAACGATGAGCCATATGTACAATATCTTTAAAGATACTTTTTACTATGGTTATTATCCATGGACCGACCCCGACTCTGGCGAAGTAAAAATGGTTAAAGGGAATCACCCGGCAATGATTACAGAAAAAGAGTATAGGAGAGCGCAGGTTCTTCTTGGGAGAAAGGGCAAACCACAACCGCAAACGCGTGAGTTCGCTTTTACAGGGCTTATGCGTTGTGGTGAGTGTGACTCTACTATTACGGCGGAGGAAAAGAATCAGATAATTTGCTCAGGGTGCAAGTATAAGTTTTCTAACGTGACCCGTACCGCATGCCCTAAATGCGCGATTGATATTTCAGATATGGAGAATCCGAAGATTTTGAACTATGTGTATTATCATTGTACAAAGAAAAAGAATAAAAACTGCTCTCAAAAAAATATTAAACTTGGGGACCTTGAATCACAGTTTGATAAAATTTTAGGAGATATTACGATTGATCGAGAATATCTTGAGCTTGCACTCGATTATTTGCAGGACAAACAAAAGAACTCTGGAGGTGAAGAAAAAGCGGTCCGGGTATCCTTGCAGTCTTCGTATGATGATTGCCAAACGCGCCTCGTAAACTTGAGTAGAGAATTTACCTCACCATTAAATTCAAAACATGAGCTCTACACATCTGAGGAATTCAAAGAGCAGAAAATGGAAATTATCGCTCAGAGGACAGCAATAGAAAAACTAATGGGAGGAACCAAAGAGAAGCTCGACAGTGACCTTGAGATTGCCGAGCGTGTGTTTAACTTCTGCACTTTCGCAAGAGATCAGTTTAGTAAACCAGACCTACGCAAGAAAAGAGAGATATTTTCTACCATTGGCTCGAACCTAATCTTGAAGGACAAAATACTTACTATTGATAAGCTCCATCCATATTTACTCATAGAAAATGAGATGAGAGAGCAAAAAGCACTTATAGATGCGCTCGAACCTAGAAATAGCCTTGCCCTTAAACGACAAAAGAGCCCTTTCGAGCTCTCTCGTCCTACCTGGCTCCGGCGGTAGGATTCGAACCTACGACCAATGCGTTAACAGCGCACTGCTCTACCACTGAGCTACACCGGAATATTTATTTATTTTAGCACAGCACTGCAACCCGATTATGTTGCGCTGTGTAGCGCACTGGCTGACGTCTCTTTGCCACTCCGCTACACCGGAATATTTCTTTATTTTAGAGCACACCACTGCAACCCGATTATATCGCGCTGGAGCGCACTGGCTAGGTTTTTCTTGCCACTTTGCTACCGCGGAATATGCATTGCATCATACCAAAATTGTGGGAAATTGCAAAATGGATGGGGAGCGGGCGCTGGCGAAGCCCGCGCCCGCTTTTCGTTAAGCCTTATTTCTGCTATGATTGAACCCATTATCCGTCAATATCAAATCGTCATTTCGCGTATCATGAAAAAAACAAAAATCGTAGCAACTATCGGACCCGCATCAGGAAGTGTAGAAATGCTCACCAAACTCGCCAAGGCGGGGATGAACGTGTGTCGGCTCAATTTCTCTCACGGGGTGCACGAAGGTCATGCGGAATGGGTTACAAATATTCATACTGCAGCGCAAGGTCTGGGTATGCCTATCGCTATTCTGCAAGATCTCTCGGGTCCAAAAATTCGCATTGGTGATTTTTCTGAAGGACGCGTGACGCTCAAAAAAGGTTCTTCGTTTACGCTGACGACCAAAGCTTGCATGGGCGACGAAACACGAGCCTTCATTAACTACAAAGCACTTCCCGGAGAAGTAAAAAAGGGCGACGCTATTTTGCTCGACGATGGAAAGAAGCGTCTTGAGGTGGTTTCGGTTTCCGGTGATGAGATTATTTGCAAGGTAATCGTGGGGGGAGACACAAAGAGTCGTCGCGGTGTAAATCTTCCGGGTGTATCACTTAAAATCAGCTCTCTTACCGAGAAGGATAAAAAAGATATTCCGTTTGGCGTGAAGCACAATGTTGACTATGTCGCGCTTTCTTTTGTGCGCCATGCGTCTGATGTGAAAGAATTGCGTGCGATTCTCAATAAAGCGAAATCAACGGCAAAGATTATTGCTAAAATAGAGACACAGGAAGCTATTGATAACATTGATGCAATTATTGCCGAGGCGGACGGTATTATGGTTGCGCGCGGAGACCTTGCAGTAGAGGTGCCTGCGGAGAATGTGCCAATTTACCAAAAGATGATTATTAAAAAGTGTAATGCTGTTGGCAAGCCAGTGATTGTGGCGACACAGATGATGGAGTCGATGATTAAGTCGCCCGTGCCCACTCGCGCTGAAGTTTCTGATGTTGCAAACTCTGTTTTGGATGGAGCTGACGCTGTCATGCTCTCAGAAGAGTCTGCGCTCGGAGAATATCCTGTCGAGACTGTTGCAATGATGACAAAAGTTGCAGAAATGGCGGAAAAGAATTATCCGCATCACGAGGTGTTGTACAGTAGTATCCTTGATGCAAAGAATGAAGAAAGTAAAAATGTGGTGGATGCGGTTACGTTTGGAGCAGTAAGTACGGCGCGCACTGTGGGCGCAAAGGCAATCATCGCTCTCACTGAATCGGGACTTACCGCCCGAATGATTTCACGCTATCGTCCAGAGCAACCTATTATCGTAATGAGTCCCAAGCGACACGTTATCGAGCAAATGGTGTTGCTTTTCGGATGTCATCCTGTGCGTATTGAAAAACTCACGGCAATTGACGATGTTATGAAAGAGGTTCGCACGTTTGTGCTTGCCAACAAGTTTGCCAAAAAGGGAGACAAGGTGGTGATAGCGGCGGGTATTCCTTTTGGGAACACTGGGGGCACGAACATGCTCCTTGTGAAAGTGATATAGTAGACGTATGTATATCAGGGTAAGGGTTTCTGCCAAAGCGAAAAAAGAATCGTTAAAAAAACTCTCTGAAGATACTTTTTTGATCGCGGTCAAAGAACCTGCGGAGCAGAACCGTGCCAACACTCGTGTACTGGAGCTCGTTGCGGAGCATTTTAGTATAAATCTCAAACAAGTCCGTATTATTTCCGGGCATCATTCGCCGGGGAAACTTTTGAGCTTGCCAGATAGGGTGGTGGAGTAGAAAATGGTACAGGGGCGGGGGGGGGGGGGGGGGGGG
>JBBTWP010000005.1:0-9850 GCA_038062675.1 Patescibacteria group bacterium
AAAGGGGTGCACTTTTAGCTTTGGAGGGGGTGCATTTTTCGCTTTGGTATTACAAAAATGACAAATTTCTTCGACTCATGCGAAAAATATGATACCATAAGCCTATTATGGCTGATATTCCAGAAAAACTGACGAAGCCCTACGACCCTACAACGACCGAGGGGCGCATGTATGTGTTGTGGACCGAGAGTGGATTTTTTAATCCTGACAATCTCCCTGCGCGCCACCAAGAACCGTTTACCATCATCATGCCACCACCCAATGCCAATGGGCGTCTCCATGCAGGACATGCACTCACCATTTCACTTGAAGATATTATGACGCGTTACCAACGCATGCAGGGCAAACGCGCGCTTTGGGTACCGGGTGCCGACCATGCAGGCTTTGAAACACAAGTTGTCTATGAAAAGAAACTCGAAAAAGAAGGGCGTTCGCGTTTCAAGATGGACCGCACGGATCTCTACAACGAAATCATGGCGTTTACCCTCGACAGTAAAAAACATATGGAAGCCGACGTGAAAGCACTTGGCGCATCGTGCGACTGGTCACGTGAAAAATTCACGCTCGACCCAAGTGTGGTTTCTGAGGTGCAAGAAACATTCCGCAAGCTCTACCGCGACGGACTCGTGTATCGTGGCTACCGCACCATCAACTGGTGTACTAAACACCAAACTTCCCTCTCGGATGTTGAGACAGAGACGGTTGAAAAGAAGGACAAACTTTACTATTTAAAGTACGGGCCATTCGTTGTTGCAACCGTGCGCCCCGAAACTATTTTTGGTGATGTGGCAGTTGCAGTGAACCCAACCGACGAGCGATACCAAAAATATATCGGACAAGAAATTTCCGTACAACACCCCGAGGGCACACTCACTTTGAAAGTCATTGCTGATGAAGCCGTGGATAAAGAGTTTGGTACCGGTGCGCTCAAAATCACCCCAGCGCACGACAACAACGACTTCCTTATGTCGGAAACACACAAACTTCCGCGTGTGGTGGTCATCGACCAATTCGGCAAGCTCACTGCAAAAACAGGAAAATACGCAGGTATGAAGATTGCCGAGGCGCGCACCAAGGTGGTTGAGGATTTGCAAGCACTCGGACTCATTGAGAAAATCGAGGACTACACTCATGCAGTACCAACGTGCTACAAATGCAGTACCACCATCGAGCCTCGCGTCATGCCACAATGGTTTGTGAAAATGGCACCACTGGCAAAACGCGCAGCAGACGCGGTGCGCGCGGGTAAAATAAAATTTATTCCTGACAACTTTGAAAAAGTATTTTTGTACTGGATGGACAATTCTCTCGACTGGAACATCTCGCGCCAAATTGTGTGGGGTATTCAAATTCCGGCTCTTGTTTGTACTGCATGCAACACGGGTGCTCTTGATACCGATGCAAAGGAAGGCTCACCTTGTGCTTCGTGCCAGAGTCCGCTTGCCCGCGACACAGACACCTTTGACACTTGGTTTTCCTCGGGACAATGGCCACTTCTTGCACTCGGCTACCCCGACAACAAGGACATGCCTCACTACCCTACCGACGTTATGGAGACGGGCCGTGATCTTATTTTCAAATGGATTCCACGTATGGTTATTTTTGGACTTTACCTCACCAACAAAGTACCATTTCACACGGTCTACTTGAACGGTCTCGTGAACGACAAGCATGGCAAAAAAATGTCCAAGAGCAAAGGGAATGTGGTTTCTCCCATCGAGCTCACCGACAAGTATGGCGCGGACGCACTCCGCATCTCGCTCGTCATTGGCAACACACCGGGCAACGATCTCGCACTTGTGGAGGATAAAATAAAAGGCTACAAACATTTTTGTAACAAAATGTGGAACGCGTCGCGCTTCGTACTTTCAAATATCGGCGACACAACGCTCGACACCGTGCGCCCCACGCTCACGAAGCGCGATGAAGAAATTTTAGCCGAGCTCAACACAACCATTGCCAGTGTGACTGGCCACCTTGAAAGCTATCGCTTCCACCTTGCGGGTGAAGAGCTCTATCATTACTTTTGGCACTCATTTGCCGATATTGTGATTGAGGAAATGAAACCTCGCCTTGCTGGAGCCGATAAAGCATCAAAACAGTCCGCAGAGTGGGTACTTCTCCACATTCTCGCCACCACAACAAAAATGTTCCATCCGTTCATGCCGTTTATTACCGAGGAGCTCTGGTCGATGCTCCCTTCTCGTACTCCTAAAAATTTACTTATCATTGAATCATGGCCGAAAGCATTGTAGCTTGGAAATTGATTGTCATTGCCTTTGCGGGAGGAATCCTTCCTGCTTTATTGTGGCTTTGGTTTTGGCTCAAGCAAGACCGCATATCCCCAGAGCCAAAAGGACTTATCGCAATTTCATTTTTCGCCGGCATGGGAGTTGTTCTCTTTGTTCTCCCTTTTGAAAAACTGGCTGTCACAACACTCCCTGCGTTCATGGATATGCTCAATACCCTGAGCACCTACATTCCATTTGTTGTTTTTCCTGACGAGACCGTGCGCATCATGCTGTGGGCATTTATAGAGGAATCCGCAAAATACCTCGCAGTACTTTTCATTGCTTTCCAAAGTAAGCACTTTGACGAACCTATCGACGCCGTTATTTACCTTATTACCGCAGCACTTGGCTTTGCAGCGCTGGAAAATAGTTTCTATCTCTTTAAAAGCCTGAGCGAGGCAAGCATTTGGAGTGTTGCGCTTGATGGGAATTTACGTTTCGTCGGTGCGACAGTCCTGCATATTGCGAGCTCGGCGTTCCTTGGTGTTACCATCGCATTTTCATTTTATTCCAGCAAATTCGTAAAAATTATCGCGGGATTTCTTGGTCTTGCTTTTGCAACACTCTTGCATGCATACTTTAATTTATCTATAATAGAAGTTGAGGATACGATATCAGCACTCGTGGTATTTTCACGCTTTTGGTTGATGATTGTTGGTATCATTGTTTTGCTCAGTATTATCAAACTCATCAAACCTGAAAAAACTCTTTAAATTTATGAAACGATCTTTTTTTGAACGAATCACCGGCGGAATGACCATCAAAGACAGCTCCCAAGACGAAGAGCTTTTGATTACCTCAGGTGACTCCACTCGTGAATTCCCGACATGGGAACAAGATGAGCCCCAAGAAGGCGAGCTCTCTGTGGATGTATATCAGACTTCCGACTCACTCATTATTCAGGCAATGGTTGCGGGGGTTTCAGCCGAAAACCTTTCTGTTTCAGTAACCCGCGAGCTTGTCACTATCAAAGGCAGGCGCGAAGGCCCTCAGGGAGTCACACGCGAAAATTATTTTCACCAAGAACTCTACTGGGGTTCTTTTGCTCGAACCATCGTTTTACCTCAAGAAGTAGAACCTGAGGAAGTCGAAGCGAGCGAGCGCCACGGGCTTCTCACCATCAAACTCCAAAAAATCGACAAGGGTAGGGTGCAGAATATTAAAATCAAGTCGCTGTAAACATGAGCCAACACAAAAAATTTCGATTATTTTATATGGCAAGTTTTATTGTGTCAGTAGGTCTCTTTTACCTTGGGGATTCTTGGCTTTTTTCCAGAATTATGAACAAAATTTTTCCTTGCGTCCAAGTCGTAGAACCAATCACTTCTTTTCCCTGCCAAGGCTGGTGGGATATTGGATTGATGGGGTTTGCAATCGTTTTGGGAATTGCGTCACTGGGACTAATGATTTTTTCTTTTTTAAAAAACAGGCAGGAAATAGTGGAGGTGTAGTTGCTACAAAATAAAATCACCCAGCCTTATTCAGGCTGGGTGATTTTATTTTTGGTGCCGGGGGGCAGATTCGAACCGCCGACCCCACGCTCTTCAGGCGTATGCTCTAACCAACTGAGCTACCCCGGCATATATAACCTAAACTTACTTTCCCAACAAATTTTTCAATGTCTGCACATCGGACGGAATAGCCCCTGCTTTCCCTTCAAAACTTTGCAGGATGCCAACCGAACTTTGAAAGACTTTCATGTACTTCTGAATTGTCGGTTGGAAGTAGTAGTACACACCGAAAATCGAACCAAGGATTAACGCCCAATATACAAACGTAAACAGCGAGGTCATACGCTGTGCACGTCGCATTGTTCGAAGAATTTTGTTGTTCTCCTTGGTGAGCTCCAGCATCTCATCGATTTTGTGCGACTCAGAATCCATAGGGACACTATACCAGTTTTGCGTGAAAAATCAACTAACAGAGGAGGTGCCTTACCTAACTAAAAAACAGTGCATATAGACTGTTTTTCTTTGGTTGGTGCCACCAGCGGGAATCGAACCTGCATCTAGGGCTTAGGAGTCCCTCGTTCTATCCATTGAACTATAGCGGCGTGCTTAAAATCCTTGATTTTATTAACTCTATCATACTCATGATAAGTTTGAAATACGGCGCTCCTTTCGTTACTCGAACACGACACATTCCATACTTAAGCTTCCCCACTTTTTTTCCTTTTAAAATATTCACACCCAGAATACTCTTCTCGGGTATCTTTAAAACTCCCGCCCAGTACTTTCTAATTTCCTTTTCAGGCATGTCTTCATAAATACGAAGAGTAACTCGAAGCATATCGCGCGTAACTCCGATGTTCAGGAGACATTCAACAAACACTCTGAGCAATTCCGGATCGCTGTTTATAATATTGAGCTCTCTTTTTGTTCCCTCTCCCCAATACAAAGCTGCGAGTATTAATAATTTATCTTTCTCTATGATAGGAAGGAGCATATCTTGAGCTTTTCCAAAACAAATACTCCAGTTTTTCTGCGCACGAACTTTGCTCCCTCCCTGTTTTGATTTAAGAAGTTCCACGTATTGAGGTAATACTGTTACATTCTTAATATACTCAAAAACAGTAGCACTTCCTCGTTTTATAATTTTCTGAATTTCAGGAAGGCTATGCCCTGTCTCTCGAAGGTGTACCATCTTTTCAATTTCCTTTTTTGTGATTGGTTTTCCTCGCATATATATTGTGAAGCAAGTTGCCGTCACTAAACGGCTCTGCTCTATCTAATAAAAAGCAAAACAAAACCCCTAATGGGGTTTTGTGGGTGCTTACGCAATACCCAAGAGACTTGCAAGTTTTGCTTTGTCGAAACCAATGACCA
Organism: Patescibacteria group bacterium; assembly: GCA_038062675.1. Classification (GTDB taxonomy): domain Bacteria; phylum Patescibacteriota; class Minisyncoccia; order Phycocordibacterales; family UBA1550; genus UBA1550. The sequence goes on from JBBTWP010000005.1 coordinate 5,117, forward strand.
TGTCATTGTCCACAAAAATAACCGGTACTCCCATCTGTCCACTTTTCTCAATCATTTCTTTTCTTTTTTCAAGATCGGTGCCCACATTGTACTCATCGTACGCTACGCCTTTTTCGGTAAAGAAATCCTTTGCCATTTTGCAATAACCGCAGGTTGGCGTTGTGTAAATAGAAACTTTTTTCATGTGATTTAATGTTTAAAATTTAAAAACAGCATATTCGACGCCTCCTAATAACTTCCCTATTTTACCACAACCAGAAACAACACGCCAGCACAAGAAGGACTTTATTAAATTGTGCGGGTACGGAGAATCGGTCACGAATAATTTTGCTATGCAAAATTTTCGCGACCCCGCCTCGCCGACAAGCACTCGCTACGCTCGTCTTGTATACCGGCTCCGGCTTTCGATTCTCCGTCCCCGTCACAAAATATAATCCATAAACGCATACGCATTTATGTCATTATTTTGTGCGGGTACGGAGAATCGAACTCCAATCTACTGCTTGGGAAGCAGTCGTCCTACCACTGAACGATACCCGCAAAAAAACACCTGCTGTTATTACCCACCTTTTCCCTATTCCCCATCAAAGAGAGACATGAAACGACCCCACAGACTTCTTTCTTCTACCCCCTCACCATTCTTACCTTTTTTGGCATCTACGTCAACTATAATTACAACTTCTTCAGAAGGGCGCGCAACGGTGTATTTTTGACGAGCCTCCCCTTCTGCCCCCTCGGGACTACGAAGCCTCGTCAGGCTCTTTTCGAGCCCCTGAACGCGCAAATTTAGCTCTTCCACGGCACGTGCCGCCTGAGCCCGTTCCCCTTGCGCAATAACCGCTTTTTGATGAATTTGCCACGCTCCGCGCCCTATCACAACCACGAGGAAAAACAGGACAACAAGAGTTGCCTTTGAATACAAAATCTTGCGAAATTTTTTACGCTCTTGAAATGGAAGCATTTCTCCTGTAGTATAGAACAATATTCATCCGACGACCATGATGTTCGACAAAAAATACAAAAAATACTGGAATACGTTAGGAGTAGCGGTAGCAATATTGGTTATCATCAGCATGGTACTCCTCTACGCCGCACCGAGCCTCCTCATCTAATTTCCTCCTCAAAAAACTACCCCAAAATGGGGTTGTTTTTTGTGTTTTCACAACACTATTCCTACGCCTCACCACCGCGCACCATTTTAAGAAATACTTCGTGCGGAATATCCACCGTACCTTGCGCTTGAAGTTTCTTTTTTCCTTTTTTCTGTTTTTCCCAGAGTTTTTTCTTGCGACTAATATCACCTCCGTACAAATACCCCGTCACATCTTTTTTCATTGCCGTGAGTGCGCGTGAAGAAATGATGCGCCCGAGACCCTTTCCTTGGATTTTCACCGTGAACAACTGTTTCGGCAAAATTTCATGAAGTTTTTCTACCATCTCTTCAGCGTCACGCTCAATACGACGTCGAGAGACAACTCGCGAAAACGCGGGGACAACTTCCTCGGCAATCAAAATGTCGAGGCGCGCTACATCAGCTTCACGAAGCCCGATGAGCTCATACGCAAGTGAGGCAAAGCCCGACGATGCGCTTTTCAAATTATCAAAAAAGTTTCGCATAAGTTCACGAAGTGGCATCTCAACCTCGATTGCCGTACGGTTGTCACCAAAAAGTTCTGTTGCTCCCACCACCGCCTCATGCTCGTAGAGGAGTGACATGATGGGGCTCACGTAAACAGGAGGAGTAATAATCTTAACCCGCGCCCATTGTTCAAAAATTTTGCTCGTACTGCCGTAGTCGGGGAAAAGGTGCGCCGAGTAAATAACTTCTCGTTTTCCATTGTTTCTCATTTCTACTTCGTAGGTAATCGACGGCGTTGTCACAATTATCTCCAAGTCAAACTCGCGGCGTAGGCGCTCGGTAACAATTTCCATATGAAGCATTCCCAAGAACCCACAGCGATACCCGCGCCCAAGAACACCTGAAACTTCTTCTTCAAATGAAAGTGACGAGTCCGAAAGACGCAAAATCTCAAGTGACTGTTTAAGGAGGGTGAAGTCATCAGCACTCTCCGGATATACCGACGCCCACACGACGGGTCGAGGCTTCATGTAACCGGAAAGTGCGGGAAGTGTGCCACGAGGTGAAAGAATTGTGTCACCTACTGAGGCAATGCCCGGTTTTTTAATACCGGTCAAAATGTACCCAATGTCCCCCGCAGAAATAGTGTCAGTATCTACCATGTCGGGATGGAAAATACCTACACCGAGCGCCCCAAACTTTTCATGCGCTTCCGCAAACGTGAGCGCATCATTTTTGCGTGCTTCGCCATCAAGCACGCGGAGGTACACGATAATCCCCTTGTGACTTGAGTAACCAAAATCAAAGACTAAAGCACGAAAACTCCCCACTGCTCCATGCTCTGAGACTGGCGCCGGAACGCGCTCAATGATGGCAGCAAGGATTTCCGGCACACCCTGCCCTGTTTTTCCAGAGACCTCAAGCACTTCGTCTGGAGAAATATTCAAAAGTTTCGCCACTTCTTCTTTTACATCCTTTGGGCGCGCTAGTGGCGAGTCCACCTTGCTAACCGCGGGAATGATCACCAAACCCGCTTCGCGTGCCATAGCGAGCACGGAGAGGGTTTGTGCCTGCACTCCCTGAGTTGAGTCCACAAGTAAAATTGCGCCCTCGACTGCTTTCATGGCGCGCGACACTTCATACGAGAAATCGATATGCCCCGGCGTGTCGATGAGGTTCAGCACGTACTTCTCACCGTTCAGCATATGCTCCATTCGCACCGGCTGCATTTTGATGGTGATGCCACGCTCGCGCTCGAGCTCCATGGAGTCGAGCACCTGCTCCTTCATTTTGCGTGCTTCCACGGTGTGGGTCACCTCGAGCATGCGGTCAGCAAGCGTCGACTTTCCGTGATCAATATGAGCAATAATCGAAAAATTCCGGATGTGTTTGAGTTCCATAACTCTCCCACCATAGCATTAAATCAAGGTTTTTTCTAGGGTTTTGAAGAAAAGTACCTCATATCCCCTCCTTTTGTTACATCGAATTCAGTTTCCCCCTCGTCTTGGGCCCCAAATTCCCATACCCCGGAAGGTTAGGTCCTGAGATGTTGTACTTCTCTTGGAAAAGCTTGAGGGCTTTGAGGGTAAGTGGTCCAAAGTACTGAGTAGGAGTTGCGGTAAAGAATCCTTCTTGTGCGAGTACTTGCTGGAGTGCCATGACGTCAGCGCCACGGGATCCCACAAAGAGCATGCGCTTGAAGGTGGTGCCGGTAGGTGCTGAGGTTGTACCCGGAGTGATGGTTGTGGTGGTAATGGATCTCAGTGCCAGAATGGTGTTTGCTTTGGCACGAGTGGTGGTTGCAAAGAGACCATTGCCTGTTGTTTGTCCGCCAAGTACTTCACTCCTGTATTTCTCTTGGAACTTCGTGAGAGCAAGTTTGGTTGCGGGACCAAAGTAGCCAGTAGGTGTTGCAGTCAGAAGCTTCTCTGACACCAAGAGGTTTTGGAGCGTGGTGACGAGTGGTCCTCTGTCCCCTACTTTGAGTTCTTTGGTGAAGACCGGAATGAAGGTTGAGATGACTGCGGGACAGAGTTGTCCGGTCTGGGTGCTGAAGCGAGTGGTTGCCGTACAGCCAGGAATGGATGCTCCGCCTGCTCCCTGTGTGAAGGTTGGTGTGGGAGGAATGACGGTGATTGGTGTTGCGACAAAGGTTGGGGTTCCTGGTACAGAAGCGGTGACGGTCACCACATTGCTCTGTGTCGAAGGAGGGGTAATGATGACGGGAGCGGGTGCGGGTGCACTGCCACCTCCTCCACCACCTGATGAACCGCCACCAGAACTTCCGCCCCCGCCTCCGCCGCCACCACTTGGTGCAGGTGCAGGTGCAGGTGCTGCCACCGCGACACTGGTGGATTGGGTTGCCGTGTCACAGGTCAAGGTGAAGCTTGCTGCAGAACCAATGGAGCTGATGGTCTCAGTACCCGTGAGTCCTTTAGCACCACTCCATCCTCCGGATGCAGAACAAGTGCTTGCGTTCGTTGAGGACCAAGTGAGAACGGTTGAGCCACCCGTGGTAATCGAGGTTGGGTTGGCCGTAATGGTTGCTGTTGGGTTAGGTATTGCGGAAGGTACAGTGACAATAATCGTAAGGGACTGGGTAGCGGTGCCACAGGTTAAGGTGTAGGTGCCGGTTGCGGTGAGGTTGCTCAAGGTTTGGGTTCCCGAGAGTGCCTTGGTGCCGCTCCAGCTACCTGATGCAGTACAGCTGGTTGCGTCAGTTGATGACCATGTCAGGATTGCGCTTCCGCCACTGGTTACCGACGTCGTGTCAGCAGAGAGGGTGACGGTGGGGGTTGCAGGTACAGTGACAACAACGGTGGTTGACTGTGGTGCGGTGGTGCCACCGGAGCCAGTACACGTCATGGTGTAGGTAGTGTCAGCAGAGAGAGCAGTGAAGGTTTGGGTGCCTGAAATTCCTTTGGTTCCTGACCATCCATTTGTCCCGCCTGTTGCAGTACAGCTCGTTGCGTTGGTGGAGGACCATGTGATGACCGTTGAGCCACCACTCGTGACTGATGCTGGGGTTGCAGCAATGGTTACGGTAGGTGCTGAAGGAACAACTGCGTTGACGGTAATGGTGACACTCTGGTTTACCGAGCCTGTGGTGTTGGTACAGGTCAACGTGTAGGTACCGGTTGCGGTGAGAGCGGTTA
>JBBTWP010000005.1:9950-43141 GCA_038062675.1 Patescibacteria group bacterium
CAAGCGAAGCATTGCTACCTGAGGTAATGGTGGTCTGGGGCGATGTGAGGCTTACGGTAGGAAGTGGGACAACAGCGGTAACCGTGATGGTGACACTACGGTTAGTAGAACCTGTGGTGTTGGTACAGGTCAACGTGTAGGTACCGGTTGCGGTGAGAGCGGTTAGGGTTTGAGTACCACTCGTTGCCTTAGCTCCACTCCATGCGCCGGATGCGGTACAGCTGGTTGCATTGGTCGAAGACCATGCAAGCGAAGCATTGCTACCTGAGGTAATGGTGGTCTGGGGCGATGTGAGGCTTACCGTAGGAAGCGGGAGTGCGGTGACCGTTACCGTGGTTGACTGTGCAGAAGAACCGCCGGCTCCGGTACAGGTCATAGTGTAGGTGGTTGTGATGGTAGGGTTGAATGCTTGGGTGCCACTGATTGCTTTCGTTCCCGTCCAACCATTGCTTGCCGTACAGGTGGTGGCGTTGGTGGATGACCAGGTTACCGTGATGGGGCTGCCACTGGTGACTGAAGCAGGGGTGGCAGAGATTGTTACTGTAGGGACGGGAGTTGCTGCCATGACCGTGATGGTGACACTCTGACTTGCGGAACCTGCGGTGTTGGTACAGGTGAGGGTGTAGGTACCGGTTACCGTTGGGGTTAATGTTTGGGTTCCTGAAAGTGCTGCGTTACCACTCCATGCTCCGCTTGCGGTACAGGAGGTTGCTCCAGTCGATGACCAGGAGAGGGTTGCACTACCACCTGAGGTTACCGAGGATGCTGATGTGGTGAGGGTTACCGTAGGTGGTGTCACGGGTACGGTGACGGTAATGGTGACCGATTGCGTCACACTGCCACCGGCTCCCGTACACATCATGGTGTAGGTACCGGTTGAAGTGATGTTGCTAATGGTTGCGGTTCCCGAGATGCCCGTGACTGAAGGTACACCACTTAGGCTACAGCTGGTAGCGTTCGTGGTAGACCAGGTCAAGATTGATGCTGAACCGCTACTTACCGTCGTGGGGGATGCGGAGAGGGTGAGGGTGGGGGGAAGAACCGAGGCAGAGGTGACGGTGGTGTTGGAAACGACCACTGTCGTCGCTGTTCCCGTGTTGTTCGACGTGACCGCAAGACCAATATAGTCGGTGCCAGTCATAGTGATATTGATATTCCCCACAAGGGTCCAAGGTCCGGTTGCAGTGGTACCATAGTATGAGGTGAGGGTGTTTCCTGCACGCACCAAACGAAGGAAAATAGGAGTAGTTCCTGTGTAAAGATCGACGGAAGTCGATGCACCATCTTGCGCAGTCCTTCGTTGAAATGAGATGCCATTTGCGGCACTAATAACCAACATGGCATGTGTACTTCCTCCGGTCAGGGAATCGCGGATCATAACACCTGCCTTTGCCCAGTCTGCAGTATTTACCAAAGAATCGACGCGGGCAATAATTTCTGCGTCTCCGGTGATGGGTTGATTCACAAAGCTGAAGTGGTCAGTGTTGTCCCAAATATCAGGTCCTCCCACTGAAATAGTGAAAGTGTTGGTGGTGAAAGACGCCGTTCCCGCGGGAGTTGGTGCACCGATGTCAGTGAGCGTCCAAGGTGCGGGAAGTGAGCCTCCACCTCCACCACCACCTGAAGCACCGCCAACCGTAATCGTCGCTGACTGAAGTGATGAGGTTCCGCCACTTCCCGTACAGGTGATACTGTAAGTGCTGGTGGTTGCAGGACTCAATGTTGCCGAACTTGCAGTGCCCAAGGTGCCACTCCAACTACCAGATGCGGTACATGCTGTCGCGTTGGTAGAGCTCCAGGTGAGGGTTGAGCTTCCGCCACTGGTAATTGTTGTTGGGTTTGATGAAATCGTTACCGTGGGTACTGGTGTGCCGCCACCACCTCCACCTCCACCACCACCACCACCTGAAGGTGCACCGCGGGGAACAATCCCCCACACGGGCTCGAGTGAGTAGTCTGGTGTCCCCATGCTCACAAATTGATTCCAGGTGGTCAAAGTAGCGGCACCTGCATCAACTGCCATTGCCAGTGCTGGCTGCATGTTGGAATAATAGCCGGTACCAGAAGTTGGGTAGCCTGTTAGCATGAGACCTGATGTTGGGCATGCTTGCGCCGACTCAACAGGAAAGTTCGCCTGATATAATTGTTGAAAATTAGAGTAGTATGAACCAGACAAATTTACGATTCCGGCAGGGTATCCGTATTGAGTAGCCCAATATGGACAATAACCATTACCTCCCTCACCCATACGACCAGCGGGCCACAAATTTAGCCAATTTTTCATTGAAAGGGCGTTGGTGCTCGTATAGCCAAGGTCTACAGCCCAGTTGAAAACTGCGCCGAAAAAATCATTTTGCCATGGTGAATACTTGGTAGGCCAGTCGTAATCCTGAATTGCTCCAAGTGTATTTGCTGGCGCCAAAGACCATTTGGTCGCTTTGTCATCAATATTATTGTACAGCTTTGTGACGAAATAATTTTTTAACGGCGAGCTGTCTGGGGTGACAGCAGCAGCACCGGCAAGAGTTCGAATCCCCCAAGCCTGACTTCGATTTTGCCCAGTTATAACTCCTTTATCATATTGACGATATGAGTCATTGTTTTGCACCATCCCCCAATTGGCAAGGAATTGTAATTCTTCCAAATAATAATAATCACCCGTAAGCACGTAGCCAAGATAGCCAACCAATGGAGAGTGAGCAATATCATGAGCATTAGGATTTCCTCCAGCCCCTAAAACAAGTCCGCTGTCGGTCGACTGTTCCGTTGCGTACGGATATGTATCGATGGATATTGGCAAACCTGTCCCCTCATCACGATAGTGATAACTAAACGCGCCGCCACCGCTATCATTAGCAAGGACTGCATTGTAGGCACGAATATCTGCGCCCATAACATACGACGCATACCATTCAGGCATGAGACCAATTTGTGGACTATACCCTGTGCCCGACCAATCCGCACGCAGATTTGCAATACTCATTGGTACAATAGTTTGTGAATACGAGTTGAGGACACTAGCTTGTGGTGTTACCTTTGCATAATTCGGCACCATCTTTGTGTCCCTCAAATACTGTGTATCCGGCTTTGCATAAATCTTCGGATCCGTATTGTTCCACCATCCCACTTGATGCCACCTCGTATGGTGGTACTGGGTGAGGTTCAATCCCCCGTTGTTATAAATAGTAGTCCCGCCTACGGTGAATGTGGGTATGTAAGTAAAAGAAGTTGCTCCCGCTTTGAATGACCAGTTATTCTCCACCACCGCGTCCACTCTCACTTTCGTAATCGGAGAACCTGAATAGGCACGCACATGGAAGTACGCGGTGAGGTGGGGGTGCGGAGTTCCTCCTGCGGTTTTGACGGGTCCTCCCACGATCCATTCAGAGACTTCGGGACCAGAGAGTCATTGAATGGGGGTGGTGGTTTGGAGGAGGTTCTTGGCAGATGCGGTGTAGACGGTGCCACCGACATTCAAGCTCACCTGAGAATCAAAGGTGGTAGCAAGGAGGTTGGTGAGAGAAACGGGAGTTGGTGCTGTGCCACCTGCTTGTGCGGAAAGGGTGATGGTCTGAGTTCCACTTCCTGCAAGTGAAGGGAGTTTGGCGGTAAGAATGGCGTGCCTCAAGGATCCATCAGCGTGGGTTGCTTTCTTGTCGACTTGGAGGGTGACGGGGTTGTTACTTGCATCTTTGGCGATGACGGTAGAGCCTGCGGGTACGTCACCTTGTTTAAAGACATGACCGAAAGTAATGGGGGCGTTGGTTTGTGCTGTGGCAGTAGTGTTTTGGAGTTGGACTGTGGTGATGGAACCAGAGGGGGCTGGAGTTGAAGAGGTTACCGTGACAACTACTGATTGTGCCACCGTTCCCCCACTTCCTATACAGGTGAGGGTGTAGGTACTGGTGCTGGCTGGAGTGAGAGAAGCTGAGCTTGCGGTGCCGAGGGTGCCACTCCATGCACCGCTTGCAGTACAACTGGTTGCGTTGGTTGATGACCACGTGAGGGTGGTGGGTGAACCACTGGTTACTGAAGTTGGGTTTGCGGAAAAAGTGAGAGTGGGTGCGGGAGTAGGAGTGCTTGAAATACTGACGGTGACTCCCTGAACAGCAGAACCACAGGTGAGGGTGTAGGTTGCGGTTGCCGTGAGAGGGCCGGTGGTTTGTGAACCGCTTGTTCCTTTGACACCACTCCATGCACCACTTGCGGTACAACTAGTTGCATTAGTGGATGTCCAAGACAAGGTTGCTGAACTTCCACTCGTGACAGAAGTGGGGGTGGCAGAGAGGGAGACGGTGGGGGTGGTGCCGCCACCTCCGCCGGAGACGGGGAGTTTGTATGCATAAACATTCTCGGTGGTTTTATTTACCACAATGAACGCATTCTTTGAGGGTATGTAGCGGAAACGACCATAGGTTCCGCGACCGTTTGCCGCAGTTGGCGTAATGGTATTTGTAGGAGCAGGATTTACTGCGGTCCATACCCACGTAGTAGGATTTAAAGTATACACAACTGCTCCACCATTCCATGCCACAAATTGATTACTTGCCGTGTCATAGACAAAACCCGGGTCACCTGCGCTCAAAATACTTGTCGCACCGGTAGAAGTAACACTTTGACGGGTCACGTTTGCTGGATTTGAAATATCCCATACAATGAACTTACCGTCACCTATGCCAACCATGTTGTGACGAATAGGATCGATGGCCATCGTCATAGCATAATCAAACGCAAGATCACTGTTTCCATTATCCCCCTTAACCCATGTATTGGTTGATGGGTTATACCGATACAAAGCAGTTGCCACATCATACGATGGGTCATAACCCGTACCTTTCATCCATGTGTCCCCAGTCCCTGAATCATATGCTGTTGTTGCACCAATTCCATACCCGGAAGCATCTGCCAGTCTAGACCAACTATTGGTGGATAAGTTTAACGCCATGGTGTAACCGGTGTGACCACCACCTGCTTCACAAAAACTACCGATACCAAACGTCACAAAAGAATCGAGCGTTGGTACATACTGAAGAAAATTGTAGGTGTGACTAGACGCTGGACGACCATCGGGATTAAGAGGTGCACACTGCGTAACAGGATTACTTGGTTCGGTAAGTCGGGACCATAACCCTGTGCCGATGTTAAAAGCATACACTTCATTGCCTCCATACCCCGCATGCCCACCACCCGTCACAATAAGACGGTCGCGTGTCGTATCGTACGCACCCCCTGCCCAATCATCCATAACCGCTTGCTGTCCCTCAACACCAGAGTAGCTACAATTTCGCGCAGGACATGGATCCACCGCACTCATGTTTGAGTTTGGAAACATGTACCACTCTCCCGGCGCGAGTGTATCAATCGGTCCCGCTGATACCAATGACGGAAAGAGAACTGTCATGAAAATGACGGCTAATAATCTTAGGAAACTTTTAAGAAATGTTTGGGGCATGGTGATGGGCAATGATTACTAAAATTAATATTAAAATATGCCTCTTCATTATACACTATCCGTATGGGGGGGTGGTAGTGCTTGCTTAAGATCTTAAGAATTAAACCTCTTTGTAACTGACCTTTTTTAAATCTCCTCCTTGTCCGGCATAACGACGCGGGTTTTCCAGAATTTGCGGGTGAGCGCGGTGCGCACTTCCCTCACCTCGGTGTTATCCATGAGTTCGAGAATGAGCCACCATGTAAGAAGCCCCGCAATCCCCGCAACAAACCCTTGTGTGAAAATACCCCAAAACGTTTCGAGGTCGAGATATCGGTAGACATTTCCATCTTTGATACCAAGCACTTGCAAAAATTCATAGGCAACCACTCCTGCAATCATTGAGGCAAAAAGTCCTTGGGTAAAAATAATTTTAACCAAAGAAAACGACTGATTAAAATATTTACGAAACAAATACATAAGGAGTCCAGCATGAAGAAGCATGCCAACTGAATATGCCAAAGGAAGCATAAGCACCTCCGTCCCAACCACCCCTTCTACACGAAACAACGATTCTATAAAATCACGGAAAAAGGAGCTGTATTCGTATCCACGCAGAAGTCCATAACCACCAACAACAATAACCGCCGACGAAAGGATATTCACCACCAAAGGCACAGCATTTCGTTCCGCAGCATAAAACGCCCGCACAAATAAAAGTGAGAGCGACTGAGCGGCAATCGAAATAGCAAAGAGCGCGAGGCACGCGGCGGTTAACATCGTGGCTGTCCAGTCAAACGATCCGGATCCTAAAATCGCTCGGACAATTTGCGCGCGAAGAACTACCATCAACACCAAAATCGGCAACGACCAAAAAATGATGTGCTGCGTCGCCAAGATAACTTGGTTCAAGAATTTTGTTATTTCTTCTTGCGCAAAATGTTTTGAAAGTGACGGAAAAGCGGCTGTCGCATAACTGACCCCGATAATGGCGACGGGAACCGACTGCAAATTGAGCGCAAAGTTGAATACTGTAATCGAACCTTTTTCCATAATAGCCGCAAATGCCACCAGTGCAAAGAGAGCAATTTGATTCGACATCATACCGACCGAACGCGGCGCTGAAACACGTATCACTTCCCACACATCAAAAAACGAGGGTTTAAACGAAACCGTAAGCGAAAAACCGTTTCGAAAGCTCACGAAAAATTGTACAAAAAAATGCAGAAACGCTCCCAGCACTACCCCAACCGCAAGTCCGACTGAGCCGAATATTGGATAGAAAAAAATCGCACCAACAATAATGCCGATGTTGTACAGAAGTGGCGCCAGCGCAAATGCAAAAAACTTACGGAGCATTTGCGTAACACTGCCCAAAAGATTGGAAAGCCCAAGCAGGATTGGGGAAAGAAGGAGGAGGCGCGTCATGGTGACCAGCTCGGCATTCTGAGCAACATCAAACCCGGGAAAGAGCACGTGGGAAAGCCAAGGTACCGCAAAGAAAAGTCCGACGCTCACCCCGACAAGGAGTGTAAAAAATACGGTAAAAATATCATTCAAAAACTTCTGTGCGCGGGCGTCACTTTCGCCTGCCCGCTTGGTAAGAAGAGGAATAATGATAATTGCCGACATAAAAGACGCAATTCCAACAAAAAGAAAATCAGGAATGCGAAATGCCGCGTAATAAATATCGAGCGTCTGACTTGCCCCGAACAAATGAGCAAGCAGGCGGTCACGAAAAAGCGCCAACACCTGAGAAAGGATTGCAAAAAGACCCAAAAGAAAAGCAGCCTCATGAAGGCCGTTCCATTCACGATGAAACAGAGCAAGAAGTTTCTTAACCATTACTACAGAGTATACACAAAGGAGTGAGTGTAATGCAAACTTGAAAGATTTGCATTACCGAGCGAGTGCCGTGTATATTGTACCCAGTTATATACTCGCGAAATTGCTCGGGCGCAAATTTAAAAAACAACCCCCAAATGAAGAAACTAACAGCAAGCAAACAGAGAAAAACCTCGGGTTTCCCCGAGGTTTTTCATGTACCTATATTGAGCAAGCGCAGTACGATATCAAACGTCCCATTCTTTGGGCGAAATACCTGCCTGTCTTAAAATCTCCGAAAGCAACGACCGAGAAATGTCGCCTCTGTGCGGATTGGGTATTCGAAGCTTAAATTCACCCCGAACCATGTATAGATGTTTCGCTCCGGGCAAAGGACACTCAAAGCCAAACTCTCGAAGTCGTTTCAAAAACTCCCGATGAGAAATATTTTTAGGCATGCTTCAGCGTGCGAATACTCCCGCCGTACGAGAAACCGGGAACCGTCTCATGCGAATGAACTTTGAGCAAAAGCCATCCTTCGAGCACTTCATAAAGTTCGTGCCGACATTCTTCGAGATTTTTTGCATTTGCCCACACACCGCGAAACTTTGGAATTTCTCCAAAATAGGTACCGTCCTCAAGAATTTTGTACTTTGCACGCTTAAGGTTTTGATCGATAAATTGATTAATCATACATAAATAATATAACACAAATCGAGCAAAAAGAAAAACCTCGGGTTTCCCCGAGGTTTTTCATATACTCATATCGATAAGCCGAATTCTGTGTCGAGCACCATTGCTAGTGCTCGACGGCAGTCATTTATCTAGGCGGTGAGTTACCCCACCGCTCGAGCGGCACTCCACGCTTGCGCGTGGCACGGCCTTGCACCCAAGTAAGGATTTAGCCGTTTCACCCCGCATGTTGCCATGCAGACTCACCCGTAGAAAATTTCTACGGGTGCCCACTTCTTTCGTTATGGGCGTCTCTGCTCGCACCTCTGGAATTGCTTCCGACGGGCGTTACCCGCTACCCTGCTCCGCAAAATATTGCTACCCTGCGGGAATGTTCGGACTTTCCTCCCCTGCTTGCGCAGGAGCGACTGCCTGATATGGGTAATTATAATTATACCATTTTTTGCACCAAAAAGCAACTTGCTCTGCATGCAAAAAAACCCTTACAGCGTAGGGGTTTTTTTGCATGGTTCATCCTACAAATCTCTCCTTACTCAGCCCAGATGACAAAAGTGAACACCTTTGTTCCATTACCCAATTCGCGTTCATGCAAAGAACTTTTCCCATCGCTTGACCTCTTTATCTCTCTGCCCCACTCTGATGAGTTTGTGGTATCAATATCCTCACGGACACTACCCTTGCGCGCCGGCAAACCAAGAAGCTTGCTCCCTAGTGTAGTGATAGTGTCGAGATGAGTATATATGGTTTCAAGCTGGACATAATCATGAGTATTAGGGTATTCGTTACTCAATTGACCATACAAAGCTCCGCTTGGATCATTCGTATAATCCATGCACGTACCCAGATTTGCATTGTTGAAAATTTCATCTTGGTGACCAAGCCCAAAAGTGTGTGCAATTTCCTGACACATTACCAGATTTCTCCATGCAGGAGTATTGTATGTTGCAGTGGCAAAATATGTATCGTTCAATTTTACAGTTCCTTGTGTAATATGCTCACCAGTTGCCCAAATAGATGCAATGCCAAGCCATCCCGTCTTGCCATATTTAGTATTGCACACTTCTACGCGACCCAACGAAGGTTTGCATGTTCGTGGGTCAGCAGCAAGACTTGGAACAATCACTGTTTCCAAAACTGTTGATGCGTTCCACTCCGCTGAGGAAGTAGCAAGATGTGAGTCCCACACTCCTGACACTTTGTCGCCAAGCTTGAGCACAAAAGGGGTACTTGTGCGCGCCCAATGATAATTCCCCCATGTGTGACTTGCGTATGCAGTTGTCGCAAGAACACCAAGAAAAACAACTACGGTAGATAACGTAAAGATTTTTTTCATACAAGCATTAGAGGGGACCGAGATTTACTAATAAACAAATAATTATTTCTTCACTTCCTTCTTTGGTTTCTTTTTTTCTTTGTGTGCGTCTCTTCCTTTTGCCATAAAATTTATTGAAATTAAAACTATTAATCATTAACCCACCACCGACCTTGGCTCAAAATTCTTAAGGTCGGTGGTGGGAGCACGGGACATTAGCTCGCTCTATTAAACAATCTCGCAAACCCCTGCTACGCACGCGAGCTCTTTCGACCCTTGTGTTTGATCCTCGCGTTCGTAGGTTACGATTTTTGAAAAATCAATTTCAGGGAATTTTTTCACCATCTCTTCGTATTTTTCTTTTGTAATCTCCTCGTAGGGGGCGAGGCGGTACACATGGTTTGAGCGAGGGAGGAACGAGAGTCCACCAATCATGTCCCAGTTTTCGTAAAGCCAGTTTGCGACCGCGATCCATTCATTGTCCCCTACTGAAATTGTAACCGATGGATTGTGTTCCGTAAAGCTCTCTTTTACCATTTTCCAATACTCAAGTTGCGCGAGCGCTGTTTGATCATTCTTGAAGATTGATTTCTCTGGCGCTTTGACCGGAAACTCAAGCACGTAGGTCACAGCGCTTTCTGCCGACTGACCAACCTCCGGATGGTACTGTACTCCCTGATCTTTCATCATCTTGAAAAGACTGTCGGTGGCAGCAATGCGAATGCGGCGAATGTAATACTGAGAGTGACGAGGGTGCATTCCCGATGATGCATCTACGAGCTGTGATACGGTCCCCGAAGGTTTTACCGCAGTAACCGCTACTGAGGCATTGATACCAAAACGCTTTGCATACTCCTTATTCATTTTGACCGCTTCGTCGCGAATCTTGGACATGAGCTTTGGGTCGCGCACGGTGTGGCAATCCCACTGACCGGTGATAGAAACCCCGAGCAAACGCTCCTCTTCGCAGTTTTCTTTCCACTCTTTTGAGAGGTAGCCGAAGTTTGTAAGTGATGACTGGTAGGTGCCCAAAATAGCAGCGATACGAGCTTTTTTAAGAAGTGACTCCTCAGTATCGTCCGCCCGTGCGACAATCTCGGAAAGGTTACAGAACTGCTTTGATTTCAAAATGATTTCGCCACAGGGATTTGTGCCGCAGGTATCAAAGTCTTTTTCGAGCGTTTTCTGACGACGTGCAGGCATTTGCTTCATGATTGACCCGCGATTGAAGATACCGCGCTCACCAGAACCACCTTTCATGAGCGAGACCCATTCCTCGAGAAATTCAGCGTTGGAAGGTTTTTGCCAGTATACCGCAGAATTGTTTGCCATCATGCGCTGTGGGTCAGTAAGGTAAAACTGCCCATCTTTGGCGTGGCGCATATCATGATCATCCAAGTCGGAAAGCGAGATGAGGGCACTACGACGCACTCCGCCTGAAACCACTACTTCGCCGACTTTACAGATAATATCGTGGAGGTCGAGGTTTGAAAGTCGACGGCCTTGTTTTTTCAAGAGACGCTCGCGCGAAAAATCAATGAGTGAAATGAGGGGCTCCGGACCCGAGCTTTTGCCGCCCATCGTCAAAAGACGCGCACCGGCAGGGCGAAGTTTTGAGTAATCAAACTTCACATCCGTGCCACCAAACCATGCGTTCATACCAAGCACGTACGCATCCGCCCAACCCTCTTTGCTGTCGTGCACAACATGAGTAGGAAGTGCTTTGCCAGTCTGCTTTTTAATCTGCGGGAACATCTGCGCGTTCTGACTTTCAATAGAATACCCAACTCCCGTACCACACATAAGGAGGTACATGATTTCGCCTAAATCCTGCGTGCATGACGGCGCAATAAATGAGCAGTTATAGCCAGTGACATTAGTCTTGCGTGCTGCATCACCTGCGCTCCACAAAAGACGCATTGAGGGCATTGCATCTTGTCGCAAAATTGCCTCACGAACTTCCGCGTACTCTTTTTCAGCAAGCTTAGTGCCTAAATTTTCCTTCATGAACGCCATATAGCGGTCGACTGTCTCAATCCATGTCTCACGACGTCCTTCGGTCGGCAACCAGCGAGAATAGGTACGATAGTAGACAAACTCTGACATTGGATTGCGGAAGTACTTCTTTCCTTCAGCAACCATATTTTTCACATTTTCCGGAATTTCCCCCTGTGCTGCACGAGCACGTGAACGTTCTTCGCGATACAAAATGTACGCCTTGGCGGTTTTGACATATTCCTCCAAAATAAGCTCTTTTTCAACAACATCTTGAATACCTTCGACGGTCGGAACAAAATCCTTGACCAGTTTTGAAACTCGCGTTAATTCAGATTGTACTTTTCGGGCAATGTACTCAGCCTCTTTGCGCTCTCCTTCCCCTGTGGAGCGCATCGCTTTGAAGACCGCAGTGACAATATGCTCAATATCAAACGGCATAACCGTCCCATTGCGCTTACGAACGCCTAAAATGGGTGACTTTTTCACTTCTATGGGCGCCGCTTTGTGTTGTTTTTGGGTCTTCGACATATCGTACAATGAATTAACAAACTTATTATTAAATGCAAACTTTTCGATTCTTCAGATTTGGTCGCGTAAGTCCTCTGGACGCGGTCAAATCTGCAGAATCGTGTCGCGGAAGTCTTTTGTATGCGACAATGCAAGGCTGTCCTCTTATTGTACTCCTAAAATTTTTTTGAGAAAGGTGGATAACTCAAAAAACTGACACAGAAAAACAAAAAAAGATGTGTGTAAACCTGTGTCTTTTAAAACCGTTCATTTATCTGAGAATTTCAAGGGACATGCCTTTGGCAAGACCATGCTTGGCAAAAAATCCCGATGAAAGTTCAACTGTGTAACGTGTCGAAACATCTGGACGGAATACCATCGGGTACGAATCCGGCTCAACACGTTCGCGTACGTCCACCACACGATATGCGTCATCCAGCCACACGATATCAATAGGAAATCGCATGTCTTTCATCCAAAAACCATACGTACCCTTGCTGGGGAAAATAAAAAGCATTCCCTCGTTGGGCATAAGGCCATCTCTCCCCGACAATCCCTGCTTACGAAGCGCATTTGTATCAGCAACTTCAAGCACCAACACCTCCCCACCCAGACGGGCGGAAAGGTGTTGGGTCACACTTTGTGGCAAATATCTGGTCGCAAAGCTAATCGCCAAAACTCCCAGAATCAAAGTTGCTACGGCGTAAAGCCTTCTTTTCCCGTTGATGTTGCTTATATTATCGAGACTTATCATTCTGCATTGATTTGTCGCCTTTCCCATCATCCTCAGATTTGATATCCTCATCGTCTCCATCTTCATCTTCGTCGTCACCATCTTCCATATCCTCCATTTGCAAAAAATCTTTCGCATCTTTTAAAATATCGCGTGCGTCTTTCGCATACTCCTTCGCGCTCTCAAAGTCTCCTGTCCCAAATGACGCCTTTGCTTCTGCAAGCATAGCATCAAAATCTTTCAAAGCATCCGCATCCACGAGAACACCGTGAACCTGCGCGAGTGCGACAAATCGCATGCGCTCCTCTTCGGCATTTTTAATATGACTCATTGCTGAAACCTGATCCCCCATCGTCTCTTCTAAATCATCTTTGTCTTCGTCGGAGTCATCATCCACATCACGCTCTTTGCCAACCGAAAGCAACTTCTCAGCCGCAACACGCACAAGCTCTGCCTGAATGGCAGTAGTCGTAGAGGCATTTCCCGCCGCTATCGCAGCGCGAAGAGCTACTTCAAGTCGCTTCTCTTCCTTTTTTAAATCCTCATAGTGACCACGGAATGCTTCCTTGAGCATTTCTTTTGAATCCTCAAACTCGTCGTCAACTTCTCTCGAGAGTGCAGATACATCATTTCCTTTGACTTTCTCCTGAGCAACAACAGCTACTGCATTTTTAAGATTTTTTACAAAATTTTCGTGCGCTTTTTTTACCTCAGAAGAATCGACTCCCTTGGTCTTCACCATTGCCTGTATTTCTGCTGCGCGCTCTTGCGCATGCTTGAGGGCAATACGCGCTTTTGACTCTACGCGGAACGTAAAAAAATCATTGAATTCTTCCCCAAAACGATCCATGAAATAGAAGAAATCCGCTGGCGTCAGCCCTGGTGCAGGAAGTTTTATCACAACCCAAGATGTTGTGGTAGCAGTTTGCGCAAATGAAACAAAAGGGAGCAAGGCAAGTATCGTTCCGGCAATAATAAATCGTTTCATATATAATCAAATAAGTTTAATTGGTAATAATCAGGGGGCAACCCTCATACTGATAATTGTACCATAAAAATCCCAAACCCTCACGTCACGCTATAACAAAAAACCGCCTCTCGTAGTGAGAAGCGGTTTTTTGAAACCATGATTAAGTGGTTATCCCATGCGGCGGTTTCCACCACCATTGCCACCACCAAACTCGCGACGAGGTGCGCGCTCCTCAAGAGGACGTGCTTCGTTTACGGTAAGTGTGCGGCCCTGGAAATCCTTGCCATTCCACAACTCAATAGCTTTTTCAGCATCAGCATCTTTCGCCATTTCGACGAAACCGAAGCCCTTTGAGCGACCGGTCATCTTGTCGATGATGATCGCAGCAGAGAGAACTTCACCTGCTCCTGCAAACGCACCTTTGAGGTCGTCTTCTGTGGTTGAATAAGGAATTCCTCCTACGTACAATTTCTTTGCCATAATACTCTTAATATCTGCTTAATTCTATCTAATTCTATATGTGTAAGATGACCGTTTCATCACCCTCATATCTTCGCCTAGAACCAAACGGTCAAGCAAGCACAGAGGAGAAACTCTTACCTCACAATTCTATCACACGTACAAAAAGACGCAACAATCCCCCTCCCACTTTTTTACTGCTTTCTCAAACGCACTGATTTTGGTGTGATTTCCAAATATTCGTCGCCACCCATGATTTCGAGCCCGCGTTCGATCGTGAGCTCAAACGGAGGCGTGAGCGTAATAGCTTCATCGGCACCCGATGAGCGCATGTTGGAAAGTTGTTTGCCCTTGGTTGGGTTCACCGACATTTCATCACCCTTTGAGGTATTGCCCACCACCATACCCTCATAGACTTCAACTCCGGGTCCAATATAGAGAACGCCACGGTCCTGCAAGTTCCAGAGAGAAAAACCGAGTGCCTTACCTGATGCCATGGTGACCATTGAGCCAACGTCGCGCTTCTTGATCTCACCGGCATATGGGCGAAATTCTACAAAACGACTTGAAAGAATTCCTTCACCCTTTGTGTCTACCATGAACTGCCCACGGAAACCAAGGAGTCCGCGTGTAGGAATCTCAAACGTAAGGCGCGTAAGACCATGTTCCTCTTTCATGTTTGACATGAGACCTTTACGTTTACTGATTTTCTCAATAACCATTCCGGAAGAATCGACAGGAACATCAATGATAAGTTCTTCAAACGGTTCCATTTTCACACCGCCTTCTTCTTTAATAATAACTTGTGGCTGAGACACTTGGAGCTCGTATCCTTCACGGCGCATCGTTTCCAAAAGAATCGAAATGTGAAGCTCTCCGCGACCGTACACTTTGAATGAATCGATGGCTGAAAAATCTACTTTGAGTCCTACGTTCACTTCAAGTTCGCGTTCGAGACGATCACGAATTTGGCGAATGGTGACAAACTTTCCTTCGCGTCCTGCAAACGGAGAATTGTTCACAATGAAATTAAGCGAGATGGTTGGCTCGTCAACTTTAATAGCCGGCAATGCTTGTTGGTCTGCGGTTGCACAGAGTGTCTCGCCAATATACACATCAGGGAGCCCTGCGACCATCACAATATCACCAGCAACAGCTTCCTCCACTTCCTTGCGTTGCGTTCCTTCAAATGTACAGAGCTTGGTAATGCGCCCCGTGCGAGTTTCACCGTCTGGTTTTTTGATCGTCACCGTCTGTCCTGCTTTCATGGTGCCTTCATAGATACGTCCTACGGCGAGACGACCCAAAAAGTTGTCGTACGCGAGATTGAAAGGTTGCATGCGAAATGGCGCGGTCACATCTGCCGTTACGGGAGGAACTTGCTCAAGAACAACATCGAGAAGCGGGTTGAGATTTTCTGAAACTTCATCGAGTGTGCGTTTTGCAATACCCTGACGACCAATGGCATACACCGTCGTAAAGTCGAGTTGTTCGTCGGTTGCACCGAGCTCAAAGAAAAGTTCAAACACCTCGTCATGCACTTCTTTGGGGCGCGCAGCAGGTTTATCAATTTTGTTCAAAACAACAATAGGCTTGAGTCCGAGCTCGAGTGACTTTTTGAGCACGAAACGTGTCTGAGGCATAGGACCTTCTTGCGCATCCACAAGGAGGAGCACTGTGTCGATAGAGCGGAGCACGCGCTCAACTTCGGAGCCGAAGTCGGCATGGCCCGGTGTATCCACAATGTTGATTTTGGTATTTTTGTAAAAAACGGAGGTGTTTTTCGCATAGATAGTAATACCGCGCTCTTGTTCGAGAGCGTTTGAGTCCATTGATGCAGTAGCATCAGTCACCATTCCTGTCTGACGCATCAAAGCATCGGTAAGAGTGGTCTTTCCATGATCAACGTGGGCGATAATCGCAATATTTCTGATTTCCATAATAATTAAAAAACCGCGCTACGCGGCAGTGAGTTACGCAGACACTATACCAAAAAAAGGTTTCGAGGTCAATTCCCACCCAAAATCTCGATGTTCTTTTGGTATTCATCGGCAAAGCGCATGACATCATCACCGTAAAACGCGTAGGATTTTTTGGTGGCGTTTGTCCAGCCGGCGAGGTAGCGGAGTGCCGCAAGGCGCTCCGCAGCGCGTGTCCCCTTATCGGCACCATTGTCAGCCATGAGGAGCGCCGTTGCCATAATGGCATCCTTTGGATCCCATGGGTTTGGAGGTCGATGCCCCGTAAGCGATCCGATACGGTCTTTTGCTTCATTGTACGTGTAGCCGGTTGCTTTTTCATACCCGGCATAGAGAACCCACGTAGAAGGAATGAATTGTGACGGTCCCATCGCACCTCCATATCCGTACCATACTTTTTTTGACACCGGCATGTTGTCGGGGTTGAGCCCCAAGTGTGCAGTGAGTTTTACAAAAATAGGACGATCACGAGTAGGGTGCATGTCCACCGTCCAAATTCCCTTTCCCACATTTTGTCCAAGATTTGACTCTTCTCTTAAAATTCCCAAGATAACCGCAGGTCGCACTCCTGTTTTCTGTGAAGCGAACTTTGCAAGCTCTAGTGCTTTTTCAAAAGGAATAGCCGCAGAACCACTCAAACTAAAGAGTTCTGAACGAATCGCCGCCGCACTTTTTTGTTTCTCCTTGAGCACGGTTTGGTACTCTTTCTCAAGTCCCCGCGTCTCCTTGAGGATTCGTTTCTTTTCGGCTTCATTAGCCTCGATGCGTCTTTTTTCAAGTTCTTGCACACGGCGCAAATTTGACTCTTCTTCTTTTTTCTCTTCAAGAGCGGTTTTTTCTTCTTCGGTTTTAACTTTCACTTCACTCACGAGAACGAGCGATGCACTGATTGCCTCTTCAATATAAATAAACGAATCGAGATCGCTCCAAAACTCAGAAATATATTTATCCGAGAGCGCAACCTCGGGGAGCGAATATGAATCTATTTCATTTGTCTTTTTAATGAGCTCAGAAAGCGCTTCACGTTCTCGTTCAAGTTTTGCTGAAAGCGTTCCGATAGTACGACTTTTTACCCCAATATCACTAGTCAATTCTTCAACCGTAAGCGACCGCGCACGAATAGAAAGCTTAGCTTTTTCAATATTTGCATTGAGGATTGTAATGTCACGTTCGAGGGAAACTCCCTCACGTTGTTTTTTTGTAAGAATATCCGCCTGTGCGTCAATCTCTTTTTCGAGACCCGCAAGCTCCGCCTCGAGTTTTGCTCGACGTACTTCCGCTTCCGTCATACCCGTCTGTGCAGTTGCCTGAAGGACTCCCTCACCAAAAACAAAGCTGCCGAGCAGAATCAGAGAAAGAATTTTAATACTGAAATCCTTGTACATACGAACCTCTATTATACCAAAAAAATTGCCCGAAGCGTAACTTCCGAGCAATTTTTTTCTGTAGTGTATTTTGAAGAATTATTCAGCTGCTGAGACTTCCTCTTCTTTCTTTCCCTTCTTTTCAACTTCGATCTTCGAAAGGTCAACAACCGGTGCTTCTTCCACCTCCTCTTTTGCGACTGAAATAGCGGCAACAACCTCCGTAGGAAGCGTGACCAAAGTGACACCCTTGGGTAGCTCGATATCTTTTGCAAGAATCTGACCCTCAAGTGTAGTGAGCAGTGCGATATCAACCACCAAGTCGTGAGGAAGATTTTCGGGAAGCGCTTTGATTTCGATTTCGTGAAGCACTTTAACGAGCGTACCACCAAGATCCTTCACTGCACCTGAAACTCCCTTAAATTCGAGAGGAATATGAACTTCCACCTCTTGTCCTTTCTCGATAACATAAAAATCTGCATGAATTGGTTCGTCGCGGAGTGGGTCCATTTGTACGTCGTAAATAAGAGTATTTACTTTGCCTTTTGGAGTATCAAGAACTACCACCGTTGATTCTCCCGCCGTTTTCCAGACTTTCTTGAATTCGCCCATTGAGAAAACGCAAGAAACCGGTTTTTCTTTATGACCATAATAAACTGCAGGAAGAAAGCCCTCGGCGCGCAATGCAGCGAGTTTTTTCTTTCCTTCACGAACTTCTCCTTTGAGGGTAAGCATAGGGGCTATTATACACAAACGATGGAGGAAATCAAGTAATTTAAAAGAATAAGGGGATTTTTGGCTTTAAAAGCCAAAAATCCCCTTATTCTTTTACTCTTCAGCGTCTTTATTTACATCAAATTAAAAAGCCTCATCCGCTTCTCCACCACACCAGCGATTGCCTCAATACTGCTCTTGGTGAATTTGTAGGGCGCAATCTCCTCAGGGTTTTCGATGAGATATTTTTTAAGAGCATCGCGATATGCCACGCGAATTTCCGTGTTGATGTGCACCATGCCAATCCCCGCTTTGATAGCCTCGCGAAAATCTTCATCGCTTGTTCCCGAACCTCCATGAAGCACGAGGGGTACACCTGCTGCTTTACGAATTTCACGAATACGTTCAATGTTCAAACGCGGTTCCGGTGCATTGCGAAGCATGCCGTGAATGTTGCCAACTGACGGCGCAAACAAATCAATACCTGTTTCTTTTACAAAACGCGCGGACTCTTCTCCCGTCGTCAAATTCTCAAGCGACACACCCTCGGGTACGGCATCCAAAAGTTTTGATGATGTTCCAATATATCCGAGCTCCGCTTCCACAATTATTTCAGGATTTACACTGCGCGCATATTCAACACACTGCTTCGTAATACGTGCATTTTCTTCAAACGAAAGTTTTGCTCCATCAAAAATGACCGCGTCAAACCCGGCATCAACTGCTTCTTTCACGCGTTCAAAGGAATACGTGTGATCTGCATTCAAATACACTGCATGCCCCGCATCACGCATGCTTTTTACAAGTGCCACTACCTGCGACACGCCAATGAAATCACGTTCGCCCTCAGAAACACCAATAATCACCGGCACGCCAACGGCACGCGCACCTTTAATCACCCCCCAAAAACCCTGCATGTCTGAAATGTTAAAATGTCCTACCGCGACTCCCTTCTTTTCCGCTTCAGCGATTGTCTCGCGTAATGTTGGTGTTTGTTTCATAATTATTTTATTACCCCAGTATATCATCGCCCTATTCAATATGCTATACTCAAGGAATTATTATCGTAAAAAAATTGACATGGAACAACAACTTGATTTCGTAGCTATTGGCGACACCGTCGTCGACGCATTTATTCGCCTCAAAGAGGCTCACACCACCTGCGATGCCGATACTGGTGCAGGCGAGCTCCATATGGCATTTGGCGCAAAAATTCCCTACGAATTCGTCAATGTTATTTATGCTGTCGGCAACAGCGCCAACGCATCCGTCTCTGCTTCACGCCTTGGACTCAAGAGCGCCCTCATCACCAACCTTGGTCAAGATGACGACGGCGAACGATGCTTGAAATCTCTCGCAAAAGACAATGTCAGCACGCAATACGTCCGCATGCACGATGACAAAAAAACAAACTACCACTACGTCCTTTGGTTTGGTAGCGAGCGCACCATTCTCATCAAGCATGAAGTATTCCCCTACACACTCCCTCTCGAAACTCTGGGACCACGCTGGCTCTACCTTTCTTCGCTCGGCGAAACTTCACTCGAGTTCCATCACGAAATCGCCCGCTACCTCGCCTCACACCCCGAGACCAAGCTCGTCTTCCAGCCCGGCACATTCCAAATAAAACTCGGCGCAGAAACCCTGAAGGATGTATATGCGCACACCGAAGTTTTCTTTTGTAATGTTGAGGAAGCGCGTCTCATCCTAAAAACCGAAGAGCCCGAACCGGCGAAACTCGCGCGAATGATGGCAGCGCTAGGGCCGAAAGTAAATGTTATCACCGACGGACAAAAAGGCGCCTACGTATACGATGGCACCGACGTATGGTTCATGCCTCCTTATCCCGACCCAGTGCCTCCTTACGAACGTACTGGCGCTGGAGACGCATTTGCTTCTACATTTGTCTCTGCGCTCGCGCTTGGTAAAACCCCTTCCGAGGCAATTACGTGGGCACCCATCAACTCTATGTCGGTCGTCCAGAAAATCGGCGCACAAGAAGGACTTCTCTCGCGTGAAGCACTCGAAAAATATCTCGCGGAAGCACCAGAAAACTACAAATCAACAAAAGTTTAATTCAAAAACTTCGCTTCGCCCACACGACAACTTATTAAAACTACCCTTGAGAAGACGGTAGTTTTATGGTATCATCCGTTTTAGTGAAATACCGTTAGTACTTTGATTTCGGTTCCCCCATCTCACCAGAGGAGTCACCATTCATGACAAGCATCTTGCTTGAAGCACCTTCCAGAAAGGTCTTTCTGTCTACTACAACAGATCTTGCTCGAAATGTTTATCGAGCTTGTTTATTCTTAAAATCGACAAGTGTAACACAAAAATCATTCCCAAAAAAACAAGAAGCATATTTATTGCTTCTCAACCTTCAAGAATGTGTACGGTACATAGAGACTGTTAGTCTGCTAACAAAAAAATTGACCGAAATAATGCGCACTACTGGATGGAAGGGGGAAGCAGAACTTCTGAAACAGGCAAATCTTCGACTCCCCAAAAAAGACGCACAGCGAGGAAAACTCTTCGAGGAAGTCTTCTATAAAGGAGTTGTACAGGTCAAATCTGGTCGCTTTTTCTCTCTACTGGATGCTCTCAGTAATGAATCTGTTTTGCTCATTCTAGAAACAGAAAATCTCATAAGAGACGTGGACAAAACTTCCTACAACCAAGATATTCTGGAAACAACTCTTGAAAGACTGATCGTAATGCACGAAAGATTTCACGGAAGAACAGATGCGATAATAATGCTGTCCGCAATAATTCATGGGGCCGTGTGGAAAACCAAGGCAACACCGCTTGCACATAAAGTTAAGCAATAAATTTCAAGCCTCCGTGTGCGTACGGAGGCTTTTCTTTTTCTCGCATCACAACAGTGCACGGTTATTATTTTATAGATCTTGAAACAAAGGCATCAACCCAAAAGCATCTTCACCGCATACTTGATACCCTCTTTGTCCATGCCGTAGTGATTCACAAGCTCCATGGGCGTCCCCGACTGGCCAAATTTGTCATGCACGCCCACAAATGCGATTTTGGTGGGGTGCTCCGCAGAGAGAATTTCTGCCACCGCCGAACCCATACCACCGGCAACTTGGTGCTCTTCAACGGTCACGATAGTGCCACACTCTTTTGCAAGCGCAATCACCGCCTCGCGGTCCATTGGCTTCACGGTAGCCATATTCATCACCACAGCCCCAATCCCCTCACCTTCGAGCTCGTGAGCCGCCTGAAGCGCATTGTAAACGAGCGAACCACACGCAATGATACCAACTTTAATAGGCGCCTTTTCTGGGCGGTAAAAAATCTGCGCCTTACCAATCTCGAACGGCGTATCAACCGTCGTCACGATGGGCGTCTTTTCACGCGCGAGACGAATGTAGGTTGGTGACTTTGTTTTCGCCATCGCCAACGTCGCTTTTTTTGCCTCAATAGAATCACAGGGCGTAAGCACCACCATGCGTGGAATCACGCGTGTGATAGCAATGTCCTCAACTGCTTGGTGTGTACCTCCATCCGGTCCCACAGAAATCCCCGCATGAGAACCTGCGATTTTCACCGGCTGGTCATTATAGCAAATCGTCGTACGAATCTGCTCCCAATTGCGCCCCGGGCTAAACATTGCATACGAAGAAACAAAGGGTATCTTCCCCATCGCCGCCATACCACTCGCCACCGACGCCGACGACTGCTCCATAATCCCCATCTCAAAAAATCGCTTCGGAAACTCTTTTGCAAATGCATCCATCTTGGTCGACTCGGTCAGGTCGCAACAAAGCGCAACCACGCGCTCATCTGCCCGCCCTGCCTCCACAAGCCCCTCGCCAAAGCCCGCACGAATCGGCGCTTGCTCTACATCTTTGTCAAAAATTTTTGGATTGAGGGGTGTCATGATGTTAATTTAAATTTGTGAATTATTGCGACTTTTTATTTTTTTGATTAATGATTCGATTAGGGCGCCAGCAAAATAAATAATTGCAACATTCAAAAATAGGAAAACAAACGCACCGAATGGACTATTGAGCACGCCAAACAACTGCTGTGAACGAGGGATCACTTCTGCCAATAATGGCCAAGGCATGATTGGTAATAAAATAATAAAGCCACAATATTCCCCGCTACAAGTAAAAGCGTAGTAAATAATACCACTGGCGATTACACCATACACTCCAGCCAGCCATAAACCAAGTTTTGAAAAATGTTTCATAGTTTAAAATTTATTGATGCTCGCTCAC
Source organism: Patescibacteria group bacterium (assembly GCA_038062675.1). Lineage (GTDB taxonomy): Bacteria > Patescibacteriota > Minisyncoccia > Phycocordibacterales > UBA1550 > UBA1550. The sequence goes on from JBBTWP010000005.1 coordinate 32,179, forward strand.
AATCTGCCCGTGAAGCGTGCGGAGTTCGGCGAGGGCGGCGGCGCCTTGCTCTTTGTTGGGTGGGTTGCCGTGCCACTTGTAGTCAAATTCAAACATATCGACACCTTTGCCGGGGATAGTGTGGGCGATAATGACGGAGGGTTTTTCAAAAATCGCACGCGCTTCGTCGACTGCATCCACAATGGCTTCCATGTTGTGCCCGTCGATTTCCAGCACGTGCCAGCCAAACGCTTTCCATTTATCGGCGAGTGGCTCGAGTGGCATGATGGTCTCTGTGAAGCCATCGATTTGAATGTTGTTGCGGTCGACAATGGCGACAAGGTTGTGGAGCTTCTCCTTCCCGGCAAGCATCACTGCTTCCCATACTTGCCCTTCATTGAGTTCGCCATCGCCCAAGAAACAATACATCGTTCTGTTTGAATTGAGCCCGCGGTCGAGGCGGTCGGCGAGCGCCATACCCACCGCCTGTGACAGTCCTTCGCCGAGCGGACCCGAGCTCGTCTCAAGCATTGGCAAAAACTCGCGGTGTGGATGCCCCTGAAGGCGCGAGCCAAATTTGCGCAAAGTTTTGAGCTCCTCGACAGGGAAATATCCTGCATGAGCCATTGCCGAATACATGACCGGACAAATGTGCCCGTTCGAAAGCACGAGACGATCGCGGTCGACCCATGCGGGATTCTTTGGGTCGTGTTTTAAAATATGAAAATAGAATGCGGTGAAAATATCCGCCATACCAAGTGGCCCCGCCGTGTGCCCACTCTTTGCTTCAACAAGCATCTCAATAATAGACCGACGAACATCATTCGCCTTTTGTTCCAGAAACTTTATTTTGTAATCGTCGAGGTGTGGCATGGGATTAATTTAATTACCTAGAGAGCGATAAAGTAAATTCGCTGACAAAATCATTACCGGAAGACTTGCAAGTGAACCATAAAATCCGTATCTCGAAAATTCTTTTCCATACTTCTTCATGATTAATAAAGGTGAAACGAGCACAGAAGTCAAAGATACTAAGACACTGATGGCTGCAATTAAAATTCCCGCGATAAACAACGCCTCGGAATTAGTCACATTAAAAGCCAGTGACATCATCTTGACACCAAAGAAAGAGACATGGAAAAATAGAATTGGCGCCAAAAAACAAATCCAAAATGCTTTTGCGTTTGTCATACTCTTCATACCTTTATTCTACCAAACTTTTCAATTCTTCCATAGCACTATGCACATCGCCACTCTCCAAAATTGCGGATCCGGCAACAAGGCGTGTGGCGCCAGCATCTACCAAACGCTTTGCCGTGTTTTTGTTCACCGACCCGTCGATACTTATGGGGAGCTCAGGGAACGCCGTGCGCAAACCTCGCACACGGTCCAGTACGCGTTCGTCAAAGGGTTGCCCTTGAAAACCAATGCGGTCAATACCCATGCACTGCACGAAATCAATACGGTCAATGTATTTTTCAAGCTCAGTAATCGGCGTTGCATTATTTATCGCAAGCCCAAGTTCGATTATTCCCTGTGGCACTGCCGTGCGAATAACTTCAAAATCTCGCATTGATTCCACGTGCACAATGATGCGTCGTGTGCCCGTAGTCACCCACTTTGACACCCAGAGTTCAGGATTCTCGATCATAAGGTCGACTTCCACATCAACCGTTTCCCAAGAAGGCATCCCTTCACTCTCCTCGGTCACCATCGCGTCAAAATGCGCGTCGCGCGGATACGGCCATGTGCGCTCCGGCACAAATTTGCCGTCCATGATATCCAACTGAACAAGAGGCGCAACACCAGAAAAAAGCCCTATCTTGTCAACAAGGTCGTCATAGTCGCGAGGCATTACTGCAGGAATGATTTCAATCATAATTTTGTCCAAGGGTTACCCTTGGACTGTTAAGCGTCTATTTTTTTAATCCTCCTTGCGTGCTTCTCCTCGCCACCAAATGGCGTCGCAAGCCAGACGCGCACCACTTCACGCGCTTCGACTTCATCCACAAAGCGCGCTCCAAAGGAGAGAACATTCGCATCGTTATGCTCGCGGGAAAGAATAGCGATATCGACCGGACCGCCATAGTACACCGCGGCACGCACTCCCTTTACTCTGTTGGCGCACATTGCTTCCCCTTGTCCCGACCCGCCGAGGATGATACCCCGCGCGGACACATCGCCCGCAACCGCTTCTGCCACTGGTCGAATGAAATCCGGATAATCGTCGAGCACGTCATAGGTGTGTGCCCCCATATCGGAAACCTCATGCCCCAGCGACTTCAAAAACGCCACCAATTTTTCTTTGAGCTCAAATCCCGCATGATCGGTACCGATATAGATTTTCATAATACTATTGTAAGTGTCCTGCAACCTTTACTACATGTTGCACGAGTGTGTTGGTGTAGCCCATTTCATTGTCGTACCATGAAAGTACTTTGACTAAGTTGCCGTCCACCACGCGTGTCATGTCGAGGTCCGCAATAGCACCATAGAGCTCGCCAATAATGTCTGAAGAAACAATTGGTTCGTCAGTCACCTTGAAAATTCCCGCCCAGCGAGGATCCTTTGCCGCGTCGCGAAGGATTTGGTTCACTTCTTCCACAGATGTGTTGCGCTTTGCAATGAACGTAATGTCCGCAATAGATCCGGCAATGACCGGTACGCGCACCGCAATACCGTCAAACTTTCCCTTAAGTTCCGGCACTACTTCCGTAACCGCAATAGCCGCACCTGTCGACGACGGTATCATGTTTTGCGCGGCAGCACGCCCACCACGGAGGTCCTTGCCGCCGGGACCATCAACAATCCTTTGCGTTCCCGTGTATGCGTGCGTTGTATTCAAAATTGCTTTTTCAATACCAATCTTTTCGTTCAAGATGACAATAACCGGACTTGCCGCATTCGTCGTGCATGAAGCGTTGGAAGAGATGTCACATGTTGCGAGCTTGTCGTCATTGATACCCATAAGCACCGTCGCGCCCGTAATACCCGGCACTGCTTCGCCTTTCACCGGCGCAGTAATCACCACGCGTTTTGCGCCCACGTCCAAATGCACCTTTGATTTTTCGTAGCTTGTAAAAAAACCGGTCGACTCCACAACAATATCCACATTGTATTTTGCCCACGGGAGTTTCATCGCGTCTTTTTCTTGAATAAGCGCAACTTTTTGCCCGTCGACAATGAAGCCCGGCTCATCACCACCCACCACCTCGACATCAAAATCCGCCTTGCCGTACGCAGTGTCGTATTTCAAAAGGTACGCCATGTTCGACGGGTCGCCCAAGTCGTTGACCGCCACAATCTCAATCTCCGGACGCATGCGCGCCAATTTATAAAACGCCCGTCCAATGCGCCCAAACCCGTTAATAGCTACGCGTACTTTTTTCATAATGCTTCGTGATTGTTATCGATTAGTAAATATCCCTTTATTTTAGCACAACAACAAAAAAAGGCACGCGGGGTGCTTTTTTTCTACAGACTACACTATTTCCCTACTTCAACCCCTCCTCAAAGAGCGTCTTGAGCGTCCCGGGATTTGCGGAACCTTTGCTTGCTTTCATACCTTGACCGACGAAAAATTGAATAAGGGGCAACTTCCCTGCTTTGTAGTCTGCGGCGACGGTGGGGTTGGTGGAAATAATTTCAGCGACGATTTTCTTGAGCGCGTCGATATCGTTTTTTTGAATCAAGCCGTTTTTTTCAGCGATTGCGCGGGGTTCACCCCCTTCGGCATACATAATGGCGAGAGTGTCTTTCGCGCCACGCGAAGACAGATCACCTGTTTTAATCATCGCAACAAGGTCAGCAAGGTTGTGTCCAGTAACACCCCCCAAAGAACCGCTACTTTTCATAAGTCCTACAAGGTCGGAGGTAATATAATTTTCGATAAGCAAAACTGCTGGGCGGTCAAGTCCACTTCGTATCATCGCTTCTTCAAAAAGTCCGCCGAGAATTTTATCAGAAACAAACGCTTCTGCATTTTCTGGCTTAACCCCATACTCACGCACAAGTCGCGCACGCTTTTCCCACGGAAGCTCTGGCATCGTCGCCAGCAAAGCATCTTTTGAAAATTCCGGAATTTCTGAGATCTTTAATTTTGGTAAATCAGGGTCAGGGAAATAGCGATAGTCGTGCGCGGATTCCTTTTTGCGTTGTGAGTACGTTGCCTGCTTGCCTTCGTCCCACCCACGCGTCTCTTGCACAATCTCCCCCGGTCCGCCGTCCAAAATTTTCGTCATGCGCTCCACTTCGTACGCAATGGCACGCTCCACTGAGCGAAATGAATTAAGATTTTTCACCTCTACTTTTGTACCGAGTGTGTCGGTCTTTGATATTGAAATATTTGCCTCCACACGCATCTCCCCTTTTTCCATGTTGGCATCAGAAACACCGAGCGTGCGGAGAAGAAGCTGTAGCTCGCGCGCGAACGCACCCGCCTCTTCTGCTGTATGAATCACCGGTTTGGTCACGAGCTCCATAAGGGGCACGCCTGCGCGATTGAAATCCACCAAACTCCCCTCACTCCCCTCGTGCGACGAACTCGCGGTATCTTCTTCAAGGTGCACACGCTCAATGGCAACACCATGCAAGGCGCCACCCGAAACAAGTGGATATTTGTATTGGCTGATTTGGTACCCTTTGGGAATGTCTGGGTAGAAATAATTTTTGCGGTCAAACTCAGTAAAATCAGCAAGGGTGCTCCCCAGCGCCGTTCCCACACGAAGCACATGATGCACCGCCTGTTTGTTGATGACGGGCAATGTCCCCGGATGCGCCATGCACACCGGACAGATATTCACATTCGGCTCCGCATTGAACGGGTCATTTGCCGAATTGCAGAACATTTTTGTCTTGGTTTTAAGCTCCGCATGGACCTCCAAACCAACCGTAAGCTGGTAACTCATAGGGAGGATTATAGCATAAAACCCAATTTCTTCGAGCGCCAAAAAACAACATTACACCACAACTTTATTTTTCCAAGGTCTCACCTCGAGAAACTCGGAGTGGCGCAACGCCTACGCAGCCTTTTTTAAGAGCTTCAAAAGTTCATCCTGGAATGACTTCATCACCACATCATCGAGAATAGAGATGGCAAATACTGCGACTGCTTTGGGGTTCGCTTTTTTCATGGCGGTTAGCGCTATTTTTGTTTGCTCGGGTGTCACCATGTCAGTCTTGGTCAAAATGATAATCTCGTTTTTCTTTGCGAGCTCGTCGTCGTACGCTCCAAGTTCATTGCGTACCGTTTCATACACAGCCATTGGATCCTCGTTTTCAAGCGACACCAAGTGCGCGAGCATTTTTGTGCGCTTTACATGGCGGAGAAATTTGTGCCCAAGCCCACGACCTTCGCTGGCACCTTCAATAAGCCCTGGAATGTCGGCAAGAATAAATCCGTAACATTCACCAAGGTTTGGTTCAAGTGTGGTAAACGGGTAGTCTGCGGTCTTTGCGCTGGCTCGCGTGAGTGTATTCAAGAGACTCGACTTGCCGGCATTTGGCAAACCGATGAGCCCGATATCCGCCACAATTTGAAGCTCGAGCTCAAAGTTTGCATCCTGTCCATGCGCGCCGGGCGTATGCTCTTTTGGAGAGCGGTTGGTAGAGCTTTTGAACCGCTCGTTGCCGTAGCCCCCACGACCGCCTTTGAGCAAGAGCACTTCCTCGTCTTCAACAAGAAGCGAGACTTGCACCCCCGTTCGGAGATTGCGCACAATAGACCCAAGAGGAATATTAAGAACGAGGTTTTCGCCGTTTGCTCCATGCAAACTGTCATTGCCTCCGTCGCCACCACGCTCGGCAACAAATTCTTTTTGATGACGATACTTGGAAAGAATGTGCACGTCGCGCACTGCACGCACGATCACGTCGCCACCCTTGCCGCCATCTCCACCAGAAGGTCCGCCGTACTCCTTGCCCTTTTCATGACGCCAGCGTTCCACGCCGTTTCCACCGTCGCCCGCCTTCATATACATTTTTAATTCATCAATGAATGCCATAATATTATTTAAATTAATTTTCGAGCGCTATCTGTGCTAATTTAAGCGCGCCTTCTTTTGATCCTGCGACGGCAATATAAGTGCCACTATTATGGCAAAATAACGCATCAGGAACACCTGAAATCCGCGCAAAATCTTCACCTGTTTTCCCTGCCCACGCTTTTGGAAAATTCTTTCTTGAGGCAAATGATTCATGGTGGATGCGAACCGTGCGCACTTTCCACAACTTACCAACCTGATCTGGCTTAACAACAAAAATTGGTTCTGAATATTTATTGAGCACATCCTCCCAAGGATACTGACCCGGAACCACGAGGATCCGTTTGTCTTCGGATTTATGATATATTTCGTCAACATGTTTCCTGCCTTCAATAACATCACGAGCGATGACAATCTCCCGCTCGAGCACCTGTCGCGCAATTCCCATAGCTCGTGCAAACCCATCATCAAATGTTAGTTGCTTCATCTCATCTTCCTTCCATGTTGGGCGAAACGAAGCAACGACATGATGCAAAAGATACGGAAACACACCTCCCTGATTCATGGTAAACATATCTTTGCCATTATCCGCCGCATCAACAGGCTGCACAAGCTTCTCATCAATCATCAGTGCCGCTTCTTTGCTTCCACACAACTGCTCACCAAAGTGTTTCCAAACAAGACCAAGCGATGAATACGGGATACCGTTCTCCCGTGCACCCGCACCACCCTCCTGATGATGGTCAAAACGCCCCTTTTCTGCATCGTACACACCCCCCACATCCACCACATAATCCGCTGACGTCCACGCTTCAGGCTTGCGACTTCTCGTAATCTCAATAGCCCCACTGTGAAATATCGACAGCACTGCACATGCAAAAACCTCATCGGTGTGAAAATTGCCACTGTGGGTTACGATTTTTTTAATATCTTGAGAGTTCACGATAATATAGGACTATTCCCCGTTCAGCGCATACTACCACAAAAAACTCGTAACGTAAAATTAAATTATTCCTCCCTTTCTTTGAGAAGTAAATTCACCAAAAATCCTACAACTGCCATGGCAAGCGCGCCCCAAAATGCGGGAACAAAACCCGCAACAGCAAACCCCTCAACAAAACTTGCGATCCCCCAGAAAAGAAGCGCATTCACAACAAACGAGAAGAGCCCAAGCGTGAGGATGGTGATGGGCAAAAAAAGTATAAGGAGTACGGGGCGAATGATCGCATTTGCGAGACCCCAAAAAAGAGCGACAATAAGTGCAGTCGTAAAAGTCGCAATGGTAATTCCGGGAATAAGGTGCGGGAGCGCAAGAAGTGCAAGTGCAACCAATATCCATTTTGCAATAAGTTTCATAAGAATTTAATTATGCGGTCGGTGGAGGCACAATATTTTTTGGCTCTCCGAGCGCAAATGCTTTAATATTTTCAACAGTCGTGTCGAGAATGCGACGAATTGCTTCGTCGGTATTGAACGCATTGTGCGGAGCAATGATAGCACGTGGATGTTCTATAAGATAATGATTTGCTAATGTCGTCTTCAAACTTGCCTCGCTTGGGTGCGGAGAAAAGAGAAGTCTTGTCTCATCTTCCACAAACGCTTCTTCTTCCAAAACATCGAGTCCCACTCCCGCCAAGATTCCCTCGCGAAGACCCATGGCCAATGCCTCCGTCTCAATGAGCCCCCCGCGCGCAGTGTTGATAACCACACTCCCTTTTTTGAGCTTATGAATATTTGTCGTGTTCAACAGATGATGCGTATCTTTGTTGTACGGGAGATGAAAACTGATCACGTCCGATGTTGCAAAAAGTTCATCTTGAGAAACATACGAAAATCCGAGTTCTCGAGCGAGTGCTTCATTTGGATAAACATCGAACGCAATAACATTCATACCAAAACCTTTTGCCATGCGAATCATGTGTGCACCAATGCGACCCGTACCCAATATTCCTATCGTTTTCCCCTTAAGATCAAACCCGCGAAGTCCTACTTGAGAAAAAAGTCCCTCGTCTTGAACCTTCTTGATACATTCATACAACTTGCGCGACACGGTGAGCAAAAGTCCAAAAGCAAATTCAGCGACTGTGTTCTCTCCATATGCAGGAACAGATGAAATCGTAATGGCGCGATCTCGCGCAATGGCGCGGTCTATATGATCATACCCCGTTGAACGCGTTGCGATGTGTTTGAGGTTTGGAAAATGCTCAAGCTCAGTTTTGCCAACCGGAGAATTTACAAAAACAGAAAGAATTTCCGCGGACTCTTCACGAAAATCAGCATGATCAGAAGTAGATCCTTTCAAAAAGGTAATCTCGTGCCCAGCCAAACGTTCTTTGACATACCCCTCTTCCCAGTCCTCGTTAAAAAAGCATACAATTTTCATAATGTTCCTATTGTACCACAGGGAATTCTTTTTCAATCACAACCAATCGCTCATACTTTACCGCGCGTGCTTGTTGTGATGGGGCGCCCGCCTTGAGACCATATGCACCCACACCCACCGCAAGGTCTGCAATAAAAGGATCGAGGGTTTCCCCCGAGCGATGCGATACGATGGTTTTCCATCCCGCCTCGTGCGCCATGCGTACCGTATCATAGACTTCCGAAAGTGTGCCGATTTGGTTCGGCTTCACAATGAGCGCATTCCCTGCACGTGCGGCAATCATTTCGCGCAAAACATGCGCGTTGGTCACCGTGAGATCATCCCCCACCACCAGAGTTCCTTGTGGAGCGGAAGCAAGAAGTTTTGCAAATGAAGCAACGTCGTCTTCCGCAAAAGCGTCTTCGATACTTCGCAAAGGGAATTCACGCATCAAGCCAGCATACACGGAAAGAAATTCATCGGACGTGTACGATTTGTCGAGTAGTGTATATTTGTCATTGTCAGAAAACTCCGTCGCGGCGGCATCGATAGCGAGGAATATTTCATCTTCACCGGCAATGAGTTCCGTCAATATTTCGAAAGGGCGTTCAAGTGTTGCAAAGCGCGGCGCATAACCACCTTCGTCGCCCAGAGAAACTTCACCCACCTCTTTGCGCATACGCTCGCCAAGCGTAGTGAAAAGTTTTTGCGCACGCGGATATGCGCGTGTCGGAGTTCCTCCAATCACTAAGATATATTCTTGAAACGGCAGACAAAAATCCGCATGAGCACCGCCATTAAGCACATTCATGTACAAGCGCGGGTACGCAGGAGTAAATCCCTCACACTCTGCAATATACCGCCACAGCGGCAGCCCTGAAACCGCCGCAGAAAGTTTCGTAAAAGCAATACTCACCGCCAAAATACCATTCGCACCCAAGCGAGATTTGTTGGGAGTGCCATCAAGCGTAATTAAAAATTTGTCGAGGGCGCGCGGACTATCGAAATTTTGTGCTTGCATCTTGGGGAACACTTCGTCACGCAAAAGAGTGAGCACATCTTGAACTCCGCGTCCGTCCGCATCACGTTTTTCAAGTGCCTCTTTCGAACCGGTACTTTTCCCCGAGGGAACACTCGCCGTGACCGTGTGCCCCTCTGCAGTGAACACAACCTCCACCGTCGGTCGCCCGCGAGAATCCAGAATTTCGCGTGCCTCCATCGTTTCTATTTTGAGCGGCGCCTCTCTGAGTTCAATCTCCATGCCACTTATGATACCAAAAAAGGAAGCTCAAACAAAGAACATCACCTACGCCGTCAACGTAAAATACCAATCAGACACATTTGCCCCAGTTCGACCGGTATCCAGATGGGTTCCGACTTTTTCGAAAAAATCATATGCTTTGTTGTCAGCGAGTGCGAGCTTGGGGTCGATGCCAAGCTCGCGCGCATGCCCCACAACGTTCACATCACCAAGCGCTCCCGCAAAAGGAGTGTTGTCCCACCCATCCGAAGCTGCGGCGACGATAACAACCCCATCCCGAACAACCTCAAGCCCTCCAAGGACAACCTCCTGACATCGCCCACCCTTGCCATCTTTTTTAACGGTGACTGTCGTTTCACCGCCAAACAAACGGCATGTTTTTGGCGTAACTGCTTCGCGCATCAACCGCGCACCAACCTCTCGTGCCTCTCCCTGAAGCTCCGCATCTTCAACACGTGCACCGTAACCCAATTTTTCTGCCTCACGCTTCATCATTTCAAGCGCTTGCGTATTTGTCGCGAATAAAATATTGTGGACACGCTCAAAATAGTGCTCCTCTTTTGGCGTATCAACAAAATTACATTCAGGAAGTTTACAAATATTTAGAATATCATATTTCGCCAAAACAGCGCGAGCATCATCGGCAGTCGTACGATCGAGCACTGTTGGTCCTGATGCGATCATGCCCATATCATTCCCGGGGACATCAGAAAAAATCATAGATACGATTGTTGCAGGATAGGCAAGTTTTGCAAACTGCCCGCCTTGGATTTGAGATGTGTGTTTGCGAACAGTGTTAATCTCGGCAATCGTTGCACCCTTGTCCATAAGCGCTTTTGTCATCGATGAAAGCGCCTCACACGAAAGATCATAAGGTAAGCACAAAAGAGAAGAACCCCCACCCGAAATAACCGTGATGAGCAGATCATGTTCCGTAAGCCCTTCGAGCATCTCAGCAATAGATTTTGTAACTTCTATATTTTCCTCCGATGGAAATGGGTGTGTGCCGATACTTGAACGCAATTTACGAAGTGGCGCCCCTCGTACATCCAAAATGATTCCATCGGTGAGCCAACCATGTAGTTTTTCTTCAATAACCTGACCTGCATCAAGCGCACATTTACCAATTCCCACAAAAAAAATACGTTGATATGCATTAAGCGAAAAGATTTGTCCGTCAATCTTTAATTGTTGACCATTAATCTCTACTTGCTTGCCCACAATTTCCTTAGTTAATACTGCTCGGTACCCGGCTTCAAGAATTACAAGCGCGTCACGACGAAGCGGTGTTGTTGCAAGTTCCTCTCCATTTTTTATGACAGAAAAAGACATAAATAAGTATGTATATTGTACCACAGGTTGGGGGGGGGGGGGGGGGGG
>JBBTWP010000005.1:43151-116888 GCA_038062675.1 Patescibacteria group bacterium
GGTACGGCGCCCCCCGCCCAACCACCACCTCACATTGAACCAACCCCCGCAATCTGCTAGACTTACCAAACGCACCAATACCCTTCGCCCACGCCCCATGCTCGAAACAATTTTAAACAATATTCTTTATGTATTCCTCTTTGTAACCTTGTATCTTGAGGTCTTTTTTCTTGTAACCTTTATTGAGGAGCGAGAAAAACTATCCGAGAAACCAACACACAAAAAACTCCCCCACTATCCATCAGTCACCATTATCGTTCCCTGTTGGAACGAAGAAAGAACCGTCACCAAAACAGTTGAGTCACTTCTTCGCTTAAACTATCCAAAAACAAAACTTTCCATTTTTATTGTGGACGATGGTTCAACTGATCAAACATGGAATATTGTTCAGAAGTACAAAAAAAATGCGCAAATCACTCTTTTTAAAAAAGAGAATGGCGGAAAACATACCGCAGTAAACCTTGGCATCAACAATGCAACCACCGAACTTATTGGTTGTCTCGACGCAGACTCATTTGTCGAAAAAAATGCTCTGCACGAGATTGCTCGTGCATTCAATGAAGATCCTGAGATGATGGCAGCAATCCCCACCATTATCATTCACGAACCGGAAACTATTCTCCAAAAAATGCAGAGAACTGAATATCACAGCATTGCATTCTTAAAACGCATGCTCTCTCCTCTTGATGCAATTTCTATAGCTCCGGGACCATTTTCCATTTTCCGCAAAGAAGTCTTCGTAAAACTAGGACTCTATGAACAAGCTCACAATACTGAGGATATGGAAATTGCGCTCCGCATGCAGTCAAACCACCTGCGTATCAGAAATATCCATACCGCACATGTTTACACTTCAGGACCTCGGACTTTCTACAAACTTTACCGCCAACGATTACGTTGGGCATACGGTGGTATAAAAAACATAATCGATTATCGCTTTATGCTCTTTCGTCGCACCTATGGCATTTTGGGAATGATCACACTTCCTCTCTCCTTGTTTGGGATGATTATCTTTCTCTATAATTTTAGTTTTGTTGTGTTTTATGCAACAAAAAATATTCTCAGCAAACTCCTCGAAATTGGAACTGTTGGCTTTTCTTTCACTCTCCCCACTATTGATTCCTTTTTCTTTAACACAAACTTTATAATGATTCTCTCCTACATCCTCCTCGGTTTTGCACTCGTTATTATTTGGAATGGTACAAAACTTGCCGAAGGACGGTTCCGTCCAACATTCGGCATCTTTTATTTCTTAGTACTCTATGGTATTGTGGCACCAATCTGGATTGTACGCGCGTGGTGGAATGTCGCCTTTTCTCGACGCACCACATGGCGCTAACCCTCACCACTACTCATTATGCGCACCAAAATCGAAACAAAAAAATATATCACCGTCTTTATCATCACTCTAGCGATATTTCTTGGTGCATTTGCTATCAGTAAACGCTTTGAGGAGAGACGTCTTGGGGAAGTAAGAACTATTGAAAACAAAATTTCACTCGATATCATTGCTTCCGAAACTCAATTTGCGCTTCTCAAGGAACTTTCCTGCAAAGCAATTGATCACAGTACCGCCTTCTCTGAAGAGCTCAACAACCTCGCGCAAAAACTGACCATCATGGAAAACAATCTGGGCGACAAGAACACTGATGTTACCAATCTCAAAAAATACTATTCACTGCTTCAAGTTAAAGACTATTTGCTGGTAAAACAAATCAATGAACGATGTCGTGTAAAACCAATTACGGTCATTTATTTTTATTCGAATGCGGGAGATTGCAACGACTGCAAGAAAGAGGGATATGTCCTCGATAGTTTGCGCGAAGAATACCCCGAGCTTCGTATTTATTCTTTTGACTACAATCTTGACCTCTCTGTTGTAAAAACCATGAAATCGATATACGGAGTTAAAAACACCCTCCCTGCACTTATTATTTCTGAAGATCCACACTACGGATTTCAAAGAGTTGAAGACATGGAAAGGCTTATTCCCGAGCTCCAGAGATTGCGTGCGCAACACGAAAAGGAAGCGCTCAAAAAAACTGGCACGAGTACTGCAGAGTAACCACAGAAAAAGACCGCAGGGCGTACGCCCCGCGGTCTTTTTCTGTGGTTACTGCGATTACCCACGAACATCAATGAGTTCCATAAACTCAAGAATTTCTCCTGTATAAGTAGGAACTACTGAAGTATTATAGTGCCAAAGTTTTTCTTCTGTCGTCTTGCCTTTATAATAACGCTCTGTTTTGGGGTTACCCCCTCCAAGGTTACGTGCAACAGTCTCGATAGCTGTTTCCCATGCGTCAAACTTAATCTTACATGAACCCCATCCGAAAGGATTTTTTCCACATGCGAATTTACCACCCGTGGATTCTTTGATCGCAATAGCTGGCAAAAGACGCCAATCGATATTGTGTTCTTCTGCTGCGAGCACCATGGTCATACCATAGCCCACAAGAGGCATGTTGCGCTTCTCAAAGTACGTATCGATTTTATCGGCACGATCCTTAAGGACAAGTGTCTGGGCCTCTTTTGCATCTTTCTGGATAACTACTTGAGTGCTATTGGTCATCGCAAACGGAGACGAGGTGGTCAAAAAAGGAATGAACAACAAGCCTCGCACGAATTGTATTGTTTGTTTTTTCATAAGGTAGCGATATGTGCTTCGCTAAACGCGTTGTCGTCTTTTCACTACTTCAACAAAAAAGCACCTAACTAAAGGTGCACGTGATTACTTCTTTAATAACTCTTATATACTAGCATGTCAAGGCAAAAAAGTCAAGGGTTTTGAGCTCATTGCTCATTGGTGTTTTGTATAAAATGAACGAAAACTCTATATTTTGCAAGGGTTTTTTAGAATAGCACTTTACAGTTTAAATTTCGTGTTTTTTAATAAAAAAGACCTCCCCTTCAAAAGAAACTGCGGGTAAGCAATTCAAGGAAGATAGAAAATAAAAGCCATCTTGCGAGATGGCTTTTTAAAGAAAATCTAATAAAACATTGCCCTTTCCAACGCTTCTTCAGTCTGAATCGAGTAATTTGCAATCAAATAAGCCCGAAGTTCCATTAAAACCTGTTGCTGTATCTGAGAAACACGAGATTCACTTATTCCCAATTTCTCACCTAACTCCTTACAAGTGAATCTTTCCTCATCGCAAGACAGAGTACGACGCAGAAGAACTTCTTTTTCCCGTTCCGTTAACAAACTCAGCGCGCCAAGCAAAATCGGCAAAAACCTCTTTGCATCCTCATCTCGTTCCCAAGTAGCCATCCCTCCATCCCAAGAAACAGAATGTTGAAGAGAGAACTGCCGGTCTTCCGTTTCGCAAATACAAGAGAGGCTGAAAGTCATGCGAAATTCTTGAACCAATCGCGCACCTTCAAACTTCTCTTGAACATGTACAGGGAGAGCATTTTTCCATTCCGCAAGTGTCGGACTTCGCAACAATGTCTGCTGAGCAAGCTGTACATAAATACGCTCAGCGGTACGCACAGCTTTTGTGATCGCCTTTGGAAAAGGAGAGTCCTTTCTTAAGGCATCGATAATCGCCCCTTTGATGCGTAGTCCTGCGTAGGTGTCAAAGCTTGCGCCCCGAGACACATCGTAGTTATTTACCGCACTCAAGAGACCAATATTACCCTCCTGAACAAGGTCATTAAGAGGAAAGAAGCTCCCTGCCCCATGTCTTGCAACACGATAAGCAACGGAATGAACAAGATCTGCAGAACGAACGACAATCTCATGCATTGCTTTCTCTTCCCCTTTTCGGGCTCGAACAATAAGCCTAAGCGCCTCTTCTTGTGGAAGCTTTTTGATTACCCGCTTCTCTATGTGTGAAGGAACTTGAGAAGACCTAACGTGCACAGTCTCATTTGCTGTTTCCATAACACCTCCTCATGATGGTTCGACTAATTAACAAAGTACCACAAAACTTCAAAAAAACAAACCTTCTCGGGCGTCTTTCTATGACGCACAATACTTATTGTCCATGGCACTTCTTGTATTTTTTGCCACTACCGCAAGCACAGAGTTCGTTGCGTCCAACTTTGTCGGATTGTGCAGGCGCAGGTTTTGACGCAGACTCATCCGCATCCTCGGCTCCGCCAATTTCAATAGCATTCTTCACTATCTCTCGTGCTTTTTCTTCTTCCTTCGCAAACGCGCCCGCGCCGACCCCCGGCAAAATACGTAAAATTTCACTCTGAACCGTCTCTTTCATTTCACGAAACAATCGCATTCCGTCTTTTTTGTATTCAATGAGAGGATCTCGCTGACCATACGCGCGGAGATTCACCGAGGACTTCAAGTATTCCATTGCTTCAAGGTGCTCCATCCACACCATATCGGTGACCTGCAAAATAAGGCGTTTGACGGTAGCATAAAATTCCGGCTCACCAAGAGCTGCCACCTTCTGAGCAACAAGCTCAGTGAGCGCAGTATCTCCTGCGATGATTTCCACGAGATACGCTTTTACCGCATCCTGTCCACCCATGAGCACTTCGCGACGTTTGCCGTACACAAAAGCACGCTGTTTGGTCATGACGTCATCATAGGAAAGCACATGCTTGCGAGAATCAAAGTGAAAGCCTTCAATCTTCTCTTGCGCCGTTTCAAGCGAACGCGAAATGAGTTTGTTTTGTATCGCCTCATCTTCAGCTATGCCAAGTCTTCCCATCATGTTCTTTACCACATCAGAAGCAAAGACGCGCATCAGGCTATCTTCCATGGAAACAAAAAACTGTGTCTCCCCCGGATCCCCTTGTCGTCCTGCGCGACCACGGAGCTGATTGTCGATGCGCCGCGCTTCATGACGTTCTGTTCCAAGCACAAACAAACCACCGAGCACCTTCACTTCGTCATACAACTCGGGAGTACTTGGATTTCCGCCAAGTTTAATATCCACACCGCGACCTGCCATATTGGTGGCAATCACCACGCTTCCCTTGCGCCCCGCCTGAGCGACAATTTCTCCTTCGCGTTCATGATTCTTTGCATTCAACAACTCATGAGGCACTCCTTCACGCTTGAGATATTCTGAAAGGAGTTCGTTTTTCTCAATAGAAACCGTACCAATAAGTACCGGCTGACCTTTTGCATTCAACTCTTTCACTTTTCGCGCAATTGCCTTAAATTTCCCTTGTTCTGTCTGGAAAATAAGATCCTGACGATCAATACGCGCCACACCACGATTGGTAGGAATTGATGAAACTTCCAATCCGTACACTTTGAAAAATTCTTCGCTTGAAGTTGCCGCCGTCCCCGTCATGCCGGCAAGTTTTGCATACAATCGGAAATAATTTTGAAATGTAATCGACGCAAATGTGCGTGACTCTTGCTGAATCTTGACTCCTTCTTGTGCTTCGACTGCTTGATGAAGCCCCTCGGACCAACGGCGCCCCGGCTGAAGACGCCCCGTAAACTCATCGACAATAATGACCTCGCCATTTTGCACCACATACTCTTTGTCGTGATGAAACAATGCGCGTGCACGCACCGCAGTTTCTAAATGGTGCACATATTTCACTCCTCGCTCTGTATAGATGTTTTCAACACCCAAAAGCTCCTCTGCTTTAGTGATACCAGCATCAGTAATCTGAATAGCTCGCAATTTTTCATCGATTGTGTAATGCTCCCCTTCTTTGAGTTTGTTTGCGATACCAGCAAACGTCTGATAGAGATTCTCTGCGTCGCCAGAGGGAGCCGAGATAATAAGCGGGGTACGCGCTTCATCAATCAAGATTGAGTCAATTTCATCCACAATAGCGTAGTGATATTCGCGTTGAGTAAGATCTTCGGGGCGATACGCAATATTGTTGCGCAAATAATCAAAACCAAATTCATTATTCGTACCATAGGTAATATCCGCCGCATACGCATCGCGCTTTGAGCATGGTCGCATGAATTCGTGAATAACCTTAAACGAAGCAACTTCATCGCGTGTTTCATCCAAATTTTGATGATTAGGATCGTAGAGATATGAGGAATCATGATTAAGTACGCCGACAGACAACCCAAGGAACGAATAAATCTGACCCATCCACACTGCATCACGACGCGAGAGATAATCATTCACCGTTACCACATGAACTCCTTTGCCCTCCAGCGCATTCAAGTATGCGGGGAGTGTTGCGACGAGTGTTTTTCCTTCTCCTGTCATCATCTCGGCAATCCTTCCCTCATGGAGCGCCATACCTCCCATGAGTTGAACATCATAATGACGCTGGCCAAGCGTACGGCGGGCTGCTTCACGCACCGCTGCAAACGCCTCAGGAATGAGGTCGTTCAACAGTGCACCTCCCGCGAGGCGCGTACGAAATTCAGCAGTTTTTTGAGGAAATGCCTCATCGGAAAGAGCTTGGAATTGAGGCTCTAGGGCATTAACGCTCTTGATAATGGGGGCGTAGAGTTTGGCAGCTCCTCCTCCCCCGATAAGATTCTTTAAAAATGACATAGGGGTAGTTTAGCACAATCAAGCGCCACTTTAAAAGGGGTTATCTTTCTGAGGACAAAATAACAAAAACGCTTTACCTTGAGGCAAAGCGTTTTTGTTTAGAGCGAAATTTACTTTCGTCTTTTTGCAGTTTTTTTCTTTGCAACTTTCTTTGTAGTCTTTTTCTTTGCTACTTTCTTCGCTTTCTTTTTTGCTGCCATATTTTTATTGTGCTCGTATTTGCATTACTGCAAATACTTCGCGTATGCAAATTATTATCTACAATAACATTCGACCCAATCATCTGTGAAAAAAATTCTCAAATGATTGTGTGTAATTACCGGATCATTTACTATCATGGTGCTCGCATGAGACCGCTCTCATGCTCTGTACTCTGATCTATACTTATTATCGTACATCTGCAAACAAACGCAATACAAATTTACAAAAAACTGTGGATAACTTTTTTTTAAAAAAAATATTTTTATAAAATGGTGATGATAAAAAATTAAAAATTAAAAATTAAATTCAAAAACAAATTTATTTTTTTATAAAATCACCACTTCTTCCTCGAGAACAATCCCCGTTTTTTGAAAAAGACTGCCTCTCATTTTTTGCGCAAGATTTAAAATTTCTTGCGCCGACGCTCCACCATAATTCACTAAAACAAGTGATTGTTTTTTGTACACTCCCACATTTCCACGCCGCACCCCACGCCAACCACACACTTTATCCAAAAGCCATGCAGCAGAAAGCTTTATTGTTCCATCCCTTTGTACATAAGCCTTTATTTCAGGGTATGTTTTTTTAAGGCTCTCAAACACATCCACAGAAACAACGGGATTTTTAAAAAATGAGCCAGCCGTCCCGAGTGGGGGTGCCGGCATTTTTGCAGTGCGAATAGCAATAATTGCACAGCGGATATCTTCAAGTGACGGTGCATTATTATTTTGTGTTAAAAAATACTTCTTCACATCTTCGTAATCAGTTTGTGCTTTTTCTTCACGACCAAGTTCAAGCGCCGCACGTACGACAATTAAATTTCGATTTGTTTTAAAAATACTTGTACGATACCCAAACATACATTCACTGCGCAAAAAAATCTTTGTCTTCATTGTTTGCATGTCATATGCTTCGACCCAAAGGACACTGTCGCACACCTCAACACCATACGCGCCGATATTTTGTACTATGGCACCACCGAGAGTTCCTGGAACGAGCGAAAGATTTTCAATACCCCACAACCTCTCTAAAACTGCAGACAGGACGACGTAGTCCCATCTTTCTCCCGCACCAACAATCATGCGTACGCGATTTCCCTCATCCAACTCAAAAGAAATACCCTTGCACTCTACCTTCATAACAAGGCCTGAAAATCCCGTATCAGGAATCAGTACATTCGATCCACCACCAAGTACGAGTAGTGGAATGTTTTTTGCACGCGCGAACGAAACCACTTCAGATATTTGTGAGGCGCCAGTAATTCGCACAAAAAAACGCGCCGCACCTCCCACAAGCATCGTGGTCAAAGGGGCGAGCGCTACTCCTTCTTCGATTTGAATATTCATATAGTGAAAGATGAAAAATCTTTGTTGGAACCTCTATCCCCCCCCAAAAAAAATGTGGCAGAGGCAAATACTTACTTTGAGTTACGGAACTCGTCGACGACACTTGCTTTTAAGGGGGTTTCGAGCGTGACGACGCGAGAATTTCAGGATTTTTTAAGCTTTAAAAAATCCGTACCCTTAAAAGCAAGTGTCGAGTAAAGAGTTCCGTAAATCAAAGATACTTAATAATTCCCGTACTCTTTTGGCCAGCGTGGGCGAACCCCAACAAATGTCTAATATGTGAGTGCAGACGCTGGCCAAAAGAAAACAGGAGCTTCTTTTCTATTGTAGGTGATTTATGTCTTGGACGCAAACAGACGCGCAAAACCCCGCTTTCGCGGGGCCTTACGCAGACATTCGTTTGTTGAATATGCCCTAAAGTTTCCTTCGGAACACTCACATAAAAAAAGTATATCAGATTTAACTTAAAAGTCAAGCTTTTCGATTCTGCGGAATCGTGTCGCGTAAGTCCTTTAGACGCGACACGATTCCACCCACGAGATGACTTGATGGGTTTTTAAAGATTTTTTCCTGCCTCAATCCCTCGAATAAACGACTCCCCTTTCTCTTTGAAAGTCGGATCAATCTCGATCGCTTTGCGTATCTCGGCAAGTGCTTGTGGGCGCCTACCAGTGTTCAAGTACAAGGATGCAAGATTGAGACGCACATCGATGTTCATCGGGGTTCGCGCAAGATCTTCCTTAAAAACCCTTTCTATCTCATCGTATTTTTTCATCTCAACCAATATTTGTATGTAGAACTTTTTAGCATCTACGTACAAAGGTTCGAGTTCGTATGCGGTACGAAACACTTTCTCTGCCTCAGCAAAATCTTTTTTCACATACTGTGCATTTGCAAGCTCAAAGAGAATCGTTTGTTTTTTTGGCGAAAGCTCTACCGCTTTTTTCAAATACGGAAGTGCGTCATCAATCGCCCCAACACGAGAAAGAAATGAGCCGGCAAACACTTGGTAGCGAGCATCGTTTGGCAAAAGTTTTGCTTGTGCAACAATCTCCTGTGTCGCAAGTCTCAAAAAATCCTCTTGGTCTTTGGTAATCGCTTTTGACCTGTCGAGTCCGTTTATCGAGATTTGCGCAAGCTGCTCACGCGTCTCGCTCGTGCCATACGAATTATATGCAATCGCCTCTTTGAAAAGTGCGATGTTATGCGGGAGTCCACCATTTGATGTTTGATTGCTCATTGCATTAAGAAGTGTGGTGTTTTGAGCGATTCCTTTATAGTTGACCCCGTACACCAACACTACTGCGAGCACAACCGCTCCACCCAAGATAAATGGTGCGAACTCGGACAATGATTCTTGCATTCGAGATGCATGCTTTGCGGAGACAACTCCTTCATGACTCAAGCTTTCAATGTATGCCAAAATGGCAAAGAAAACCATGAGACTGGTGATATTGTCGAAGACAAAAAGGTTTTGAAAAAAGTATCCACCCAAAAGCCCTGTAAGAACGCTTTTCTCAACGACAGACAGGGTCTTGTTACGACGCCAAATAGCATAAAGCGCAAACCCAAACAACCCAAGGTATGCAAGAAGTGCTGGGAGTCCGCCTGCAATCAGCCAGTCGAAAAACACATTGTGTGCTCGGTCGAACCACTGCTCTTGGCTATACATTCGCGGATTGTAATATTCATTGAAAACATAATTAAAGTTTTCCATTCCCCATCCGAGTACCGGATGTTCTTTGAAACCCTCTATTGCCATTCCCCAAATCATGAAGCGAGACTTGGTTGTTTGCTCGTCGAGAGATATTGAAGCAAAGCGGTTGAGCACCGGACTTTCGCGAACAAATGTCGCGTCGCGAACTGCCATAAATCCTCCAACAAAGAGCGTCAGCGCAACAAGGATGCCAATAGCGCCACGGCGAAGCAGAGTGCGCTCACGCTCAAAAATCGCGATGAGTAGCGTTGCAAGACCAGCCCCCGCAAGAAAACCAAGTATCGCACCGCGGGTGGCAGTATGATAGAGCACAAATATTTGGAGCGCCACGAGAAGTCCGTACATTGCAACACGCACTCGTTCCCCTGTGGTGGTAAAACTTTCGCGCACCATCAAAAACGCAGCAAGAAAAATATTGAAAAGTGCGTATGAACCAAGATATGCCGCATTACCGAGCGTACCATTCACGCGATTGCCATCCTGAACAATCTCAACCATTCCCGCCCACTGAAGAACCCCATATCCTGCCATAATAGCGCCCGCGACAAGATGCAGATTGAGGTAAGGACGCCAGAGGCCACGCACTGTGAGCACTGTAGAAGCAACCAAAAAATATGCAGCGAGGTGAAAGTATGTGACTACCCCCTCCATGCGCTCAAAGTTTGACCAAAAACTTTTAGTTGGATTTTCGCCAAAAATTGCGGCAAGAGTAATGATGCCAATAAAGACAGCGAGCGTAGCGAGCAAATGGCTTTTCTTTGGGCGATATGCCGGATCGAGAATCGCTAGCACGAGCCACGCAGAGAACATGACCTCAACCACAATTCGGAACGCAAAGTTTTTCCCAACAATAAAAGGGAAGAAAGTTGAATTCGACAAAATAATAAAGGGAATAAACGGGATGACCGCAAACCCCACAAGCACCACCGCATTCGCCAACATTTTTTGGATATTCATAATACTGGGAATTATACCGCGTAGGGAGCGAGGATGCAAACAAAGCGGCAACATTTCTTCGCACACAAGAATACCGACTCATGCTACCCAACAATGCCCGAATAGTGTAGCATATCCATATATGAAAAATCTTATTGAGCGAGCCAAAATCACAGCATACCAGCTTCTCCGCAAAAGCGAGAAATATACCAAAACAGACATGGTCTATCTCACCAAGGGCGGTTTTTGGCTTGGAGTAGGGCAAATAATTTCCTCGGTAGCAATTTTTTCACTAGCAATCGCTTTTGCGAACCTTATGTCGCAAGAAACTTATGGAACATACAAATATGTCTTATCAATAACAGGGCTCCTCACCATACTAACATTAAGGGGGGTGGACTCTGCAGTACTTCAATCAGTTGCCCGCAATTTTGAGGGAGTACTTATTCCTGCATTAAAGACGAGGATAAGGTGGGGGCTTCTCAGTGCCACCAGCAGTATATGTATTGCAATATATTATTACATCAACGGAAATAATACACTCGCTATATCCTTTTTGATTGCGTCAGGATTTTTACCTTTTATAGATTCATTCGGAATCTATAACGCCCTTTTAAACGGCAAGAAACTATTCCACCTGTCAGCCACTTATGCGGCAATCAGCCAGATCGGTAGCGCTATTACAATGGCTGGAAGTTTATTTTTTACAAAAAATTTATTCACCATTCTCTTTGTATATTTTTTATCATGGACATTATTTCGTTTTGTCTTTTTTATGGTCACCATAAAAAAATTCCCGCCGAACAACAAAATTGATCCAGAGACCATCCCCTATGGAAAGCACTCGAGTCTGATCAACATCTTTGACGCTCTTGTTAGCTCCGTGGATGGATTGATTGTGTTTCACTATCTTGGTTCAGTCAATCTGGCAATATATTCTTTTGCGCTTGCTCCTGTTGTCCAAATAAGAGGTCTTTTAAACAACATCCCTACTCTTGCCATACCAAAATTATCAGCTCGGTCCTCAATTGAAATTGAAGTGGTGCTCAGGAAAAGAATCCTTGCATTATTTGCACTAGGGGCTTTCATTTCTCTTGCGTACATTCTTGTTGCGCCATATATTTATCAAATATTTTTCCCCAAATATATTGACTCTGTATTTTCTTCACAATTATTCTCCCTCGCAATTGCATTATCCCTACCACAAGTGATTTTCGGCTCAACAGTAGGATCTAAGCTTACGCTTATCCCAAAAAAAATGCTTTACTTGTGGAATATACCGGGGGTTATATTCATCATTTCTGTCCTAACTCTTATTGGAGCATTCGGCGTGAATGGCGTTATTTTCAGCAGACTACTTTCAATTACCTCTGGGTTTGTTATCAACTGCATTATCTGGAAAAAAATAAAAAAGATTGAAGCTGAAAGTATGCTGAAAATCTAAATTAGGAGAGATTTTCCACCTCGATATACTTATCATTATTTCTTTAGTATATCTCGCTTCCAGCACTGCACCCCTTCAGATGGTTTAAGACCAGCAAACAATTCAACAAGAAACGCATCAAGTGACCGCATGAAAGCGTATTTAAACCCAAGAGCGCCATCTTTATAAAGCTTACGAGTAAAATAAATTTTCTTAAAACGAAAGGAGAAATACCATACACCGCGGACAAAGTGCCCAAAAAAAGACTTCGTCTTTGGGACACGGTCAATTTGAAGCTCCAACTGAAAGAAAATTCGCTGTGGCCGCATCACATAGTGGTTCCATCGTTGCTCGTGAGAAATAATTCCTGAAAAACTTTTTGTTGAAACTTGATGTGCGAGCTGCTCGTGTACCCTCGATAACTCATCAAGTCCATATTGTATGCCTGAGTCACGTTTTATGATACGCTCGGGATAATCGACGAGGTGCGGAAGCAATTCATCTTTTCGGGCAACACTCGCCACAGTCGGACTCTCGACCAAAATGAAATCGTGCACCGTTTGCTTAAACTCATCTGTTAATCGCTCATCCGCATCAAGAACAATGACGTAATCTTTCGTCGCATTGTCTATGGAAAAATTCTTTGCAACACCGTAATGGAATCCTCCTGCAGACACATATTTAAGGAAGCGTATGTTTACTGATTTGTGTGCAGAAATAAAATTCTCGATACACACAACAGTGTCATCTGTTGAACCAGTGTCAACAATAACAATTTCATCCGCGAACCCATCAAGCGAGGTAAGGAAATCCTCGATGCGCTCGCGCTCGTTCTTAACAATCGTGCAAACTGAAATAGTTGGATTCTGTTTCATAGTAATTACTGCTTGAGAATCCTAGACCTTGCTTTCTCGTTTTTAGTTTTCAAAATCAGTTGGATTATTTTTTCATGCACATACTGTGCAATTTTTTTATGACTGAAATTATCTCTCACCATTCGTGTTCCCTCTTGCTGTATACTCTTCAGCTTGTCAGGATTATTTAAGTAATAAGTGACCTTTTTTTTGAAATCATCAACATCAAACTCCCTATGTTTAATACAGTTAACGCCGTCGATAAAACCGAGGTCTGAAAAACATTGATGATCCGAGCAAACCAAAACAGAACCACTTGCAGGACCTTCAAATGTTTTACCTGAAGGGAAATATTGCAAACTTTCGCAATTAACAAACATCTTATAGTCGTTGAGTATTTTAACGATATCGTATTTAAAGTTTTTTGTCTCTGGGTAATCGGGCAACCTGCTGTCCATTATATCTTCTAAATTTCTTTCATTTTCCTTGAGCATCCGCCTGAATTTATGCATGAATTTTTCTCCTCGGCTCAAAAAAAAATTATTTGTCTCCTTGAGCTCATCTATGTTATGAACAGGGTCATCAAACGAATTAACCGAACCAAGCGCAACACACTTGTTTTTTCTCTCTTCAAAAAGTTTAACGTCCTTAAATCTTTCACCAAAACCAAACGGTACTGGAATAACCCTCCCTATAAAAGATGGGTACTTCTCTTTAAAAAAGTTGCAATATTTACCATGATCATTGTATCCAAACACATAATCAACCCCATTTGCTTTTAAAATTTCATGACTCAGCGAAGGATAAAAAGTATAGTCCATGAGGTGATTCACTTTTAGTTTCCTAAATCCCTTTATTGGCCAATTTTCTTCAAGATACGAATTACCGTTAAAACAGACGAGTGCGTCTGCCAGGATGTTTAATTTATTTTGAGAAAAAACAACCTTAAAAGAAAGCGGGTTTAATTTGTATTTATAAAAAAACTTCGGTAAATATCTTACATACTTTACATTCGAGACGAAGATGATGGGCTTGTACATCTTTATAAAATCTAGAGTCCATCCGTTAACATTCGTCAAGTCACAGAACATCGGATTTTGTATAGCAATTTTTATTTTGTGCTCCATAATGATCCTTGTTTATATATGTACCTTATTTTTTATTTAACCATTATAAACATTTCGTGATTTAATGGTTTTGAAATTTTCATCAATTCCACGAAACCTAAGTAGCAGTACGGAACTACCTTGCCAAAAGAACCTATTTTTTTTATCAGAGAAAATTCGTTATTTAATTGGTAATCAATATAGTTAACCCTTGGTTCGATTTGAACATCTTCAGCCGTAACACTATTGCTCATGCCAAGTTTATATTTAATATATTTTTTTGTTTTCATATAAACATTTAGCAGGTAACTAAGTGCTTTTACTCTTAAAGCTACGCTTATGATTATGCCTTTAAATAAATTTTTGATCCTTGTTTGTAAAGGTGTGTATATTGACCCAGAATAACCAAATAAATATTGGAAATCATTATCTATCCTTTCAATAAAAGTAAACCGCCTAGTAGTCGTTGGTTCATGCAAACCAACGTAAACACCGCCTGGTTTCAACATTGATTTTATTAACTGAACTCCCCCCTCGATGTCAACCAAATGGTGAAGAAATGATGCACTAAAAATTATGTCAAATTCGTTTTTATGTTTATCAGCAAAAAACTCCAGGGCTGCAACTTCATAAACAGCCTTTCTGTCTTTTGTTTTCAAACGAGCAACATTGATCATTTTGGGGCTCAAATCTATCCCGTAAAATTTTGAAGCGCCATTTAATAACACTAAGTCTGTGAAAGTTCCAGTTCCACATCCGACCTCAAGCACAGAAGCATCCTTAAAATCTTTACCTTTGTTATTGCACGCATCCTTTAATAACCGCCAGTAGTACGCGCGAGTGCTGGACCTATGTATATAGGGAACATTCCTGTCATGCATCTCTGCATGGAAATCGTGCGCTTTTGCATTTGCCTCATGAACCATAGCCACCACCTCATCGTCACTAAATTGTTTTTTCATGTTTTATAAATTATTCTTTATCAATCAACAGAGATTCTGAAGCTAAGGTCATTTTTAATTTATCCGGATATGCAGTACATATACCATAAATTCCCCATTTATTCAAATCTCTCCAAACATTTTCATACCCATTTTCTGATTGCGGGTGACCATGTTCTCTGTGTAACTCTGGAGAAATAGCATAAATTTTTTTGCCGGTTTCGTGCACTTCATTAATTAATGCCTTATTCAAAACACTTCCTTGTATTTTCCACTCATCAAGCCAAATATAGTTAAAATTATCAAGATTAGAGACTATTTCCTCCCATCGATAGACCGTAGGACTATAATTGCTCTCTCCAACAGACAGAGCTATGGGGATTTTGTCGTTTATTTTTTTAAGTTTTTTTGCATTTACCAGAGTCAGGTCAAAAATAAGTGCTTTTTGGTACAAATCATAATTTCTGAAAACTTGAGCCATTGATTGTAGCATTTCTTCTGTCTGTTCTTCGTATTTTAAATGAATAGCAGCTTTTTGACCAACAGGTAAATCACTTGTTATAAGTTCACAAACTTCATCAATTGTTGGTATTCTGGCCCCCGCAAACTGCAGATTAAGGTGCCTACCAACATCTAGCCTGCGTAATTCTGCCAAAGACACCGAGGAGACATCCATGTGTTTCTCCGTAAATTTCCACAGATCACTATCATGGACGACAACGACCTTTTTATCCATTGTCATCCTCACGTCAAACTCAATACCAAAACCACCCAAAAACGCTTTTTTGAACGCCGGTATCGTGTTCTCTGGCATTTCGTTCTTCATTCCGCGGTGAGCAAAAATAATCATAAATAAAGACTTATTTTAATCTACCGAACCCTACGCCACACACTACTAAATGACATTTTTATTTTATACAAAAAAATGTCTACTGAATCTAAGAATGATGTATGGAAAATAATGATTTTTGCACTATCTTTATTTAAATAGCTTGTCAATGCCTTTTCTTCCAAATCTGAGAGGTGTTTCTTTAATCTTGCTAGCGCAAAATATCTTGCGTGTATTTCCTCAATTTTAGCAAATAAACTAGCTTTATATTTTTGTAAATGCTTCCTTTGTAGCAAAGAAAAATTGCCGATATTTTCATCAATACACAAAGCATCATTGTTGGAAGCTAAATTAATATAAAACATATAGTCAGAAGTAAAATCAAAACTCTCGTTAAAACGAATACCGCTTACTGCGTTTTTCGAAAACATACATGAAAGCGGGGCACCAACCCAATTTCCATTTTTTACAAAAAGCATCAGCCCGTCCCTTGGAGTTAAATATTTTTCCTCACTAAAAGTCTGAACTTTTTTTACTAAATCTTTTTCAGTAGCACGATATCCAGCAACAACAATCCCGAGCTTATCATCGTACTTATTGAAACCATTCAGTAATATCTCAAGACCGGCTTTTTGTAGTGTATCGCCGGTAAACAAAAATTTTAAGTAATCAAAGTCACTCAATAAAAACAATTCGATGCATTTATTCCAGTTTTGAATCCGTCCAAGGTTTAAAGGATTAGCAACAAATTCTATTTTTTCAGAATTATCATTGACGCGACGCATGTTTTCAACAATACCAGCAGTCCTGTCAGTTGAACAATTATCAACGACCAAAATTTTATAGTTTTTTATTGATTGATTAAGGACGCTCTGAATGGTTACCACAATAGACTCTTCTGCGTTATAAGAAGGGACGCACACAAGTATTTTATCTCGTTTCCTCGCATTTTTATTACTAGAAATATGCATTATATCTTTATTTTTCCTTCCTCTATTTTCTTCAGAAATGCGTCTAGATCTTCTGGAGTTCCGAGTCCATGCATTTTCCCTGCATCAATATTATAAATATAAATTTTATCTCCCTTAAGAATGAGCTCATTGTACACGGGGCAAACGTAGAATTCATTGTTATGGCGAATATCTTTATGGATCATCGACTGCGCTCCTTCTACAAAATCGCTACCTTTTTTGTAATAATAGATGCCCACAGTTGCTTTATCAGAAATCACTTTCTTTTCTGCAACTTCGAGCACCTTCCCTGAGTCATCAACACGAGAATAACTCCACTTTGGGTGACTTGCTTTAAATGTCATCATAAGCCCATCCTTGTTATTCACCCTTGATTCTTTAATAAAATCATTAATATCAAATTCGATGAATTGGTCCGAGTTGGCGACAATTAATTCATCATCGTTATTGATATATTGCGCAGCCGTTAAAACAGTGCAAGCGGCTCCTTGCGTGATACCATTCAACAGGACAACTTCAAAGTTATTACCGGTCGCGTTCTTTAGGACATTATGAAGATCGTATTTTTCATAATGTCCTCTTTGGCAAATGAGAATAAACTTATGCTCACATTTAGGTTTTAGATTTCTAATAACGACTTCAATCATCGTTTCTCCATTAATATCAATAAGT
Source organism: Patescibacteria group bacterium (assembly GCA_038062675.1). Classification (GTDB taxonomy): domain Bacteria; phylum Patescibacteriota; class Minisyncoccia; order Phycocordibacterales; family UBA1550; genus UBA1550. The sequence goes on from JBBTWP010000005.1 coordinate 60,600, forward strand.
GGCTTAGGAAATGCGTAGCCAGCATCTTGGAAACGAGAGCCTCTTCCGGCCATAGGGATGACAATATTAAGCATAGAATAATTTATTTATTTTAATAAAACGTTTTCAAACAAGGACAGGGTCACATCATCGACATCTCGGACTTCATATACGGTTGCACCACTTGCTTTCCCTGATGCAATACCATGAGGAGAGTCTTCGACAATAATGCACTCCTCAGGAGAGACGTGGAGCTTTCCAAACGCCACCTGATATATTTCAGGGCTTGGCTTCGGGTTTGCCACCTCATCGTTCCCAATGATTATATCAAAAAAATCGAATAACTGGGCAGATTTTAACATCAAATGAAGTGTTTCTTTCGTTGAGTTTGAACAACACCCCAGCTTAAAGCCCTGCTCTTTGAGGTGGCGTAAGAGAATAATCTTTGAGTAGTCTGGTGCGCAATATTGGGGAATAATTTCTTTTGTGTATTTTTGCTTTATGCCGTTAATGAACTCTCTTAAACCAATTGGTAAGCGTTTCTGCTGCTCAAGCGTTTCCAGCTTTTTTCTTGTAGGCAGACCATTAAAATGACCATAATGTTCTTCTTCGTTTATGTGTACACCAAAAAGCCCCAGGGCTTTATTGAGCGCTTCATAGTGCCCGACGGGCATATTTACCAGTACGCCGTCCAAATCAAATAGGACCGCCTTAATTTCTCCAAGGTTAACATTATTCATAAGATTGCACAGTAATAGATTACCAAAATACTGACTATTTTTCAATCTCGAACGTGGTACCATACCCAAAATTCCTCAAAACGCCATTTTTTTTATGAGCATCAAAAAATTTTATGAACGGTAATAAAAATTCAAAATAAGGCAAACAAATACTCGATGCTTCATACGAAATTAATTTATAGCCATTCTTTTTGATTTTTCTTTTCATAACCCAGGGGAATCTGAAAACATGCGGGACTCCATCATTCCCCGCATATGATTCGTCGACACCCTCCTGGTTCAATATGAGAGCACGGCACATTTTTAAAAAACCAAAAGGTAGTGCAACAAAAGACCTCACCCCTTTCAAATAAAACCATCCGTGCCCAACCTGTACCAAAGAACACATGTTCAAGATTGTTGGTATCGCAACAACAGCGCGTTTCTTAGTGACCCTCATTATCTCTCTTAACCCCTGATCAAAATCAGGGAGATGTTCAAGTACGTGTGAGCTCACCACGAGATCAAACGTACTATCTGGAAATGGCAATTTTTCTGCATCGCCAACCAAAAAATTCGTGTTCATTTCAACATTATTTTCAATTGCATACAATTTTGATTTTTCAACATTTGGCCTAGACAAATCACAACCTGTCACCACTGCACCCTTTTTTGCCATCATTATAGAGAGCACTCCCTCACCACACCCTGCATCAAGCACCTTCATCCCGGGAGTAACGAAGTTCAGTATGCTTTCATATTGCTTAACGTGAGCATATTGTCGCAAACGATACGGTGAACGTAGCCTCTTATCTATAATTTCATCAGCATAATCGCTGTAAAAATTTTTTATGTCTTTACTTTGCATTTCTTTTTGTAAGCGCAGTGTACACTTCTACGGTCTTTTTACCAATAGCGACCCAACTTAATTCTTGCTCCGCATATCGTAAGGCAGCGGACACTCGTTTACTGTCGGGGGTCAAGATACTTTCACTAATAGCATCCGCCAGTTCTTGATATCGCTCATTCTCAAGAGAGAGCGGTGCGTCGTAATTAGACCCTTCCCACGACACAAGCCGCACAAGTCTCCCCCTTTCTTCATTTTTACCAAGGAGTTCTGGAAGTCCTCCAACTCTACTTGCCACAATACTCTTCCCCATCCCCATGGCCTCTGCGCACGCAATACTCGATGACTCCGCAGTCGATGGGAACACTACTGTATCAGCAAGCTTAAGATATGCAGGAATTTTATCATTCTCGACTGACCCAAGTACATCAACGTACTCATGAATACCGAGGTCATTAATCCGACTTTCAATATATTCCCTCATTCTACCGTCTCCGATCATAATATATTTTAAACTTGGAACCTTTTTCACAATAAAAGGAATTGCTTCCACTAAAAAATGAATTCCATTTTTGGGAACAAGGCGACGCACCGTAACAACAACACGAGTATTCTCATATTGTCGTTTCAAGCTGACTGGTATTTCAACTTTTCTATTAAACATTTCTGTATTGTATCCATTCAAAACAATACTAATTTTTTTATTAGGGACATATTTTCGTGCAACCTGAGCAAGATCATCCGAAGTAGAAATAATATGCGTTGAAAAAACGAGAGATATGTATCGATACAATGAATGGGCGCTGCGATAAACAAATTCAGCGTTGGGAATATCAAGCGTACCAAGCCCGTGCAATACTACTACGACAGGAATATTGCGTAATCTCCCGACAATACTTGCAATGGCAGCAAGGCGATAAGAATAATGACAATGAATTATATCTACTCCTTTTGATTCACGCCAAAGTAACCCGAAGAGTGACGGGATTCCACTTCTACTCCACGGGATTCTGACCACAGGGTGATTGTTTTCAAAATCGCTTGTCTTGATTTCGTTTGTTACTAAAGTAATCTTATGCCCACCTTTCTCAAGCTCTTCAATTAAATTTTTAACATGAATTTCCGCTCCGCCGATCAGAGGGAGGAATGTGTCGCTGGTCATCAATATTTTCATATATGTTTCAAAATAATATCAAGCATTTTTTGAGAAGCGTCCCCTTTTCCAAAAGGTGACCCCCATTTTATTGAGTGTTCATTGTCCATTATTTCCTGGACACACTTCAAAATGCGTTTTTGAGAAACACCAGCGATACGATTTCCTCCCCCTACAAGTGTTTCGGGTCGCTCTGTATTATCACGCAAGGTTACGCAGGGAACCCTTAGAATCGATGCCTCCTCTTGTAGTCCCCCTGAATCCGTGAGAACTATTCGAGCATTACTGCTCAATTGAAGAAAATCAAGATACCCAACAGGCTCAATAAACTTAATTGCATTATCAACATGAAGTCCGAAATATTTGATCATCTTGCTTGCGCGGGGATGTATCGGGAAAATAACAGGCATACTATATTTCTGAGTAATAAGCATGAGTCCGTTGAGGACGGACTGGAATCGCGCTTTGTCATCAACATTTTCCTGACGATGCGCAGTCACTAAAAAATATCCCTTTGGGGATAATTCCATTTTTTTCAAGATGCGAGAAGCTCTGGCGGTTTTCGTGTTTTGCATCACTGCATCAACAACAGTATTTCCCACAAGAAATATTTTTTTAGTGCTGATGTTTTCTTTTATTAAATTATTTTTTGAGTCTTTTGTTGGAGTGAACAAAAAATCGGAGATATGATCAACCATCACCCGATTTAACTCCTCAGGCATTTGGCGATCATAAGATCGTAACCCCGCCTCAATATGCCCAACTGGGATATGGAGCTTCACCGCAGCTAGTGCGCCCGCTAAAACAGTATTTGTATCCCCTTGAACAAGAACGATGCTTGGTTTTTCTTTTACCAAGATTTCTTCTATCTCGATAAGCATTTTCCCCGTTTGTCCACCATGGGACCCTGAACCAGTCTGTAAGTTGTATTTTGCGGATGGCAAATTCAGGTCTTTAAAAAAAACTTTATCAAGATTCTCAGAATAGTGTTGGTGGGTATGCAGTACAAAAAATGGCACTTTTCGCTTGATGCATTCGTGAATAACGGGTGCCATTTTGACTATTTCGGGTCGAGTCCCAAAGACAAAACAAATCTGTTTATTTTTAGTATTTTTCATCATATCCCAATAAATGATAGTATCGTAGCGGCTCGTCTGTCCCATGTATATCTCTGCACATCTTTGCATGCTTGTTCTGCAATACTAGCCGAAAAGTCTTTATTTTTCAAGAGAGACAGTATACCGTTCAACAGACCATCAATATCTTCATTCTTGACAACAAGAGCGTTGCTTTCATTTAATATTTCTCTCACCGACGGCAGGTCTGAAGTAATAATCGGCACACCGCTCGCCATATACTCAAAAAGCTTAAGTGGTGACATGTAAAGTGCATAGTGTGGCATATTAGGATAGTTCATCACAAGTACGTCAGACGCTTTCATATACATGAATGCTTCTTTCTGGGGAATATGTGTAACGATTTTATAATATTCCTCATCTACTCCTGCTCGCTGAAATACTTTTTTCACCTCCTCGACTTCATTCTCATTTATCCCGACGAGAAGCAAGAACGCTTTTGGTAAAGCAGGTAAAACTTTTGAAAAACTAACGATGAGGTCATCGACCCCTTTTGGCTCGCCCATAGTTTTGTACTTACCAATATAGCCGATAATTTTTTTATCCCAAGGCAAACCTAAACGTCCCCTCAATTCTACTTGATTTTCCCCCATATTGAACTGCTTGATATCCACCCCATCCGGCGCAACAAGTATCTTTCCTTTATTTACATCTTTTGTGACGTAAAAATCTTTGAGCCCTTGTGTGATTGAGATAATACCAAGCGCGGTCTGCAATACGCGAGCAGCAAAGAAATTTTCTTTTTTAGTGTGCGTTTCCCAAAAAATATTCTTTTTGAAGAAACCGATAAGGAACAGCGTCAATTCGTCGCGGGAATAGATTACTTGGGCATTTTTCGACAAAAGTGTGTAAAAAAATGCAAAAAAAGCAAATGAGGATGTTTGTATCCAGAAGCCGATTCTCCCTAGCATAATGAGGTCAAGTGATGGAATTTTAGTAATTGTGAATTTTTTCTCCACCCCATAGTAAACAAAGGGGTCTTCCTTTATTTTGTTGAAGCGCCACGGAACAACGAGCTCAACGGTTGCCCCAGCCGTGTTCGCGAAAGCTTCACACATCTTCATAATCTGGATACCGTGTGCTTTTTCTGTGGGCAATCGTATATTTGCGAGATAAATTAATTTCATCTTATTTTTTGACCTTTACCAGAGAAATGAAGGCTTCTTTTATCAGCCAAATATGATAACAAGCATTATACCATTCATACAAAAACGGCATCCTCTTCCCTGATCCTCTCATAAATGTTAGCGCGTATTTGATTAAGTACTTCACAAAAATCAAAGAATTACTAAGAAAAAGACCTGAGAACGTCTTGGGTGTGACCTTCATGGTGTGAATTTGCATTTGGGCGTAGTTGTACCATTTTTTCTTTAGGGTACTGATATCACCCATAGGAACATACTCCGGGTTTTTCAATATTCCTATTTCGTATCCTTCTTTTACACTGATTCTTTCGTGAATTTTTTTTATGAAACCAAAAGTTGCCGGAATATAGAAAAAACGTAGTTGGTAATTAGGATACATAGAGGAACGCTCAACAACCTCGCCGTTTACCACATATTTTCTTGGTAATTTATACGCGTAGTGGATGTTATTTTGTTCTTGATTCACAATCTCACGCATCTCAGCTACCGCCTCAGGAGAGAGGTATTCATCGCTGTCGATAAAAAGAAACCACGGGTATCTCGCCTGCTTGACCCCCTTGTTGCGAACTGCTGAGAAATCGTTAATCTTCACCTCTTTTTCTCGTGCATCAGTTTGAGGGATAACGCAGGCACCGTATTTTTCTGCAAGCGCAACCGTCCCGTCAGTGCTACCGCCGTCAAGAATAATTATATCTTCAAAATCGCGTACACTTTCGAGACAACGCTTTAATGTCTTTTCAGAGTTTAGGGTCAAAATTTCTACACTGCAAGGTATTTTCATAAAAATTATTCCATAAAACGCTTATACCAAATTTGAAAAGTAAAAATTGACCACAGGGTGTTTAGAGCGTACTTTTGTCCTGATTGATGATCTTTTAAAATTTTTTGAATTGCATTAAAGTCAAACATATCTTTCGTGCCCACACAATAAGAAGGGGACAAGACTTCTTCAAAATAACCCTTCAAGTCTCCTCGTATCCATTTCGCTGCAGGGGAAAACCACCCCCATTTTGGCTGATCTAGAACAAAGTCTGGCAAATATGCCGACATCGCCCTTTTGAGGATATCCTTTCCTTTATATCCAGTGCCTGCTTTTCCTATATGGATTCCTTTTCCTCCTATTTTGTATTCTAAAGGGATGCGGTCCGCCAATTCCACCAAACGATGATCCAAAAAAGGAACGCGTTGCTCAAGCCCTGAGGCCATAGACATTTTGTCGGACCTCACGAGTGATTCGCTTGGCAACCACGAAAGCAGGTCAGTTCGCATAAACTGCCTCGTGAAATTCTTTTTATCTACGGTATTAAAATATAGTTTTTTATACCATTCTGCAGTCGCGGCAGGATTGTTGTATTCACGGCAAAGAAACAACTCTATCTGATCTTCTTTCTGAGAAAGGAAATTCAAATACCGAGAAACTCCTGGTGGTGTGTTTATTTTTTCATAGAGACTACTTTTGCCCACTATATCAAAGATAATTTCTGTTACTATATTTTTTCTTAAAAACTTTGGTATTTTTTGGAAACGATCTATTAAATAATTATAATAATAGCGTTCATACCCCCCGAATAATTCATCTCCCCCATCCCCACCCAACACAACCGCTACCTGTTTTGAAGCTTCACGTGCAAGCAAAAGATTTACTGCCTGTACATGGTTTGAGATTGGCTCATCCATGTGGTATATGGAGTCCTCCAGACTATTTTTAATATCTTTCGGCGAAAGAATATATTCGTTGTGAATTGTTCCAAAATGATGGGCTGTTTTTCGTGCAACTTTTGCATCATTATTATACTTCTCTGCCTGTGCTGTTTCCTCAAATCCAACGGAGAATGTTTTTATATTTTTTGAGAATGAGCTAGCTACGCCGGCAATAATTGTTGAATCGATGCCACCAGACAAAAATACTCCTACAGGACGATCGGAGACCAACTGCATCTTGATTGAGTCAGTAAGTAAATTTGAGATTTCAGACTCTAAATATTCCCTGTCATAAATGAGTGGTTTCTCCTCCATCTCCCAATATCGCTTAATTTCCATTTTTCCTCTTTCAACAACAGCGTAATGCCCTGGCTCAAGTTTGTAAACATTTTCCCAAATAGTAAGAGGGGCAGGAACGTATAAAAGGCGAAAGTAAATATTTAATGCATCTTTATTTATAGTTTTATCTATCTTGTGCTTAAAAATAGCTTTTGCTTCTGAAGAAAAGATAAATACTCCCTCCTTATGGTAATAATAAAGTGGTTTTATGCCTACTCTGTCGCGCGCCAAAAATAACCGGCCTGTTTGATTGTCCAATATAGCAAAAGCAAACATCCCATTGAATTTCTCAAGGCAATCACTCCCCCATTCTTCGTATGCACACAAAATTACTTCTGTATCAGTATCTGACACAAAGACATACCCTTTCGCAATAAGTTCTTTTCTTATATCTAAAAAATTATAGATTTCTCCATTATAAACAATGGTATATCGCTTATCCTTGCCATGCATTGGTTGATGACCAGCTTGGCTTAAGTCAATAATCGACAAACGATTATGGCCGAGGGAGTAATTTGCAGACAAAAACACGCCCGCATCGTCCGGACCACGATGCTTCGTTGTTTCATTCATTTCGTGAATCAAGCCCTTATCTATGAAATTGAATCCGTTTATGCCACACATGATTGCTTTGTATTATACAATGAGTTAATCATTATCCCCAAAACTTGGTTTAGAAAAAATATCGTCCAGACTTGCCTTTCGTGCAACTACACCTATTTGCTGCCCAGATTGAGGAAAAATCTTCATAAAGAGCTTGGCAAATATATTTCTGGTTTTCCCAACATAAGCAATATTCTCTATTTTGAATCCGTGCATATTGAGAATTTGCCGAAGCATTGCCGGTCCAAAAAATATTTTATGCTGTGGTTGAGTAAGCAACCTTTTTTCAGTATTACGCAACACCAAAAAATTGTCTTTTGTTTCATTGTAGGTTAATTCTGACACATCACCTAACGAATCTTTTTTTCTAAAATAAATACGAAATACATTGATATAGCTAAAAACATTAGGGGTATCTATAATCAGCTGTCCATCATCCTTAAGTATGCGCGCGCACTCCGAAATAATTTCTCCTGGCCTCCACGAGTGTTCAATAATTTCTCCGGCATAAATACAATCAAACATCTTGTCTGGCACAACTCCCGAAAGATTGTGCAGATCTCCGATGTATTGATTCTTAATACCAAGCTTTTCCGCCAGATTCTTGTTAACATCAAGCCCAAAATATTCACCGCCATTGGATTCAACCATTTTTTCTAAATCAATATTTTTTTCGCCATCGCCCAAATTGCCAACATCTAATAGTTTCACTTTCTTCCCATTCAAAAAATGAGCGACGTACTCCGTCCTAGACGGAAAAAATAGTGCTTCTTTTATACTAAAAAAAATATTTCTCATACAGTAAATTATTATTATTTAAACCTAGTTAATATCTCCACAATTCTCTTAGCTGTTTTACCGTCCCATAAAGGTATCGCTGTTTTTTGTTGACCTATGCGACGCTTCTTATAAGCCTTAAGGATGTCTGCCTTCCGCGTGCCAGCAACAATATTTGTGCCGCAAGTCACCGTAATTGGCCTTTCTGTCTCATCGCGCAGTGTTATGCATGGGGTTCCCAGAAAACTTGATTCCTCTTGCACTCCACCAGAGTCTGTAAGAACAAGCTTTGCATTTTTTTGATAAAAAAGAGATTCCTTATAGGAAAGTGGCGGGAGTAAGGAAAAAATCTTTTTCATTCTTTCGGTTAACTTAAACTTCTTTGCCATTTTTTCTGTTCGCGGATGAAGGGGTAAGTAGACCTTGTTGTTCTGCGCGATAATTTCAAGCGCATCGAGTATCCCACTGAACCTTTCTTTGTCATCCACGTTTTCCGCTCGGTGAAGCGTGCAGAAATAAAATTCTTCATTTGTTTTTTTCACTTCAGGCAAAAACATTTTAAGAGTATCAATCATGATGTTGCCAACAAAATAAACAGCACCATTTATTTTTTCTTTCTTTAAATTTTCTATTCCATTTTCTTCAGTAACAAAAAGCACATCAGATATCTGGTCAACAATAATCCGATTGATTTCCTCTGGCATTGTTCGGTTAAATGAACGTAGCCCTGCCTCTATGTGTGCAAGGGGAATCCCCATTTTGTTTGCCACAATCGCCCCAGCAAGTGTTGAATTAACATCACCCACCACTGCAACAAAAGAAGGTTTTTCTTTTTCAAAAATCTTACCGAGCTCTGCTACGATTGCCGAAAATTGCGCTATCGCAGATGTGCGGGGAGGGTTAATAGTATAATGTGGCTTAATCCCGAATTCCCTTAGCAAATCTTCTGACATCTCTGTAGTGAAATGTTGCCCAGTATTTATAAGTGAATGCTTAATGTTTAATCTTTTTAATTCATGACAAAGAGGCGCAACTTTCATAAAATTTGGTCTTGCGCCCGCTATTATCATAATGTTGTCTTTATTTTTCATGACGGAGCGCTAATTATCTTCTGCGATTAATTTGCCTATTTTGCCAACAAGAGACTTGAGGCTGTGCCCCTCTTCAACAATATCCCTCAGTTGATTCGCCTTATATCGTGACAATTCTCCAGAAAGGATAAACTTTGCAATATCTTCAGGGTTCTCACTATTGGGACAAATCGAAAGTCCGATAGCTTTTGAATTTCTTGGGGTAGTAACTGGGTATATACCAAAAATCATACCCTCAAGCATTGTTTTATCTATCGTTTCTCGGGCCATGTTAATCATCACTCTATATGATGGGTAAATATTTTTTAGGTTGCCCATAGAAACGGGTCCTTTGAAGATCACTCTTTCCCTAAGACCCTCTTTTTTTACCAATGCCTCGAGTTCCGCGTAGTAATCCTTCTCCACATCTCTACCATAGACAGTAAGTGTATATTCCTCGGGGAGATACTTTAACGTAAGAATTCCTAGCTCTAATCGTTTAGAGCGACAAATACGGTGAACAGAAACAAGGTCAAAGGGAGATGCATTATTTTCTTTAGGAATACCGTCTTTCCAAAAATCAATATCTATGCCATGCCCGACTATGGTCTTTTTTGGATTACCTTCGTATTGAGGTAAGCTCTGTGGTGTCGCTGCAAACATTCTCTTACATAAAATACCAGATATCCACAAATGTATGTGCGTAGTATAATGAGTGTACCAAAGATAGATTGGCTTACGCGAAAGGAACCAATACCAGCCACCAAGAGTGACATATTCTGGATTCATGTGCACAAAGACCCTGTCATAGTCAAGAGAAAATATTAATTTTAAAAAAATAAAAATTCTTTTGATTTTTTTAAAGCCTTTTTCCTTTCCCAAAGAAAATACTGGGAACGAGCCATCAAAATCCCCTTTTTCAAGACATATAACCTTAACTGATGCACCTTGATTAATAAACTCCTTGATCCACAAAATAACAAAAGCTAAGTCATCGTCGTTCTCGTTGATTTTCTGAGTAATAAAAAGTAGCCGCATATAATTATACTAAATGAATTACAAATATTTTACCACAGCACATACGCTCCTCAAACAGATCGACCTTTTTGAATTTCCGAGCCCACCTCTTTCTTGCGCGAATAATTCCTTACCCAACGAAAACACGCGCACGTTCTTCGGCAGATCATACTCACCAACCCCAAGTGCAATGACGGTCACCTGCTCTGCGTGCTTCGCAAACTCACGAATCCACCCATGGAAAAATCCGAGGATATCGTCATTCTGGTCGACTTTTTGGGTGAGGATAAGGAGTTTCATTTTTTATTCAAAAAGGTCGGAATGGGTGCCAGTACGTACAAGTATAATATCATTATCATCGTATTTCCAAATCAAAAGCCAATCAAATTCTATGTGGCATTCCCAGCACCCTTCATATTCACCATGTAACTTGTGCGGACGAAACCTATCAGTAAGCCGTCCATCATTTTCAAGAATAAGCACGACTGCTATCAGTTTTTCAATATCCTTGCCTCTACGTTTTATACGACGGATATCCTTATCAAACTGCGGTTTTGTAATACTGCGACGCATATTTTAAAGTGAGCGCATGTGCTTTGCAAAATCCTCAAAAGTGTCAAATGACATTAGATTTTTCTCGGATCGAGCTTCTTCAATCGCCTTGCGCGTTTCTCTGTTGGGCATACTCAGAGAAAAAGGAATTTCTTTATCATTGGCAATGCGTCGGTAAAATACGTTAATCGCTTCTGAGGGAGATATACCGATCTGGGACAATACCATCTCTGCCTTCTTTTTTACTGATGGCTCTATGCGAGCACGAACGAAAGCTGTTTTTGTAGTCATATGTATATTGTAGCACATATGTGCTACAACGCAATACTTACAAATATTTTACCATATATGTTCCCTCGAGCTGGTATCCTTGTTTGCGATAGTATTCGCGCACGCCGATACCCGAGATAACCGCGAGTTTTTTGTACCCTGCTTCGCGCGCAATGCGTTCTGCCTCCAAGAGGAGTCGTTTCCCAAACCCCATGTGCTGACTTTGTGTTCCCACCTCCCCTACTTGCGCCATGCGCCCATACGTGTGAAGCTCGCGCACGAGCGCCGCACCCTGGAGCACCTCAAGCCCTGTCCCCACAAACTCCTGCCCATGATTTTTCGGCAACCGCAAGCGCAAAAACGACGCGAGCTTGCCTTCATTCGCCTCTTCAAACGAAAGGAAAATTTCCCGCCCACTTCTCGTACGATACTCTTTCACCGTCAGTGGAAATTTCTCGAGTTCGACTTCCATCCCGCGCACTTCACGACAGCGAATGCACTTGCATCGCCAATTATTTTTCTTCATATCGTTGAACAACCACTGGCGCAGATTTGAAACTTTACTTCCTGCTTGAATGTAGGTCGCAGGAATATCGCGAATCACCCGAATGATGCGCACGTATTTTGGGATTTGTTTTTTTGCACCCGCAAGCACACTCATGAGCTCCTCATCCGTGTACGGTTTAAATTTCCCCGCTTTCCAAATATCAAAAAGTTCACTTCCTTCGAGCACCATGCAGGGATACATCTTAATCATGTCGGGATGAAAATCCTCACTCGAAAAAAGCTCGCCAAACATTTCAATATCACGCTGGGGCGTGCTCCCCTCCAAGTTTGGCATCATGTGGTACACAATCTTAAATCCCGCATTGCGCAAAAGCTCGGTTGCTTCTTTCACCGCACCAATCTTCATGTCGCGCTTGGTGAGCTCGAGCACATCGTCGTCGAGATGCTGCACACCAATCTCCACCTTGGTCACCCCGAGGCTACGCAACCGCTCAAGCTCCTTTGGATTGATATAGTCTGGACGCGTCTCAATCGAAAGCCCAATGAGGCGCGTTCGTGCAGTTTCGTTTTCGTGCATCATCTCAGCGAATGTTTTTTGCCCCTTCGGCGTCTGCATCTCGGGGGGCACGTCAAAGTTATTGCATGCACGGTAACACTCCGCAAGAAATTCTTCCTGATACTTCGGATGATAAAAACTCCACGTACCGCCAATGACAATCATTTCGATTTTGTCGGTCTCGTGGCCGTTCATACGAAGCGCGAGCAAGCGACTCGTGATCTGGTCGTACGGATCAAAATCGTTCGCAAGAGCACGCGCCGCCGCCGGCTCTTTTGAAAGATAGCTCTTGGGCATGTTTGCTTCGGTAGGGCAATACGTGCATCGCCCTGGGCACGGGTAGGGCTTCGTAAGAAGTGAGACCACCGCAACCCCTGAGTTGCTCCGCGTTTTGAGCTTCTTAAGCACCAGCTCTGCGTTGGAATTCTTCTCTTCTTCTCCCGCCTCCACAAGCGCCTTATAGAACGCCAAGAGCTCGGCATTGGTAGGCACATGTGACCCATAAAACTCCTCAGAAATGGCCTCCAAGGGCATCAATTGCCCCGCAGGAAGCACTTTATTCTCCCGTGCGTGAATCTGCCTCCGCAGATCCAAAATACGCCCATAGAGCGCCGGATCAACCATGATTTTCCGCTTCAGGTTCTGCAGGTCCTTTTCGGTTTTGATATCAGTAAAAAGCATATTCTGGTAAGATACTTACTATACTACGTATGCGCCAAGAATATGCAAATAAAATCCTCGAGCAATCGCGCTCTGGGTACGAAACTATCGCCAGCGACTTCTCGCGTACCCGTGGCACATTTTGGCAAGAGCTGATGTTTGTTTACGACATGGTGCCACCCACGTCACGCATCCTCGACATCGGCTGTGGCAATGGACGCTTTTTAAGCGCACTCAAAGACGACACGGTAGACTACACCGGCGTTGATTTTTCCAAAGGACTCATCGACATCGCAAAGGAACGCTACCGAGAACGGCCACACGCCACATTTCAAACCGCCGACGCACTCGCCCTCCCTTTCTCCAACCACTCCTTCGACATAGCCGTATCGTTCGCCGTCCTCCACCACATTCCCTCGCGCGCGTATCGCATTCAATTTCTCAAAGAGGCCGCGCGCGTCATCAAACCGGGCAGCACCATCATCCTCACCGCGTGGAATGTCTGGCATTCCCGCCCATGGACCGTACTAAAATTCGCGCTTAAAAAATTACTCGGTCAAACACACACCGACGTTGGCGACGCACTCCTCGACTTCGGCAAAGAAAAAAACGTGCGCTTTGTGCACGCCCTCACCGCGCGCGAAATCCGCTCTCTCGCACGCGGTGCTGGCCTCACCATCACCCGCCTCGAGAAAATCCGCCGCCCGAGTGGTGAAGAAAATTTCTTTGTGGTACTCCAAGCGTAACTCAAAAAACATCTGCCCAATTTGCTTGACGTACCCCCCCCCTCAAATGCTAGACTGCGCCGAGATGTACTTGCTTGCGCATTCCGCACGAGCATTTAGTTTGACAACGCAACAATACAGAAAGGGGTAATCTATGAGACACTTGCAAAGGTGGTTTTTTGTTTTTATGGTGAGTATGTGGTTCGCATCCTTGACACACGCCGACCAGATGACCTACCAACCGGGACCAGAAGGAACGGATGTTTGGATTACCAACACCTATGACTATGGGAGTGACTATGGTGTTGATAACGACAAACTTGAGGCGGGCGGCTGGGGCGATGAGTATCGCTTTCTCTGGAAACCCGATTTCACGGGTTTCCCGCAAAATGCAACCTCGGCTGCTTTGTGGATGTTTCCTTACCCTCGCGGAGATGCTTCAACGCCAGTAAGCATGGCTGTTGATTTGATGACTACGCCATGGAACGAGGACACTGGGTGGTACAATACGGTAATGAATGGAATACCAGTTGGTGTTCTTTCAGCTCCAACACCAGGGCAATGGTACGGTATAAACATTACTCAAATCTACAATCTGTGGAAGGCGGGAACGTACGCCAACCACGGCTTTAGATTTAGGCCGACGGGAATCAACAATCAGTTCTCGCAATTTTTGAGTTCTGATTTTTGGTACGGTCCGTATCGCCCGAAGGTTGTGGTTACCTACAAGGGCGCGGATTTACAATTTCCTCTTGCGAAACCGAGACCGGCGGGCTTTATTGGGCCAATCATTCCTGTGTTCCTTTCACCGTATGCGGCACAGATTAATTCTGTGTTGGACCATTCGTTGACCACGGAAGCGTATTGCAAAGATGATGTCATTGTTGCATATACGGGAGAGCGTGCGGAGGAGAAGTATGGAACATCTGGATGGATTGGTACGCCTTCGTCCACAAGATGTTCGGGCAAGACTTTAAACGGATACCGACAAGACACCGTCGGAACACCTTTTGTTGTGAATGGAAACTATGGTGGAGGGGCATTTTTGTTCTATGACGGGCATGATGGGTATGACTTTCAAGCCGAGAATGGAACAGATGTTCATGCTGCTGCGGATGGAAAAGTGTACAATTCAAACGCTGTTGGGGAAGAGAATGTGAGGATCGAGCATCCGAGCGGATATGTTACTCAGTATTGGCACATGCCAAAACGATATGTAGTAGAGGGACAACTTGTTTCAAAAGGTCAAAAAATCGGTATCGTAGGAAAAGGGCACCTGCACTTTACGGTGAAGAAAGGTAAGCTTTCAGAACCAGCAAAACTGCAACTCGTCGACCCCTACGGCTGGAAAGGCGAGTATGGCACGGATCCACTCAAAGTTGACGGTAAAGACAATGCTTGTCTGTGGGCGGTTTGTCAGTAGTTCCTTTGTGTTGTTGATGTTAAAAAGTTAAGCAATCATTCAATCTCCTTGCCGTTCGCGGTGAGGGGATTTTTTTTGTAAATATTTCCTTGTTATTCGAGGAATCTGAAGGTGGAGAGGACTGCATCAAGGAGTTTTTGTGATTCACTATTACTGAGAATATTGAACATAAAAGACTTTTCTTTGCGAAAAAAACTTGCCCGAGAAACACTCATGTTGTCATAATACTTTATTTTTTCTCCGTTCAAAATACTCTCTCTAGAAATAATTTTCTCTTCTACTCCTAAATTTTTCCAATAGGTTGTTGTTGCCGCTCTTTCCCAGACTTCCTTAGAGGTAACTCTAAATCCCAAAGATGGTGGATCGTATCTCTGTCCAGTTAGTAGTTCTTGGTGAATGCTCAGAACAGGGCTACTGCATTCGAAAATTTGGGAGCTCATTGGCATATCGTCTTCGTAATTCCATGATGTATCATACAAAAACCACCCCTTCGGATACTTAAACTCATACCCATACTTCTCATTTCGGCACACCGGCCAACTTGCGATTGCTTCAGGAGAAAGGTCGGGGAGTTGAATGGGTAGTTTTTCATATTCCGACAATGGTTCCACTGTTGTTTTTGCAGGTTCAGGAATCGGCTCAACAGATATTTGATTCTGTGAAATCACCACCCCCACGACGACAACTGCCACAATAATCCCCCCGAGTAGTATTTTTTTCTTCTTTTCCATAAAATGACTTTAGCATGTTTTGTTTGATATCCCAACCACACTACACCCCAGTTCGTCGACCCCTACGGCTGGAAAGGCGAGTATGGCACGGATCCACTCAAAGTTGACGGTAAAGACAATGCTTGTCTGTGGGCGGTTTGTCAGTAGTTCCTTTGTGTTGTTGATGTTAAAAAGTTAAGCAATCATTCAATCTCCTTGCCGTTCGCGGTGAGGGGATTTTTTTTGTGAGTATTTTAGAATTAGTCGAGGAATTTGAAGGTGGAAATAATCGCATTCATGAGTTTTTCTCCTTTGAGATTAGGTACTGTCAAAAAAATAAATTTGTCTTTTTTGTAGAAAATCCCTGCATTAATAGAAAATATAGCAATCTGATATTTTACTGTTTTTCCATGGAGTACAAATTCTTTGAAGATAACCTCTTTTTTCTTTAGCAGTCCAAATTCTTTTACAGAGTTTGCCACTATGTCCCAATCATCTATGTCCCTTATCGAAACCCCAATAGATAGAGGAGCAAAACTAGAATCAGCTAACCCCCCTTGAGAAACTATTATCATTAATCTATCACATTCGAGAATCTTAGGGACGGGTAACACATTGTTTCCGCGCATATCATAAAGTTCTTCTTCATCATGAACCGTCCACCCCCTCGGATACTTAAACTCATACCCATACTTCTCATTTCGGCACACCGGCCAACTTGCGATTGCTTCAGGAGAAAGGTCGGGGAGTTGAATGGGTAGTTTTTCATATTCCGACAATGGTTCCACTGTTGTTTTTGCAGGTTCAGGAATCGGCTCAACAGATATTTGATTCTGTGAAATCACCACCCCCACGACGACAACTGCCACAATAATCCCCCCGAGTAGTATTTTTTTCTTCTTTTCCATAAAATGACTTTAGCATGTTTTGCATAGTGTTGCCATCTTAATTTTCGATGTAGTATTTCGTCTACTCAAAAAACCTTACTCCATGAGCCTAGCTTCGAAATCTTTACCGGCACAAAATCAACTATTTTTAGATAGTTTTTCTTCATGCAAAGATTCAATTTTTGTAAGGCGTTTTATTAAATCAGTAATTCTAATCAAAAGAACTGATATACCCTTATCATTTTCAGGAAAATATTTTCGAATATAAGATTCTACTGCCATTAGAACAAAAACATTAATCGGGCAAAGAAGCCTAGGGTCTGGAGTAACAGATTCGGGCGTCGGTCTAAATCCAGAATCAACTTCTTCTATATGGTGTTTTACTAAGTCTACCCAAGAACCATGAATGGAGTGAGATTGAATTCCTTGAAGCATCGGATAAATTGATTCCATATCAAGAGCAGTAAGAATAGTTTTATAATCCTTTCTCCTTGGGATTATTAATTTATCAATCTCCGTTTCTGCTATCCCTGAAATTTTAAAAACACCAGTAATAGATTTAAGCATTCTGGTTTCAATCGGCAAAATACTTCCTCTTCTTTTTATCTTCTCTTGAAGGAAAGCGTACATTTCTTTTTCTGGCTTAAGGCTTGATTTTATAAATTCTTCAAAGTCTTCGACATTTGCCTTTTCACAAAAAAACTTTAAATTTGTGGCTGATTCTGTAATACAACGATTGAGTGCCATAACTACTTCGCCATGCTCACTAACTTTATCAACTAATAAGGCCATAATGGCCTTCATAAATTTTACTATTCTAATAACTAATCCTGCCCCTATTGCTTGGTTGCGAGAAAGTACTCCCTCTTTTTGATCAAACGATTCATGCAAGCTAGCTGACAACACTATGACTATTGCTGTTTCTCGGTACAAATCAAAAACCACTTTTGAGAAAGCATCCTCTGAGCCTGCATTGATATCAGAAAAATCTGTGGCAGGACTTAGGAGATCTGCTATAGATTTTTCAGTAACTTTTGTATTCATAATTATAAGGCGAAAAGTATCGTTAATTTGTCATTTTTTCTTCTATACACTATTGCTTTTACGTAAAGAAGGGCACTCAACCCTACCCCAGCGCATCCTCCCACGACTTTTTGTAGAGGGCAAGGTATTCTGTTTTGGTCAAAAGTACGGGGGGTTTTTGTTTAAACTTTATTTCGTGAGCGGCGACTTTTAGAAGCACTTGAGCGAGAGCACTAGCGTCTCCCACCGTCACCACGAATCCATTCCCACCATTTTCGATTACTTCTTTTGCGCATCCGACATTTGTGGCAATCACAGGACATCCAACCACAAGCGCCTCGACAATGGTCATTCCATACCCTTCATAGTTTGAGGTGAGGAGAAAAGCATCAGCTGTTTTCATATACGATGCAACATCATCCTGCCACGGCAGGAGCACCACATTTCGTGAAAGCCCGTGCGCCTGCACCAAACTTTTTATCCATGCCTCTTCGGATCCTTCACCCACAACAACGAGCCCAACGCGCGGATATTTTCCCAACACTTCGCCAAACGCCTCGAGTGCAAGCGGAATATTTTTCTCAACGGATAACCTCGACGCCATGAGAAAATGTGTACTGAACTGCAGATATTCTTTTTTAATATCACGAGATACCGGAGCATTCTTTATGCGTTCCACATCCACAAAAATAGGGAGAACAGTGACCATCACTTCTCTACGAACCAACCCCTCAACAGACTGCTTGATACGCGTCGACACTACACGCACCGCATGAGCACGTGGCAACAAGAACTTTGCAAGAACGACACGCGCACGATTCATGAACGACTCTCGTGCAAAATGTGGACTCAAAAAATCCGTATGAATCTGCAAATGTAA
Organism: Patescibacteria group bacterium; assembly: GCA_038062675.1. Classification (GTDB taxonomy): domain Bacteria; phylum Patescibacteriota; class Minisyncoccia; order Phycocordibacterales; family UBA1550; genus UBA1550. Next base: position 79,279 of record JBBTWP010000005.1, read on the forward strand.
TTTCGCTCCCAATATTCGCGCAATCAAAAAAGCGGTAAGACCTGTCTCGAAGGGATCTTGCGCGGTCACCACATCAACATGAACTCCTTGTTTCTTGAGTGTGACGACTTGCCTCAGAGCAGCTGGAATATATCCGAAGCGTGTGCGAGCATTTGTAGGATACAAAAAAATATTTGGTGGAAATGACTGCGCAGCTACACCCGCCGACCGTTTTGCAAAAACAATAATCCGGAGCTCATCTGCGAGACGACCATACTCAAGCAGGCGCGACCGCACCGCGCTCCCCTCTTCAAATACTTTGCGGTCCAACGAAACAGAAAGAATATTCATAGTATCAGCAGTATAAAGCCATTACTTCATCCACGCAAGTTCATAGGCGAGTTGCTTCAACATACGCTCATCGCTAAAGTCTTTCACGCGTGCCTGTGCGGACTCGGCGAGTTTTTTCGCAAACAAAGGGTCGTCATGAAGCAGGGCGATTGCTTGAGATAGTAAGCCGACATTATTCGGTGGAACAAGTGTGCCATTTTTTTTGTTTTCAATAATTTCAGTATTACCACCGACCGCAGTCGTGACCACTGGCGTACCCAAAGCCATGACTTCAAGCAATTGATGGGAAAAACCCTCGTACGAAGTATTGAGCACAAACACATCAGCAGCCTTAAGATACGCAAACAATTCTTTCTGGGAAAGTTTTCCGACTAAACTGATACGATCTTCAAGGTGAAGAAGTTTTATCTTTTCACTGAGCATTTTTTTGTCCGGTCCGTCTCCAATAATAAAAAGGTGTACGTCAGGGATTTTTTGCAGGAGTGTGGGCATCATTTCCACAAGCTCCACGAATCCTTTCCATGGGACCAACCTCCCCACCGACACAATGACATGCCCGCTCATACCAAGTTTCTTGCGCGCGTCAACTTTTTCTTCTTGTATTACCGGCACGTCAAACCCATTATAGATTACTGCAATTCTTTCAGCAGGAACCCCCCATGCCGTCACAATTTTTTTAAGGTATTCACTCGGCACAATGACACGGTCAGAAGCGCACGCGATTCGACACTGCACACGCTTTAAACTTCTCACCAACCTTGGGTACTCTTTGTGCTTTAAAACAAATGCGTCGAGTGTATCCACGACCCCTGCACGTTGCACCCCCTGCTCCCAAGCATAGTCCCCCACAATCTTGACGTAAAATTTCTTGCGAAATAACTTTGCCACAAGCATTGCAGGAAGCCCGACAGAAACAGGGTCCTGTGCATAAACGAGGTCAGCGCGCACACTGCGCACCAATACCCAGAAAAAATACACAACGTGTCGTAAAATTTTTGGCAACCAAAGAAATGTTCCAAAATTCACAACCACCACATCAAACCCATATGAAGGAAGTTTGTCGTGAAGGAGTTTGCTATACGTCGCCGGCCCCCCTATCTGGGGTGGATAAATTCCGGTTGCAATAAGTATCTTCATACTTATGAAGATACCATTGTTGGGAAGTTTTGAGAAGCATTGACGTTGCGCGCATAACATGCAAGAATCAAAAAAGAACCTGTCGTTGAACCTTTTCACTCAAGAAGCAACAAAGGAGATATGTCATGACACGAGTTATTAAAGCAATTGTTTTTGACTACAACGTCTTAGTCAACCACGATAACCGAAAAGTCTCCGCAATATTGGGAACATGGAGCTCTCAGAAGCTGAGCAGCGACCAAATACATCACGAGGTTTTTGATAGTCCGAAGCTATCTATATTTGAACGAGGAGAGATCCCGCATGAAAGCTTCTACAACATTGTCATGTCCGCAATACTTGCCATGGACAAGAAACCAACTCTCGCAGAGTTTAGTGACCTATGGGGCAATGTTTTTAGTCAACGGAACAATGCAGACAATATGCTCGAACGACTCCATGTCCCTGACGCCATATTCTTGATGGGTAATGTTGACAAAATCCGCTCAGAACACTTACGACAAATCCCGGCTATTGATACTTTCTTTGAGGGACAGTCGAGGTTAATTCTTTCTTGCGACAACAAGTCGCGCATGCCAGAGATTGGATTATGCTCTACAGCAATCAAGCGTACCCGATGTGTCCCCAGCGAAATTTTATACGTTGGGACAAACCTTAAGTACACGGAACGATTTGAGCGATGCGGAACTGACATCCTTTTACATGACCCTCAACAACCGCTGACGTCCCTCATAAAGGAACTCCGCGCATTCAATGTTTTGTAACAAAACAAGTTAGAGCAAGGCGGTCGTTTCATACGACCGCCCTATTTTTTGTACAATATCCCTTTTTTCTCAAAAACATGCTAGATTGAATAGATGAAAATCGTCATCGCGACCCCACTCTATCCGCCTGACATTGAACCCACAGCACTCTACTGCAAAGAATTTGCGCGCCGATTAGCGGGGGCTGGGCACAGTGTAGTCGTTGCAACGTATGGAAACATCCCTGAAGATGTGCCGGGTGTTACCGTGACAACAACAGACAAACGTCAATTCCTTCTTGTGCGCATCATCCTCTACACAATGAGTCTTTGGAAAAGCATAAAAGATGCTAATGTGATTTATGTACAAAATGGCGCTTCTGTGGAATTCCCACTCTTCATCCTTTCCTTTGTCGCAAAGAAACCAATCGTACTGCTCTCGACGGACACGAACGCAACAGAGCGTGCTGAAAAAAACCTTTTTTTAAAAAAACTCAGACAAGCGATTGAACACCGCGCGCATCTCATAATCAAAAAACTTCCACCACAAAAACCTGAGATACTCCCCTTTGTTCCACAACCCACGCACGCCCTCACTGAATACGAAACAGCATGGCAACAACACATACAACAACTCACGCACATCACCCCATGAACAAACCAGCGACAGAAAAAGAAATATGGGAACAGTACTGCGCAAGTGGAATCGCGATAGTCCGGCCATTGCTCACAAAGCATGGAGTGATTCTCGACGAAGCTCAACCGCACATTGCCGGAGAACGTTACCTCACACGCCCGCTCGCCGGCGCAAAAAAACTTCTCTTGTTAGGCAAGAGGAGTTCAGATAAAATGCGTGTGGTGATCAAGGTGGCGAGTGATACCGCTGGCATTGCCGAGATCCAACATGAACGCACTTGCCGCGAGATGTTGAGTTCTATGGAATTTGCGCACAGCATACTGCATTCGCCGGACGAGCTACTATTTATACACGAACAAAATCGAGCAATCCTCGTCAGTGAATTTATCGAACAGCCATGCTCGTTCACCGAGCGCCCAATTTCGGAACAATTCACCCTCGCTCTCTCAATTCTCAAAGCACAAGAACAGGCACATGCGACCACTCATGGACACATAAAAACAGTACGCAAAACTTTTGGGGAGGTGCATGCGGACGACTATCTCACAAAATGCCAGACATACATCACAGAAATTAATGCGAGTGCAAAAAATCAAACCTTAGAGCAAACACTCGGGCAGAGCCTCCAGCTTTTCAAGGAGAGTACAAAGACTATCGAACAATACACCGGGTTTCTCACGAACTGGGACCTCACCCCACAAAATATTCGTGTCACCAACGAGCGTATTTATTTCCTCGACCATGCATCATTTCATTTTGGTAATAAGCACGAAAGCTGGGCGCGCTTTATCAATTTCATGTCGCTCTACGAACCGCAGGTTGCGCAAGCGTTAATGGAATATGTTCACAGCAACCGCGCACATGAGGAGGTTGCCTCTCTTAAACTTATGCGCATCTACCGCCTCGTTGAACTCATACGCTTTTACACCGAATGGCTCATGCGTGCCGAAGGGAACGTACGCGAACTCGCATTGGCAAGAATCGACTTTTGGCAGGAAGTACTAAAAGCAACAATCAGCGACACATTCATTTCCGAAGAAACAAGGAAAGAGTATATGAAAAAACGTGATTCGCTTCGAAGCGACGATGAGAAGAAGCGACAAATTGGTTTACACTAAAGCGCTTTCATCTCTACTACGAGTCCTTCATATTCATCAACCATCGAATGAGTAAGTGAGGCACGAAACATATCGAGCATCGCCTCCTCAAACCAAATTTTCTTTTCACGTCCAGCATTGAAATAACTCCAAATGGTAGAACCCTGAGCTTGATGTGCAGCAATCAAACTATATGCATTTGCAATTTTGTCTGCCAGTGAAGCTGCCTTTGCTTCACTCCCGGCACCACGCACCGACTCAATGTACGCTTTTTTCTTTTCCTCCCACGACAGGGTGTCGTCGTGCGTAACGGGTACGACAATATCCGTCACATCATCGCCAAGCAGATGGCGCAACTCATCAGCAGTGATATTTGTATCTTCCACCAGATCATGAACAATCCCTGCCGCAATAACGACATCTGAAAAACCGTGCCGAGCAAGAATAAGTCCGACTTCAATGGGGTGCACGATGTATGGCATTGGTGCCTCTTTGCGCATCTGTCCATCATGAGCGCGAACCGCAAGCGCAACCGCCCGCTCAATTAAACTATGATTTCGATTCATAAAAAATAACTAAATTTAACATCATCGTGTTTATGACTGCAATGAATTACCGCGCTTAAGCACAGCGTCGAACACCCGCGTGCGCATTTGTTTCGCAATATTGTCCCAGTCATATTTTTCTTCAACCATTTTACGAGCATGTTCTGAAATCTTTTTTGCCTTTTCAGGATTTGCTAAAATCTCTTGCACTTTCGCAACAATTTGGTCCGGCGCATCCGGGTCAACCACCCACGCCGTTGGTTGTTTGTCAGGATTATGTTTTTCATCAAAGACATAATCCGCCATTCCCCCGACCTGCGTCGCAATGAGTGGCAAACGTGACGCAAGTGCAGAAATGAATGCATTTCCCAACCCCTCTGACCGACTCGGTGCGACGAAAATATCTGACGCACGACGATAGAGTGTCACCACCCCCCGATCCACCTTGCCAGTAAAAATAACTCTGTCCGCAACACCAAGGTCTTCCGCAAGTTTTTTGAGCATTGGCGCATCTCCCCCGTCTCCTACTGCGAGGAATTTAATATGCACGGGAAGTTTTACTAAAGCCCGAATCGTATCGTCAAACGCTTTTTGATGCACCAAGCGAGAAGTGTTGACCAAAAAAATGTCGCCGGGGTTTTTCCCAAGCTTTTCTTTCATTGCTTCAATCTCAGCAACCTCAACCTTGTCTTTAATGTCACGAGGGTTTGCGCCGTTATAAATAAGTTCAATCGGACCTTTGTACCCGCGTTTCCGTGGCCACTCTGCTAAAAAAACAGAAATTGCCTGAACCATTGATGCGGTACGAAAACCGTAGTCGAGAATCGGTGCGACAGGGCGAATAAACCATCGTTCAAAGACCTTCTCGTAAGGGTCGCCGTCTTGCAAAGTAAGGATGTGTGGCGTGCGCACCCCGCATATACGCGCCATTACAACAGGAAAGAGCATGTAGGTCATCATCGCCCACAGTGCGCCAAAATGATGTTCTTTGTCGAGTGAGCGCGCCTTAAGCCCTGCAAGTGGCACAAAAAATATTTTAGAAAGGTACGCACCGCCAAAACCAACACGGTGCACCACAACATTACCAATACGTTCTTCGCGTGGCGCATTTTTGTCGAAAAGGAGTGTCACCATATGAAATTCAATATCAGATGGATTGATGCGCTCCGTGATTTCCTTGATTGCCGCCTCGGCTCCTGAAACAAAGCTCGGATAATATGCGAGTGAGAAAATAAGGATTTTTTTCATAACACCCCCATTGTACCAATATCTGCATAAAAATAAAGGGCGGGTCGCGCATGCGCGACCCGCCCCACTACTAACTAAACATCTTTTTTCGACAACTCTCCAGCTTGAGTGATTGCCATTTCCTGACTTGTGACAAAATCCGACAACGACTGCAAGAATGCCTCACCGCCAGGACTACGAGACAATTTCATGGCTCTTTTGGTTGTTACACTGAGTGGGTTTGTCTGCACACGATCGCCACGATGAGGTGGTTCAACAATAACCACATCTTGCGGACCAGAGTTTGCATAACTCACATCTGACCCAACAGTAAAGACTTGAAACCCACAATCAGCAAACTCGCCGAGTCGCAAAACTTCCGCTTCAGTGAAACAGCGACCGCCGTGCGTGGGTGAAGAGACAATAAACAGACACCTCGTGTCGAGTGGTTTCAAAAACTCCATCACTGCACGAATTTCCTGCCGCGTATTTTGTGCAGTTGTGTGAACCACCGAGCGATAAACAATAAGTCCTTCGGCTTCGGCGTAGCTCACACTAAGATGTGCTGCAATTTCCGACAAATGGCATAGAGCATAGTCCAAAATATACTGCCCTTCTTTCACACCATCACGTTCCGACGCGCCTGTTCCCCAAAAGATATATTTCGCGTCTTCTTCGTACGCGACTTTAAGTCCGCGCAAAATCCGACCTACTTTGCCATATTGGTTTTGCCCAAGGACAATGTTGTCCCAATCGTCAGCCCCCAAATGAAGCCCGTGAATCAGCACAGCAGACGAACCATTCATACCTTTCTCCTTGTGTTGTGTGTCGTGTAGTTAAAAAGCAAATACTGGGAAAACTATAACATGTAGATTTCAAAAAACAAGGTCAAATTACGCCTGTTTCTCTTTCACACTCTTCACGTAGTCTTCAAGTTTATATTGCTGTTTCCAGCCAAGCATCTCTATTTTTGATGTGTCAGTAGTTCCTGTTGAACGCGTTGATTTTGTTTGTGGGAGCATTTCAATTTCACCACCAAACATATTCGCAACATCAAGAAGTGAGTGCACTTCTTTGGCGCTAATGCCGTATTCTTCATGTTCCCCTTTTTCTCCTACAAGCACAATCCCCGCGACAGTATCGGAGACGTGCGTAAATGCGCGTGTCTGAGTACCCGGCGAAGCAATTTTGTGTGGTACTCCCTGCAAATAATTTTGTCGACACGTTTCGATAAATGTTCCTCGCTCGGTTGCCGATCGTTCTCGAGGGCCATACACATTGTAAAAATATGTAATCGCATACGGGAGCTTGTACCATCGTCCATAGTTTGCAACGAGATCGGAGTTTGCTGCTTTTGCCCACGTGTACGGCGAGAGGTTTCGCCCCAAAACACCATCGGCGCGCTCATCTGCTTGTTTTGTCGATGACCCCGCATACACCAGTTTGCATTTTCGCTTGCGCCAAAACTCAAGAACTCCCAATGTCCCCAACATATTGAGCGCAAACACTGTTTCCGGCTCCTCGAGACTTTTTGCAACACGTGCATATTCGCCAAGGTGGTAAACAATATCAACCTGCTCGGGGATATATTGTTCAATATCTTTGGTATGCCCTTCGCGATACTCCACCCCCAGAACGTGATTTTCTTTTGACCCAGCAAAATAATTGTCGAGTGAAATAACATGATGCCCCTCCTTCGCGAGTCGTTCACACAAATGAGACCCGATGAATCCCGCGCCGCCGGTTACAAGTATCGTTTTTTTAGCTTCTTTTTCCATAGATTTCATCATAGCACATTAGGGCATATCTCAAAATAAAAACGACCCCCAGAAAAAATGGGGGCCGGTACTACAAAAAATTTAGATTTCGAGGACAACACAACCCTGCACGGTCATAAAGTTCCCTTTTTCTGCAGCAGAAAGAACTTTTGCTACTGCTTCGTTGGTCAAACGTTCAAGTGAATCACGCTTCATAAACACAGCGTAGTGAATACCGAGTCCACTTCGCAAATAACGCAAAGCATGATGCTTTGCATCCTGAATCAAAGAATCGTTGACCTCGTCGCCATCACCGGAAACGCCTGAAACGCCTGAAACGCCGACAACTTTGACATTGCTGTCATGCGTCAGCTTGTACGCATTTTTATGTAACCGCAAAAAATCACGTAATAAATCAGCCGATCCCGGTAGATTTATGCAAGAAGGGAGGATAAATAAAGAAATATGTTGATCTCCGATTTTTCGCACAGCGGCAATGTCTTCAACCGCTTCATCAAAAACCGTTTCCGATGGAACTCTCAAAGTGTTCAAGCAAAACACAAACCCGATCTGAGGAGCTTGTCGACTGCCGACGTGGTCGCTCTCACCAAAATCAATTACATTGCTATCTTTTCCACTCGTCATAGAACTCTCCTTCTGGTTGAACGGAAATTTTACTGATCTGTATCCAATATTACTTATACCACAAATTCATAATTTTGCAATACTTTTGGAAAATTTATTTCTCTTCCGTTATTTCAAAATCCTCAGCTGAGATTTCATCGGACTTCTTTTGCCCTCTCCCAAAGCGTAGCCCTACAAGCGCAAATACGCCCAAAAAAGCAACCGCAATATACCAGACCAAAAGACTTTCTTTTTTAGGCTGAACACTAGTAGCCCCGATTGCAATAACATCAGACAAAGGTTCTAGAGCAGTAGCAAACTGAGTATCACCTTTTAGCCGAGGAGGGACTTTTTGCACAGACACCACCGGCAAGGATGCCTGCGTCACTATGGAAACATCTTTTTGCACAGATGTTTCTGTTAAAATCATCGGCTTTTCTTTAAGAGAAATAACGGCTGTGCCATTTGGATACCGAAGCTCCGCAACACTCCCATCCGGTGTTGAAAGTCTCGTCACCTCAGAAGGAAGCGTCAAAGTCTTTCGAGCTCCCACAAGTGTATTTTTGGGAAGTACGAATGCGCTGTTCCCAACACCCACCAACCACAAAGACAAATCAATTTCGTCGCTGCCAAGATTTTCAACAGCAACAAAAGAACGCAAAGCATCTCCGCCTGTCCGAAGAATCAATTCGGGCTTTACCACCGTCACCCACACACGGTCAGATGCGGAATAATATCCCGACGAAGCATCGAGCACCACCACATACTCGCCCGGATAATAATAGGTATGTAAAACTGATTGCCCTTCGGCTGAGCCTCCGTCACCAAACGACCACACCATGCGCGCGTTTTCAATCGGTTCTTTTTTGAGACCAAACACTTTGCCGGAAAAAGTCATCGGCGCACCCGTTACGACAGTGCGCGCTGACGCACCCGCATCCACAATTATTTGTGAATCGACAGGAAATGTCGAGGTGTTTGCCACCGATGTGTTTGATGAAGCGCTCGCAGATGAATTTGAAGACGAAATATTTGATCCTGCCACAAATGTGTCGGCAGAGACTCCGATCCCGGGAGTAGGGACTCCTCCTTTCCATATACCCCCCATTTTCTGCAGTGATTTTCCATCCTCCGTCGCACCCATGTCGCTTGCATACACTACCGTATCCGAAACAGTACCATCCGGCATCTTGAATGCAATCGTTTCGCCTCCATTTTTTAAAGAGAAAGAACTATCGAGGACAATTCCCGAAAATCCAGAATGGTCACTTAAAAATATCCCTGCGTTGTCAGCAATAATTGCGTATGCATTTGGCGCCAACGCACCATCCCCTTTTTCTGTAGTCAACCCATGACTGCTTCCACCCTCTACAAATTTTGATTTTAAAAGATCAACAGCACTTCCTCCACTATTCCAAACTTCCACCCACTCATGCCCCGTATCCGCCCCTTTGGGGTCGTACATAATTTCTGAAATAACAACCTGCGCAGAAACCATCCTTGCAAACAAAAATAAAAAAAATAATATAATCCACCGCATACTATTCATCCCCCTTCAAAATCGCTTTTAAAACATCTTCGGGAACTTCTTTTATTTCTGCGCGCCGTGGTTCTTCGGGTTTTGGTGTAGGTGCTGGTGTAGGTCGAGGCACAAATGGTGGAGGTGTGGGTGGTTTGCTTTTTGCAGGTTCCTGATCTTTGAGTACGCCGGCGAGCGCAGACTTGAGTGAATCCATATTTTTTTCACTGGGACCCTTTGTTGGTGCCGGTGGAATCGCTCCCTTTTCAACTGTTTTTTGGGCAAGAGTGGAAAGAGGAGCACGTGGTGCAGGCGCAGGTGTTTGGCGAGGGGTAGGAGTACTAGTTACCACTGGTTCTCGTGCAAGCTCTTTAAATGCCTGTGCAAAAGGTTTTTCAGCTTGTGGTAGTTCTTCTCGTTTTGAGGGAGGTGGAGTTTGATACGTTGATTTTTGCGGAGAGGATGTCGACAATACCGCAGGTGCATCGGTAGCACGCCGACCATACGAAGGGTTGGCCCCAACAGCGACAGCCCCTTGAGGAGGGCGCACAGGAACTGGTTGAGGAGAGGAGGGTGTTGCTGGAGAAATCGAACCACCTCCCTCTGCATACCATTTTGCAATCGCATCTTCGATCAGTGGACGGGGGTGACCATAGAGCAAACGCGAGGATTCAATAACTGCTTGTTTGCTTGATTTTGCTGGAGGTGCAATCGGACCCATAGTGACAGAGGAAAACGGATGCGACGCCACGCCGTCAATCATGAGCTTTAAATATATTTGCGTAAACCCAAGACTCACCATGTCCTCCGCCGTAAAGACCGGCGCATATTCTTTTTCAAGCATCTCTGCATCGGGCGCACCAACGCGAAACATAATCTGCGTCCCGACGTTGCCAAAAATAGCATCGGCGACTTTTTCATCCATCTGCTTGATATACTGATGTGCAACCACGAGCGCAAGTTTGTATTTTCGCGCTTCAGACAAAATGTCGGCAAAAGATTCGTTGGCAAACGACTGAAACTCATCCACATACATATAAAAATTGGGGAGTTTTTTCAGGTCACTCTCCACCAAGTCTGCGCGTGACATCGCCGCAAGATAAATCTTGGTAATAATCATACCTCCCAAAAGATTTGCATTCCCTTCACCAAGTTGTCCTTTGGAAAGATTCACAATGAGAATCTTTCTCTCATCCATCATCTTACGCAAGTCGAAACTTGAATGGGGCTGTCCGATGATATTTCGGATGAGCGGATTTGAGGTAAATTGCCCCAACTTGTTTTGAATACCCGGGACGGCATCCTTTGCATAGTTCTCACTATATTTTGCAAATTCGTCAACCCAATATGCCTTCACCGATGGGTCTTTCACGTTGTCAACAACTTTCTTGCGGTACACTTTATCGGTGAGCAATCGACTTACACCCAGAAGCGTTGACTCCGGATACTCGAGAAGTGCAAGGAGTGAATTCATGAGAATATATTCCATGCGTGCTGAAAAAGTCTCCGGACCCCAAATCTTTTTGAACGCAGACAAAAGCCCGTTGGCGATGAGGTGACGCTTGTCAGGACCCACGTCCTCCATTACGTTGAAAGAGACCGGGTTGTCGGTATCAAACGGCGCAAAATAAACAACGTCCTTTACGCGCTCTGGTGGAATATAATCCAAAATCATCGCGGCGGATTTGCCGTGCGGGTCGATGAACGCAAACCCTTCCCCATTTCTAATATCCTGCACCACCATGTTCTCAATCAGTGTAGACTTTCCCATCCCCGTCTTGCCAATGATGTACATGTGGCGCGTGCGGTCTTCGGCTTTGATGCCAAACGGGATGCGCTTGTTGCGCCGATCCGTCTCCGCAAAATACGTTATGCGATTTTTATCGTAGAGATACATTGGTTCTATTGTATCACGACCTAAACAAAAAATCGCGCTGGAGGCGCTATTTTTTGTTTAGGCTGGGCTGAATGGCGGATTCAACCCACCAACGCAACACCTTGTTGGCATCTGTGTCATATTTTCACTAAAACAAAATCTCTACGAGCAACGAAATTGCGAGATATGTAAGAGGAAAAACAAAAGCGACAAATAAGACTATGTACGATAATCTTCCTATTTTTTTATTCGTGTCCGCAGAAATATTAGGTTCGAGGTGAGCAGGCCAGAAAAAATAAGCAAATATGGAAGATATGATGCAGAGAAAAAAAGCACCGTAAAGATACACTATGCCGAGACTCCATGCCAAAGATTCATTCGGGTCGGAAGATGAAGAAGCTAAAAATAAGAATAAGAGAAAGAGTATGTCAAGAAATAAAGTCACATATCCAATACTTAAAAAACTATTTTTTGATCCATATTTTTTTGCAAAATAAAAAGGAGGAACAGTGCATGCGATAAATCCTCCGATTGGTAAAATCAGGTTAAAACCAGAAGTTAGAAAGAGTGTTGTTAGGATTGAGGAGATCCCCAACACATACCAAAAACTTTTTGAGCCAAGTCCTCTTTGTCCATTATTTGATTCCACAATGAATACATCATACCTGAAACGCCCCGCAGGCGCAATATTTTGCATGACACATTTCGTATAGCAAAACTCTATTTCAAAAGCGCTGCGGGTGTGTACCTATTGTTCGGATCCCAGAGCATCCAGCTCGTCAATCCGGAGTCGTAGGTTGCCTGAATTTGTGCGCGAACTTCTACTGCACCATAGTCTCCGCCGTAATCAAAATCTTGAAGCCATGGGCGAAGCTTGAGCGGTGTGGTGGAAGCAACCTTTGCGCGCGCGACGGCTTTGTCCATTGAATATTTTATGACCCCGTACACATGTTCGTTCGGATTCGCCCAGCCATTAAAATTCGGCGGATAATGTGATGGGTAAACCATGGGCGCAACGTAGTCAAAATGGCGGAGTGCCGGCTCAAGGACTTGTCCAATATTCAAATCATCAGTGTTTGTCGTTGTCATGCCGAACAAATCCGCTGAAATGACGGCGCCGGACGGCTTTACCTCTTCCTCAAGGTAAGCAAAAAACTTTTCAAGGGCGACTGACTTTGTGGTGGTTGCCGTCCATGGATACGCAATGTCTTTCATGTTGCCATCTGAAGGAAACCGAATGTAGTCAAAATTGATTTCATCAAAACCAATTGCGTATGCATCTTGAGCAAGAGCGCTAACGTACTCCCAGTAGGGTTTTGCACTCACATCAATAAACGAGAGTCCTTTGCGGTCCTTCCAAATACCACCATCACTTTTGCGTTTTACCGCAAGTTCGGGATGCGCATGCGTATAGAGAGGGTCTTGAAATACCGTCACGCGTGCAATGACATAGATACCCTTTTCATGAAGTGTTGCAACAAAAGCCTGCATATCAGCAACGCGACAACCAGCCACTTTTTCCTGCACTAACTTCGGAACAACTGAGCGATACGCAATGGTTCCAGAATAATCTTTCACGTCAATCATAACTGCGTTTAACTCTGTCGTTTCGATGAGATGCACTAATTTTGCACGAAGTGACGGAGCACTCGCATAACATGCGGACATGTAGACCGCCTTGAGAGGTTCGGGAGTTTGTATGTGTGTCACAATTATTTTTGGGAGAGCTAAGGTCGTGCTTGCCATTTCAGTTTGTACACCGACTTTATCACTTAGTGGATAATACGTCACGGGGAAAAGTACTGGAACGGCAAAATAAAAGGCGGAAAAAGTTCCGACCGAAAGAGCTCCCGTAATAAATACTGTTTTCTTTAACTGCATCATTCCATCGATTTAATTTCGCGTGAAAATAAACTTGGCGGTTTTTCATCGAGCGCTCGACCAGCATCATCAATGAGCTTTTTGCAATTGCTACAATAAATAACAGATGAAAAATAAGCGAGAGTCGCAATAGAGAGACCGCTCACCACAAAAAGCGCCGTGCGAAACCAACCGGGGAATCCCAGAAACGGCAAGACCGCCATAAATATCGCCAAGAAGATTATCGCTGCGTGTTTTGACATATGATTAGTATACTCGTTTATTAGAATTTTTCAAAATACCTTAAAAATCACCTTCCGTCATACAGCCAACACCAGAAAACCCGCCTTTTTGGCGGGTTTTCTGGTGTTGGCTGTTCAAATAGAGAATATGTATTTTTAATTACAGAGAAGATGAAACGTCTGCAAGTCCGGCATCTAGATCAGAAAAATCGGTTGCTTGTAAATCTTTTTCAATTTCCAAAATGTCAGTTGAAGCTCCTTGTTCCGAGAGTGCGGAGAGCGTCGCGTCAGTGGTCATCGTTCCCGCATTAACTTGTTGCTCCATAACTGCAGGCTGTTCCATTATAGATTTTTTAGAATCCATAAAAACATATACCGCTCCGGCAATAAGTACCAGTACCACAATAACAATACCCACCAATGGCCCTACTGACTTCTTTTCTTCGGGCATTCCACCCATGTTCATATTTTGATCCATAATGAATGTGTACAAATTAACGATTATTGATTCGATGTGCTTGTTGCAGTACTTGTTGGCGTTGTGGTGGCACGAAGCTTGTTGACGCCCGGCTTCACAGAAGCAATCGCCTCAGCTACACTACGATGCGCTCCTTGAATACTCTTGATTGCTTCTTTTACCAAAGCTTCAACTTTCTTCATTTCTTCGCGAGGTGCCTCACTTGCGAGAGCGGCAAGAGTAGCTGTTTTTACTTGAGCAACTTTCACACGCGCTGCATCAAGTTTTACCTTTGCGTCAGCAAGTTTTGCGCGAGCGACAGCAACATTGATTCCTTGCGTGGTAAGTTTATCGAGTGACATTCCTACGCGATCAGCAAGTTTCTGCACGCGTGCAATTGCCGCATCCAAACGAGCCCCAACGAGCTCTGCATGTTTCTTTGCAATCTCGAGGCGTTTCTCTTTAAATCCGTCTCTCATTTGTCCACGTGCTTCCGTGGTAGATGCCCGACGATTTTTCATATCATCACGCATATCTCCGCGCGCCTCAGTGGTCGAAGCACGAAGATTTTTAATATCTCCACGCATGTTTTCACGCGCCGCTGTCGTAGATGCGAGAGTTGCTTTTGCATCCATGCGCACTTCTTTGCGTGCTTCATTTATTTCTTTGCGCGCTTCGGCAGTAGGACGAGGAACTGGGCGAGTATCGTTCTGCTCCATGGCTGGAACAATAGCGACAAGATTTCTTGTGTCCGCACTTGCCGAAAAAGCACCGAATGCGAGCAACGTAACAAGAGCGATATTTATTTTCTGATACATAACGAATAATAATTTAATTGCAATATCGCCCTCAACGAGAGACGACAAAAACAACACCAACGACTAATAAAGCGCACATTTCATCTGATACCCATCAAGTATAGCAAACGACTCAACTCACGCAAGAGCACCCCCTCAAAAAAAGAGCTTTCGCGCAACAAACAAAAGCCCTTTAGGCAACCGGCTCAACAATTACCACAAACTCTCCTCGGATACGATCGGGGTTTTGAGTAAAATGTGCCTGCACCTCAGAAACCGTTCCTCGCACAAATTCTTCATAAATTTTTGTGAGTTCGCGCGCAACAATCACCTTGCGTTCTGCCCCACAAAATTTTTCAAGCGATGCAAGCGTCTTTTCAATACGATGCGGAGATTCATAAAAAACAATCGTGCGTTCTGCATCTCTAATTTCTTTAAAAAGTGTTTCGCGCCCTTTTTTGTGAGGAAAGAATCCGAGGAATGTAAACTCTGCAACAGAAATTCCAGCAGCGGAGAGAGCAGTGACAAGCGCCGACGGACCCGGAATGGGAACGATTGCGACCGCATCCCCAAACTTTTCTCGCACTTGAGAAACGAGAAGTACTCCCGGATCAGAAATACATGGCGTGCCCGCATCGGACACAAGCGCCAAATTTTTTCCCTCTTCGAGCAGACCGAATATTTTTTCTACTTTGGTAAACTTCGATTGTGTGTGATAGCTCAAGGTCGGGGTCGTGATCTCATATTTTGAAAGCAAACGATGAGTAACCCGCGTATCTTCACACAAAACAACATCAACTTCCTTGAGCACGCGAAGTGCCCGCAAGGTAACATCCTCGAGATTGCCGATTGGTGTGCCAATAATAAAAAGTGTTGCCATGATTGTTACACAGAGTCCGAAACAAGCGCCTCCCCTACTTTGTAAATATCCCCTGCTCCCATAGTGACCATAATATCACCTTTTTGCACGGTTTTCCTCAAATACGTTTCGATAGCAGGAAAATCGCCACCAAAGCGCACACTGTTGTGATGCTCCGAAATAACCCTCACTAATGTTTCTGCACTTATTTCAGGATCCGGCTTTTCGCGAGCTGCATAAATAGGTGCCACAATCACCTCATCGGCATCGCTAAAACTTTGCGCAAAATCATTGAGCAAAAGTTTTGTCCGTGAATACAGGTGAGGCTGAAACACAATACGAATACGCCCAACAGGATACCGTGCACGAAAACCCTGCAGGGTCGCGCGAACTTCTGTTGGATGGTGTGCGTAGTCATCATACACCAAAGCCCCCGACGGGGTCTCCCCTTTGTACTCCATACGTCGCCACGTGCCTTCAAACATTGACAAAGATTTCATTGCGTCTTTTTCTGAAACATCAAGCAATCGCGCAACCGCAAGCGCCGCTTGAGCATTTTTTTTGTTGTGTTCTCCGGAAACAGCGAGTGGCAACATGAGAACTCCTTTTGTATAATCAACGACACGCGCGACAGCCCATTGAAGAATAGGTGCGACCAATGGATCATTCGGATTGCAAACGATCATGCCCGTCGTGGGTACTTTTTCAGCCAACTCTGTAAATGCTTTCTGCACACCTTCAATCGTTCCATAATAATCCAGATGATCATTGTCGATATTCGTAATAACCAAAATCTCTGGAGAAAGACTCAGGAATGACCGCTTGTACTCACACGCCTCAACCACAAAAAGATTGCTGACGCCCCCAATAAAATTTGAACCTGAACCTTTAAGAAGACTCCCCACGATAACGGTGGGGCTGCGCTTTGCCCCCACCAGCACCCCCGCGATCATGGCTGTGGTCGTCGTTTTGCCATGCGTCCCCGAAATGGCAATGGTACGCATTCCCTGAGAAATCTTCCCGAGCGCCTCGGGATATGAATACGTCAAAACTCCCCGCTCGCGCGCCATAAGGAGTTCGGGATTGTCGTCCGCTATCGCCGGCGAATACACCACAAGGTCAAGTTCCTCCGGAAGATGTTTTTGTTCATGACTGAAAAAAACTTTCGCACCTTCCATTTCAAGTTTTTCTGTTATGAGTGACGAGGTGCGATCGGAACCACTCACCGAAATCCCCCGCGCAAGCATAAGTCGAACCAAAGCAGAGACGCCAATGCCGCCAATGCCAATAAAATGAGCCCTATGGATACTATCGAGAAATGTTTGATTCATGTTGTATATTCAAAAGTGCTTCTTCTGCGCGTTCTATATCTTCTGGGTATGCAATGGGCATCCAAAAACTACTTTCGACTGCATGCGTTGGATTGTCACGCACAAAACCAGCAATCATGTCAGTCAGATAATACTCACCATTTTTTTGATCCGCAATATCATAATCAAAAATCCCAAAAGGCAAAATGTAGACTCCGACCGCCGCAAGATTTGACCTCGGATGTGTCGGCTTCTCTTCGATATCACGTATGGTACCGTCATCTTTTTTAACCACCACCCCGAAACGGCGAGGGTCTTCTACTGATGACACCAGTAAAGCAGCCTCGTACGCGCAGCATTTCAAAATTGCCATTTTGTCATGCAGATCATCTGCATACATTACAATAAATTTTTCCTCCCGTGCGAGATATTCACGACAAAGATTGACAGCATGTCCTGTTCCTTTTGGTTCATCTTGCTCTACGTACGTGACCCGTTTGCCCAAAAATTTTTCACCCAAAAATTCACGTATTAAATCACTTTTGTATCCCACCACCACAATCACCTCATCGACCACATCAGGGAGAACCTCCCATGCATGCTGAATAAGTGGCTTGTCCAAAACCTTCACCAAAGGTTTTGGGATTTCAAGAGTAAGCGGGTGTAAGCGCTTCCCTTCCCCTGCTGCAAGAATAATAGCTTTCATGAGAATATGGTGCCCATCATAACAAAAAAACAGAGAAAGAGACAGTCTTCACAAAAGTAGTTAAGTGAGTTTTTTCACAAGCGCAACAAACTGATCACCACGATCAAATTCATTTTTAAATACGCCAAAACTTGCCGTGCCTGGGGAAAGAAGAACGATGTCTCCTTTCTGGGCGTTATGCTGCGCTAGTTGGATCGCCTCTGCCATACTCCCCGCAATAAAAAACGGGTATTTTTTATTCATTGAAAGCGCAGCGGCTATTTTGTCGGTACCCGCACCTTTAAATAAAATAAGTGCTTTTACTGTTTTATTTATCCGTTGCGCCATCGGGCGATAGTCGAGCTGTTTATCGGCACCCCCCGCAAGCAAGATAACATTTTTTGCTTTTTTATCAGAAAACACATCAAGCGCCGCAAACAACCCCGCAGGGCTTGTTGCCGTTGTGTCGTTTATGTACTGAACCGCACGCACTGTCCGCACCAACTCCTGTCGCCCCGGCACACCCATAAACGTTTCTACCCCACGCTTGATATCTTTTTCCAAAATCCCCAAGGCTCGACACGCTTCCATGGCACAAGCAATATTTGCGAGGTTATGTTCACCGAGAATTTTTATCTTCCACGTTTTTGGCACGACACTTTTTCGTGCAACCTGTACTTCACTTTTTATGTTTCCCTTAAACCTCAATTTAATCTCCCCTGCTGCCTGCTCTCCCGCAATAAGAATTTCACCTTTTTTTTGATATTTAAAAATGTTCGCTTTATCGCGGAAATACCAATCCATGCGCCCTTGATAATAATTCATATGGTCAGGAAAAAAATTCGTAAACACAGAGATATGCGGAGAAATTTTTGCATCACCAAAACCCTGAAGTTTCCATGAATCAAGTTCCATTACCATAATGTCGCCTTTTCGCACTTTGCCCAAAAGTGGCAGTGTGGCTTTTCCTCTCACATTACCACCCAAAAATACCGACCTTCCTGCCTGTTCTAATATGTGATGAATTAAACCTGTCACCGTAGACTTCCCCCGTGTTCCCGTAACACCCACGACAGTTACCTCGGGTGCAAGTTTCAAAAAGAGAGTTTCATCTGTTCTAACCTCAATATGATTTTGTTTCGCCTCCGCTACGTATTTTGATCCAAGAGGAAGACCTGCTGCCCGAACAATAATATCTTTTTCTTTAAAATCTTGAAGTCGGTGCCCACCAAGAGCGAATGAAATATTATCGTACTTTTTCAGACGCAAAACACTCTGTTGCAACATCTTTTCATCTTTTAAATCGGTAACGATGACTTCCGCTCCATGTTGAGCAAGAAATAGAGCATCTTGAACCCCCCGCCCTTCGGGGTCGATCCCCATGACGGTAATTCTTTTTCCTTTCAAAAAAGTTTTGTAGTTTTCGCCAGACATCATATGGGATAGATTGTACCATATCAGGACTTTAAAAAACCTCTTGTAAGAAAGCCCATTTTCTGATATATTCTCAAAGTGTTCCATTGCGCGTGTAGCTCAGGTGGTTAGAGCGCGTCACTGATAATGACGAGGTCCCAGGTTCGAGTCCTGGCATGCGCACAAAGTTTTAACAACAACCGCTATTTGTCAGGTGGTTGATTGGGGGAAAGATGCGAGCGCTCCTTTCACCCTAATATGGAGTACCATATATTCTGCCATCGCTCGGGAATGAAAGTAGCTACTTTCATTTCGCTCGCTCTGTTGAATATAATGACGAGGTTAAAGGCTTCGAGTGCCTTCCTTGTGCACCAAATTTTGAGGCGAGCAAAACACAAGAACTCAGCACAACCACTTGACAAGTTGTATGGTTTAGGTGTATAATATACAGAGTAGTAAATCCCAATCAAGGAGGGAAAATGAAAAAAATTATCGAGGTAGTGATGTTTGTCGTGATTACGACGATGCTGGTCTTGGCAGCTGTTGGCCTCGCACATTATGCATTCGATATCGGGACCGCGTGGTACCCGTTTAGTTTTGCAACGTACCTCAGAGTTGCGGGGTGTGTGTATGTGCTGGCGATAGTCGCGGAGATCTGTCTCCAGCAAAACACGATGGGGCGGTGGACTTTCGTGTTTCTCCTCTCGACACCAGCATACTGGGCGTTGGTGCCGGAGAACCTACCGATAGAATTCCCTGTCACTCCTCGCGGTCAGTTTGGATTGGCAATCCACACTATTCTGTTAAGTTTTGGGGCTATGCACCTACAGTACCGGCTCAAAGAAGCTCGACAAGGATAACATGTTCCGTAAAGGGCGGCATCGCAAGATGACCGCCTTTTTTATTTTCCCGAAAAAACAAAATCTCTCGAGTTTTTCTTAAATCTTCATGGCAACAAGCTTACCAAACTCTTTGAGCGTCTTGTTTACTTACCTCTCTAACTTGGCATAGCAAAGACACCAAGTTTTAACGACAACCGCTTTTTGCCAGATGGTTAGGACGAGCAAAAAATACGTACACTTCTGTCTACTTCGTTCTGTACAAAGCGGAGGCGGCGGGATTCGAACCCGCGAGAGGTTTAACCCCCTACTCGCTTTCCAAGCGAGCGCACTCGACCACTATGCGACGCCTCCGCTTTACACAGAAATATAAAGTGCATCAACATATTGAGCTGGTGCAACGAATAAATGTACTGTACCAGAAACTCTCTTCCTTCGCAAAATAAATCTTTATTCCTCTTCTGCATCCCCCACTGTTCCCAGAGCACACGCAGTAAGAATTTGTTCAATATTGCCTAAAAATATCTTTTCTAAATTACTCCACGACTGCTTGATGCGATGATCGGTAATACGGTCCTGCAAAATATTGTACGTACGAATTTTTTCCGATCGGTCACCGGTACCAATCTGGTTTTTGCGTTCCGTAGAGAGTGCTGCTGCCGTACGTTCGCGCTCTTGGTCTTCTATTCTTGCAACAAGAATAGACATCGCTTTTTCGCGATTTTTTTGCTGACTTCGCTCACTCGTACATCTGACCGCAAGACCCGTCGGTTTATGAATAAGGCGAACTGCGGTTTCTACTTTATTCACATTTTGCCCACCCGCGCCACCCGAACGAGAGAATTCCATTTCAATATCTGCAGGATTGATGTCGGTGTTTTTTGCTTCTCGGACAGGGAGAACTACTACAGACGCTGTTGAGGTATGGATACGTCCCGACTTTTCAGTTGCAGGAACACGTTGCACGCGATGCACTCCTGTCTCATGACGGAGAAGTGGGTATGCGTCCTTCCCGCTAATCTCAAAAGATGCTTCTTTGTACCCACCCATTTCACTTTCTGAAGCATCGATTTTTTTCCACCCCCACCCTTTCTTTTCCGCAAATTTTTCATACATCATAGCAAGGTCTTGCGCAAAAATAGCCGCTTCCTCTCCGCCCGTACCTGCGCGCACTTCCAGAATGAGTTGTTTTGGTATCTCTTCCTCTTCTTTGGAGGACTCGATGATTTCTGTCATTTGTGCTTCGAGCGTATCAATCTGAGGACGAAGAACTGCAAGCTCTCCTTGCCCGAGTTCATTTAAAGCAGGGTCACCTGCCATCATAGTTTTTATCTGCGCTTCCTCGCCAAGCAAGCGCTCATATTCTTGAGCCAAGTACATTGTCTTTGGATTTTTTTTGAATTCTTCAAGGTTCATACGTTAAGTATACAGAGCACAGACAAACAAGGCAAAAGCCCGCGGGAAAAGATTCCGCGGGCTTTTAACGTCGCTATTTCTTGACTGCTGCTTGGCGCTTCTTGAAACGCTCCACACGCCCACCGCGATCGAGCACTTTTTCCTCACCCGTAAAGAATGGGTGGCAAGAACTGCAGATTTCGATATCAATCTTTGGCATTATTGACCCAACCGTAAACTTCTCGCCACATGAGCACGAGACGGCTGATTGAATATGGTATTCAGGATGTATTTCTTTCTTCATGCTCCGTACTCTATCAAATAAAGGGATATTTTGCAAGATGCAGGGTATAATAGCGAAATGAGAAACATCGTGCTTGGTTTTGTGCTTGTGGCGCTTGTGGGTTTTGGCTTTCAAGAGCAGGCAACCCTCTCTCCCGTGAATTCTTTGGAGGGGATCAAAGAATTCACGGAAACCCCTACAAAAGCAGTAAAAAATAAACCACCAGCACCCCTAACGCGTGTCATTCGCGTTGTTGACGGTGACACCATTGTTATCGAGGAAAACGGCGTCCAAGAAAAAGTGCGGCTCATAGGAGTGAATACACCCGAATCGGTCGACCCACGGCGTACTGTTGAGTGTTTTGGGAAAGAGGCTTCCAACTTTACAACCATGCTTCTCTTGGACAAGAATGTGCGCATTGAGAGCGACCCTTCACAAGGCAACCGCGACAAGTACGGACGCCTTCTACGCTTTGTATTCCTCTCCGACGGAACACTTGCAAACCGCACTATTCTCGCCGAAGGTTACGGGTATGAATACACCTACAAAACTCCGTATCGCTATCAAGATGATTTTAAATCTGCAGAAAAGAATGCTCGACGGGGACAAAAAGGGCTTTGGGCAGAAGACGCGTGCCTGACAATACGCTAAAAAAATCGACACCCTTGAAAGGAAACTACTGTCGAGAAGAATTTTTGTACTCGTTAATTACTTTAATGACTTCTGAATCAGGTTCCAACTCTTGAATGAAAAGAATATGACTTCGTTCTAACTCAATCGCATCAGTTGGTTTATGAAATTCCAGACCAATTTTTACCAATTTTAAATCCGGCACTTTGATCTGTTTCCCCTCTTTGGTATTTTGAAGCTGTTCGGTGACACGCAAATAGTATGCATCTTTCAAAACAACAAATGTTCCTTCTTTGTTTGAAAGTTTACCAAAATAGACATCACCATTTTCCAAAAATACACCGTGGTATTTATCGTCATAAAAAGAAAACGTAGTAGTTGTGGTATTAGTAGAATTTTTGTACCACCAGTATCCTCCATATAGAGCACCAAGAACAAAGATTAACCCAAAAAAGAATTTCCCCCACTTCTTGCCTCCTTTTTTAGGACCCTTGTCATGATGAAAGGACTCGTCATGCGCTTGCGCACTTGTATCCACGTGTTGATTCTGCATATTGTTTTGTGTTTGTATAAACATGGTAAATTATTATGATTGATAAATGTTTCTAATATTATAACAAAAAATCAAAAATCCTACCACGTCATTTTTATCATCATCTCACCAAGAACAGTCCCTCCTCCAAAATCCAACCCGTTAGCTCGAGCATTTCCCGTACTTAAGTCCCCGTCATCCAGTATCCTATCAATCTCAAGCAACACATTCGTCGGAATGCGCCCCCCATTATCCCCACCCCCCATACCGGGACGATCATCATTAAGATCGACAACATAATCATTTCCTCCCCCGTCAATGTCATAATCGTCCGTCGGTCCAAATGCACCCCCCCATGGATGAACCTTGCCGTACATAACTCCATACGGTCCTGCCCATCCGGAAACACCGAGACTATTCATGAGCGGATCATTTATTGCCGAGCACGGAAATGCGCACTGCGGATTAATCCCTGTATCAACATAATATTGATACACACTTTTAGAAAGTTCTTTAACCTCAATGACAGTTTTAGCTATTTGGGCTTTCTCCCGAGCTTTTGATATTGCAGCCAGAATAATCCCCGCAAGAAGACCGATGATTGCAATGACAATCAGGAGTTCGGTGAGGGTAAAGCCTCGAGAAGTATTCGATTTCATAAAACTGGTCACACAAGCTTAGTTCGTTAAAATATCTTCACCAACATCTTGCGTGCTAGTAGCAGTGATTGCCGGCGTTGTTGTGGCAATAGGGACTACAATAGGATTTGGGTCAACCACATTCACTATACGCATTGCTTCTGCGAGCATCGCTCCTGCGCCGTTAATAACTTTGTAAACAATTTCGTGCGTACCCGTCACGCTTGTATCGATAATTGGGGTTGTCACCTCTGCGCCATTTTGAAACGCCCGTACTCCCAAATTCACAAGTACCAAATCCGTCGAACTTGCAGTGGCACCAAGATCCCCCCATGCTGTTTTCAAATTAACCGTCTGTGGGTTATTCCCGCTAACGATAATTTCTACAGGAGCAGTGGTTGTTGCAATCGGCATAACACTCGCAACCACGCCCGCATTTTGAGAACCCGGAGTCGTGGCGCCCGAAAGCAATTTATCAAGCTCCACCTTGGTAACACACGTCTCCCCGCTTACACTATCCCCCACGCAGAGCGTCTTCGTGTGAACACGGTTTGCAAAGAAATCTCCTATGCCATTTGCAACACTTGCGAATTTCTCCGTAATCTGCGCAAAAATATTCGAGAAGAAACTTGAAGCAAATGAACGAGATTCAGGGGTCGAGCTTGCGGTGGTACCTGCGATGGTTTCAAGGTTGAGGTTAAGCTCTTGCACCGCACCTACCGTGAGGCCCGTGATGCGCTCAAAATGAAGCGTGAGTGGCAACCCATCGTAACCATAATCAACGAGCCGAGGATCAACCTTCTCCACTTCTTCCGCAATCAAACCAACAGATGCAGGACTCTCTTCAGGGCTTGCATATTCGCTTTTATAATCAAACGATACGACTCGCAACTTACCTAATGTCGAAAGTGCCTCTCGAGGAGTGAGTGCCTGAATATTCTCTTTGAAACGTTGCGAGGATGGCGTACAGGTACCACCACCGGCGTCGGTGATGTCTTTCCCTGTTGTAATACAGAGCGCATTCCCCGTTGCGGAAGACGTCAGTCCGTTAAGTGCCACCGTACCATTCACTGAAAACGTACGCCATGGCGTAGTAGAAGCAATACCAATATTCCCGAGGAAATACCCCGTTCCATTGTCATTAAACTTTGCAATGGTTGTTGAAGCATTGTTGGCGATCTCGAATGCTTGACCAGTGCCGGTACCACTTCCCCAGACAGAGAGCTTAGAATAAGGGGTCGTGGTGCCGATGCCCATAAGCCCCCCTACGGTAATCGCGGCCCGCGTACCACCATTAGTGAGGAATCGCAAATCATGATTACTCTTAGTGCCAAGAACTCCCACACCACCATTACTATTTGTTCCAGCGCAAGATGAACCAGCATGACCATGACAATCACCGATTACCATATCCACAGTACTATCGTTATTGCGTACTGTCAACGTAACATCAGTCGTGGAATTCCCTTCAAAAAGAAACTGTGTTGTAGCATTGGGACTTTGGTAGGTAGTTCCATTTGCAAGCACTGCCAAAGCAGCATACCCCGCATCATTTGTATTAATTCCCACAAAAGGATCGCCACCATAACCACTTCCTGTATAAATAAGAGGCTTTGAAGTGTTCCCCGAGCTATTGTACACTGCAAACGGAGAATTCTGCCCCGTCTTCGCCTGCACTGCAAAGCGGTTTCTTCCCGGCGTCGTGGTCCCCACAAAGAATGAACCCATCGCGGTGGAGGTTGCCGTGGTACTCGTCGCCGTAAAGTACCCTGCGATGGCTTCGTTGCCCAACGTGGAGGAACCTTCAACGGAGAGGGTGTAGGCAGGGGTTGAAGTGGAAAGACCCAATCTACCTGCCGCGCTTAATGTAAGGTACTCCACAGCATTATTGCGAAGGTTTAAAAGTTTACCTGTTGTTGCTGCGCCTGATGAATCAAGAAAGATGCCTTGAGCTGCTGACGCTGTTGAAGTGGAAGTGAGGAGCAAGCTAAGGGCAGACGCATTTGTGTCGACACCAGAACCATTGTGTGTGATTTTCACTGTTCCTTTGCCTATTTCATTCCCCGTCACACCAAATGCTGAGTAATCTTCTTTTACTGAAGTGACGGTCGCGCATTCAAGGCTACTCCCTGTCACAAGATCGCAGTTTACAACCAACGCACCACTCGTTCCATCTTGGTCAAAATAAGCTACCTGCTGGTCAAAGGCGGAATTATCCGCTGTTATTGCCAAGAGTCTGCCCGAAGCTGTAGCTCCTTGATTGTTATAAATAACTAACCCTGCCCCTGTTGAGTTGGTCGTCGTAAGGTTCACCACGCCTCCTGTTGAAACCGACGCTGAATAATCTTTTCCTGACGGAGCAATAATTCCTAAAAGGTTTTGATTTGTTGAGTCAGTTCCAATACGGAGAGTATTCGCAAACGTACTCGTGGCGGTGGTAGAAGTGGCAATAATATAGTTTACCGTAGGAGATGTGGATGCCGTCAGTGTAGAGCCGTCGCTATGCAACCACCCCTGACCAAACGAGGTTTGCCCTGTTCCACCTCGCGCAACAGAGATTGTGCCACCATTCCAAGTACCTGATGTGATCGTACCCAACGTGGTGAGGTTGGTCGAACCCGCCCACGTGGAGAGTGCAGTGTTTTCAACATTGTTGAGTGCTAGAGATGATTTGAGGTTTGCGGTGGAGGTGCCTGCGAGGGTTCCCGTGCCGGATGCATAGAGAAGGTCACCGAGTGTATAAGAAGAGAGGCCGGTACCACCACGAGCGACCGAGAGCTGCCCACTCCAGCCCAGCGCATGTGCTGTTCCTGAGCTTGCAATGGTAACATTGGTGTCGTCCGTGAATGTTTGAGTGGCACCGGTAAGTCCATTTAACGACGTGAGACCACTGCTCCCTCCCCCCAGTGCTGTGCCATTAAAATAGAGCGAACCTCCGGTGTTGTAGAGACGATTTGTTGTCACCGATGGTGCGCTCACTTGCGCAAAATATGCAGGTCCGTTTACTGAAAGTGTGTCCGAAGGAGATGAAGTGCCCACACCTACACGACTGTTCACAGAATCGACATAGAGCGTACTTCCAAAATTTGACGCTCCAGTGAATGATGCGGTTGCTCCCGACACAGCACCAGTAAAAGCACCACTGGAACCCGAAAGAGTTCCATCGAAAGTGGAGCTGGTGATGGTGGCACCCGAAATGGTGACGTTGGAGAGGTTGTTAATACGGTTTGTGAGTGCAATAGCAGCATAGTTGTCATTTGCGCGCGTGTTGGCATTTGATGCGACGCGATATATTTCTGTCTTGAGTGCATTCTCAAGTTGATTGAGGCGCTCAGTAAGTGATGTTTCAGAAACACCACTCACTGTTGTGGTCGGCACCTCCACGGTACGCTCGATGACGCGCTCGATGACAGTGCGGACGGGGGCACTCACCGTAACAGGTACATCCCGTTTTACGGGAATCGAAACAGGCTCATCTTTTTTGACATCTTGCTCGGGAGGTAATTCTCTCTGAGGAGGAGTTTGTTGAGTTGGAGTAATTTCAATCGGTGGCGGAATTTCTTGCAGTGGTTCAGGTGCGGATTGGGTATTATTTTCTTCCGGCGATCCGAAAAAGAGATTACTAAAAAAACTCCTAATACTGCTCCATACAGATGCTCCCATCCCGTCTACGGTCGCGAGCAAGTTTTGTCCCACTTCAGTTGTCCTCGAATCAAAAATTGATAAATTGCTATCTTGAATTATTTCTGGCTCAACTGTCTCTTCTGATACAAAAGAAAAACTGGTGCGATCTGACAGCACTTCTCGAAAACGATTCTCAGTATTTACCCAAATATCTCTAACTGAGTTTTGCGAAACTATATTTTTCAAAAAAGAACCATCTTGAGCAAATGAAACATTGAACGGCGCAAAGCATACACTTATGGTAAAAATACCAAAAATTACATAATGTAAAAATGCGTGCGTAGCGCGCATTTTTTTTCTCTGTATTCGAATAAAAAGATTACTCCCCATACATTTCATTTTATCATACTTATGCACAATAAAAAACAAATTTCTGTGCATAAGTATCGCAATAAACAAAATGTGCCCCACACAACCCAAACCCCCATATCACTGGCGTGATATGGGGGTTTGGGTTGTCGGAGGTATCCCCTCTTTTTGTTACATCGTATTCAACTTCCCTCTCGTCTTGGGCCCGAGGTTCCCATACCCCGGAAGGTTAGGTCCCGAGATTTGGTACTTCTCCTGGAAGAGCTTGAGGGCTTTGAGGGTAAGTGGTCCAAAGTACTGAGTAGGAGTTGCGGTAAAGAATCCTTCTTGTGCGAGTACTTGCTGGAGTGCCATGACGTCAGCGCCACGGGATCCCACAAAGAGCATGCGCTTGAAGGTGGTGCCGGTAGGTGCTGGGGTCGACGCACCCGGAGTGACGGTTGTGGTGGTAATTGACCTCTGTGCCAGAATGCTGTTTGCTTTGGCGCGGGTGGTGGTTGCAAAAGTGCCATCGGAGACTGCTTGTCCTCCTCCACCAATCTCACTTCGGTATTTTGCTTGGAATTTGACGAGGGCTGTTTTGGTTGCAGGACCAAAGTAGCCGGTGGGTGTTGCAGTCAGAAGCTTCTCTGATACCAAGAGATTTTGGAGGGTGGTGACGAGTGGTCCTTTGTCCCCTACTTTAAGCTCGGTGGTGAAGACTGGAGTGAAAGTGACAGTCGGTGCAGGGCAAAGTTGTCCCGTGGTGGTACTGAAGCGGTTGGTGCCGGCACAGCCAGGAATGGATGCTCCGCCACCTTGTGTGGGAGTGGGAACAATGACAGGTTGCCCTGTGGCGGCTACGGAAGACGTGACCGTCACGACGTTACTTTGTATAGAAGGAGGGGTCACAACGACAGGAGCAGGTGCAATGCTACCTCCTCCGCCCCCTGACGAACCGCCACCAGAACTTCCACCTCCGGCACCACTTAGAGCGGGTGCGGGTGCAGCCACAGAGACATTGGTTGACTGGGTTGCTGTGCCACAGGTTAAGGTAAAGCTTGCAGCAGAGCCAATGGAGCTAATGGTTTCCGTACCACTCAAACCTTTTGTACCACTCCAGCCACCGGATGCAGAACAAGTGCTTGCATTGGCGGATGACCACGTGAGAACCGTTGAACCACCTGAGGTAATAGAGGTTGGGTTAGCCGTAATGGTTGCGGTTGGGTTAGGTGTTGCGGAAGGTGCGGCGACCGCGATGGTAAGAGACTGAGTTGCAGTGCCACACGTCATGGTATAAGTACCCGTAGTGGTGAGATTACTCAAGGTCTGGGTTCCCGAGAGTGTCTTGTTTCCACTCCATGCACCGGATGCAGTACAGGTACTTGCGTTGGTGGATGTCCACGTGAGAATTGCGGTTCCGCCTGAGGTTACTGAGGTAGTGTTGGCGGTCAAGGTGACGGTGGGAGTTGCGGGTGCCGTAACGACTACCGTTGTTGACTGTGGTGCCGTGGTGCCACCGGAGCCCGTACACGTCATGGTGTAGGTTGTGTTAGCAGACAAGTTACTAAATGTCTGGGTGCCTGAAATTCCTTTGGTTCCTGACCATCCATTTGTCCCACCGGTTGCGGTACAGCTCGTTGCGTTGGTGGATGACCATGCGATGACCGTTGAGCCGCCACTCGTAACCGAGGTTGGTGTAGCGGTAATGGTGGCCGTGGGTGCTGAAGGAACAACAGCCGTAACCGTAATAATGACGCTCTGGTTTACCGAGCCCGTTGTATTGGTACAGGTGAGTGTATAGGTACCAGTTGCGGTAAGTGCGGTGAGTGTCTGGGTGCCACTGAGCGTCTTGCTTCCACTCCATGCACCAGATGCAGTACAGGTGCTTGCGTTGGTCGAAGACCATGCGAGAGACGCATTGGATCCTGAGGTAATGGTGGTCTGGGGCGAGGTGAGGCTTACGGTAGGAAGTGGAACTGCTGCCGTGACGGTGATGGTGACGCTTCTGTTTACGGAACCCGTGGTGTTGGTACAGGTCAAAGTGTAGGTACCGGTTGCGGTGAGTGCGGTGAGGGTCTGAGTGCCACTCGTTGCCTTAGCTCCACTCCATGCACCGGATGCGGTACAGGTGGTTGCGTTGGTTGATGACCATGCAAGCGAAGCATTGCTACCTGAGGTAATGGTAGTCTGGGGCGAGGTGAGGCTTACCGTAGGAAGTGGGAGTGCGGTGACAGTAACGGTGGTTGACTGTGCAGAAGAACCGCCGGCTCCGGTACAAGTAAGGGTGTAGGTGGTTGTGGTGGTAGGGTTGGATGCTTGGGTGCCACTGATTGCTTTGGTGCCGGTCCAGCCATTGCTTGCAGTACAGGTGGTTGCGTTGGTGGAGGACCATGTGAGCGTGATCGGACTGCCACTGGTAACCGATGCGGGAGTTGCAGAAATGGTAACCGTAGGAACAGGGGTTGCTGTGGTGACGGTGATGGTAATGCTCTGACTTGCTGAACCTGCGGTGTTGGTACAGGTCAGGGTGTAGGTACCGGTTACCGTTGGGGTTAATGTTTGGGTTCCCGAGAGTGCTGCGTTACCACCCCATGCCCCGGATGCAGTACAGCTCGTTGCGTTCGTGGATGACCACATCAAGGTTGCGGTGTTGCCGCTCGTGATGGTGGTCTGAGGGGAAGAGAGAGTTACCGTAGGAGGTGTCACGGGTACGGTGACCGTAATGGTGACCGATTGCGTCACACTGCCACCGGAACCTGTACACATCATGCTGTAGGTACCTGTTGAGGTGATGTTGCTAATAGTTGCGGTACCGGAGATGCCGGTGACGGAGGGTACGCCGCTCAAACTACAACTGGTTGCATTTGTTGATGACCACGTGAGGGTGGATGATGAACCGCTACTTACCGTCGTGGGTGATGCGGAGAGGGTGAGGGTGGGTGCGGGGGTTACGACGGCGCCAGTATATTCATACGCACCAACATCAAGTGCGCCCGATATGGTGCGGACTTGTGTGTTTAGTGGATGTACGTATTCCAATGTTGGTGTGAGTGCGTAGCCTGATGCGGTACTGCCTGCACTGGTGCCGGCGTTGATCCCTGCCGCGGTGCCGGTGAGGTGATAGTTATAAGTGGATTCGCTCACGAGATTAGTTGCGCTTGGAGTAAGATTGTTCGTGAGTGTTCCCGGACCTGAGAGAATAGTACCGCCACCAATAAAGAGGTTGTTCTGGATTTGTGCGGTTCCGCCCGTTGCGACAGAAACAAATGTTCCGCTTCCACGACTATTGACGACCGTGTTGTTCACCACATAGAGGTCTTTAAGCGGATTCAAAAGCCCTTCTGCTCCGTAGGAAATAATGGTGGCATTGTCGGTATTCACGCTTTGCTGAATGAGGTTGCCCATGACGACCGAGCGTCCGCCATTGGGAAGGTCGATCTCGTAACTTGCGGTTCCGGTTTCGTCGGTGATACGATTGCCGATGATGTAGTTTTCTGCAGCGCGACTCTTCAAAGTGTGGCCAACGATTGCGTGGTGAGAGTAGTTGCCACGGAAAGTAAGCTTAGTGGTGCCACTACCGATGTAGAGATTGTGACTACAACCAAATCCGGCAATACATTCGCCGTTGTAAGCAAACTCAGAGTTTTCGATGAGGACATTGCCGACACCTCCCAAAATACCGTTTTCATTGTTATGGAAGTAGGAATTGCGAATTGTTGCACCGTTTCCTTCCAAACGAACTCCGGCACCGTTCTTGTCGTCTACCAATGCTCCTGAAAACTCCATGTTTTCAATGGTGACGTTACTTCCCTTAATGACTACGATACCCATACCGTTTTCTTGATCATTGCCGGGAGTGTAGGGAATCAATTTTGTTGAGCGAATGTGTGCGCGCCCACCCACACCACGGAGAGTGAGGTTGTTTTGACGCCAAACACTAATGTCATCGGTGTAGATGCCTGCATCAATTTCAACAACAGAGCCAGTGGTTGCGGCAGCTACCGCTTGGCTTGGAGTCTTGTAGGTACGAGTTGGTCCGACTTGAATGACAGAGCCTGACGCGGGATTCGTAGTTCCATTGACGGCACTACTTTGTGCCGAGTTGTTGCCAGCTGCGTCGTACGCTGAGACGGCGTACATGTAGGATGTTGCTGCAGCAAGTGCGGTGTCACTGTACGTAGGAGTAGCAGTTGTTCCCACTTGGGTACCATTGCGATATACCTTGTAACCCGTCACACTAACCGCATCGGTGGAAGCAGTCCACGAGAGATTGATCTGTGATGAAGAAGCGGGTGTTGCAGTAAGAGCGGTTGGTGCTGTTGGAGCAATGGTGTCAACTGGAGCACTGCTGTACTTGGTTACATAGTTTTCGGCACTCCACCCATCGACTCCGGTGTCGTAGTTGATGTTCCACCAATTGAAACCATCGGCGGCAACAGGACCACCAATGATCGTACCAAGTGCGTTGTTTGCTTGGGTTCCCAAGAGGGTTCCGGAAGTAGACCCGGTGGCACGAACGTTGATGGCGCTTGCGGTTACTTGCACGCGGTCGTTCAGAGAGAATTTGGTGGAAGGGATACTTGCGGAGGTTGCGGTGACATTGGAAAACACTGTGGTCATGCCTGTTCCTTGAACATGCGAGGTTGCGGCAAGTCCAATGTAGTCGGTGCCAGTCATGGAAATAGTGATTGAGCCGACAAGAGTCCACGGACCAGTTGGTCCGTCTCCGTAGTATGCAGAGATTGAAGTTCCTGTACGAACGAGGCGAAGGTAACGCGGAGCAGTGCCAGCGGTTGTTAAATTAACTGATGTTGAGATACCATCTTGTGCGGTGCGTCGCTGAAATGTAATTCCGTTCGTTGGCGTTACAAATATTGCAACATTGGCACTTCCCGGTGTAAGTGCATCACGGATCATGATACCTGATTTTGCCCAAGGATACGTGTTGGCAAGAGAATCCACACGAGCAATGATTCCAGCATCACCGGTAATGGGTTGGTTGATGAAACTAAATTGATCGGCAGTATTCCAAATGTCAACGCCGCCCACGGTTACAGTGTAGACACCACTTGAGAACGATGCGGTACCTGCCGGAGTGGGTGCACCGATGTCCGTGAGAGTCCACGGTGCAGGGAGAGAACCTCCAGTTGGTGGTGGAGTGGAACCTACGGTGACAGTTACTGACTGCGTTGCCGTTCCTCCTGCTCCAGTACAGGTAATCGTATAAGTGGATGTGGTGGTAGGGCTCAAAGGAACAGAGCCCGAGAGACCAACGGTACCACCCCATGCTCCGCTTGCAGTACAGGTGGTGGTGTTAGTAGATGACCAAGTGATAGTTGAGCTTCCTCCACTGGTGACCGTGGTGGGGTTGGCAGAAATGCTGAGGGTGGGTGCGGGGGTTCCGCCACCTGAAGGTGCACCGCG
This sequence comes from Patescibacteria group bacterium, assembly GCA_038062675.1. GTDB lineage: Bacteria > Patescibacteriota > Minisyncoccia > Phycocordibacterales > UBA1550 > UBA1550. The sequence goes on from JBBTWP010000005.1 coordinate 112,109, forward strand.
AGGAATAATGGCGTACTTAGGATTCAGGGACAAATCGGGTGCGTCAACGCGCGTGCTCATGCGTGTCCAGCCGAGATCGGCGTTTGGCGTACCAGCGTCAACCGCGGTCGCCAAAGCAATTTGCGCTTTCATGGGGTGACCATCCGCACTATTGCCATATGGCATCATTGCATTAATTTTAAATGTTGGCTCACCATTGTTAATTTTTACATAATCCGCATATGCCTGAGTATTGCAGGTAAGATCCCTCAATGCTTGTGGGTAATTATTTGCGTACACGGTTTGAATATCTGGGTACCATACGAGTCCTTCACCCATTTTGAATTGAGATGGTGACGCAACTTGCCAACACATTTGTCCGGCCGCTTCGCTCCCGCCCATACGGTCAGTAACAAACTTCGTTTTCCAATTGCGGAACGGAATGGCTTCAGTAAAACCGAGCTCAACCAAATGACCCACTGCCCACGTAAGGTAATCATCCATCCAGACTGTAAAGTAGGCATTGCTTAATTTGAGCGACGACTCAGCATCATTTGAGCTCCAAATCACGCCAAGTTTATTGGCAGTTGGATCATCCGTATATCTGGTGGTATATTTTGAAACGTACAACTTGACCTTGTCGTTCAGGTGCTTTTTGAGGGGGTGTGTATCTGGCGTAGCATATGCAGCTTCAGCCAATGTTCGCAATCCCCAAGCTTGCGCACGCACCTGCAAACCAATTTGACTTTGACGTGTACCTGAGCTTGTCTGCAACATGTTCGCCTCTGCCCAAAACTGCATTTCTTCGAGGTAGTAATAGTCACCGGTCACCAAATAGGGCACATAGGCAAGCGCTGGTTGATGAGCAATGTCCCATTCGTGCGGACTTGTCGATATCACCGGCGGAATCCACCCAGAATAAATAGGCTCGCCGATTTGCATAATAGGATAATCATCGGTCGTCGAAGGATACCCTGTGGTTTCATTGCGATAATGACTATTGTAGGTACTCCCCCCATCCGCATTATATAGTGACGCCGTCAGTGCCCTCTTGTCCATACTAGTTAAATACACCGACACCCACTCCGGTTGCGGTCCAATCATGCCATTTTCGCCGGTGGTTGCCATGTAAGAACGATTGTTACCAATCTGCATTGGTGCAATACTTTTGAGCATTCCGGATAATACCGACTCCGGTGGCGTCACGTTCGCATATTTAGAAACTGCTTTGGTATCTTGCAGGTACACCTTGTCATGCTTTGCATAAATAGTTGGTTCAGTTCCCCACCAAAAGACTTTGTGCCAACGCGCGCGGGTGAAATGAGTTAGTGCGGTCTGTGTGTACACACTTGTCCCACCGACCGTAAGATTTACATCGTAGGTAAAATCACTTGGTGCTGCAACCATCGTCCAGTTATTCTCCACCACCGCATCCACTCTCACTTTTGTGATCGGTGAACCAGAGTATGCTCGCACATGGAAGTAGGCAGTGAGGTGAGGGTGTGCGACACCGGCTGCTGTTTTGACGGGGCCACCCACGATCCACTCAGAGACTTCGGGTCCGGAAAGCCACTGTTTGGGTGTGGTAGTTTGGAGAAGGTTTCTTGCAGATGCGGTGTAGACGGTGCCACCTACGTTGAGGCTCACTTGGGAATCAAAGGTGGTTGCAAGGAGGTTGGTGAGAGAAACGGGAGTTTGTGCTGTGCCGTCTGCTTGAGCGTAGAGGGTGATGGTTTGCGTTGCACTTCCTGCAAGTGAAGGGAGTTTGGCAGTAAGGATGGCGTGACGGAGGGAACCATCAGCATGGGTTGCTTTCTTGTCGACTTGGAGGGTGACGGGGTTGTTGCTTGCATCTTTGGCGATGACGGTAGAACCTGCAGGTACGTCGCCTTGTTTGAAGACGTGGCCGAAAGTAATGGGGGCGTTGGTCTGGGCAGTAGCCGTGGTGTTTTGGAGTTGGACGGTGGTAATAGCTCCCGAGGGTGCTGGCGCAGGGGCAGTCACGGTGACCACAACAGATTGCGTTACCGTCCCCCCACTTCCCGTACAGGTGAGTGTGTAGGTAGAGGTAATGGCTGGGGTGAGGGAAGCTGAACTTACAGTGCCGAGTGTGCCGCCCCATGCTCCGCCTGCAGTACAACTATTTGCATTAGTGGCAGACCACGTGAGTGTGGTGGGTGAACCACTGGTTACTGAAGTTGGGTTTGCGGAAAAGGTGAGAGTGGGTGCAGGGGTGGGAGTGCTTGAAATACTGACAGTGACTCCCTGCACAGCAGAACCACAGGTGAGGGTGTAGGTTGCGGTTGCAGTGAGAGGGCCGGTGGTTTGTGAACCGCTCGTTCCTTTGACACCACTCCATGCTCCACTTGCGGTACAACTGGTGGCGTTGGTGGATGTCCATGACAATGTTGCTGAACTTCCACTCGTGACAGAGGTGGGGGTCGCAGTGAGGGTGACAGTGGGAGCGGTGCCCCCTCCTCCTGTGGTGGTGGGGAGTTTGTAGACGAACACATCTCGGTTTTGATCCGTAACTACCACAAACACATTCTTGGAAGGCACATAGCGGAAGCGCCCGAAAGTTCCGTGGTAGCCACCCGATGCGTACGGATCTCCTGGTGTCACACTACTCCCCGCAGCAATCTTCGTCCACACCTTCGTAGTGACATCGAGTGTGTACACATCTGTGCCCTTACACCAACCAACAATCTTGCCGCTCACGGGGTCGTAGTCTAGTCCCGGCGCATCACACAGTTCAATCTCCTTGTCGCCGGTAGTCACAAGATTTGTACGCACAGGTGCTGCAACAGAAATATCCCACATGTACGCATACCCGCGACCAATCTGCACAAACTGACGTTTGTTGTAATCGAGCGCTGCAGTCAACCCATTGGGTAAACCCCACCCACCGTAATTTCGGTTCAGCGTCTTCCACACATTGGTATTCACATTGTAGGTGGCGATTGTCCACGCTCCCCCAATGTACACCAATCCAGTCACGGGGTCGTAAGCAGAGTTGAGCGACAGCCCAATATTTTCTGAGTATGAATCTCCTATGATATCTGCCACTTGCGTCCAGTTTTTTGTATCAAAATTGAACGTAAACGCAGTGCTTGTATTTGAACCACTTTGCCAGCGCGACCCACCGAATGCAAACATGCGGTCGGCAACGGGATCATATTCAATCTGGTCATAACTATGCACCGATGCAGGGCGTCCATCAGAAGGATATGTTGCACCGTTGACATGCCCCGTAATATCACTGGGTTCAGTAACACGTGTCCATAAAAATGTATTAAGATCAAACGCGTAAACTTCATTCCCTGCATACGCCGTATGTCCCCCACCCCAAACCAGCAAACGATTGCGCTTTGTGTCATACGCACCGCCACTCCACGACCAGATTACCGAACCACCACCTTCTACTCCCGAGTAGAGACAGTTGCGTGCTGGACAGGGGTCCACGGCAATCATTTTAGAGTTTGGTATTTGATACCATTGCCCCGGTGCCAAATCTTCAATTGGTCCTGCGAGAGCAGAAGATGGCCAAAGGGCGAGGCTGAGCAATACGGCGAGTAATACTTTTACGAAGCGGGTGGTGTGGGACATGGTGATAAAATGATAATTAATAATTAACGATACTACAGGAATAATTATACCTCGCCACAATAAAATAAACCACCAGTCCCAGATGTTTTTTGAATACCTTGTGATAGAATACGAAAAGCAGTTCGAAGAGCGGTTACCTATTGTTCTTTCACCCCAAAGGAGCACTGAATGCAACATTCGAACAGATGTTCACCATGAGAATCTCGACGGAAATCTCCAGTCGAAACCCGAACAAAAGCCAGCTACCGAACACGCGAACGAAACCGACGACGCAGGAAAAGCAATGGCAACAAAACCCACAAGTTGCCACCAGGAATTCCGCTTCGGGAATCCCTAAGAACTAATTAAGAAAAAAATAGCCCCAGTCGCGCATGCGCGACTGGGGCTTTGAGTTTGTGTTAATAGAATAAAGCCCCGGACAAAAGTACAGGGCTTGTGGACCAAATAAATCAAGGTCCGATAAATCTTTCGTCGCTTTTTGGTAGAAAGTACTGTACCCACGTCCAACTCCCTGTGGGGCACCCACTGAGCTCTTTTTCAAGAAACTCAACGTACGCACACTCATCTGCACCGGTCACAGAATTTGCTTTCATGACAGCCTCGGGCCAATACAACAGAGCCACGACGGCGAAACAAAGAAAAGTCTCCACAAACGGAAATCGAACTCGATTGACCTTTGCCATAAATAACCCCTCCTAAGTTGATTTAACTGTCTTGTTTAAGTATACCATATCTATATTATTTGTCAAGTCTTTTCGGGTAGCAAAAAACGCCTCAAATTTGGGCGTTTTTTGCGTGAAAACTGCACACGTGTAATATCTAAAAGTTTGAGTATTCTTTCTTTTGTTCCGTTCTCCGCCTCACTTCGTCGTCCGTCATAAATGACAGGCGCCTAAGTGAGGTCTTGGATGTAAGTAACCCTGCTTACATAGGGGGTCCCTTTTTATGATGGGAGGACCTTCATCCTTTTTCCTTTCGGAAAAAACCGACCAATTCAGAGTGAAATAATCCCGAAGAATATACTTCACGACGTTTCATTTGAATTGATTCACGACCAGCTTCCGCTAGCCGTGCCTTGTTACGACTTCGTCCTTGTTACCAAGCTTACCTTAGGTCCGCGCAAGGCGGAACTTCGGGCACTCTCGGCTCCCTTGACGTGACGGGCGGTGAGTACAAGACTTGAGAACGTATTCAC
>JBBTWP010000006.1:0-17677 GCA_038062675.1 Patescibacteria group bacterium
ATTAGAACACAGATACTTACTTACAGGTAGATGCACTTTTAGCTTTGGTCTGACACATTTTCCCTCTTGCGGCGTCTTACCAGAAACCAAAAGGTTGCCCCCAACAGAGAGTAGTTCAAAAGCATAAACCACGGCGTTCCCCACGAGAAACCGTCAAACTTCCAATCGAAAAGTGGCCAAAAAACGGGGGTAGGAAAAAACTGATACGTGTGTGTTGGGACATCGATCAAAATGTGAAGCAACCACCCGCCCAGCTCCCACACAGGACGACGAAACACAAACCATATAATCGAAAATACTAAAAAGAAAATTATTAAACTGTGACTTACATTGTAAAGCGCGCTTGCAAGCATCAATGTCCAATCACCACCAACTTGTGCCGGTTCGATCGGTGGACCATTATGTCGCGGCATATCAGAAAGACTCAGCCCTCCGAAAGTTAGTCCCCAGATCATCCAGACAACGGGAATAGTGAATGCAAAGAGGTCAGGAAATATTCCCCAGAGTGTCGTTACCCACACATTCAAACGCTTGCCACGAGACTGCTTAGCACTCTTTGCGGCAGCCGCAGCCCAAAGTCCGTGTGCAAAAATATCCATGAGTCTATTATACTACTTTTCTAAATCAAGAATGTCGTCGATGCGCACTTGCTTCACAAATTCAGGAACGTGAGAGACAAGGATCATCGCACCCTCATATTGGTCGAGTGCTTTGGCAATGATGGGCAAGTGGCGAAAGTTAATATGGTTCGTGGGCTCGTCGAGAATGAGAATGCCGGGCTTCTCCATTACTAATCGCGCAAATGCAACAAGCCCCTTTTGCCCCTCGGAAAGACTGCCGATTTTTGTGCGCATCACCTCACCCGTAATGAGGAACCCCGACGCAATGGAGCGCATACGCTCTTCGTCCAAGCGTCCTTCTACTTTTTGCATCGCGGAAGCCAAGGAATCGAATACTGTATCATTAAAATTAAGTGTTGAAAAATCTTGACGATAGTAACCTACGCGCACGCCCGGCGCAATAGTCGCCCCCAGTGCCTTCCCGCTCGCCAGTGCTTCAAGGAGGGTACTCTTTCCGATGCCATTTGGTCCTGCAAGCAATAGGTGTTGCTTCTTTTTGAGTGAGATATTCGCCTTGCGCGTCACTGGCTTATGATTTTTCATGATAGAAAAAGAAGTAATGGCAATCATCTCGCCACCTACTTCAATCTGTACCGGAATCGTGAACGGGCGAATGGTCCTGTCTTCACGACGCACATCCACTTTCTCCTCTTCAAGTTCCTCCGCCAAAAGGCGCATCTTCTTTGCCACGAGGCGCATCTGTCCTCCCTTGTTTGCAAACGCATTCGACTTTTCTTTTTTCTCTTGAATCTCCTTGGCAAGCTGCGCGTTCTTCATGTTCTCACGCTCAATGCGGGCGGAGATTTGTTTTACTACATCAAAATAATTTCCCACATACTGCTCAATCTTGCGGGTGAACACGTCGAGGTACAAAACGCCTTCGGTAAACGAATTCAAGAAATCCGCATCATGCGAAATGACCATGCATGTTTTTTTGTAGTCGAGCAAAAACTGAGTGAGGTGCGCGATGCCCGCCTTGTCGAGATTGTTGGTGGGCTCGTCAAGGAGCAAGATGTCGGGGTCTTGAATGAGCGCCGACGCAAGCAAGAGTCGCGCCTGTTGTCCACCAGAAAATGATTTTACAATACGGTCGTGTGGCGCATGCACGTTGACCACTTCAAGCACCTCGTCAATCTTTGGATCAATATCGTAAACTTTTTTCGGAAAGCACTTTTCAAAAAACTCACGCACGGTAAGGTCGAGCTCCGCGCGTGGAATCACCTGTCGCGCCGTCGCCACCGTGAGACCCTTCACCACATTGAGCGTCCCTGATTCGGGCGTAAGCGTCCCCATAATGAGCCCAAAAATCGTACTCTTTCCGGCACCATTTTGCCCCATGAGCGTAATCTTTGCACCGCGACGCACAGAAAAATCCACCTCCTGCAAGATAGGTTTATTGTGCCCGTACTCAAACGAGAGCTTCTCAAACCGAATGATTGTTTCTCCTTGTGCCATATAAGTCCCTTCACCTTACCGCATTTTTGTGAAAATACAAAGCATTACTCAAACACCACAGGAATCTCAATGTGCGCGGCGTGTTCGGGGAGGCCGGAGGGATTGTCTTTTTCGAGGATGAGTGTGCCGGTTTTGGTTTCGGGTTTGGTAAATGTGAGCGCAGCTTCAAACGGCACGAACTCGGTGGTCATCCACTCCCCTTGCGCTTGTGCAGGTTTGACCGCAAGCTCCTTACCGTTGGCGTCGCGAAGGCGCACCGGAAACGACGCTTCGAAATACCATGTGCCGCGCGCTTCTCCACGTACCACGAGGGGGCTTGTAATTTTTGCACCCGAAAGCGGGGCGCTGACGCGAATACGCTCGTCGGAAATAGTAATAGGTTGAGGGGTTGGGGTGGGTACGCCGAGGGGCGTTTTTTGGGAACCAAAAAACGCCCACCCCGCACCCGCCACCACAAGAACGGCAACAGCAATAACTACTTTTTGCTTCATCCCTTCACTATACACCCTTTTCTTTGAGTTCCAAACACACTGAGTTCATGCAGTACCGCTTGCCGGTTGCGGTCGGTCCATCGTCGAAAATATGTCCAAGGTGAGACCCGCACTTTCCGCACACCGCTTCGGTACGTTCCATGCCATGCGTTTTGTCTTCGATAAACTTCACCGCATCGGGGAGTGCTTGATCGAAACTCGGCCAACCTGTACCCGAATCAAACTTTGCATCCGAAGCAAAGAGCGCATTGCCACACGCCGCACACTGGTACACGCCGTCTTTCTTTTCGTGAACATATTTCCCCGTAAACGGCATTTCGGTCCCCCTCTCGCGCATGACTTTGTACTGCTCTGGCGAAAGTTTCTTCTTGAATTCCTCTTCACTCGCTGACATAGGATTATTGTGCATATAAATTCAGTTCTTAGGATGCCCTGCTAAAAGCTCGGCAAACTTGTGCTGAACTTTCTCGAGCTTGGGGCTAATAATAATCTGACAATACTGCGCATCTTTGTTGCGCGCAAAATAATTTTTGTGGTAATCCTCGGCGGGGTAAAACACATCGAGCGGCACCACCTCCGTCACCACGGGCGCACCTTCACTGCTCGAGGTATTGAGCTCGGCAATGAACGCATGCGCTTCTCGCTCCTGTTCAAGTGTAGTGAATAAAACCACTGAACGATACTGTGTGCCCACGTCGTTCCCTTGTCGGTTGAGCGTCGTGCTGTCGTGCGATCCAAAAAATACCGTCAAAAGGTTTTTGTACGTCACGAGTGACGGATCATATTCAATACGGATCACCTCCGCGTGCCCCGTCATACCACCCGATACATCGTCGTAAGTTGGGTTTTTTGTCTTTCCACCTGCATACCCAGGATCAACAGATGCAACACCCTTGAGCATCTTGAATACTGCTTCGGTACACCAGAAACACCCTCCCCCAAACACTGCTACACTGTTGTTTTTTATGTTCTGCTCCATGTTAGCTTAGATTTATCCAAACGTAAACGTAAACGCCTGAAGTCCGGGACTTTTTACCTTGAGCTCCAGCGTGTGTTCGCCGTAATCCTTCCCCTTTACGATGTCATACAACAACTCTCCCTGCACGCGCAGGGTTGATTGCAACACGCCATCAATCCACACCTCCACATCCACTCCGTCTTTGGCGCTCGCAACCATATAAACATCTTTTGCGGAGTATTTGAAAAAGATGCTTCCCGCGCTTTTGCTTTCTGAATACTCTGACGTCATTGTCCATGTTCCACCAAGATACAATTTGTTCTTTTCAGTTTTTTCTGGAATCACCAATTTCTGCATTCCTTCAGAAAATTTACTCCCGTTGGCAAAATCATCGTTGCGCGCCGAACCAAAGTAAATTTCCGGACTATTGGCCCTCCGTGAGCTCTCTTCTGCCACAGGCTCAACTACAGGCATTGGTATCTCCAGAGCAATGCCAAGACGCTGACTTCGTTCTAGGAGTGCTTTTTGCACCGCACGCTCTGTGTCGTCATATGCACCCTCGCCAATATGGTCGTACACAATGTAGCCATCGATATCGATGAGGTACTTGCGGGGCCAGTAGCGATTGCCGTAAGCATTCCATGTCGAGAAGTCATTGTCGAGCACCACCGGGTATTTGATATCGAAGCGCTTCACTGCATCTTCGACATTTTTCTGTACCTTCTCAAACGAAAATTCAGGCGTATGGAGACCGACAATCTCAAGCCCTTGGTCTTTGTATTTTTCATAGAGTTCGTTGAGTCGCGGGATAGTTCGTTGGCAGTTTATACAACTGTATGTCCAAATATCAAGAAGTACAACTTTCTTTCCTTTTAACTCCGTGAGTGAGATTGACTTCCCTTCGGTGTTGATAAATCCATCTGGCGAGCTAATATCGGGCGCGACAATAAGTGATCTCTTTTTTTCTTCAAGGGTCTTTGAGGGTGCATTAGCATCAATCAATCCTACTTTTTTAGAGGGAGCGTTATACAAAAACACGCCAATCAAAAATGCCCCAACAATCACCGCCCCAATTATTGTTTCTAGTTTCATGATTATTTGTTGCCCTCAAGAAGTTTCAATTCTACCTTTGTGACATCGAAGAATCCTGCATCAAGAATCGACACTTGAAGCTTCTTGTCGTACCCCGTCATAATACCCAGCGCAACAATGATAAATATAATACCCATAGTGCGCTTAAACCAACCACGTGGATCTGCTGCGACCCCAAGTCGTACCATGATTCGCTGCCCCACCAAAGCCACCAGCAAGAGAGCAAGACAGAGACCAAGTGTAAACGTGAGAAGGTAGAGCATTCCAACCAGCGGCTGAGCAGGAAGAACGGTCGCCAAGATGACGAAGTATGTCGGACTACATGCAGAGAAAATTGGGCCGAGCGATGCACCCACAATAACATCACCCCAAAAACTTTTCTTTTGGTATCCCTTCGTCAATACCTGATTTGACTTGCGACTAATACCTGACATGAGTGACATTCGCTCCCAGAGCCCGGGGAAAAGCGTAATTACACCGAACGCAAGAATTATTCCTCCTGATGTCCATTTCCAGAAATCCTGCGGAATGTCTATGAGGAGCGTACTTGCTTTCAGCAAAAGAGTGAACAGGATGACTGACACCCCAAGAGAGAGCGTTACAATGAGTGCACGTTTTTTACTCGTCTCACCGCCATCGAGTGACCCTCCTACAATTACTGGCAAGAGTGGCAATATGCACGGCGCAAGAATCGTCAGTACTCCGGCAATAAACGAAATGAGGAGCAGGGTCATATTTTTTATTTTACCTCCGCAACAAACGCAGCAAGCGTTGGGCTACCCATCCACTTTTTAATCATCTTCCCATTCTGGTCAACCTGCACCATAGTGTGCTGATAAGTCACCCCGTATTTTTTCTTGAGGTCACCCGAGTTGTCATAGTCCACATCGAGAATCGTGAGGTCAGAGGGAATATTCTTGAGGTTCGCCTTAATATCAGCGTCAAGACCACGGCATGTTGAACACCAACTTGCGCGGAAAAAGAGGACTACGTCACCCGTTGCCGCTTTTGCAATTTTCTCCGGCGCATACACTTCGTACGAACCAACTTTCATCATCGTGTCAGCTTGCATCATCGTCCCCTCTTTTGCCATAGCCTCTCCTTCTTTTTGCATCATTCCTATCATCATATTTGCCTCTGCTTTATTTTTAATATCAGCGCAAGCGAGATATACTTTCGCCTCTGCTGCAGATTTGTGAACATTGATCGCAAGAGGGAGCATGCTCCACAATTGCTCAATTGACACATCCACCATGGTTACCGATGTTCCATTCACGACAGGAGAAAGAGGATACTTCACCGCACCAGGCATAGGACATGCTCCAACATGAATGTGCGCAGGGTGCTTCCCTCCGACAGGCCCACCCACCATAGTTATAACCACCTCAGTTTTTTCGCCCTTAGGGGTAAGGACTGCTTTCACTGAACCATTAAAGTCTCCCAAAGGAGCAGCTCTCAGTGACATATATTCTTTCATCATCGCAACATCAACGCCATCATCTTTCATCATAACGCCTTCATTCTCTTCCATTGCAACACCACCATCTTTGGCGCTATTGAGGAACGTGTACACTCCAATTGCTGCGACAATCACCACTGCACCAATAATAAACTTGCTTGACCCACCTGTGCTGTTTGTTTCCATAACGTATGTATCAAAAAATTATCTCTATTAATACTTTCCATTATACACCAACAAAAAACTATGTAAAGTGTCCTTTACATAGTTTTTCTGTGGATAAGCAGGGTCGACTGAAAAAACTCCTGCTATAAATTTTTTTCAGAATACAATCGGGCGGAGACCTTCCCTATTACCATCACAACAAGTGCAGCCACTAACCACGTGTCAATCTTGTCGAAAATACCCTGCACTACAATCCCCAGAATAAGTACCGATGCACCCGAAAGAAACGCGACGCGTCCTGCAAACATACGGTGCGCCCCCTCACGCTCATCCCCCGCAGTCTCGCGCAATATAAAACTCGCAAATATACCAAACGCGGCAACCGCAAAAACCAATGCAGTCATCTGCGCCATACTTGGCATCACCATATCAAATGGATCCAAGATAAACAGGAGCAACGCCACTAATACCACCGAAACACTAATTTCTTTGTTAAAATTATTTTTCATAGGAAATTTTGAATATTTTTTCTACTGATGTGCCAAAAAATTCAGCAAGCTTGAGAGCCAGTGCAACTGACGGCGTGTAGTTTCCTTTCTCAATTGCAATAATCGTTTGACGACTTACGCTCACCGCCTCAGCAAGGTCCTCTTGGGTGACCTTTTTTTGTGCACGCAATATTGACACTTGATTAATAATACACTCTCTCATAAAAATTGCTGGCTACTTTACTTTTTTCTGAAACGCCTTTGGATGCTTCGCACTCCATGCATACAGCGCAACCGCCGCCGATGCCGCCACATTGAGCGACTCGCATTCTGGATTCATGGGAATCGAAACGAGCACGTCACAGAGCTCGCGCGTCTTTACACGAATTCCTTTTGCCTCGTTCCCGAGCACAAGCACCGTGGGTGCATCAAACGCTTCCTCGGTGATCGAGTGTGATCCCTCCTCGTCGAGTCCATAAATCCAAAACCCCCGCTCTTTCATGTCGCGCACCACCGTGTTCACATTCCCCACCGCGACAAGCGGTACGCGAAATGCCATACCTGCAGAGACCTTGATTACGTTTCCCGTAATCTGTGCTTGATTATGTTCAGGGATAAGAACCCCGGCGACACCAAACGCTGCTGCCGAGCGAATGATCGCGCCGACATTTTGCGGATCATGAACTTCCCCGAGCAAAATGAGTGCAGTGTCCGGACCCACGCTGAGCCCATCCGCAAATTCCCGATACGGGCGCATGAGCCGCCCAACATTCACGCGCCCAATCGCACCCTGATGAACCGCATCCTTTTCAACCCCCGGAGGAAGTACTGCGCCAAGCTTCGCAACCGAAATCCCCGCGCCAAGCGCAAGCTTGCGAATCTCCTCGTCGTCCATGCCGGGCGCAAGAAAAACCTCCTCCACTGCCTGAGGTGTCTGCCCTAGCGCCTCAACAAGCGCATGTTTGCCAAAAATGTAAATTTTCTCCTGTGCCATAGAATTACCCAGAGTATACACAAATGAACCAGAAGAAGCTAGCAACACACACCCATTACTCCGTTGGTGTAAACTCTTGAATATCCATCTTGGTATTCGCTTCTATGTACTCCCGTTCCCACGTTGCACCCTTTGACTCATTCCACGCGGGCAAAAAGAAAGCGGTTGTGATATATCCCGATTGCAAAATTGGCTTATGAAAATCCTCCATAATAGCACTGTGCGATGCCTTGATCTGTAAAAGCTCGGGTTCATACGGCGCAAAGTCAAAGACTGTGTAGCCACCCTGCCTAAGTTCCGCAACTGCCTTTTCAAACATGCGTACGTTTTCTTCATACCCACGCCCACCCGTGGTCATTGGGCCACAAACACGCACAACAGGTTGTGGCATATGTTTGAGCTCCTCGATCGCCTTCACGGCAAGCTCCTTAAGCAATTTTGTTTCCGTAGTTTCCATTACAAGACAATAGCACGGTAAGCTACAATTTGCACACCAACAACTATTTACCATTTGCCGATGCGCGCTTCTCATGCTATAACTCACACTATGGGAACATCACATTACGAAGGCAAGAGTCGCGCCTTTTGGGACAAGGAATACAAGGAGGAGCAACACTTCTCTCTCTCGAAAGAGCCGAGCGAAGACCTCATCAAATTCGTCCACTGGCTCGAACAAAAATTCGGTCGTAAATCTTTAAATCCGATTGCATCAGTACTCGACCTCGGTTGTGGCAATGGTCGCAACATCATTGCCCTTGCGCAAACCTTTGGTATGCGCGGAGTGGGGTACGACATCTCTGGCGAAGCAATTGCACAAGCAACAAAAGACAGCAAGGGCTTGGTTCTCACCTATGCAAAGCATTCTATCGCCAACCCCATCCCTCTCCCCGACCGTTCACAAACTATTGTGCTCGACATGATGACATCACATTTCTTGAGCGCCGAAGAGCGCGCAAGTCTTCAAGCAGAAATAGCACGTGTTCTCAAACCCGGTGGTTGGCTCTTTTTTAAGACATTCCTCCGTGACGAAGACACTCATGCAGAACGCCTGCTCAAAGAAAACCCCGCAGAGGAAGAGGGCTCCTACATACACCCGCGAATCGGCGTACCGGAGCATGTGTTCACGGAAGCTGAAGTCGAACAGATGCTGGACAAAGATTTCATCATCCACCATGTCGTCAAATCGCACCGCCACCACGCAAAAGGACGCGGAGCAAAACGTCGGAGTATTTCGGTTTACGCAGAGCGGAAAAAATAGGAAATGTAAAAAAAGGGGGGGGAGGCTTCGCCTCCCCCCCCTTTTTTTACAGAGAAAAACCGCCATACTCAATTATCAGTATGACGGTTTTATCTCTATCGCTAAAAAGCGACTAGACGCGCATCACGTTTTGAGCGCTTGGGCCTTTTGGACCGTCAACCACTTCAAACGTAACGGTATCGCCAGTCCTGAGGTCGTCAAATGCGACGCCATTCAAGTCCTTTGAGTGAAAGAAAAGGTCCTTTGCTTCGCCTTCGCGAGCAATAAAACCAAATCCTCTGTCCGTAAGTGTCTTAATTGTTCCTTTCATATTTTTTGTGTTTCTTCTATTCAAAAACCCGACCGCGTTTTTATGATTTATATAATACCATACTTCTTAAAAAAATACCAGTAAATAAAAAAACCCCATGAAACATGGGGTTTGAAACCGAAAACTAACTTTTATCCTGACAAAAAAACCTTCATGGCGCGTGCTTTTGCCTCCGTCCGAGACTTCTCAGCCCGCATCAAGAAATCAGGAATTAACACTCCAGGGAAACCGCCCAAATGAACCGCTTTTAAGTTTGTATGGAAAGATGCCAACCGCCCGTACACCTGCATCCCCAAAAGCGGATTGCGCAAACTTGCAAGCAGATCAATGACACGCGAATGCACAGCAACTACCGTCTCATACAATATGTCACGATTGACATCATCCGACTTAAGTTTCTTCCACAAACGAAACGTTGCTTCCATAAGTCCCAAGGATGCCAAGAGATTCACATCGCAAGAAAGGTCTGCTTTCTCAAGTGCCCGAGAAAATCGGTCGTGTGCAAGCTCAACATTCCCTACAGTAAGCCACGCTCTGCCGGCAACTTCCAGCTGTTCTGCTGTCATTGCGTCAACCCTCTTCGAGGTTTTACCCCTATGCACAGTTTTATGACTCGATTCCAGAAGTACAACAGCCTCCTTGAGAGCAATCTTGTTTAATCCTACGCGATACAGCCAGAGTATTTTTTGCAGTGGCCCTTCAGAAGTCCTTAGATTTATTGCAGCAACAGCACCAGCTTCACAATGTATTTTTGCAATAAATAGCCGCGGATCAAAATCAGAATCTTTGACTCTTTGTTTGTATACGAGTGATGGCATTGCACTTGCAACACTATAGAAACCAAAATAGCGTTCCCATGTCCGTCGAAATTGAATCTTGTTTTGCAAAATTTTAATTTGCTCGGCAAGTTTCGCATAATCAACTCTTCCTTGTTGGCGATACCCACGTATCGTAGAACGCCCGCGTGCAACAGCTCGCATAAAGCGAGACAGTGCCCTTGGGCCAACAACTCGAGCAAGAATATCTCTGAAAACTTGGAACGCAACTATTGGTGCCTGTGCTTGACTCATACCATGTCTCCTTGGATTTGATGAATAAGAACAACCCAAAAAACATACTACTACAAAAAATGTCTTGCGTCAACAGCACGTTATGGTTCAATAGCTTGGAACCACTTTGAGGTATATATTCAACATCTTGACAAAACTCACTCGGAAGTGTACCGTAAGCACCAGATGTCCCAACTTGTTTAGAGGAGAAATCTATGACCACAAGTATCATCGTGCCACTCTCTCATGCCAGCGAGACGGAGCGAGGAAAAACAACGTTTGTGGATACGTTCCCAGATGGGCGGCAGGTAATTTATTGCTTCCGCAAGCAAGGGCAAAAATTCGGTGGGCACTATCACAAAGGAGATGATCCGAATCGACATCCAGAAATATTACTTCTCGTCACAGGAAAAATACGATGGGAAACAGAGGACACTGCTGGAAGAAAAATGTCTACTGTTGTCGACGCATCTCAAGGAGTACCTCAGAAAATTACTGTCCCCCGATACATGTTGCACAACGGAGAAGCTCTTACAAACTGTGTTTATGTTGAAGTGCGCGATCGTCCTTTTGATCCACACAAATCGGATACTTTTGGTCCGGATGAATTTGAAAAGGAAAAAAATAAATAAGTAACGAGACCGCAGAGAATTATTACTCCCTGCGGTTTTTTATGTCACCTACATGAAAAGGCTTTACAATAATAGTCGCGGAATATTCCTCCTTCGCAATTTCCTTCCCAAACACAGCAGCAGGACTCACCTCGAGAAGCAAAAATGTATAAGCGCCTGCGGAATTCGATACGCCATCAGTCTTGAGACTAATTGCATTGGCGCTACTAGGTGGAATCGTAACCTCAAGCGTCAAAGCTACCTGCCCTGCCCACACACATGTCACCCCTTGAGGGCAACGACTATCACTGTCGATACTTGCAATCTTTACTGAAAAATCTTTGAGTTGTTTTACTTCTCCAATCTTAAGCTTTATCGTCACCCCCTCTTGAGGAACAGCTGGGGCGTTCTGGGCCGGCGCACTTGGTGCCACAACCGCACCACCCAAGAACCCCCACCCCGCACTCCAGTCCTGACTCCAATATGTTGCACCGACAATCACCCCCACAATGGCGAGCGTCAAAAGAATAATGTTTGTAATTTTCATAAAGAAAGTATATCACATCGCGCTCTCTGCGCCACCTTGTGTTATGAGTGCCATTTTTTCAACTCGACTCATCTTTTTAATCGCCGCTTCGCGCTTGAGCGCCGCGCTTCTATGCTCGCACTCTTCCGAATAGAGCACTCCCTCGACACCTTTAGCGCGCGTATAATGAGCACCTTTTCCGCTCTTATGCTCCTCGAGTCGTCGCGCCACATCGGTCGTTATGCCGGTGTAAAGTGTCCTGTCTTTGCATTTTAAAATATAAACAAAATACATAAAAATAGCTACCTCTCTATCATACCAAACATTGCCCAACATCTTCTTTGTTCACCCCCCCCCGTTGCTTTTTTTCGTATTTACGTTAGGCTCTGTACATGGACAACAACCTCATCGAAACTGCGACAAAAAACGTCAGCGACATCGTCACGCTCGCGATAGAGCACCCGCCTCACCAAAACGCACTCGTAGTATATGACACGCGCTATGGGCTCACCAATATTTTAACCACCGCATATCGTACCGTACTCCCCAACGCTCGTTTCATCGACTTTGACACCGTGAGCAAAGAAGAAGTCATTACAGCATTTGACGAAATGCACCCGCACGACCTTGTCGTCCTTATTCAATCTTCAAGTTTCCTTTTGGATGGATTTCGTATTCGCTTGCATCTCTTCAACAAAAAACTCAAAGTCATCGAGCATCTCCACCTTCATAAAAACTCAGAGGATATATGGGATGTATACACACATTCGCTTGCGTATGACAAAGTGTGGTACCGAGAGACAGGAAACAAACTCAAAGCAAAACTCGAACACACCAAGGAACTCCGCATTCAAGGGGGCGACACAGAACTCGTCGTAACTGGTGGCCTCCTTTCGCCAAAACTCAACACTGGTGACTATGTGGGCATGGAAAATATCGGTGGCTCATTCCCTATCGGCGAAGTCTTCACAGAGTCTCGCGAGTTTACTCAAATGAATGGATCGTTCATGATTTACGCGCACGCAGGAGCAGATTTTTGCGTCAACATGCACACACCGTTTCGCGTGGATGTGAAGGAAGGGCTTATTGTCGGGTGGGACGACAATGCGCCGACATCATTCATCAACATCATTAAGGCAATCAGCGAACATGAGCGCCCACTGGTGCGCGAGATTGGTTTTGGGCTCAACCGCGCCATCACACGGGAACGACACATGCAAGACATTACCGCATTTGAACGCATCTTGGGGCTTCACTTTTCTCTGGGCGAAAAGCATAGCGTTTTTAAAAAAGACGGCATCATCGCCCACAAAGCAAAGTTCCATGTCGACGTATTCCCGCTTGTCGACCGCGTCCTCGCCGATGGTGAAGTGATTTTTGAAGATGGGAAGTATACGGTGTAAGCGTCAAAAATCTCTCGTTTTCATCTTGAAAACCTTTTTAGCATTCCATGTATTATCCTCTTCCACAAAAAGAGTGACGTTGTCAAAAAGAAATTCGAAATGTGGTTTTGGTAAATCATTCAGATAGCCCCATACTAAATCAAAAGTGGCGACATCAAGATGCCGAGCAACAGACAAGTGAAGTCGATAGGTATCTGCGTCGAATTTTTCAACATCTCCAAGATCACCGAGCTCTGTGATACAATCTTTCACAAAAACCGACAACTCATGACTTGGCGCAACTGACAAAAATATGGTCTCGTGATCAAACCTATCAAACCCATCGATCACTGATGGAATAGATTTCTTACCCTCTAAAAAAATTTCGATACTCTTTTCGATGTTTGCTGTATTGTTCACAACAAAGGGATACTTCAGCGTAAAGTGCGGAGGTACTCGACGAGAAAGATCTGCAATACCAAACCTACCAGAAAGGTCTGCAGTAAGATGCTGATAATATTTCTCGATATCCCCTCCACCCTTATATCCAATAAAATATCTCATTATATATACGTACCAAACACCCTTGAAAACAGCTACTTCTGCCAAATACTCTTCGTAAATTTCCAAAGATATTTCCCAATGATAAGTAACACAAGGAAATAGAGGACATACTGCAAGATAGCAAAGAGGAAAGATATGAGGGAAATTGTCATCCCTTGCGTAGTGTCGTTGATATCATCTACAAGATTTCTAATCGCATTCTTCCATGAATCCTTAATCGCCTTCCCGTCCACAAACTTATTTTCATACACATTTACATAAAAGTAGGTATAGTCCACTCGGTCAAGGTTGTCGACTTTTGCACGCGACAAACGTTCAAGCTGTGCCGAGATATCAATTTGTTGGCGCGTAAGGCGCTCAATAAGCTCCATTTTGTTGTTGATTATTTTCGCAAGCACATCAACATTCTGCGCTCGGATCGCCAAAGCATTCACTTCGTCATATGCCTTGATCGCATCGCCAAGTGTTTTGTTTACCGAAGCGAGTTTCCTTTTCAAAATAGTAGCCTCTGAATCAATCTCGTCCAGTTGGCGCTTGATGGTATAGGTACTTTCGGTAAGGTCTTTTGGTTTTAGATTCTTAACAACCGCGAGTATTTCCGCGACGTTTGCATTGCGTACCTTGAACGTATAGTTGCAACCTCGGTCGCTGTCATTCGCATTCTCAAAAATCACATACGTGAGTTTCTTGAGCTTGAACACCTCCCCACACACAGCAACCTTTTCCCGTGTTTCAATAGACGCACGATACTCCGTCACCTCAAAGTTCTCCGCAGTGTCTCCCACCACACCTCCGGGAAGTGTCGGTATTGGAACCATTCCGGACGCTCTTTCGCTCGACACCGAAGACTTGCTGTTATAGAAAGCATCCTCAGTAAACATGCTTGGCGCTCCGCCCATACTTTGTGGCGCCAACATCCCGCCCCCAGAACGCCCTCCCGAAAGACCGAGTGTAGATGTTAGCGAATTCAGCAACGTATAAACAAAAGGAAACACAATAAGAACAGCGACAACTGCCCCAACTGCCTTCATTATATTCTTCGGCGTCCACACAATATTTTTAAGAAATTCCATATTTCAATTGTACCCCTATCTGTCAATAAATCAAAATGTCTTGTCCACAACTACTTCCAGAGGTGAGACCTCGGGAATCTCGATTACCCATTGAGCTATTTGCGCTCCTTCTTTGCTTCTGTAATCTTTAAAAATTTTTTTGCTTCACCCTTCCCTTCACGCATAGCTTTTGTGTACGCCAAAACAATCTCCGTTTTTGGAGCTCGCAAGACTGCGCCACTTGTCGGGAATTGTACACCTAGAACAGTAACCATATGCTACATACTACCATAATCAGCATTTATTTCAATAGCATTTTCTGCTGCGATTTTATTCATGGAACGAGCAGCTAAGACCAAATTCTCTGCAATTGATTTTCTTCCTTTCGACATATTCAATCTAATATAACTCAGCTTGTCGGTGCCATCTTTAACATCGCTCACATAAACCTCGACTCTTGTTTTTGTTTCACTCAAAATTCTCGACACCGCCAACTTGCTTCGTATATGCGTATCGAAAAAAGTTATCGGCCGCATTCTTCGCTCCCTTTTTAAAAAAGCTTCAAACGCTTTGACCCAATCTTTTGGTATGATGAGAACTACCTTTATGCGAGAATTATTTTTATCATATCTCTCGATTTTTTGTAATTTTATTTTGAAACCATTAATATCTTTTAATGTTCCGTCGTAAACGAGCTGGTCTTTCTTGGTCAAGTACGAATGTGCAAATTCTGTTTTTCCACTCGCTGTTCCGCCGGCCATAAACACAATTCTTTTATACTTTCGAGATTTTAGACTATCTACAAAATCCTTGTCAGCAAGCTTGCCACTTTCATGATGAAAACTCTCAGATTTTTCAGGTGTATATCCTGGAACTTTATTCTTATACTCGTCTACCTCTATGATCATGGGTATCATTCTACCACACCACCTTCCCGGGGTCTCACCTCGGAGACAGTTGTCAACCATGCAGTATTTATTCTAAAAGATCCAAGATATCGCTCACCTCCTTTATACTTTGCAAATCTGACGGCATAACTTCAGGAACTTTTCCCGCAGGGTTCTCAATCCAAAAAGCATCGATACCCACGTCTTTTGCGGCCATGTAGTCGTAAGAGTAACTGTCACCAATCATAAGAGCATCCTCTTTATTCAAATTTAAAACCTTAAGCACCTCAAGCATAACACCAGCTTTCCCTTTTGGGTCGCTCCCAAGCGATGACCTCACTGAATGGACAAGGCTCACCAAACCAAAATGCTCAAGTCTCTCTTTTATTTCTTTAATAGCAATATCTTCTGCACGAGGGTTTGCAGAAATAACCACGAGACAAATTCCACTTACATTAAGGGCTTCGAGTGTTTCCTTGATTTTTGGCGTGAGTTCTAAATGCTCAAGATAATTATCCTTAGTTTCTAGGTCATGATATATCCAGTGAGGTTTTTCTGTCCTCTTGGTTTTCTTGGGATACCAGAGCGTTCCATCACCGTCTAGGAATATTATTTTCTTTTTCATATGTCTATTTTAATCACTCCCCAAGGTGAGGTCCTGAGAAAATCACAGAGCAGAGCCGAGGACCCTCTGAACAACGGGTAATTCTACTTTTTTAAAAGATTCCATTTGTTCTGTTGAGTCAATCCCTACCGCAGCTCCATTTTGTGTGTAAAGGGAGACGTGCGGAGGCTGCACCGGAAAATCTTTACCGTACTCTGATTTAATCCGATGAAAAAATCCTTCGAGATTCGTTACAACACAACGAGCAGCTATACTCATACGGCCAGGCGAGACAGCGAGGCGGAAATCATTTTCAAAATGAATCATTTCAATCGGCGCGTCGTGCACATATTCCATAAGCATCTTCTGAAGGTTCGTCTCAACTTCAGCAACCATCTTTATATCCTGTCCCCCAATTGCACGCGCGATTCCCCGCGCGTTGGCAACAGTCACATGAAACTCAGATTTCTTAGCAAACACAATATTGTCGACTTCCACAGTCGCAGGCAAAGCTACAAACTTCTCAACTGGAAGCACCCGCCATAAATAGCCTTGAGGTGAGTGGTATGCTTCGGACAACAATGTATTCATCTATATTTGTGCCATATAATCATTAAGTATACCATTTTGTCCCCGAGGTGGGGCCTCGACTAGCCCTAATGATTTTTGTCCCTCCTCAAACAGGTCGAGGAATTCTTGGGAGAGAATCATCGGTATAAATTTATTCTGATCTTCTTTTGAAAGAGTAGAGAGGGAGTCTATCTTCCACGCCTCGAAGCCGATTGCTTTGCCGTCCTCAACTTGTAGATCATCAATATTGCCATCGAACAAATATACATACTGCGTACGAATCGTATTGTTTGTCAGTTTGGTTGTCTCATCAAAACTCTGCTTACGCATCTTTTTAATAACCTTTAATTTTGAAAGATCGAGATCAATGCCGGTTTCTTCTTTACCCTCTTTAATAGCGGTTTCGTCATAGGACATCCCAGGGTCTACGTGGCCGCCAACAGTTGTGTCGAGCTTGTCTGGATATGTGTCCTTATCTTTTGCTCGATGCTGAAAAACAATCTCACGATTTGGAGTCATAAACCAAATATGGATTTCCCGATGAAGCAGTCCTTTTTCGTGAATCGTCTTTCTTGATTCAAGACCAATTACCTCATCATTCTCATTTACTATTTCTAGTTGTTCTTCTTTCATATATTTTCTAAAGGATAGATATCCAAAGCAACTTCATCATATGGATGCACTTCTTTGATTGCTTTGATTACATCTTGAAGTTTTTCTCTCGAACAAATTACCTCTATTCTTTCTTCACCCACTTCTTCAAATTTTCCGACTTCTCCAATATGAGGTTTTGCTCCGTCTTCAGGCCTAAAACGACCCGTCCCTTTTGACGAAAACGAGCAGTAACTGTAATTTCCGATTTTGCCGGCGCCAGCTTTACCCATTGCCTCACGAACAAGGTCGGTGTGTGTCTCGGGGACAAATACGACAATTTTTACATTTATTGACATCTTCTACATTTTAACAAAAAATCACCGATTTGTATAAGTGGTTTTTTGCTCTGAATACTGCTCTCAGCAGGTATGCAATTTACGGAATAGTACCATTGAAGACTTTGACTGAGTCCGTACATTTCTTCACTTTTTTGAGGATTTGCCAAAACTTCGGCTGATTTGTTTTTGAATTCGGATGTCGCAAATGGA
>JBBTWP010000007.1:0-33390 GCA_038062675.1 Patescibacteria group bacterium
GTGCCCCCCCCCCGCCCCTGTACCAAGTGATATACTAAACATATGAAGATCAATATCAAAGCAACGAATATAGAGCTCACGGATGCCCTCTCTTCGTATGTGAACGAGAAGATCCGGAGTACAGAAAAGTTTATGGTGCCTCATGAGAATGAAGATATTTTCGTGCAGGCAGAATTAGGGAAGCTTACCAATCATCATCGTTCGGGCGATATGTATCGTGCAGAGGTGAATCTCACAGTGCGCGGAAAGTATTTTCGTGCAGAATCTGAGAAGGGTGACCTCTATGCGGCAATCGACGATTTGCGTGACGAGTTGGTGCGCGAGCTCAATTCAAACAAAAAGAAAGACCGCGTCCTCCTTAGAAAAGGTGCGGCAATGATTAAAAATATTCTTCGCTTTGGGCGAGAAAAATAATTAGGAAATAAAGACATGAAGACAAGCAATATTATTTTTGCGATTATTATAATCGCTGTTGTGGGATTTGTTATGTATGCGAGCGGGCTTGAAAGAAAGTCGTCCACTACTCCACTTCCTGCAGACATTAAAATAGAACCAATCACCAACACCACGGTAACCATACAACCAGAAACCGTAACCAATTCAATTAAACCTATGACCACTGCAATCATCACTACTAACAAAGGCATTATTACACTCGAGCTCTTTGCTGACAAGGCGCCAAAGACAGTTGAGAACTTTGTAAAACTGGCAAACTCAGGATTTTATAATGGCACCCGTTTCCATCGCGTCATCAAAGGGTTCATGATTCAGGGAGGTGACCCACTTTCAAAAGATTTGGCAAATCAAAACCGATGGGGAACTGGAGGGCCCGGATATGCGTTTGAAGATGAAATTCATGCAGAGAACCGCAATGTCATTGGTACGATTGCCATGGCGAACGCAGGACCCAACACGAATGGCAGTCAGTTTTTCATCAATGTTGCAAACAACAACTTCCTTGATACCAAACACACCGTATTTGGTCGCGTGAGCGCGGGAATGGATGTGGTGATTGCAATTGAAAATACCAAGACGACGCAGCCAGGAGATCGCCCTGTGGAAGATATGCTCATTCAGAACATTGAAATTAAGTAGTTTCAAAAATTTTGCAACCACAAAAACACCCACGAAAACGTGGGTGTTTTTGTGGTTGACCTTGAACCCCATTTGCGCTTAAATATGAGGAGAGTTTTCAGGCATAGCAAGGAGGTTGTATGGCGTACGATGTGAACAATAGTACGAAAGAAGTGAAGCCAATAGTGCTTTGGCTCAGTGTAGAAGAGGCGAAAAAATTCAAAGTCTTACCGATTGATAGCTTCTTTTTTGTCACGAAGGTCTCCCGGGCGCATGGATTGTATGCAGGCATGCGCATAATATTAGCTCACTGTCACCAACGGGTGTGTGAGGAATGGGAAGTACTCGTGGTGGGAACGACACCCAATAAAGAAGAAGCGTGGCTCGATAATGTGCTCGTAAGCAAAGATCCAGATAGAAAGGATTCAAATGGCCGCCCGTGGTACGCGCGGGCCTAACCCCGCGCAGTATTATTGCGTGGGGTTCTTGTTTGCTTAAGCATCCAAGGGCACCCCTTGGATGAAAATATGCTTGAAAATTAAGCCGTTTTTTGCTATTGACTTTTTATTTATATAGTGTATAATTAAAGAAGAGTGGGTCAATGGTGGCTCATTAATATAAAAGGAGAATGGGTATGAGTGGTGAGACTGTTTTAAGCCTGAATCGAATGCATGAAATTGCAACTATGTACGCGACGTATCGTGTTCGCGAGATTGATTTGGCCCACACAGACAAAGAAGGGGGTACAGCAAATGAGGTTGCGGTGGAGTTGGCGAAGGATTTTGAGGTACCACTTTCGGTGACTCGCCAGTTCATCGATTCTGTGTCAAATGTAAATCCTGAAAAGGGGCGGGTGGATATCAGGCGGATAAATAAGTTTGCAGTAATGTATGCAAAGGCTCATATTTCGGAGGAAATTAGGAGTGGGGATATGGTTTTAGTTGATATTGCCTGCGACCTTGAAAGTAGGTTCACTCTTTCTTTTGACGAGTCATTGATGTTTGTTCGTGGATTATTGGAGACACATTAACTCTAGTCTTTTTTTGAGTCAGCAGCGCGATAACCTCGCGCTGTTTTTTATTTCTGCCCGCGGGTGAAATCCGCGTACGACATTTTGCGCTTGCCTTCGGGGACGACGCGGTCAATGACGAGAGCCTCGTTTTCAAGGTGTGCTTCGGTGACAACGACGCGCATGGGGCGCCCGTTTCGTTCGGTGACAAAATACGCACGGGGCCAGATGTCGAAGGCGCGGATTTTTCGGAGGGAGGTAGCGGGGTCGTTGAGATCGAGCTCTGCGTCTTGCTTGCTGATTTTTTTTGAAAATGTTGCCAGTGTGTGATTTTGGGGTCGTATGGCAATACTGCCAGCAATCCACTTTGGGATCGTCTGCACTAAAAGCTCGCCACCTTTCTTTCCCAAGATTGCCTCGAGTTCGCTACCTCTGGGTGGCCAGTTGGGGATGGTCATTTTTTCTTGCGCAACGATTGCGCCATGGTCGACTTGTTCGTCAATGAGCATGATGGTCACGCCGGATTCGTGAGTTTCGCCAATGGGTGCGTCTTCTAGGATGGCGCTTTGGATGGGGGAAGGTCCGCGGAGTGCAGGGAGAAGGGAAGGGTGCACGTTTAATGTACCGTTCGTGGGCAGATCGATGATTGCGCGCGGAATTATTTTTCCATACGAGGCGACTACAAACATATCCCAATGACCGAGTGCTTTCAAAGAATTCAAAAAGTCTTCCGACTTTATTTCTTTCGGCTCAAGTGTGGGGATGCCGTGCGCATCTGCCCAGACTTTCACTTCACTCGGTGCGAGCTCAAGCCCGCGCCCTTTTGGCTTGGGTGGTGCGGTGATGATGAGGGCGGGGAGGGAGTTGCTTTCCCTCGCCATTTCTTCGAGTATAAAAACGGAGAAGCGTGAGGTTCCCCAGAAAGCGATGCGTGGATTGGGGAGATGTGAATTATTCATTATTTTTTGCTTCGTGCTCTCTGCGTTGTTGCTCTTGTTCTTCGCGCGTTATGGTTTCAATATTTCGCGCAGTGTCGATAAAAAGAATGCCGTTCAAGTGGTCGGTTTCATGTTGAAAGATTTGTGCAAGAAGACCGCTTCCTCCGCGAATAAATTGTTTGCCGTTTTCGTCGTAGGCGCGCACGGTTGCTTTGTCCGCCCGAGACACTTCTCCGTAGAGCCAGCGCACCGAGAGGCACCCTTCGTGGAGCCATACTTTTTTTCGAGAGAGCTTGATAATTTCGGGATTGATGAATACGAGATCTTTGTGTTCGGGGTACTGTCCTGATATCTCAGTTTTTATGATGTTAGGATCCTCGTGTTCCTCGGGGTTTTCTAGGTAGGAAAAAGCGCGATGCGACACTAAAAAGATGCGGAGGGGGACGCCGATTTGGGGCGCCGCAATAGCAACACCGTCTTCTTCGCGGTCGAGGGCTGTCTTCATGTCTGCAAGGATTTTTTTGAATGCAGGCGTGCCGACGTCTTTCAAAGACACAACGCTGGCTTTTTCACGCAAGACGGGTGCCTCTTTTTGAACAATGGTTACCATAGGTTTATAGTGTATCTTATTTTATCTTTATGAAAAAGCCCCCACCTATCGAGGTGAGGGCACAGGAGTGGTCAGCCTGGGCGCAAAACAGAAGCAGTGTCGTGTTGGCGTAGAGCAACACGAAAACTTCTGTGGGGACTTTCCAGTAAAGACCTTGGTTTAAGCCGGATTTCCTGCCGAACCCGCTTGAGGTAAGTCCCCATGAAAAAAGGTACGTAACTGCAGAGAATTGTAACACGGGCAGGCTTTTATAGCAAGTGGTCGGGGTTGACCTCAACCATGAAGCCACGAGGGAGTGCGCGGAGTTTTTTGGTGAGGGTCTCGTTTGGCCACGCTGTGTCTGCGAGCTTGAGAATGAGGTGCATGCGAAAGAGTCCTTTGGGTTCGCGTGTGCATATCCCGGGAGCAATGGGTGCGTAGTCGCTCAAAAATTCTTTGAGACGTTCAAGTTCTGTGGGGAGGGTTGCACGCGATCCGCGAATGGTTACTTTGACGATGGTGCCAAACGGCGGGTATGAAAATGCCTTGCGGAGCGCGAGTTCGTTTTGCATAAATTCAGCGAGGTTGCCGTCGAGCGCTTGAACAAGGAGTGTGGTGTCGTCGGTGCGCGTTTGCACGAGGAGCGAGGCCGAGGTTTTTTCACGGAGTGCGAGGACGAGCGCAAAGATGCGTTCGCTCATGCGAAAGTCAGGAATGGCAAAGAGTGAGTCGAGGGAAATGATGGCAGTGTGCTCCATGGTAGAGAGGTAGGGGACTGCCATGGGAGTGCCGATCAAAATAGCACCCTGTTTTTTTGCGTCGCATGCTTTTTCAAATTGGGAAATTATTTTTTTGGCTTGCGAGCGGGTCTTTGCGTGGTCGCCATCGAGGGTGAAGCACGGTGTGTCGGGGAAGAGTTTTGCAATCTCTTCTTCAATGCGCTCAATGCCGATGCCGAGTGGCTCGAGCCGCCAGCTCTGGCAGTTCGTGCAGGTTTCGTGGAGCCCTGCTTCTGGTGTGCGAACATTGCCACAAGAATGACAGGAAAAAACATAGGGGCTTTGGTCACCAGCAGGTTCGTCTTTGCGGTTAGTTTTTTTGTGAATGACGAGCGGAGCTTCACAGACTTTGCAACGCACGAGGGTACCACAGTCGCCGCAGGCGGTTACTGAAGCGAGTCCCTTACGGACGGCGAGCAGAAATACGCGTTCGTTGTTTACTACTGCCTGTTCTATGGTCTGGCGGATACGTTCGGTGAGGACCGCGACGGTGCGCTTGTTGCTGTCCATTTTGATCTGCTTTTCTTCGGGTCGTGGATCGATGATTGCGGTTTCGAGCGGTTGTGCTCCTTGATCGTTTTTTCGTGCGTGCGTGTCGATGCGGTCGAATTCGTAAATTTCTCCCGACGTAATGCGCACGTGCGTTTCCGGGCGAAGGCATGGCGCGCCAAAGATGAGCGTCGCGCCAAGGTGCTGTGCGTAGTGCTCTGCGGTGATGCGCATGTCGAGGTGGGGTGGTGCAATGGTTTTCCACGCACGAGAATGTTCTTCGTCGATGACCACCGTGCTCCATGCGCGCGGAAGCATGAGGTACTGTGGTGTGCCAATGACGACAATGGCATGTTGTTCCTCGGTTGCTTTTTTCCAGTCTGCAAGCAGGCGTTTTTTGGTAAGGTTGCTGTGGAATGCGAATGTGTAATCCTCGATACCGTGCTTGAGCTCCTCGGCGACGCGTTCAACGTCGAGCGCAGTAGGGAGGCAGATGAAGACGGATTCATGGCGCACAAAAGATTCGCGCACCAGACGTTTCCATGCCTCTCCACGCAAGACGGTGCTGGTTTGAATAGCGCGAATTTTTGATTTTTTGTCTGGTTTCAGTGCGTCGTCTTTTTTGATTGGTTCAAGCGCTTCGCTTACATACGCGTCGAGGATTGTTTTCGGTGTGAGCGCAAAAAGTGTCTCGCCAAAGTCTTGCGCCGAACCCTGTGCGGTCTCGCGTGCAGCCTCGATGAATGCGTCGGTAAAGATGAGCCGTGGTCGAAGGCGTGCAATTTTCTTCACCGTGTAGTCCGAGGATTTGAGCGACGCTTTTGCATTGCTTGCGTCGTTTGACGCAAGGACGAGTGCGGGCACTTCGCGCGAGCGGAGTGGCACCATGACCAAAGACCCCACCGGCGCCGGGTCTTTTGAGAAGTACGTGAGCGAGCCCTGTGGCCCACCCCGCGCAAGGGGAGTGACGGTCAAAATCTGCATACCCTCATAGTAGCGCATAGGGACCAAAGGGGCAAAAGGGCTTAGCGTACGGAACCATTACCGGGGCTTGACAAATTAAGTACATATGCTATAATGTACTAGGATTAAAAAAGTTGTTTTTTGTCATTTCAACAAACGGAGGTGCAGAATGAAATTCTTGAAGGGTGTTGCTGTCTTTGTTGTTTGTGCGATTGTTTTGGGGTTGCTCAATATCTGGTTTCGGACATTTGTAGTTGGTGCGTATTATGTACACGCGCCACTCTATTTGTCGGCAATCGTAGGAGCATCGCCAATTCTGCTCATTTACATTGCATATCATCTTGTGCAGCTTGTTGTCAAATTTGATTCATCATCTTTTTCGAATTAAGGAGAAAAAAATGCGTGTCATTACAATGGCAGTACTCGTAATTTTTGCTTTGCTTAACACTGCTTGTGATCGTGCACATTCAAACATGCAGACAGTCATCACAAATGATTGTGGGGTAAGTTGGGAGTTGATCCGGGTTGGACAGACAGTGCCGGCGAGAGTTGGCCCCTGTGCCTACAAGGTGACTGTACCAGATTACCCCATGCAAGGGGAAACGAGGTTTAAGACATCCTTTGCAAATCGCGTACTCGCCGATGTCGAAGTCTCGTATGATTACAGCATTACCGATGGCATTATGTTTATTGGTGAAGCGAAGTATATTGGCAAGGCGAATACAAGTGGAGATGATGCTGTAAATGCGGCTGGTCTGTATGAAACTGCAGAAAACTCGGTCATTGATAAGCGTATCCGAGAGGTTGCAACTACGGTCTTAATTGCAGAAGACATTGTCGATTTTTCACAAGCTGAGTTTGAGGATAAATTACTCCTCGCTGTTAATAAGGTTTTGGAGTCTAAGGGAGTGAAACTTAACTTTCTTTCCTTTGTTCCTATTCCTGAAGAGCAGACGAGGCTTGCGATTGACATGATGACTGCAATGAAGATCTATGACTCAAAAGGGCTGCATAACTTAGGACAACAGGTTGCTGTAGCCAAAGCAGGTGCTGCGCGAATCAATTTTGCCGCTTCATCTGAATCTGTAAGTCCGAAGAAGAACTAGTTTGTTGATTGACAAAAACTCCAGCGATTTATCGTTGGAGTTTTTTTTATAACCTGCTACACGAGCAACCCCACCGGCGCCGGGTCTTTTGAGAAGTACGTGAGCGAGCCCTAGGGGCAAAAGGGGGTTGCAAGCTACTGAACCATTACGGGGGGTTGACATTTTTAAAAAATAGTGTATTTTAAATCGTAGTTAATGCACATTCAAGAGAGGGCAACATGAACAGTCATTTCCAGCAAAAAAATCAAGTATTTGGGATTGTGACACGCGTGGATTTCAAAAAAGATGTGGCATATATTTACCTTGTTCGAGGGGAAGATCAGATGTGGTCACTTCCGGGCGTGGAAATAAAATCTGGCGAGAGTCCCTCGTCAAGTCTCCAAGAAGAGTTGTATAGACAATCAGATATTCTAGCAAACGGGTTCACTCTGATGGCGCTGTTCACTGTTGGAGATATTCTAGTACTTTTGTATGATGTTGAGGATTATCCGGGGGAACCTGGTATGCAGCAAGAAGACATTGATGATGGGAATTTTTTCTGTGAATCTCAAATATTGGGCATGGAAAAGGAAATTTCTCCAGCTCAATTCAAGATGATTGAACGCTATTTTAGCCATCGTCATATAGATGACATTGATGAAGTTGTTCTGAATCTTGATACTGAATTGTGTCCCGCCGGTCCAGAAAAGTAAGGAAATAAAGTAAATTAACCTCCGTTTGTATCCGCACATCAGCGCATACAACACGGAGGTTTTCTTTTGAAAAGTAAGTGAGCGAGCCCTGTGGCCCACCCCGCGCAAGGGGAGTGACGGTCAAAATCTGCATACCCTCATAGTAGCGCATAGGGACCAAAGGGGCAAAAAGTTGTGTTTTCGAGAAGTTCATGCTAAAGTATTTTTTGGGAATGTTCCCGTGCCCTAAGTGAGGATTTTCGCTATGAAGATGATTGCTCCCTGTTACGCTGATCCGAACTGTCCCGATTGCCCTGGTGACCCCGGTGATGCACCTTGTGGTGGTGAGTAAAACTACATTGCGGTTCAATGAGGTAGTGCCTCAAATCTGAAGCACTGCCAACCCCCCCTTGTCTCTTTAATGAGATCAGGGGGTGTTTTTTAAATATGGTAAGATATGATGAAGTATTTTAAATAAAAACATCAAACAATGAATTTTCCACACACAAAACGAGAAGAAGTGATTGATGAAATGTTTGGCATCAAGATTGCTGACCCATATCGATGGCTTGAAGATGGGAGTAATCCTCTGGTGAAAGAGTGGACTGAGGCACAAAATGTTTACACTGATGCCAATATCAAAGGAGAAACCTTTGATATTATTTCTGATGAATTAGTCAAAAATTTTAATGTCACTACATTTTCGAACCCAACAATAAGAAAAGGAAAGTACTTTTATTACGAGCGACAGCCTAATGAAGATCACAGTGTTTTTTATATGAAGGTAGGTATCGATGGTGTGCCAATAAAACTTGTTGACCCAAATGGAATGAATGCAGGTAATATATCCTCGCTTGATTTTTGTGTACCTTCAAGAGCAGGGGTGTATGTTGCTTATGGGTTACAGCAAGGAGGAAATGAGATGCCGACACTCTATATAAAAAATGTAGATACGAGAGAAAATCTAGATGATGTGATTCCTCGGTGTCTCGGCGGGGTGACTTGGCTTCCGGACGATACTGGTTTTTTCTACAAACGATATCCTGCGCCTGGCAGTGTACTCAAAAATGAAGAGCATCTCCATATGAAGGTTTATCTCCATCACCTCGGCGATAGCCCGGAAAACGATGAGCTCATTTTTGGGGAAGGTCGTCCAAAAGATGACATGATCATGCTGAAGAGTTCTGTTGACGGGAGGTATTTGGCGATTAGCGCAAGTCAGAAATGGACTGAAAATGATATTTATATTTATGAACAAGAAACGAAGAAGACTACGCCTTTTGTTGTGGCGATTTCCGCACGGTTCGCAGTGTTTTTCCTAAAGGATAAAATAATCATTCGTACAAATTATAAGGCTAATAATTACCGCGTTCTTTCGATGCCAATTGAATCCATGTTTGCCCCAATAGATGAGTGGAAAGAGATTATTCCAGAACAAGAGCATGCATTGGTTGGTGTTTCGCCTACAAAGGATAAGCTTCTTCTGGAGTATTTGGTAAACGCCTGTTCGAAGGTAGAAATTTTTGACCATACAGGAGAACGACAAGGTGAGATTTCGTTGCCACCCTATTCTACTCTTAATGAAATATCTACGTATTGTGAAGAAAAGGAATTTTTTTATGGTGTAAGTTCGTTTACACACACACAAACTACATATCGCTATATTCCAGACGAAGATATATTTGTCCAATATCGAAAAATTGAGAACCCTATTGATCCCGATGATTATGTAGTTAAGCAGGAATGGTACGTGTCGAAAGATGGTACGCGTATCCCTCTGTTTATTTTTCATCGCAAAGATATAGCACCGAACATAGCTCACCCGACTGTTCTATTTGGTTATGGTGGATTTGGGATTGTGAAGAGCCCTGGTTTCATGCGAGGGTTTGTGCCGTGGATGGAACGCGGGGGTATTTATGCACTCGCAAATATTCGCGGGGGTGGTGAGTTTGGTGAAAATTGGCACAGGGCAGCAATGGGGGAGAAAAAGCAAAATAGTTTTGATGATTTTATCGCTGCATCAGAGTATTTGATTGCACAAGGTTATACGAGCCCCGAGCATTTGGGCATTCTTGGTGGGAGCAATGGAGGGCTCTTGGTTTCTGTAGTTGCAGTGCAGAGACCGGAGTTGTTTGGCGCAGTGTGTTCACGGGTGCCACTGACGGACATGGTGCGATTCCCTTTGTTTGGGATGGCACTCCGCTGGGTGCATGAATATGGTGATCCAAAAAAGGAAGCGGAATTGAAAAATATTTTGACATGGAGCCCCTACCACAATGTGAAAGCGGGTGTTGAATATCCTAACTTCCTGTTTACTACTGGAGAGAATGACAACCGTGTCGACCCACTTCACTCACGAAAAATGACGGCACTCCTGCAGTCGGTAAACAAGAAAAATGAAATTTTGCTTTTTACCGAAAAGGACGCGGGGCACGGTTCGGGAAAACCCGTCAAAAAGATGGTAGAGAGCCAAGCTTTGCTCCTTACCTTTTTTGCAAAAAAATTGGGGTTGAAGGTGTAAAAACAGCAAGTTTCAGAGAGAAGAAAGGGTGCTGTATTTCAACACACTTTATATTTTTGGCAAAATGGGATTTTGCGTAGTAAGATAGGGTACTATATGAGCGAATCACTGGTAATCAAGGGGTTTGACGGCGCACGAAAACTTGCGGGTTCGGTGCGGGTGACGGGGGCGAAAAACGCTGCGCTCAAAGCCATTGCGGGGACGATTCTTTTTCGTGATGAGGTGACGCTCTCCAACATTCCTGAGATCAACGACGTGGAGCGCATGTTTGAACTTCTTTCGCTTTTGGGTGCAAATGTCGCACAAAAGAAACGAGGGGTGTATGAGGTGCTCGTCCCCAAAACACTTTCGACAACCATGACACCCGAAATTGCAAAACGCTTTCGTGGATCGGTGGTGGCGACGGGTCCTATCCTCGCGCGTTTTGGTCGCGTTTCGTTTCCGCATCCGGGTGGATGTCTCATTGGTTCACGTCCTATCGATCTCTTTATTGAGGGGTTCAAAAACATGGGTGCGACCGTGCATCTTAAAGATAGTGTGTACACGGTGACCGCGCCCGAAGGAGGGTTGCGAGGCGCAACATTTTTTCTCAAACACCAGAGTGTGACCGTAACGGAAACATTCATGATGGCAGCAACACTTGCGAAGGGGACGACTGTGATCAAGAATGCGGCGATGGAGCCCGAAATTGAAGATCTTGCAAATTTTTTGAATACTTGTGGTGCAAAGATTTCGGGACATGGCACGCCGACGATCACGATTCGTGGTGGTAAGTTGCTTTCAGGGAAAGGTCACACGTACAAGACAATGCCAGACCGTATCGATGCGGGGAGTTTCTTGGTGCTTGGTGCGCTCGCGGCAAAAGAGCTCACGATTACGGACTGCAATCCGCTTCATCTCGAGGCGCTCATTGAGGCACTTCGTACGGCGGGGGTGCATATTGAGACGACAAAAAACACCATTGTGGTGCGCGCGGGCAACAAAGCGTATACTGGAGTAGGAATCAAGACGCACGAGTATCCCGGCTTTCCGACTGACCTTCAGGCGCCGATGGTGATTTTTCTCACACAGGCGGAAGGGGAGAGTATGGTGTTTGAAACTATTTTTGAAGGACGACTCAACTACGTTGAGGCGCTTTCTTCGATGGGAGCAAGTATCGTGACAATGGATCCGCATCGTGTGTTGGTGCGTGGGACGACGTCGCTCAAGGGGCGCAATTTGAAAAGTCCGGATCTGCGCGCGGGGCTCGCGTTTGTCATCGCGGCAGTGATTGCAAAAGGGGAGTCGGTTATCCATAATGTAGACACGACGATTGACCGAGGGTATGAAGATATTGAGGATCGTTTGCGCGCCATTGGGGTCGAGGTCGAGCGCGTTCGGGATCAATCCGCGAGTTAATTTTTATGGCATTTTTTGTACGAAAACTCGGCATCGATCTTGGCACAGCAAATACGCTCGTGTATATTCCGGGGAAGGGTATTGTTTTGAATGAGCCTTCGGTGGTCGCGGTATCGGAACAGGACAACCGTATTGTTGCGGTGGGGATTGAGGCAAAGCAAATGATCGGTCGCACTCCGGATAACATTGTGGCGTATCGTCCCATGAAAGACGGTGTGATCGCCGACTACCGTGTGACGGAAGCGATGCTTCGCTACTACATTGGTAAGGCACTTGGCAAGTGGAATATTTTGAAACCCGAGGTGATGATTTCGGTGCCGGCGGGAGTTTCGTCGACGGAGCGCCGTGCGGTCATTGAGGCGACTATTAAAGCGGGGGCAAAGAATGCGTATGTGGTGAAGGAGCCGATTCTTGCGGCCATTGGTGCCGGCATCCCTATTTACGAAGCGCGGGGACACATGGTGGTGGATATTGGGGGAGGGACGACCGATGTGGCAGTGATTTCTCTCGGTGGTATTGTGGCGTCGACATCGGTGAAATGTGCAGGAAACAAGATTGACCATGCTATTGCAGATTATATTAAAAAAACGTTTAACCTTGCGGTAGGTGACCGTACCGCGGAGGACATTAAGGTGCGCATCGGCTCTGCTCTCCCTATGGATGACGAGCTTTTGCTGACTATCAAGGGGCGCGACTATGTGACAGGACTTCCGCGCACAGCGCAGGTGTCGAGTAATGAAATCGTGAAGGCTATCGACCGAGAGCTTCGCGAGATTGTGCGTGCTATCAAAGACGTACTCCAGGAGACCCCGCCAGAACTTTCTGCCGATATTATTGATCAGGGGATTATTATGACAGGTGGCTCGTCACAGCTTCGCAATCTCCCCGAGCTGGTGGAGCGACGCACGGGAGTGAAAGCGCGACTTGCGGAGGATGCGCTTTACTGTGTGGCAAAGGGGACGGGGATTGCACTTGAGCATTTGGAGACGTACAAGAAGAGTATTTTGGCAAAAAGGTAGAGACCGCTCGCCCAAGTTAGTTTCGGGGTACGGATATTTTTCTGCTGAAAAATTCCTCGAGCTCGCGCCGTCGCGCTCCCTAGTCCCCGAAACTAACTTGGGCTCGCTCTAAGGTTGGATGCAATTACTAAAGGCGCCAAAAGGGCGGGCTCGCTTCAAGGTTAAAGACACTTATGGACCATATTTTTGAACATTATAAAAAAACGGGATATTTCCATCATGCGCATGTGCTTGAGGGTGAGCATGAGGTGTTGGTGCCGATGATCTTGAGTGCGGTTCATCAGCACTTTGGTATTGTTGCGCAGGGCAATCCCGATGTGACGGTGGTGCATCACGAGTCATTTGGTATTGATGAAGCACGAGGACTTAAAGAGGCGGAGACGCGTGCCGCCTTCGGCGGCACGCGCAAGATTTTTATTGTCAGCGCCGATTCTTTTACCCGCGAAGCTCAAAACGCACTTTTGAAAACATTTGAAGAACCAACCGAAGGCACGCATTTTTTTATTGTCATTCCGCGTGTCGATGCTATTATCGCCACATTAAAATCTCGTGTTGTTCTTGTTCCGGCGACTGCAAACAAGGGTTCTGACGATACCGCTCTTCTCGCCAAAAAGTTTCTAGATGCATCGCTCGAAGAGCGTTTTGCAATGGCGAAAAAACTTGCTGACGGCAAAGACCGAGAAGCGGTGCGTCGCATGCTCGACCATATCGAGCGCATTCTCTATACACGTCTTGCGGGACAAAAAAACACCGGAGATGTTTTTCGCGATATTTACCAAACCAAAACCTACCTTGCTGACCGCGGCTCATCCGTCAAAATGCTCCTTGAAAACCTTGCAATTGGACTGTCTGCGGTTTCATTGTAGCAATTAGACTTGTTCGTTTGTTTATATTTTCATTGAACTCCTTCTTGAATTTTGCTAAGATGTAATGCATATGACTTATGATTTTTCGGATTTTAAGAAGCGCGTGGTGGGAGTGGCGGAGCACTTGGCAAAAGAATTGTTGTCTATTCAGACAGGGCGTGCCAGTATGGCGCTTTTGGACAATGTGTCGATAGAGTCCTATGGCGCACGACTCGCTATTTCTCATGTTGCAACCATTGCCACCGAGGATGCACGCACGATTCGCATTGTTCCTTGGGAAAAGACCAACGGCAAAGAAATCGAGAAGGCAATTAATCTTGCGAATCTCGGCGTGTCGGTTTCAACCGACGAGGGCGGTCTTCGCATCTTTTTCCCCGAGCTTACCACAGAGCGTCGTGTCGCGTTTACAAAAATTGTGCGCGACAAGGTGGAAGAAGGGCGTATTGCAATAAAAGGTGAGCGCGAAAAAGTGAAAAATGCCATCACAATGGCGGAGCGAGAAGGGGAAATGAACGAGGACGAGAAAAAACACGCCCTCGAAGAGCTCCAAAAATTGGTGGACGAAGCAAATAAAAATCTCGGTTCAGTAGGCGAAAAAAAGGAGAAAGATATTTTAGGGAAGTAGTCTTTTGTGAGAGCAGTCAGTTAATTATTTTTTTCTATGTCCATTATCCTTTTTATTGTCATTCTCGGCGTCCTTATTCTTGCTCACGAGTTTGGGCATTTTATTGCCGCAAAGCGCGCAGGTATTCGCGTGGATGAATTTGGTATCGGATTTCCTCCACGACTCTGGGGAAAAACAGTGGGCGAGACGACATACTCCCTCAATACGTTTCCGGTAGGCGGTTTCGTGAAAATTTTTGGTGAAAATCCCGACGAAGAATCTTTGCATGGCGCGGACAGTGCGCGCAGTTTTGTGCGGAAGTCGAAACTTATCCAAGCGTGGGTAATATCGGCAGGCGTCGTTTTCAATCTTCTCCTTGCGTGGGTGCTTCTTTCTCTGGGATTCATGATTGGCGTTCCGTATTCTCCTGACGACACGGTAAATGGTGCTCGCGTGACTAACGCAGAATTGACGATTACTCAAGTGAAGCCAAATTCCCCCGCGGATGTCGCAGGGCTTCGTGCGGGGGACAAAATCATCTCGCTTGCCTCAGGGAAAGATGTTCTTGAGGGCGTCGACGTGGACTCGGTGCAAAAGTTTATTGCCAGACACGATGAATTGGAACTCACCTATTCGCGTGGCGGGGAGATGAAGACCGCAAGCGCCAGCACCAAAGATGGGCTTGTCGAAGGGCGTCGTGCTATTGGGATTTCTATGGATATGGCAGGCATTCTCAAACTACCTGTTCATCAAGCTTTGTATGCAGGCGCAGAAACGACGCTCTTATTCACAGCGTCAACGGCAGTCGGTATCGTATCCTTTTTCATGAATATTTTTTCAGGATCAGCTGATTTTTCACAAGTATCGGGTCCTGTTGGGATTGTCGGAGTGGTGGGTGCATCTGCAGCGCTTGGTTTCGTATATATTCTTTCGCTCATGGCGCTCATCTCTATTAATCTCGCTGTCATCAACCTGTTGCCATTTCCCGCGCTTGATGGTGGTCGACTCCTCTTTATTCTCATAGAAGTGATTAAAGGTTCGCCTATCAAACCCGCTATCGCCAATGCCGCAAACGGTATCGGTTTTATTTTGCTTATTTTGCTTATGATTGTGGTGACGTATAACGACATTGTGAAGATTGTGGTGGGGTAGAAGGGGTAATAAAAAAACGCCAGGGGTTAGCCTGGCGCTCTGATGAGATTATTTCGGTAGCTGTTCCGTGCACAAATCTCTGTAAATTGCTATTGCAAGAAGAGTAGTGGTAATTCCCTTTTCGGGAGTAAGCGAATTTTCCTCCACAAGGTCCTTTGCCATTTTAATAGCTGCCTGCATCTTTAGTTTGACATCGTCGATTTTTGTGACCATTTACTTTCTCCTAGAGGTTGATTGTTTAATGAACTACAAGATAAATTGTAGCAAATTATTAAATATTTGTCAAGTGTTTGGCGCATGGTGGTTTTTAAGGTAAGATACGTGGATATGAAGCAATCGCAACTTTTTACCAAAACACGCAAAGAGGCACCCTCGGACGAGGTTGCAAAAAATGCAAAGCTCCTGATTCGTGCGGGATTTGTTGACAAGCTCCAAGCCGGCGTTTACACCTACCTTCCTCTTGGACTTCGTGTGCTTAAAAAAATTGAAAACATTATTCGCGAGGAGATGAACAAAGCCGGCGGCCAAGAAATCCTCATGCCGTCACTTCATCCGAAAGAGTTGTGGCAGACGACGGGGCGCTGGGACACCATGGACGATTTATACAAAGTGAAAGATTCTTCAGGGCGCGAGAATGCACTTGGACCTACTCATGAAGAAGTTGTAGTTCCTCTCATGAAGCAATTTATTTCATCATATCGTAACTTGCCATTTTCTGCGTACCAGTTCCAAAACAAGTTTCGCATGGAGCTTCGTGCAAAGTCGGGGATATTGCGTGGACGTGAGTTTTTGATGAAGGATATGTATTCATTCCATGAAGACGAAGCCGACCTTACGCGTTTTTATGAAGCAATGAAAGGAGTATATGCGCGTGTTTTTGAGCGTGCGGGAATTGGCGCAGTGACGTATCTTACGTTTGCATCCGGTGGCAGTTTTGCAAAATATTCGCATGAATTTCAGACAGTCACTCCTGCAGGAGAGGACACTATTTACGTGTGCGACACATGTCGTGTGGCGGTAAACAAAGAAATCATAGAAGAACAAAACACCTGTCCTTCGTGTGGAAATAAGGATTTACGAAAGGAGACTGCTATTGAGGTGGGAAACATTTTTGAACTAAAAACTCGTTTTTCTGAACCATTCAAACTTACTTACAAAAACAAGGAAGGAAAAGAGCAGGCTGTGGTTATGGGTTGTTATGGTATTGGGCTGGGTCGTATTTTGGGGACGGTTGTTGAAGTATTGGGCGACGACAATGGACTTGTGTGGCCAAAGGAAATCGCACCGTTCGCAATGCATTTAGTGGAGCTTGGTGGCTCAAAGGATGCTGCGGTTCGCAAGGAAGCCGAATCGCTTTACGTCGAGCTTGTTGCGCTCGGAGTCGAGGTTCTTTGGGATGATCGCGATATGCCCGGAGGTGCCAAGTTTGCGGAGAGTGATTTGATGGGAATTCCGGTGCGTGTGGTCGTGTCTCAAAAAACTCTTGAAGCGGGGAAATTTGAAGTAAGGGAACGCACAAGCGGTAAGGTCGAGATGCAGACACGAGCAGACGTTCTCGGTGCGTATATTCAGTAAACACTATTGTTATGTTCGATAAATTTTACAAACTTTTCTCCAATGATATTGGCATCGACCTCGGCACAGCGAATACGCTTGTGTATTTGCGTGACCATGGGATTGTTCTTTCCGAGCCGTCGGTGGTTGCGGTGAATCAAAAGACGGGAACCGTGGTTGCCATTGGTGCGCAGGCAAAACAAATGATTGGACGTACACCGGGGCATATCGTCGCCATCCGTCCGCTCGTTGACGGTGTTATTTCAAACTTTGAAGTGACTGAAGAAATGCTCACCTATCTCATCAATAAGGCAAACAAGGTTTCAAAAAAGAG
This sequence comes from Patescibacteria group bacterium, assembly GCA_038062675.1. Taxonomy (GTDB): domain Bacteria; phylum Patescibacteriota; class Minisyncoccia; order Phycocordibacterales; family UBA1550; genus UBA1550. Next base: position 17,067 of record JBBTWP010000007.1, read on the forward strand.
CGTGCGCCCGCGCGTGGTGGTTGGCGTACCGTCTGGTGTGACAAGTGTGGAGACGCGTGCGGTGTATGATGCCGCAAAAAATGCAGGTGCGCGCGAGGTGCATATTATTGAGGAGCCGATGGCGGCAGCCATCGGCGTCAAGCTCCCCGTAAAGGAACCGATTGGCAACATGATTATCGACATCGGCGGAGGCACCACCGACATCGCAGTTATTTCGCTCGGTGGTATTGTGCGGTCAAAAAATTTACATATTGCGGGAGATCGCCTAAATAATGATATTATTAATTACATCCGAGATGAGTTTCGGGTGATCATTGGTGAGCGCACTGCCGAGTCTGTAAAGATTGCCATCGGGTCAGCAATCAAGGGTGCAGGGTCTATGGAGGCGGTCATTCGCGGACGTGACCTTGTCACCGGACTTCCTCGCGAGGTGGTGGTGACCGACACCGATATCCGTGAGGCGATGGCGGCATCCATTGTTGGACTCGTTGAGTCGGTGAAAGAGGTGATAGAAACAACACCACCAGAAGTCCTCTCTGATGTAATGAGTCGAGGAATTGTTTTGGTGGGTGGCGGAGCGCTTCTTCGAGGGTTGGATGAACTCTTGACGCAAGCACTTCGTGTTCCCGTTTATGTCGCCAACGATCCCTTGACCGCCGTCGCGCGAGGAACCGGTATTGTGCTCGAGAACATGGAAGAATTTCGTGATGTCCTTATTCAACATGGAACAGATACGCCGCCGCGATAACAACAGAACACGCCGAAAAATTATCACAGGAAGTGCCTTGTGCGCTTTGGGGTTATTTGTCCTGCTTATCCCCGGAGTTCGCGCTCCATTTTCGCGCACCGTATATATGGTTGCGCCCAGCGTGTGGGAGTGGGGTGATGGTATAGGGAAGGCGGTAAGTTTGTTCGTTGCAACAACCAAAGAACGGCAAGTATTGATTTTTGAAAATGAAGCACTCAAGGGTGATTTTGCGCGAATGGAGGCGTTGGTTCTTGACCGCAATCTTTTGGAAGAGCGAGTCGCAATCCTTGAGGAATCTTTGGGGCGCAAAGGGAATGACAATCGAATCTTGGCAAAAGTGCTTTGGGTGCCGGGTCGTACCCCCTATGACACCTTTGTGGTTGATGTGGGGAGTGAACAAGAAGTGTCTCTGGGTGATCTTGTGGTGTATGCGGGCGCGGGTGTTGTGGGTGAGGTTATGGAGGTGTATGAACGATCTGCAAAGATTAAATTATATTCATTCCCCGGAGAGACACGCGAGGTGTTGGTGGGGGAAGCAGAAATACCGGGGACGGCGGTTGGTCGAGGTATGGGAAATTTTGAAGTAAAAATTCCGCGGGACAGCCTTGTGTTGTCGGGAGATTGGGTGTTTTTGCCTCCGCACACGACTGGACAAGACAAGTTTATTTTAGGAACTGTTGGTTTTGTGGAAAAGAAACCTGAGGAATCTTTTGATCACATTCTGTTCCGCGCCCCCTTCAATACTGCAGAAATTCAGACAGTCGAAGTGCTCAGAACCACAAAATAATGGACATGTTTGTAAAAAGATTTTTTTTTGATGTCGCATTTGTTGGTGCACTTTTTTTTGCGCCGTGGTGGGCCGTGCTACCTTGGGGGATTGCGGGAGTTTTAATTTTTCAAAATTATTATGAAGCTTTGCTGGTAGGGATTCTTTTTGATCTTCTGTACGGAGGGGTGAACGCTTCGCTTTCGGCAGGGTTTGGCTTTATGGGGCTCGCGGTTTCTGCGGTAATCATGTTTCTACTTGAATGGTTGAAACGAGAGTGGCGTTCGTAAAATCTATCGTGCGAGGGGATATTTTTAGACTTGTGATACTATCTTATTATGTTCGAGAAACGAAAAAGACTGGATAGTCATTATTTAACCCAACTGTCGCGGGACATTGATCCTGATGAGATATTTCTTGATGCGACCAACTTACCCAATTTTGACAAGGATCAGTTTGAGGGACGCATGGAAAAACCCATTGGAAAAGGTGCCATTATTGCTGTTGCGTTAGTTTTTTTATTCATAGAGCTCGGGTTTTTGGCACAGGCAGCAAATTTACAGATTTTACAAGGGGATTATTTTTTTTCAAAAAGCGAACGCAATCGTCTTGAGGATGTTCCTATTTTTGCGATGCGAGGCAATATTTATGACCGCACGCAAACACCGCTTGTGTGGAATGCATTTGACGCAAGTGTCGCTAAGCGTGCAGTGAATGCAACCACAACAAAAGAAACTTCGTTTGCGCGCCGTGAGTATATTGCAAAGCCGGGATTCGGACATATTCTAGGATATGTGAGTTATCCAAAGCGCGACAGTAAAGGAAATTATTATCAGGAACGATTTCACGGTGTTGATGGTGTGGAGGAGTGGTACGATTCTCTGTTGGAAGGGAAAAATGGACGTCAGCTTGTGGAAGAGGATGCACTCGGAAATATCCAATCAGACAGTATTGTCGAGGAGCCTCAAAATGGCGCGACTCTGACCTTGGGAGTCGATGCACGCGTACAGGAAAAATTTTATACAACAATCCGAGCGCTTGCTGAAGAAAAAGGATATAGCTCCGGAGCGGGGGCGATTATGGATGTTGAAAATGGTGAGCTCCTTGCTTTAGCGAGTTTTCCTGAATACGAGAGCAGTGTCCTTTCGGATGGAGCGGACAAAAAAACAATTCAGGGGTATCTTACCGACAAACGGTTGGTCTTTCTTGATCGTGCGGTGTCAGGTGTGTACACTCCCGGATCAATTGTGAAGCCAATTATGGCAATTGCCGCCTTGAATGAGGGGCTTATTGACCCCAAAAAGCAGATTCTGAGCACGGGGTCTATCTCTATTCAGAATCCTTACAATCCAGAACTCAAGTCTATTTTTAATGACTGGAAAGCACATGGGTGGGTGAATATGCAGCGCGCAATCGCTGTATCGTCGGATGTGTATTTTTACGCTATCGGTGGAGGATTTGAGGATCAACGCGGCCTTGGTATCAGCAATATTGAAAAATATGCACGCATGTTTGGGTTCGGAAGAAACACGGGGGTTGATTTGGTGGGAGAAAAGCTTGGTACGGTTCCGAATCCTGCATGGAAAGCAGGTGCGTTTGGTGGCGAAGCATGGCGCTTGGGAGACACGTACCATACGGTTATTGGGCAGTATGGGTTTCAGGTTACACCACTTCAAGCGGTGCGTGCTATTGGGGCTATTGCAAATGGCGGCACGTTGGTAACTCCTCATTTAGTGCGCGAGCCAGCTCAAAAGTTTTCGACAGAAAAAATTGCCATTCCAAAGAAATATTTTGATATTGTTCGTGAGGGGATGCGTGATGCTGTAACGGAAGGCACTGTTTCAGGGTTGAGCGTTGGGTACGTAAAAGTTGCGGGAAAGACAGGGACTGCGGAAATTGATGCTGGGAAAAAGTACATCAACTCATGGGTGGTGGGATTTTTCCCTTACGACAAACCGCGTTACGCGTTTGTGGTGGTGATGGAGCGTGGACCCTACCAAAACAGTATCGGTGGTGTCTATGTAATGCGCCAAATGTTCGACTGGATGTCCGTAAATACGCCGGAGTATTTGGAGTAAAGGGGACTTGAGGTGCTTTGGGGATAAATTTTGTAAATTGACTTTTCTTAAAAAATCTATAGAATAGAACCTATGCCAGAAGAAAAAGAATACTTAAGCCAAGAGAAATTCAATGAGTTCCAGAAAGAGCTCGAGCACTTAAAAAGCGTGCGCCGTAAGGAGATTGCGGAAAGTCTCGAGTTTGCGAAGTCCCTTGGTGACCTCTCTGAAAACGCTGAATATCACGAAGCGCGACAAGACCAAGCAGAGACCGAAGAGCGTATCTCGAAGCTTGAAATGATGGTAAAGAATGCCGTAATCACCGAAAAACATAAAGGTGGGGTTATTGGTATTGGGTCAACTGTTTCCGTCCAAAAGGCTGGACAGAAGAGTGAACATCGTTACCAGCTCGTGGGTTCTGAGGAGTCAAACACCAAAGAAGGGAAAATCTCAAATAAATCACCGCTCGGTGAGGCGCTCATGGGAAAGTTAAAAGGTGATCAGATTAGCTATGAAACTCCGGGAGGAATAGTGAAAGCGAAGGTTGTTAACGTTGAGTAAATAATATTGTAACTTTGTGGCATCCATCGAAGAAATTCGCGCGGAGCGTTTAAAGAAACTCGAACTTCTCAAAGAGAAGGGGATGTTGTCGTATCCTGTTGCAACCAAACGCACGATGAGCGTTGAGGATGCGCTTTTGTCATTTGCGAAATTCTCTCGCGCAAAGAAAAAAATTGTTTTGGCGGGACGCATCACGGCTATTCGTGGACAGGGAGCAATTATTTTCTTCAATTTACGCGACGGAGAGACGATGATTCAAGGGCTTTTGAAGCGTGGCGATGTGCCTGAGACACTTTTTGATCTCTTTCGCGATACCGTGGATATGGGAGATTTTATCGAATGCGCAGGTCAGCTTTTTGTCACCAAGCGAAAAGAAAAAACTCTTGACGTAAAAAGCTGGAGCATGCTTACCAAAAGTCTGCGACCACTTCCCGATAAGTGGCACGGGCTCCAAGACGTGGAGGAACGTTTTCGCAAGCGATATCTCGACCTCCTTATGGCACCGGAAGTACGAGCTCGTTTTGCGCTCCGTTCGAAAATCATCACAGAAATTCGTTCTATTTTAAACGATGCAGAGTACATGGAAGTGGAAACACCACTTCTGCAGTCGCTTGCCGGTGGTGCGCTTGCGGAACCATTTTCTACTCACCACAATGCGCTCGATATTGATTTGAATTTACGCATCGCACCGGAGCTCTATCTAAAGAAGCTTTTGGCGGGCGGATATTCTCGCGTGTATGAGATTGGACGCAATTTTAGAAATGAGGGTATCGATATGACGCACAATCCTGAGTTTACGATGCTCGAGTTTTATGCCGCATACGCAACCGCAGATACTCAGATGGCATTTGTGGAAAAAATGATAAAGACGCTCGTGAAGCGTGTGCTAAAAACTGCGAAAGTTCCAGCAGGGGATGAAGTGATGGATTTTACAAAAAAGTTTGCTGTAATATCGTTTTTCGAACTCTTGAAACGCTATGCATTGATTGCCGACCCTGCGAATGCATCTCGCGAGGAGCTTGCGCTTCGCGCCGAGCAGGCGGGAGTGCGCGTGTTGCCTGCCGACGGCATTTCAAAAATAATGGATAGTATTTACAACAAGACTTGCCGCCCAAAACTTATTCAGCCAACATTTATTATCGACTATCCTGTCGAGTTCTCACCTTTTGCAAAACGCCAAGAAAAAAATCCGCTGTTTATCGACCGATTTCAGCTTGTTGCTGGGGGGATTGAATTTGTAAATGCATTTTCAGAACTAAACGACCCTCTTGAGCAACGCGCACGATACGAAGAGCAAGACAAGAAAAAACGCGGTGGCGATGGAGATGTTTCTCCTTCAGATGAAGACTATCTTGAGGCAATGGAGTACGGTATTCCGCCGGCAGGAGGAGTGGGAGTTGGTATTGACCGTGTGGTTATGCTTCTCACCAACACGCGCAATATTCGTGAGGTGCTCTTGTTTCCTACAATGCGTCCGAAAGAGGAATAAGTTGCCAATTGGGTGTTTTTCTGGTACTATTTTGAGAGATTAGTTTTTTCTATTTCAGACGTCTCTAGTGGAGGAACGTGTCATGGACATCCAATTGAAAAACCCGATGACTTTTGAAGACGCTGAGCGCTTTTTGAGCAATCAGAGTATTCAGGAAGTCGCCCGCAGGGATCATATATCTTGGTCGCTCAAGGTGAGTGTAGAGTACTCAATATTGCTGATTCAAAGAAGCGAACGTACTCCTGAAGCGCCGGTTCCGGTGAGTATTGCAAGTTTTCTGTTGGAACTTGCGAGAAGAGTGAGAGATGTTGCGCTTTCTGGGTCAATTAATGGTATTGAAAAACCAAGACCTAAATTAACTCTGGTGAGTTCGAAATAGTCAGTGTTCATGTGTTCAAAATTCATTTTCCTAATGGAGGAATTATGGAAATAGTTGATCCTGTAAAAGTATTCTTGGACGACCCACGCGTAAGACACATGAAAGGAGTGGACGATTCTTTCTCACAGTTGTATCTTCATGTTATACACCATTCGAAGCGGGGACAGAAAAAAGAAGCTCTTGAGTGCATTAAGAATTTTCATGAAAGAGCAAAGGAACAATTTGATCTGAATTTGTCCCTCCCTCTTGTTGCAGTCGAATAGTTTTTTAAAAAGCCGAGTTTTACTCGGCTTTTTTTCTTGTGGGGATAGGCTTAATACGCCGTACCTCCTTGTGGATAACTATTGTTGTGAAGTGGGATGAAGTGCTATATAATGGTAATTAAGTGGGGCAAAGTGGTAGATAGTATTTTAAACCTTTTTGTCTCACCAATACCATGTTGATCGGTGAATACATCCATACCCTTGATGTCAAAAAGCGCCTTGCGCTTCCCGCAAAATTCCGCAAGGAGTTAGGGAAAAAAGTTGTCATCACGCATGGCTTGGACAATTGTCTTTTTGTGTATCCGATGAAAACATGGCAAAAGGTTAGCGACAAGTTGGCTCAGCTTCCTATGGGACAAGCAGATACCCGTGGGTTTGGACGCTTTATGCTTGCGGGTGCGGTCGAAAGCGATATTGATTCGATTGGACGCGTCCTTGTTCCTGATTTTTTGAAAGATTTCGCGAAACTCGAGACTCAGGTTGCCGTCATTGGCGTACATGACCGCGTTGAAATCTGGAACAAGACTACATGGAGCGAATACAAGGGTCGTATTGAAAAGCAGGCTGACGCGCTTGCCGAGAAGCTGGGCGAAGTCGGCATTTTGTAGGAAGTTTTAGTTTATTTCCTATGAATACCGTAGAACACACCCCCGTTCTTTTACAAGAAGTGCTTGCTGGGCTCGAGATTAAGCCTCAAGATCGTGTTTTTGAGGGAACGGTCGGGCTTGGTGGGCACAGCGAAGAGATTATGAAGCGCCTTGGTGCAGAGGGTGTCTACGTTGGTACCGATCAGGACGCACAAGCGCTTGAAATCGCGAAACGCCGACTGGAAAACTATTCTTGCAAGAAAGTTTTCTGCGAAGAAAATTTTAGAAATCTTGATCGCGTGTTGGATGAAGCGGGAATTCCATTGGTCGACAAAATTTTGCTCGACATCGGTCTCTCCAATCTCCAGCTCGAAGGATCAGGTCGCGGATTTTCTTTCAAGCGCGACGAACCGCTCCTCATGTCGTTTTCAGTCTCTCCGCACGAAGGAAGTCTTACGGCGAAGGAAATTGTCAATGAGTGGGCAGCAGACAGCATGACGGATATCTTTGAGGGTTACGGTGAGGAAAAATTTGCATGGCGTATTGCGCAAGCAATCATTTCCGCACGAACAAAGAAGTCTATTGAGACGACCACTGAGCTTGCAGAGATTATTCGCCTTGCCGTTCCTGCGTTTGCGCGATTTGGCAGGATACATCCCGCAACAAAAGTATTTCAGGCGCTCAGAATTGCGGTAAATGACGAACTGGGTGCGCTTCGTGAAGGACTCGTCAAAGGATTTGCGCGACTTGCACCCGGAGGACGTATGGCCGTCATCTCATTTCACAGTTTGGAAGATCGGGCGGTAAAAACATTTTTTAAAGCTCGCCAAGACGAAGATATTGCGACACTTGTTACCAAAAGACCAATAAGCCCTAGTGCGGAAGAACTTGAAAGAAACCCAAAATCAAGAAGTGCGAAATTAAGAATTATTCAGAAAAATTAGCAGCATCATACACCATCTCCATGACAACAAAGACCCTCGATTTTAATAATATTGAACAAAAGCTCTTTTGGATCTTTGTGGGGGTGGCGACGCTCTTGATTGCGGTGTATTTATATTCTGCTTTTTCGGTTACGGTGAATGTGGTTGAAAGAAACAAAATGACTCAGGCGACTCGAGATATTGAAGCAAAGGTCGGAACCCTTGAGGCGGAATATATGCAAATTCAAAATTCAATTACACTTGCGTATGCAAAAAATTTAGGGCTCAAGGAGGTGACGGCAAAGTTTACAACCGAAACACCGTCAGTGAAGTTTTCTATCGTACGATAATGAAAAACGGGCCACTCTCACGCATCTGGTTTTTGAACACCGGAGTTCTGGTTATTAGTTTGTTTATGGTTGGGCAACTTGGATATATCCAGATCGTGCAGGGGGAGATGTATCGCGACAAGGCAGAACGGCAATACACCAGTGGAAAAACAACATCATTTGACCGTGGCACTATTTTCTTTTCAGAGAAAACTGGGCGCAAAATCTCAGCGGCGACCATGGTGCCGGATTATACACTTGCAGTCGATCCGACGCAAGTTACGGACTCTCAAAAACTTGCTGACTCGCTTGCTGATATCACGGGTGTTGATGTTGCAGTCATTTTGGCAAAGATAAATCGCAAAGGGGATCGCTATGAAGAGATAGCCCAGCATCTTTCTGAGGAGGCTGTGGTATCCATAAAGGCACTTGAAGAAAAAGGAGTTATTTTGAATAAAGAAAAAAAGCGGTTTTACCCCGGTGGTAAAACTGCGGCGCAGGTTTTGGGTTTTGTGGGGTGGAATGAAGATATACTCTCAGGGCGATATGGTCTTGAGCGATACTATGATGAGGCGCTTGTGCGCAGTGGTAATAATAGCTCATCCTACTTTTTCGCCGATCTTTTTTTACAAAAAGGTAAATCGATACTTTCCGACCGTGAGCGTGCGGGGGATTTGGTGACCACTATTGAGCCTTCGGTGCAGGGTTTTTTGGAGCGTACGCTGTTTGATGAGGTTCGAGAACGCTATGGTGCGGCGAGCGCGAGTGGGATTATTATGAACCCTAAAACAGGCGAGATTTACGCGATGGCAACCGACCCTTCGTTTGACCCCAATCTTTTTTCGAAGGAAAAAAATCAGGGAGTATTTGTGAATCCGCTCGTGGAAGGAACTTATGAAATGGGGTCAATCATCAAGGCACTTACCATGGCAGCAGGGCTTGATGCTGGCGTGGTGACTGCTGCTACGACGTACGACGATAAAGGGACGCGCACCATTAACACGAAAGTCATCGGAAACTTTGACGGCAAGGCGCGCGGGGTTGTACCAATGCAGGAAGTGCTCAATCAGTCGCTCAACCTTGGAACAGTCTTTGTGGGAGAGCGTTTGGGACATGAGCGATTCAGAGATTACTTTAAAGCGTTTGGATTGGGTGAAGAAACGGGGATAGATCTGCCCAATGAAGGAGTCGGTAGGCTCGACAATATATCGACCACGCGCGATATTGAATATGCTACGGCGTCGTTTGGGCAGGGTGTCTCCATGACTCCAATTGCCACCATCCGTGCGCTCGCAGCCCTTGCCAATGGCGGCGTGCTGGTGACGCCACATGTGGTCAAGCGCACTGAATACGGGCTTGGTCCGTCACGTAATTTTGTGCCCGGAGGAGAGCGCAGGGTGATCAAAAAAGAGACCTCGGTGGAGATATCGCGAATGCTCACCGAGGTGGTCGATACGGCGCTCCTTGACGGGACGCTCAAAATGGAGCATTATGGCATAGCCGCAAAGACGGGAACGGCTCAGCAGGTGGGGTCCAATGGGAAATACTCTGAGTCGGATTTCCTTCATACTTTTTTCGGCTACTTTCCTTCCAAGGATCCGCAGTTCATAGTGTTCCTTTCTGCAAAAAATCCTCGCGGGGAACGCTATGCCTCACACACACTTTCCAAGCCATTTATGCAGATTACAAAGTTTCTGATAAACTATTATGAAGTACCGCCTGACCGATAACTGATATGAAATTATTTTTACGAAATACAGTAGCTGCCATCTTGGCATGGGAAACCCGCATGGTGCTTCTCAAGTACAAGCCCCGAATTATTGTAGTGGGAGGGAGTGTTGGCAAGACTTCTACTAAAGATGCTATTTTTACCGTCATTGAAAAGACGCTGATTGCGCGCAAGAGTGCAAAAAGTTTTAATAGTGAGATTGGTGTACCTCTTACAGTTTTGGGCTGCGACAACGCATGGTCCAACCCACTGCTCTGGATAAAAAATATTTTAAAGGGCGCACTTCTGTTGGTGACGCGCGAACATTATCCTAAATGGCTTGTGCTTGAGGTGGGTGTGGGGAAGCCGGGCGATATCAAGAAAACTATGCAGAACATAATCCCCGATGTGGTTGTGTTGACGCGGTTTGGTTCAGTCCCTGTGCATGTGGAATTTTTTAAATCTCCAGCAGAAGTCTTTGAAGAGAAGATGCAGATGGTAAAAGCACTCAAATCCTCGGGGATGCTTATTGTGAATGCCGACGATGAAAAAATCCTCGCTGCGCGAGAAAAAACAAAAGCAAAATCAATTACTTATGGACTGGCAAAAGAAGCAATGTTTCGCGGGACAAACGTAAAGACAGTCTACAAGAACGGACAACCAATCGGCACAACATTCAAGCTTGAATACGACGGCAATGTGTTTCCTGTGTTGATTTCCGGAGCTTTGGGTGTTCAGCAGGTTTACAGCTCTTTGGCAGCACTTGCAGTAGGAGCATATCTCAAACAGAATATTGTCGATATGACCCTTGCTTTGAGCGAGCACGAGAATCCTCCGGGGCGCATGAAAATCATCCAAGGAATCAAAGAAACGACCATTATTGACGATTCCTACAACTCTTCACCCATTGCCGCAGAGGTCGCGCTTGATGTGTTGAAAAAGATCAAAACAAAAGGGAAGAAGATCGTCGTTTTGGGAGATATGCTCGAACTGGGAAAGTTTGCGCTTGAGGAACATCGAAAGCTTGGTGCGCAAGCGGGGGGTATTGCAGACTATGTTCTGGTGGTGGGTCCGCGCGCAAAATACCTTGCTGAGGGAGCACTCTCAAAAGATATGAGCGAAAAGAACATCATTGAGTTTGATGATGCAAAAGCGGCGGGAAAATACCTTGAAGGTGTTCTAGGCAGTGGTGATATTGTGCTCGTGAAAGGCTCGCAATCTATGCGCATGGAACGCGCGGTTTTGGAGATTATGGCACATCCTGAAGACGCAGAAACACTTTTGGTCCGCCAAGAAGAAGAGTGGATGGCAAAGGAATAGTCGCCGGCATGAATATAAAAAAACCCGCGCCTTGCGGCACGGGTTTTCAATTGTTATGCCTACGACAAATTTCTTATTGGAGTAATCGAGTCTTCTGCAACGCAAGATATCTGACCTTCAAATTTGATATCTTTCCCGCAAATTTCGAGGATAACTCCACTATAAAAAAATTGTTTTTTGGGTGAACCACGTGGACGATCCGATTGTACATTTTTGACCAGCATTATCCTACGGTGAGTAAGTGGGTCGAGGGGTATGTCGTCTAGCCACCTTGCTACTTGGTGCAATGTTAGTTCGTTGATGTAGACAATTGACCCTGATTGGTACAGAGGCTTTCTTTTTCTGAAAAAAGCTAACATGTTGAGAACCCTCGCTTTGGGATTACATCTGTTTTTATCTTAAACTAATTTAAGCGCTAGTCAATCTAGGTCTTTCATTATTGAACAATTTGTGCTATAAAATAGGGGTTCACATTATGGCCCTATCGTCTAACGGTTAGGACGGAGGCTTCTCAAGCCTTAAATCCGGGTTCGATTCCCGGTAGGGTCACCATATCGTGCTAGCACGAGAGGTGTAGGAGTCATAGGTTCTCGGGCTAGCCCGAGAAGGGTAAAAATTCCTAATATTTTCCTTTAATTAGGAGTTAGTGAATTTTCAATAATTGATATAATTTCTTCCTTAATAAAAGGTTTGGTGATGAAAAATTTCTCAATTAATTTTTTTAGGTTTGCTAGAATATCAATCTTGCTTTCCCGTTTTCTTGTAAGAACGGAAATAGTGTAAGAAGTTATTTTTTTCTTATTTTCATCTGGGATAGAACTATCCCCCCATAAAAGATAGAAAAACTCAACTGCTACAGATCCACCCGAAATATAATCTGTATTATCCTCACTTAATAAGTCGATCATTTTAACAAACATAGGATTGGCAATATCCCATTTTGCCTCTCTGCCAGCTCTGAAAACTACACGATTATTAATCATCGTGTAGAAATAGTTAGAATTAACCATTTTAACCGTAGCTAAATTACACTCATCTTCATTGAGAATTTTTTCTTTTAACAACTCATTTATTACAAGTTGCGTCCATACGCCTCCAATTCCATATTCGCTTTTTGCATAAGAACGTAATCTTTCGTCGTCGGTATAGAAAACATGTTTCCCTTGAGAAGCAATTATCAAAGTATCAGAAAAAGATTTTCCTAGTAAATACTCTGTTTCTCTTCTTTTCTTAGGATTACCTACAGCTTCAGGAGGAATAGCGATAACCTCGCAGTTGTCAGAAATCCACTTTTTTAAATCCTCAAAATGAGTAATTCTATCAGCAACTTTTTCTGCAGAAAATTCTTCTCTGGTGAAATTTTCACCTTCTTTTGCAATATTCATGTATCCCTTAGATCCTACTCCCTTATTTTTAGCAATGATTTCAAATATTAAATCAATAGTTGATTGAGTAATTCCAAGTTTTCCATATTTTTGCACTACTTTATCCGCGACGTCAATACCTTTAATAGATATTAAACTTGTTATATCAATAAGAATTTTAGGATCTGTAACCGAACGAAGATATTCGGTAGACTCTTTAAGTTCAATTGTTGTTCCTAGTGCAACTCGAAGTTTCGCAGTTTGAGTAGCCATTAATCCACTAAAAATTTCAATAGGATTTTTCTCTAAAATACCTGCAAACGCACCGATAGTCAGTTGACCTTTGTTATAAAATTCTTCTACGGCGAATATTTGCTTACTAGCACCGGCAACTTGATCAAGCATTTTTTTGACACTTTCAGATTGCTTTTCTGGTGTTGATGAGTCAAAAGTAAAACCAACGAGTCCTTGCGCACCTGGAAACATAGTATTGTATTTCGACATTACCTCCTGGAAAGCATAAACATATTTACTTTGTATCTGACTCATTGTTATTTTTTCTTTGCTTATTGGATTAATCTCAATTTCGTCTCCAATCTTTTTACCTGAAAATTTCTGATAAAGTTCGTTTTCTTTATTAACCTCATGTAAACGCATATCTGCATTTTCTCGATCTTCAAATATAAATAAGTCTTCTACCCCCATACTATTTTTATACTTAACAACAGTATTAACTTCACAAATATCTTTTTCAAAATAAGATTGGTTCTCTTTTTCTCGAGCAAGAAAGATACCCATATAATATAAATGAGCTTCTGGAATGGAGTGGAAAGACCTTCTAATTTCATAGGCTAAATCTAATGATTTTAATCCTTCTCCAATATCTTTATATAATCTAGCAAGCTGACTTGCATATTCGAAACTTAATCCATCTATGGTTTGTATTGGCTTTAAGGTTTCTAAAATTTCTTCTTCATCTTTTCCTAATCGTAGCTTTGTCACACCTAACCTGATTCTAATCTCCTTATCCTCTTTGCTTTTTTCAAGATATTCACTGCATACTTTTTCTGATTTTACTGGATCTCCTATGTCGTCATAAATTGACGCTTCAACTTCGACAATATACTTATTCAAGCCAATTTTTAATTTAAGCAGATTTATTTTCTCTAATGCTTTTTTATATTGTCCATCTTGATACAAAGAATTAATAAATCTTTTCGTTATATCGTCATCACCCATTTCATTAATGAGATCTTCAAAAAGTTCAGCTGATTCTGTAAATTTTTTACTAGAGTAAAGAACATTTGCTAATTCGAGTTTTTGTCGTTTAGGAGTATCAACACTAGAAATCTTCCTTGCCTCTAAAAGGTCTTCAATTGATTCAGATTCTAGACCTTCTGCAAATTTAATTCGTGATGTCTCCAATAGAGTAAGAATCTTAAGTTTAGGAGTATCAGGGAGTTGAGAGACAACTTCTTTTGCTTTGTCATATTCTTTTTGATCCAAATATAACTGAATTAGTAGCCGTTTTGCATCATGACCCTCTGTCTCACCATTGGGTTTTTTTATTAGCTCATTCAAAACCGAAATTGCCTTATTTTTTTGACCAGTATCACGAAGCATTCCTGCAAGCATAAAGGTTAACGAATGGTCAGTTTCGAGAGCTTTTGTATTATCCTCTAGCCATTTAACAGCTTCTTCTTTTTTACCCAATTCAAATAACATGCTAGCTTTTGATCTAACAACGTTTATGTTTTCCGGATCTACTTTGATCGCAAGGTCAATATCATTCATCGCTTCTTTACGATCAGTCAGACCTTTAGCCATTGATCGATTTATTAAGATAGAAGTTTTATATTTTTTAAGCTCAGAATTCTCTATTTGCTCCCATGCTTCTGTAAAAAGTTTTATAGATTCTTTAAGTTTGTTTTTGTTTTTTTCATCTATGTGCTGAGCAAAAACTACCATGGGATCATCAATTACTTCTTGAAGTAAAACTTCTGCTAGGGCAGCCTGGGTTTCATCATCTTTAGGTTTAGCTTTAAGTGCTACCCGAAGCCATTTTTCTGCCTCGTCTAAATTGTATGACTCATTTTGTTTTGCAAATCGGCTGATAGCATGAGCAACATCAAAATCCTCATGCAAACTCTTCGGTATTAAGGCAAGAATATCCTCAACCTTTTTGAAACTATCTAGTTCAGATTCAATTTTAAGGGAATACCCACGCCCACTTTGAGGATTTTTATCTATAACTTCCTTTATTTCTTTTGAAGCTTCTACCTTTTCTCCTATTAACAAGTTACCTATTGCGGCATTCAATAGTGCTTTTTCATCGTTCGGATTATATTGCAGGGCTTCTATAAAGAACTTTGCCATTTTATCAATTTGTCCAATTTGACCATAACCAACGCCTAGGTTAGCTAATATCCTGAATTTGATTATTTCGTCACATTGGCTCCAAATTTCTTTTTGTAAAGATTCCAGTTCAGCTATAGCTTTTACTGGATTATTTGATTCTAGGAATTTTTTAGCTGTATCTACTTTTGCGTGGTGAACTCTATCGTCGTCGGAATTTTCTTGGTTGATAACAATACTATTATTATCACCTTGAACACTTATCTGATTGCCACCCGAGACACTACCTTCGAGTAGCTGGGTATTTTGGTTTTTAATATTTTGCTTTGCACTCACAGAAGAAGGATTACTCATGGTTCCAAAATGGTATGGATACCACTTTGTTCTGAAAAGAGGCATGTCTGGAATTGCGTCGACAAAATCTTCCCAAAACATTATTTGAAATCCAAACAACCCCTCCTTTTTATGTTTGAGATTAATTTCTCTTTCTATCGCTTGTATTTTAGTATCTCTACTGGCTGTGGTAACAATGATAAATTCTTTAAGTGTTGGTTTGAAAGTTTTGGCTTTTTCAATTTCGAAGTAAATATCATCTTTTGAACCCAGTGTATCGTTAGCAACAAGCTTTACACTTTTTTGCCGATCTTTCAATTTACACTGAACACCTGAATATCCTTTTTCGTCTTTCGGGAGACCAAAAACATCAACCCCATTTTGAGTGCTACCTTTTATTCCGTTTTGATTAGCTTTAGGATCACTCCAACGCTCACGAAAAAAATCAAGAGCGAAGATTTGAAATTCGTTCTCGTCTTTGGGTGGGTAAAGCTGTTTGTCCGTTAATGTTCTCGACATGACCACTATTTTAGCATTTTTTGACCCTTTTCAATAAACCAAGTCAAGAGTTTTTGAGAGTGATATTTTTATTATTTAAAACAATTTCGCTCATCAAACATCTCAAAAACTCACGTTTTTCGTCAACAGTCCCTTCTTACAGAACGAACTTTGCATAATTCCTAACATCAATATCTTTGATGGCTACAGGCGTTTTGCTCCCAAGAAGCATCTGCTCAATTTTTAAAACCTTTTAACCTTCTTTGTAGTCTGCTCTCGCATTGATACAGTGTTTAAGTCTATGTTGTCGAGCAAATTTTGAGGTTGCTTAATGAAGTCGTCTTCGTTGATAGAGATTTTTACAATTAACATTTTTGTTTTTAAAAATGATTGGGGTTATACTAAGGATTGAATTAAATCTGCAATGAAAATTAAGTCACTTCCGAAAATTGATTTACCGCGCGAGAAACTTCAAAAATATGGTGTGGGCAAACTTGCCGACTATGAACTTATTGCGATACTACTTGGTTCAGGTATTAAGGATTTAAATGTCCTAGAACTTTCAAAGAAGATAGTTAAGTTGATTCATAAAGTTGGTTTAGATAAACTCACTGTCGATGTATTAACTCAAGTACATGGGCTTG